>QCKH01000001.1 GCA_003215475.1 Prochlorococcus sp. AG-409-L21
ACATACCTTATGGGAAACTAATTTATCTGTAACTATATCTCTCCTATGCGTACTAATTGCTGTGGAGACCTGGACAAAAAAGACATTAACATCAATGTTCAATTATGTGGCTGGGTAGACAGGTGTCGCGATCATGGTGGGGTGATTTTCATCGATCTTAGAGATCGAACTGGAACAATTCAAATCACAGTGGATCCCGAACAAGGTTCAAACCTCTTTCAAATTGCAGAGAGTCTTCGAAATGAAACCGTCTTGCAAATTTCAGGATTAGTAAGATCTCGTCCACCCGAATCAATTAACAAAAAACTCAATACTGGTGAAATAGAAGTTCTTGCTATTGATTTAAAAATATTGAATGAGATAAAAGGAAACTTACCTTTTACAGTTTCCACCCATGATGAAGAGCCAGTCAAAGAAGAATTAAGACTGCGTCATAGATATCTCGATCTTCGTAGAGAAAGAATGAGAAATAATCTGCTTTTACGTAATAACGTTATAAAAACCGCTAGAAATTTCTTGGAAAAGGAAAATTTTCTAGAAGTAGAGACTCCTATCTTGACTCGTTCTACACCTGAAGGAGCAAGAGACTATTTAGTACCATCAAGAGTCTGCGAAGGAGACTGGTTTGCATTGCCACAATCTCCTCAACTTTTCAAACAATTATTGATGGTTGGAGGTATTGAGCGTTATTACCAAATCGCAAGGTGTTTTCGAGATGAGGATTTGAGATCCGATAGACAACCAGAATTCACTCAGCTTGATATAGAAATGAGCTTTATGAGCCAAGAAGAAATTCTTGAAATCAATGAAAAACTAATTTCATATATATGGAAGTCCATTAAAGGTATAGAACTTCAACTTCCTTTCCCAAGACTCACTTGGAAAGAAGCAATGGAACGTTTTGGGACTGATAGACCCGATACCCGTTATGGAATGGAATTAACTAATTTAAATGAAATACTTAAAGATATAGGCTTTAAAGTTTTTTCAGGGGCTATTGCTTCTGGAGGAACAGTGAAATCTATAACTGTCAAAAATGGAAATCAATTAATCAGCAATGTAAGAATCAAGCCAGGAGGTGATATTTTTACTGAGGCTGAAAAAGCAGGTGCAAAAGGTCTTGCATTTATAAGAGTTCGTGAAAATCTCGAAATTGATTCTATAGGTGCAATAAAAGACAATCTCAGTTCATCACAAAAGCATCAACTAATAGACCGAACTGAGGCAAATGAAGGAGATCTCATCCTTTTTGCTGCAGGTGAAACAGAAACAGTTAATAAAACTCTTGATAAAATCAGACAGTTTCTGGCCAAAGAATTAAATCTAATTCCAAAGGAACACACTAAGAAGTCTTGGAATTTTCTTTGGATCGTTGATTTTCCAATGTTTGAATTGAATTCTGAAGAAAATCGCCTTGAAGCTCTTCATCACCCATTCTGTGCTCCCAATAGCGATGACCTGGGAGAAAAGAGGTTATGGGAAAAACAACTCTCCAGTGCGAGAGCTCAAGCCTATGACCTCGTTTTAAATGGACTGGAACTTGGAGGGGGTTCTTTAAGAATTCATAACTCTGAATTGCAATTAATGGTTCTAAAAACTATTGGTCTTCCTTTAGATCAAGCCAAAAAACAATTTGGTTTTCTTCTAGAAGCTCTGGAAATGGGAGCTCCGCCTCATGGAGGTATTGCCTTTGGTTTAGATAGAATTATCATGCTTCTCGCGGGTGAAGAATCAATTCGAGACACAATAGCTTTTCCAAAAACGCAACAAGCCAAATGCTTAATGACAGAAGCACCCTCAGAAGTTGACAAAAAACAATTAAAAGAGCTTCATATAACCAGCACCCTCTCTAAGAATGAATAGATTCAGATTTAATAGATAAATGCTGAATTCTCTTGGTCTTATTAAAGATCGAGTTAATTTAAATGCATATAAAAAAGTCAATGAGCAAATTTGTTTTCATCACAGGCGGAGTTGTTTCAAGCATCGGTAAAGGAATTGTCGCTGCCAGTCTTGGAAGACTACTCAAATCAAGGGGATATAGCGTATCTATCTTGAAATTAGATCCATATTTAAATGTAGACCCTGGCACCATGAGTCCTTTCCAACATGGGGAAGTCTTTGTCACAGAGGATGGGGCAGAAACAGATCTTGATCTAGGACATTATGAAAGATTTACTGATACCGCCATGTCACGACTCAATAGTGTAACTACAGGGTCTATATATCAATCTGTAATCAACAAAGAGCGACGTGGTGATTATGACGGTAGGACCGTACAAGTCATACCACATATTACAAAAGAAATACGAGAGAGAATACATCGAGTAGCTGCGAATAGTCATGCAGACATTGTTATCACTGAAATTGGAGGAACTGTTGGAGATATTGAATCACTACCTTTTCTTGAAGCAATTCGTGAGTTCAAAGGAGATGTTGGACGAAATGACATTGCTTATATACATGTAACTCTTTTACCATTTATTAATACATCAGGAGAAATTAAAACTAAACCTACACAACATTCCGTCAAAGAATTACGTTCCATAGGTATTCAACCAGATGTCTTAGTTTGCAGAAGTGACCGAGCAATAACCAAAGATTTAAAGAATAAAATCAGTGGCTTTTGTGGCGTTAACAATAATGCTGTAATTCCTGCTTTAGATGCTGACAGTATTTACTCAGTTCCTCTTGCTTTAAAAGAAGAAGGGCTCTGTGGAGAAATACTAAAGATTCTTCAAATAACTGATCATGAATGTGACTTAAGTGAATGGAAACAATTGATTCACCAACTAAGGAATCCTGGACCATCCATCAAAGTAGCTCTAGTTGGTAAATATATTCAATTAAGTGATGCCTATCTTTCAGTAGTGGAAGCATTACGTCATGCCTGCATTGCTAATAATGCATCTTTAGATATTCATTGGGTTTCAGCTGAGCAAATAGAAACAGATGGGCCAGAAAATCTTCTAAAAGGAATAGATGCAATAGTAGTGCCTGGTGGATTTGGAAATAGAGGGGTCAATGGCAAAATCACTGCCATTCAATGGGCTAGAGAGCAAAGAATCCCCTTCCTTGGACTTTGCTTAGGAATGCAATGTACAGTGATTGAATGGGCAAGAAATATAGCGGGTTTAAAAGAAGCTACAAGTTCGGAACTCGATCCGAATACAAAGCATCCAGTTATTCACTTACTTCCTGAACAACAAGATGTAATGGATTTAGGTGGAACAATGCGACTAGGTGTCTATCCATGCAGGCTGACACAAGGAACAATAGGGCACAAGCTATATGCTGAAGAAGTTGTCTATGAGCGTCATCGACATCGTTACGAATTCAATAATTCTTATCGAAATCTATTTATTGAATCTGGCTACACTATTAGCGGAACATCTCCAGATGGTCGACTAGTAGAACTTATTGAATTAAAGAAACATCCTTTCTTTACAGCATGTCAATATCATCCTGAATTTTTATCTAGGCCAGGAAAACCACACCCATTATTTAAAGGACTCATTGAGGCAGCGCAAGTAAGATTACCTGCAACTCCAGAAGAAGCACTTCAAAATTCAAAGAATCTTTTGAATTAAACAAGGAGTGCTGTATGAATACTATCCTTCCAATTGTGGAAAGATTTCATTCTTTACAAGGAGAAGGTATACATTTTGGGAAAAGCGCATTTTTTATTCGACTTGCGGGATGCAACGTAAAATGTCCTTGGTGTGACACAAAAGAATCATGGTCTATGATTTCTCATCCCAAGGAAACAATCTCACAACTAGCTCATGAAGCTGCAATAGCACAGACTAACGGTGCTGAATTTCTCGTCATCACTGGAGGAGAGCCATTACATCATAATTTAAATACTTTATGTGAGGCCATAAAAACAGCAACAACTACAAAAAATAATCAAGCCATGCCTATTCATCTTGAGACAAGTGGAGTAAATGAAATAAGTGGGACAATTAACTGGATTACACTTTCTCCTAAAAGACATTTACATCCTAGAAAGTCTCTCTTGCAAATTTGTGATGAATTAAAAGTTATTATTTTCCAAGAAGAAGATCTAATCTTTGCAGAAGAAATGGCAGAAAAATCAATGCTTGAAAAGAAAAAAACTGGTCCAAAAGAAAAATCACGGAAACCACATTTGTTTCTTCAACCAGGATGGAATAGTCAAGAAGGCAAAAAATTAGCTATTGAATATATTAAAAGCCATCCTAAATGGAGATTAAGCCTACAAGGTCATAAATTGATAGGAATACCTTGAAATCTCATATATTACTAGTATTTAGTTTTTAAGATTTAATGTCTAAAATAATGGATGCTACAACTATCGCACTATTATCTGGAGGATTAGACTCTGCAACCGCAATAGCAATTGCGATAGAAAAAGGTCATAAAGTTATTGGACTTTCATTTGATTATGGACAAAGGCATAAACGTGAATTAATTGCTGCCAAAACAATAGCTAATCACTTTGATTTAGACGAGCATTATATACTCGATATAAATTTATCATCTTGGGGAGGTTCCTCATTAACAGATTTCAAGCAATCAATACCTGAAACAGGAGTCATCAAAGATAAAATTCCTAACACATATGTTCCTGGAAGAAATACTATCTTTATTGCTATAGGTCTTAGTCTTGCAGAAGCTAAGAAAGCACAAAAACTAATATTAGGGATAAACGCAATGGATTACTCAGGCTACCCAGACTGTAGACCAGATTATCTGGACGAATATCAAAAACTAGCGAATTTAGCTAATAAAGCTGGTAGAGAAGGAAATGGTATTCAATTGTGGGCTCCCCTAATTAATTGGAGCAAAATTGACATAGTTAATGAAGCAATAAGATTAGATGTACCTATTCATCTCACATGGAGTTGTTATAACGGTAGAGAGAAGCCTTGTGGAGTCTGTGACAGCTGTAGAATACGCAATCAAGCACTTAGGAAAGTAGGCTACTCAAACTAATTTGATAAGAGCTGTTTATGAATAATTTTTCTAGAAAACTTTTTCAGTGGATTGATCCATTAATCGTTGCAAAAAAACTTATTCAAATTTATGGAGAGCCAGGATTAATATGGCTTGATAGTGATGGGAGTTCAAATGGAAGATGGACAATTTTAGCTGCTGATCCCCTTGAATATCTTTGTTCAAGGGGATTACCAACAGATCCTTCTGCCTCAAATCCTTTCACATTACTGAGAACTATCCATTCAGGTCATTGGTGTGGTTGGCTTGGCTATGAGGCAGGTGCATGGGTTGAACCCCAAAATCCATGGAAAAACAGTTCAATGGCTACATTGTGGATCGCAAGACATGACCCTGTTTTAAAATTTGATTTATACAAACATGAACTTTGGTTAGAAGGGAATGACCAAAAAAGATTTCTAGAGACTGAGAACTTGTTGAAAGATTTATCAGTTAGCAATAACAAAGAAGAATTGTCAGATAAATCAAGTCACTCCAAAGGAATATCTAAAAGAGAATGGAAGTGGTTAACAGATCAAAAAGAATATCAATCAAACGTTGACATTATAAAAGAACATATACAAATAGGAGATATCTTCCAAGCAAATCTATCAGCATGCTGCATAAGTAAAAATAATCATGATCAACGACCTATTTATTTATTTGAAAGATTAAGAAAAAAATGCCCTGCTCCATTCTCTGGTCTAGCAGTAGGGTCAGGCGATGCAATTGGAGAATCAGTAATATCTAGTTCACCTGAACGCTTTCTAAAAGTCTCCCCAAGCAAAGATATCGAAACAAGACCTATTAAAGGGACAAGACCTCGAGATACAAATCCTCAAAAAGATTCTGATCTCGCAGCAGATCTTGTATGCAGTTTAAAAGATAGGTCTGAAAATATAATGATAGTAGATTTGTTAAGAAATGATCTTGGGAAGGTATCTCAATATGGGACAGTTGACGTTACACAATTAGTTGGGTTAGAAACTTACTCTCAAGTACATCATCTAACATCTGTTATTAAAGGAAAGCTTAGTTCTCAAAAAACATGGGTTGATCTTTTAGAAGCATGTTGGCCTGGAGGATCAATCAGTGGAGCTCCAAAAATCAGAGCTTGTAAGCGTTTACATGAAATTGAACCAATTGCTAGAGGTCCGTATTGTGGCTCTTTCTTGCATTTGGACTGGAATGGCCAATTTGATAGCAATATTCTCATCCGGTCTTTGATGGTAGATAAAGGAACACTACGTATTCATGGAGGTTGTGGCATTGTTGCGGATTCAGATCCGTCGAATGAAGCAGAAGAATTATATTGGAAAATAATGCCTCTTATAGAGTCATTACAATGAAAGAAAAGATCACAAAAAAAATTTGTTGGATTGATGGGTATTGGATCTTAAATGAGGAAATAAAACTCTCACCAAATGATCGTGGGCTTAATCTGAGTGACGGTATTTTTGAGACAATTTTAATTCTCCAAAATCAACCTCAATTACTAACTGCTCATCTCAATAGATGGAGTGACAGTGCAAAACAACTGGGAATGAAATCGCCACCTGAAGAAACATGGTTAATCCCTTTAATAAATGAAGCAATTAATCGGATGCCTCTATCAAAAGGTTTTGGTGCTCTCAGACTTAATTGGAGTCGAGGAGATAATAATAATCGGGGAATTAATCTATCAACTAAAAAAACAACAACAAAAGATCATAAATTCTGGTTAGAGCTGAATGAATATCATCCGTCCTTTAATACAATTACAACAATGATAAGTCGACATGAGCGACGTAATGCACATAGTAAATTAAGTCAATATAAAACATTTGGCTATCTTCAATCAATCCAAGCACGTTATGAATCCAATTTAGCAGGGTATGATGATGCCTTATTATTAAGCACGAATGGTGAAATAGCGTGTGGTACAACAGCAAATCTTCTTATCAGAAGAAACAACGAATGGCTTACTCCTCGAGTAGAAAGTGGTTGTCTTCCTGGAATTATGCGGAAAAGAGGTTTAGATGCTGGCTTATTTAAAGAAGCGACAATTTCACCTAAACCAAAAAATAACGATCAATGGTTATTAATTAATAGTCTCAATTGTCATTCGATTACAAGAGTAAACAACATTTTTCTTTCGGAATATAAAGAAGCCAAAACACTATGGCAGTCTTTAATAGTGCAGTAAAATCAAAAAGAAATTGGCATTGTGACACTTGCTGGAGAAGGAGCACAAGACTCGACTTGGAAATTGATTGTTTCTCCAATAATGACTATTGATGGTGAAATAAACTTTTGACTTTTGACTTCATCAACAAGTTGTCCTAAGAACGTTCTTAAACACCGTTGCCCTTTCACTGTTGCCTGTTGAATAACAGCTGCGGGAATCTTTGGAGAAAGTCCTGCAGATATTAATTGATTGACAATATAATCAAGATTATGAACTCCCATATAGATAACTAAAGTATTCGTTGCGTTTGCAAGAGCCTTCCAATTAACGTAAGGACGTCGTTTATCTATACCCTCATGGCCTGTGACAAAAGTCACAGAACTAGCTGCAAGCCTATGAGTTAAAGGAATACCAAAATAAGCAGAAGCTGCCACACCGGATGTAATACCTGGAACTATCTCAACAGAAACTCCCTTTTGTTCTAAATAGACTGCTTCTTCTCCACCACGCCCAAAAACAAAGGGGTCCCCTCCCTTTAAACGAACCACTGATTTATGATGAGTTGCTAATTCCAAAAGAAGTGCATTAGTTTTTAACTGTGATGTGGAATGATGCCCTCTTCTTTTACCAACAAAAATGCACTTGCAACCTTTCTTTACTAATTTTAGGATCTCATTAGGCACTAAAGCATCATATACAAGAACATCACATTGACTAAGCAACCTAGATGCCTTAACAGTTAACAGGTCAGGATCTCCTGGCCCAGATCCAACCAAATAAACAGTTCCTAGCTTCTCATCGTTCATGAACGAAACATCTTCTAATCGGGAGCGTTTTAAAAACTACTTACGCAAGATAGCGAGTGGGGAAAATACTAGTCGAGGAATGACAAGAGAAGAGTCAGCAGACGCTTTAGAGCTAATTCTTCTAGGTGAGCCAAATCCAATCCAAATCGGAGCATTTATGATTGCTCATCGCATTCGGAGACCAGAACCTCAAGAACTTGCTGGAATGGTAGATACTTACCTTAAGCTAGGTCCAAAAATATATTCAGGCAATGAGAACCGCCAACCTATTTGTTTTGGAATGCCATTTGATGGAAGAAAAAAAACATCACCTATATACCCATTAACCAGTCTTTTACTTCTAAATGCAGCTCAACCAGTCGTTCTTCATGGAGCAGGACGTTTACCAGTTAAATATGGAATCACCACTAAAGAGCTATTTCAAGCTCTTGGCCTGAATCTTGGAAATCTAACAATAGAAAAAGTACAAGAGGGCTTTTTAGATCATGGACTTGCCCTCATTTATCAACCAAATCATTTTGCTCTAGCCGATACACTTACTAGCTACCGAGAAAATATTGCGAAACGTCCTCCAATAGCAAGCATGGAATTAATCTGGTCAGCCCATCGCGGAAAACATCTACTTATTTCCGGCTTTGTCCATCCACCTACCGAAAAAAGACATCTCAAGACACTTGAAATGCTCAATGAAGACAATATTGTTTTAGTGCAAGGTCTTGAAGGTAGTATTGACATCTCAACAAGCCGAATCACTAAAATAACTAGTGTCCACAAACAACAGTTAAACGAATTCAAAATCAATCCTAAAAACTATTTTTGTAATTCAAAAGACATAGAATTTGAAAATATAGAAACATGGAAGGCTCAAAGTCTTAAAGCACTTGAAGGTACAGGGTCTCTATATAAAGCGCTTTTATTAAATGCAGGGGTTTACTTCTGGTTTGCAGGAATAGCAAATAATGTCAATGAAGGTATCGAACAAGCAAAACTATCTATTGCATCAGGTTCAGTACAACAAACTCTACAAAAATTAATTACATGGACAAAGAAAAATAATTTCTGAACTCACAACTATTTTTTCTACTGAATAAACATTAAATAATGATCAGTGACGGAATGGACTAAAACAAAGGATAGAATCAAGGATATTTCAATTTGAACTAATCAATCAACCCTACTCTATAAGATATTAAAAATAGTATGCTCGGCTCTTCTTTGAAACGGCCTCAAATCCCTACTTTATTAAGTGCTTTCATTACCTTACTGAATGACAGATTAGGTGAAACGATCGTTTTCCCTTTATTACCCTTTCTTTTAGAACGGTTTACTAATAGTGGAATTACTATTGGGCTTCTTGCAGGAACATATGCAATCTCACAATTTGCAGTAGCACCACTAATAGGAGCTCTCAGTGATCGTTTTGGAAGAAAGCCTATTATGATCACTTGTGTCTCTGGTTCAGTAATAGGGCTTAGTCTGTTTGCTTTAACAGTCAGTATAAATTGGAATAATACTCTCACTGAATCAGCAGTAGGGCTTCCTTTATTCTTATTATTTTTAGCAAGGGTTATCGATGGTGTTAGTGGAGGAACAGCAACAACAGCAACGGCAATTCTTGCAGATATCTCTACACCTGAAAATCGTGCAAAGACCTTTGGAATCATAGGAGTTGCCTTTGGTCTAGGATTTTTACTTGGTCCTGGCCTAGGAACAACACTTGCAAAATTGAGCGTTACATTGCCTGTATGGGCTGCGACTTCATTTGCAATTTTTAATCTTGCATTAGTAATTTGGTTTTTACCAGAAACCCATCCACTTTCAGCTCGAAGTCAATTACCTAGAAAAAGAGAACTTAACCCAATAACTCAATTAAAACTAGTTTTTAGTAATCCTTCTATAAGAAAACTATGTCTAGCATTCTTTCTATTCTTTATGGCCTTTAACGGCTTTACCGCAATTTTAGTTCTTTATTTAAAGCAGAGTTTTGAATGGAGTCCTGAACTGGCAAGTCTAACTTTTGTCGTTGTAGGAATTATGGCAATGATTGTTCAAGGTGGCTTAATTGGACCATTAGTAAAACGTTTTGGAGAATGGAGATTGACAATCACAGGAATAAGTTTTGTCATCCTAGGATGTATCCTTTTACCTATCGCTCAAAAAGCAAATGCAATACCAACAGTTTTTACTGCGGTTTCAATTTTAGCTTTAGGAACCGGCCTAGTGACTCCTTCTCTAAGAGCACTAGTATCAAAACGATTAGATGCTACAGCGCAAGGAACAGTTTTAGGCAGCTTGCAAGGGTTACAAAGTCTGGGGACTTTTGTAGGTGCTGCAATAGCAGGAATCCTATATGACTTATTGGGATCAAAAAGTCCCTTCTTTGCTACAACAAGTCTTTTACTTATAGTCCTGATATTAATTGCAGGGAATCCATTCAAAAAACGAGAAAGTTCGAAAGTTCCAAATAGTTTATAAAATCAATTAATTATAGTATTTTAGTAGTTGGCAATCCACTAAAAACTCCTTGTCTAAAGAAACTCATATTTAAAATGGCTAAAGACATACAATTGGCGAAGAATTTTTTAAATAGAGAATTAAGTTGGATTGACTTCAACCATAGAGTATTAGAGAAAGCACTAGATAAGAAAACACCTCTTTTAGAACAAGCCAAATTTTCTGCAATTTTTAGCAATAATCTAGATGAGTTTTTTATGGTTAGAGTTGCTTCCTTAAAATCCCAAGTCGAAGCAGGAGTAACTAAAAAAAGTGAAGATGATAAAACCCCACAGAATCAGTTAATTAAAATTAGAAAAAAACTTTTATCATGTCTTGTAGAACAACAAGAGCATTATATCAATAGCTTAAAAGCAAAGTTAAAAAAAGAGAAAATCTTTTTACTTGAATACCTAGAACTAACTCCTCGTGAAAAAGCATGGGTTGATAATTACTTTCAAACTGCAATTTTTCCTGTTCTTACACCTTTAGCAGTTGATCCAACTCACCCATTCCCATTTGTTAGTAATTTGAGTCTCAATATTGCCGCAATCATTAGTGATCCTGATTCAAATCAAAAACAATTTGCAAGGGTCAAAATACCGCAAAAAACCATGTCCAGATTTATTAATATTCCAATTGATATAAGTGAACGTAATCCGAAACCAGTTTATAGCGCTATTGCTATTGAAGAAGTTGTAGCGTTCAACTTACATATGCTTTTCCCTGGTATGAAAATTGAAAAGCATTCATTTTTTCGAGTTACTAGAGACGCTGATCTAGAATTAAGAGACTTTGAAGCTGATGACTTAATGCTCGCTATAGAGCAGGGATTACGGAAAAGGCGAATGGGTGGAGAAATTGTAAGATTGGAAGTTGCCCACTCTATGCCTCAAGAAATTCTTGACTTGCTAATGGAAGGAATGGGTGTAGAAAAAGCAGATCTATATCATATAAATGGACTCTTAGGACTTGACGAATTATTTGAGTTAATGGAAATCAATACCCCTCACCTATTTAACGTACAACAGCAAGGTAAAATTCCTAGATCGCTAAAAAATAGTCAATATGGATTACTTGAAGATGGGTCAATCAAGCAAGAAGAATTCAAAAGTATTTTCTCTATAATTAAAAGGAAAGATATCTTACTTCACCATCCCTATGATTTATTTACAAATTCAGTAGAAGAATTTATTAATCAATCAGCTGATGATCCATTGGTCATGGGAATTAAAATGACTTTATATAGAGTTTCTAAAGATTCTCCTATTATTGCAGCATTAATAAGAGCCGCCGAAAATGGTAAACAAGTCATGGCTCTTGTTGAATTAAAAGCTCGCTTCGATGAAGACAATAATATTCAATGGGCTAAGCAACTAGAAAAATCAGGTGTCCATGTAGTCTATGGCGTAGTTGGTCTCAAAACCCATACAAAAATTGCCTTGGTAGTCCGTAAAGAGAAAGAACGCTTACGTAGCTATTTTCATATTGGAACAGGTAACTACAACTCAAAGACTGCAAGACAATACACAGATCTTGGACTCCTATCAGTTCAACCAGAATTAGGCGAAGATTTAATAGAGCTATTCAATTACTTAACAGGTTTCTCTAAACAACAAAGTTTCAAAAAACTTTTAGTAGCTCCTGTAACACTCCGAGCAGGAATAGAGACACTTATTCAAAGGGAAATTAATAATGCAAGAAATGGGAAAAAAGCAAAAATTCGTGCAAAGGTTAATTCTCTTGTTGATCCCAGCATCATTCAATTATTTTATGAAGCATCTCAAGCGGGTGTAAAAATAGAACTAATTGTTAGAGGCATGTGCTGTTTATATCCTAAAAAAGACGGGCTTAGTGAAAATATTACTGTGGTTAGTATTGTTGGTAGATATCTTGAACATTCTCGTATTTTTTGGTTTTATAATGAGGGTAAACCCTTAGTATATATAGGGAGTGCAGATTTAATGCGAAGAAATTTAGATCGAAGAGTTGAAGCAGTTACCCCTATTGAAGATAACGATTTAAAGCAAAAAATCGATATGATTCTCGAAACTTATTTATGCGACAATGTAAATAGTTGGGATATGCAAAGTAATGGAAAATTTATACGTAAAGCTATTAAACAAACTTCTAGATGCTCACATACCGAATTAATGGATTTTACTTGTTAAAAACGATCAATAATTCTTTCATAGAAATCCAAAAAGTCGAACCCCAAAATTAAAAATTAACTAAGTCTTAATACCTAATTGTGTATTAAATCTCACACGCCTAGTTCAATATCAAACAAAAACTTTTATTTAATTAATAGTTTTTTGCTATAAGAGTGCTAAGTTCATTTTAAATAAATATAGGAGGCCAGGGTGATGGGGATCCCTCTGGAATCTGTAAAGGGTGATTCTTCATCCTCCTCAGATAAATTAGTTTTGCCTAAGACTTCGAAAAGTCAAAGGCAAAAGAATTCTAATAACAGTCCAGCTACTCGCGGACGTCCAGCTGGACGGCTAGGGACTGATTCAATTGGTTTTTATTTAAGTAGTATTGGACGAGTTCCTTTATTAACCCCAGCAGAAGAAATAGAGCTTGCACATCATGTCCAAAAAATGAAGCAATTATTAGATATTTCAAAGGATGAGCTTACAACACGCCAACGTCACCAAATTCGAATGGGAAAGCGTGCTAGAGATCGAATGATGGCCGCAAATTTAAGACTTGTTGTTAGTGTTGCTAAAAAATACCAAAATCAAGGCTTAGAGCTACTTGACCTCGTTCAAGAAGGAGCTATTGGTCTTGAAAGAGCTGTTGATAAGTTTGACCCTGCGATGGGTTATAAATTTTCCACATATGCCTACTGGTGGATACGGCAGGGAATGACCAGATCAATTGATAATAGTGCTCGTACTATTCGACTACCTATACATATCAGTGAAAAGCTATCGAAAATGAGGCGTATATCACGCGAACTTTCTCACAGTCTAGGGAGACAACCCAATAGACTCGAACTAGCAAGGGAATTAGGTATGGAGACCAAAGATCTCGAAGATTTAATAGCTCAAAGTGCTCCTTGTGCATCTTTGGATTCTCATGCTAGAGGTGAAGAGGATCGAAGTACATTAGGCGAACTTATACCTGACCCTAATTATGATGAACCTATGGAAGGAATGGATAGAAATATGCAAAAGGAGCATCTAGGTGGATGGCTTGCTCAATTAAACGAAAGAGAGCAAAAAATTATGCGCCTTAGATTTGGACTGGATGGTGAAGAGCCATTAACACTTGCTGAGATTGGAAGACAAATAAATGTCTCAAGAGAGAGAGTCAGGCAACTTGAAGCAAAAGCTATTTTAAAATTAAGAGGAATGACTGATCACCAACAAGCTGCTTAAAGCAAAAATTGACTAGTGCCTATCCTTTGATTGTGATTTCAGGATGGCTAATAATTGTGCTGTTTAGTAGTTTTTTGTGTCGAAAGTTCTATCCAGAAGAAAAAGAATTAAGTCGCAAAGTTGTTCATATAGGAACTGGTCCGGTTATTCCTCTAGCATGGTGGTTCAATATTTCTAGTTCTCTAGTAATTGCATTAGCTTGTATTATTACAATTGCTCTTTTTATTAACCATAGAATTCAGCTAGTAACGTCCATTGAAGATGTCGGGAGAAAAAGTTATGGAACAATTGCATATGGATTCAGTATTAGCGTATTAATTATCCTGTTTTGGTCAAACAATCCCTCAGCAGTAACGGCAGGAGTTCTTGTAATGGCATTTGGAGATGGGTTGGCAGGATTAATCGGGCGTAAAGTTCAATCTCCTTCTTGGATTATTTTAGGTCAAAAGAAATCTTTGATAGGAACAATAATAATGGGAGCAACAGGAGTAATTATCTTATTTATTCTGAATGAAATAATAGGTGCACATCTACCTCCAATAGATATTCTTACAATTACATCTCTTGCAGTAGTTTTAGAACAAATCAGTCCATTAGGAGTTGATAATATAAGTGTTCCCATAGCTGTAGGAGTCACTTGGCACTTAATGTTATTGGACTAATGCTATGAACGAACAACGTCCGCAAGTTGTTCACAAAGCATCCTAGTAGTTGCCATATCAATACATGCATCAGTAATACTTTGACCAAACGTCAGTTTTGATAAATCCTTGTTTAATTTCTGATTACCTTCTACTAAATGGCTTTCAATCATTACTCCCATAATATGAGAAGAACCATTCTTCACTTGACTAGCCACCTCACGCAAAACTTCTGATTGTCTGCGATAATCCTTATTAGAGTTACCATGACTACAATCAACCATCACTCGATCTTTTGAACCCGAGTCTGAAAGTTGTTGAGCTACTTGTTGAATGGATTCAGAATCGTAATTAGATCCACTGCTACCTCCTCTTAAAACAAGATGTCCATCAGGATTACCTGTTGTACTAATGATTGATGCATAACCTTCATGATTAATACCTAAAAAATGATGAGGTTTTGAAGCTGCCTTCATTGCATTGATGGCAATATCAATGGTTCCATCAGTACCATTTTTATATCCAATTGGCATCGATAGGCCAGACGCCATCTCTCGATGAGTTTGACTTTCTGTAGTTCTTGCTCCAATTGCAGTCCAACTAATTAAATCAGCAATATATTGAGGTACAACTGGATCAAGTAATTCTGTGGCAGTTGGAATATCTAAATGTGCTAGGTCTAATAACAAAGACCTTGCTCTTCGTAACCCTGTATTAATATCATATGACCCATCAAGATGTGGATCATTAATAAGTCCTTTCCATCCTGTAGTAGTTCTAGGTTTTTCAAAATATACTCTCATCACAATTTCAAGTTTCTCAGAAAAACGATCTCTTAATTCTTTCAGCTGATTTGCATACTCTTTAGCCGCATCAGTATCATGTACTGAACAAGGTCCTACTATAACTAACATTCTAGAATCTTCTGCAGCTAGAATAGATTGAATTACTTTTCGTGTTTTAGCGACAACAGCTGCAGATTTTTTATCTAATGGGAAATCTCGATGAAGCGCAGAAGGAGGAAGTAGCGGCCTCGTCTCAACTATATGAAGATCTGAAGTTTGATCAGTAACATCAAAATCTGTTGAAAAGACCATCAAGCCTTCCTCATAACTAGAAGTTTGCAGAAATTAGAAAATAAATACATTAAGAACTTGGTTTTCTGCATCTATCTACATCCAAAATTAGATTATATGAAACACAATAAGTTAATAATTTAGTCTTTGAAAGAAACTGGAATGAACAAAATGCTCAAAACATACAAAGAGCTAGCAGCAGCAAGAGCTTTACAAGGTATCCCGCCATTACCTTTAGATCATGAACAAACTCATGAAGTAACATCATTACTAGAAAATCCTTCTCAAGAATCCAGCAAAGAATTTTTATTAAGCCTGCTCAAAGATCGTGTTCCACCGGGAGTTGATAAGGCTTCATACATAAAAGCATCTTGGCTGAACTCGATAGTTCAACAAAAAATACATAGTCCTTTCATTAATGCTAAAGAAGCCACAAGGCTTTTAGGAACAATGATGGGTGGATACAACGTATCTGCTTTAATTGAAATTCTTACCAGTCAAGAACATGAAATTGCAAATATTGCGGTAAAAAGTCTTAGTAATACTCTTTTAATTTATGATGCTCTAAATGATGTACTTGAACTAGCAAAAAATAATCCCTATGCGAAACAAATCTTAGAGAGTTGGGCAAAAGCTGAATGGTTTACCAGTAAACCCAAACTAGCAAAAGAAATTACAGTAACTGTTTTTAAAGTTGATGGAGAAATTAACACTGACGACCTTTCTCCTGCAACGCATGCAACTAGTCGACCAGATATCCCACTTCATGCACTGGCAATGCTTGAAACAAGGGCACCAGAAGGAATTAGACAAATAAATTTATTAAAAAAACAAGGTTACCCTATCGCTTTTGTAGGAGATGTTGTTGGCACTGGAAGCTCACGCAAATCGGCTATTAATTCTTTACTTTGGCATATCGGTGAAGATATCCCATATATTCCAAACAAACGATCAGGTGGAATCATTCTTGGTGGCAAAATAGCACCTATTTTTTTCAACACAGCAGAAGATTCCGGCACATTACCAATTGAATGTGATGTAAGCAAACTAAACACTGGAGATATAATCACCATTTTTCCTTATGAAGGAAAAATTACATGCAATAAAGGAGAAAAAAATAACCAAGAAATCATTTCTTCCTTTCAATTAAAGCCCTCTACAATTTTTGATGAGATACGAGCAGGAGGTAGAATCCCATTAATGATCGGTAGAGCGTTAACTGACAAAGTAAGAGAAAAGCTAAATTTGGAGCCCTCCACACTATTCATTCGACCTGGTGAACCAGCAAGAAATTCCAATGGGTTTACTCAAGCACAAAAAATTGTTGGGAGAGCCTGTGGGTTACCTGGTATTCAACCAGGCTCTAGTTGTGAACCTGTTATTACAACAGTAGGAAGTCAAGATACAACAGGACCTATGACAAGAGATGAGATGAAAGAACTTGCATGTCTCGGGTTCTCAGCAGATTTAGTAATGCAAAGTTTTTGTCATACAGCTGCTTATCCAAAACCCGTAGATATTCAAACACAACAGGAATTACCTGATTTCTTTGCTGAGCGTGGAGGAGTCGCACTTAAACCAGGCGATGGAATAATTCATAGTTGGCTTAATAGAATGTTACTCCCAGACACAGTAGGTACAGGGGGTGATAGTCATACTAGATTTCCTCTCGGTATCTCATTCCCCGGTGGATCCGGCTTGGTTGCTTTTGCTGCTGCAATTGGAGCAATGCCTCTAGATATGCCTGAATCAGTATTAGTGAAATTTAAAGGATCTTTACAACCGGGTATTACCTTGCGTGACATTGTTAATGCAATACCTTTAATAGCCATTCAACAAAGATTATTAACTGTATCAAATGAAAACAAAATAAATGTCTTCAATGGAAAAATCATGGAAATCGAAGGTTTACCTAATCTTAAGCTTGAACAAGCATTCGAACTAACAGATGCAAGTGCAGAAAGATCGTGTGCAGGCTGCTCAATTCAATTGTCTGAAGAAACAATTGCAGAGTATTTGCGAAGCAATATTGCATTATTAAAAAATATGATTGCTAGAGGTTATCGAGATGCTCGTACTTTAGGGAGACGTATTCAAGACATGGAAAAATGGCTAAACAATCCTCAAGTCCTTAAAGCAGACCCAAATGCCAATTATTCTTCCAGCATAGAAATTGATCTGAATAAATTAAAAGAACCAATTTTAGCTTGTCCTAATGATCCTGATAACGTAAAACTTCTGCACAAAGAAGCTGGAACTCCAATTCAAGAAGTCTTTATTGGATCTTGCATGACTAATATTGGCCATTATCGAGCCGCTGCAACAATATTAAAAAACTCTGGGAAGGCAAAAGCTAGATTGTGGATATGTCCACCCACACGCATGGACGAAGAGATGCTGAAAAAAGAAGGTTATTACAAGATTTTCGAAGATGCTGGATCTAGGATGGAAATGCCTGGATGTTCTCTCTGTATGGGAAATCAAGCCCGAGTAGAAGATAACACCACAGTATTTTCAACAAGTACAAGGAACTTCAATAATCGCCTAGGAAAAGGAGCACAAGTTTACTTAGGTAGTGCAGAGTTAGCAGCAGTTTGTGCACTTTTAGGACGTATCCCAACATTTTTGGAATATCAAGAAATAGCAGCTAACAAAATTGATCCGTTATCTGATGATTTATATCGATATCTCAATTTCAATGAAATTGAAGGCTTTGAAAAAGAAGGTCAAATTATTAGTAATGAAGCACAAAAGAAATTCCTAACTACTTCCTAACAAATTCAAAATATCAATATGAATAACCAACAAATTAACTCAGGTCGTAGTATTAGAAACTTATTACGCCAACGATGGCTTGTTGTCAGCTTCGCTTTAATGCTGACAGGATTAGGTGCAGCTTTAACAGGAACCCTCTTCCAAAAAGGAATCTATGGATTAAATGAATGGCGTTTAAACCTACTTGAAACACTACCTCCATGGTTAGTTCTTCCTCTTTTAGGAAGTCTAGGAGGATTAATCTCAGCAACAATTATTTCCAAATTTGCTCCAGCTGCAGGAGGTTCCGGTGTCACCCAAGTCATGGCATGGATGCGTCATCGACAAGTCCCAATGGGATTAAAAGTGGGCCTAGGAAAATTAATTGGTGGAATCATAGCCATAGGAAGTGGATTCCCACTTGGTCCAGAAGGACCTGCAGTACAAATGGGAGGTTCTATTGCATGGCAAATGGCACAATGGTTAAAAGCACCTATAACTTTTAGACGTGTCATTGTTGCTGCAGGTAGCGGAGCAGGTATTGCAGCAATCTTTAGTGCACCTATTGGAGGTTTTATTTATGCAATTGAAGAATTACTCAATTCCTCCAGACCTGTCGTTCTCCTACTAGTAGTTGTTACAACTTTCTGGGCTGATAGCTGGGCAGATATATTACAAGGTCAAGGTTTTGAACTAGATATTGATTTTCCTTTAAACATTAATGTACTACCTATCGATTTTATTTATCTAATAGGTCTAGGAGTGATAGTTGGTATATTAGCTCAACTTTATTGCCAATATGTATTAATAATGCAACAGTTAGGAAATATATGGTTTAAAAATAAGTTGATTCAAAAAATGACAATTAGTGGGTTTCTCTTAGGAAGCATTTTTTCCTTTCTACCTAGTGAATTCCATCATGTTGGAGAATTAAAAAAATTAATTGTTTTAGGTAATGGAAATATATCACTAGCATTAGGCACTTTTATAGTTTTGTTCTTCAGTACAGGACTCGCTGCAGCATCAGGTGCTCCTGGAGGATTATTTTTCCCAATGCTTATCCTTGGAGGGTGTATAGGATCAGCCTGTGGAACTTGGGTAGAAGCTCTAACGGGTCATTTCCCAACCACTTATACTCTTGCTGGAATGGGTGCATTTGTTGCTGCTTGTACAAGAACACCTATTTGTGCAATGTTTCTTGCATTTGCCCCTACTAAAAATCTGTTAATACTAAAGCCAGTCTTATTAACCTGTTTAACAAGTTTTTTAATAGCTCGCATTTTTAATAACCACTCAATATATGAAAGACAAATTGCAATGGAAATGAATCCAACAAACTATTTATTCTCAAACAATAAAAGAGAGAATTCTCTTGAAAGCACAAATGAAAACAATCAATTAACTTCACCTCCTCAATAACACTGAAAAAAGAAATACTACTCTTTACTCCGAAGGCTCCTGAGTTTGATGCACTTAGGGTAACTTTAGCTTTTCCAAATACATATTCTATCGGTATAACAAACCTTGGCTTTCAAATTGTCTGGGCAGCACTTTCTCAAAGAAAAGATGTAGATGTACGAAGATGGTTTACCGACCAAGCGGATATCTCTCATCGCAAAAGTGACCTCTTTGGCTTCTCTCTCAGTTGGGAATTAGATGGACCAGTACTTATAGATCTTCTAAAAAAAAATCACATTCCAATCTGGGGTTATCAACGAGGAAATGATGATCCGATTATTTTTGGAGGAGGGCAAGTTCTAACTGCAAATCCAGAACCTTTTGCTCCGTTCTTAGATGTAGTTCTATTGGGTGATAGCGAGAATTTGTTGCCAATCTTAATTACAACAATTAAAGAAAGTAAAGGAATGGAGCGGAGTCAGAAATTAAAGAAATTAGCTCAAATACCTGGTGTCTATATACCAAGTCTCTACCAACCTATATATGATAAAAATGGAAAATTAATTGAAGTCAAACCAATTGCTTCTGAAATTCCTAAGTTTGTTACAAAGCAAACCTGGCAGGGTAATACTTTAAGTCACTCAACTGTTATTACTCCCGATGCAGCCTGGCCAAACATTCATATGATCGAAGTTGTTCGTAGTTGCCCAGAACTATGTCGCTTTTGTCTAGCAAGCTACCTCAACCTACCTTTTCGGAATTCATCACTGAACGAAGGCCTAATTCCAGCCTTAGAAAAAGGCTTTGCAATTACTAAACGAATTGGCTTATTAGGTGCTTCTATAAGTCAACACCCTGAATTTGCAGACCTCATAGATTGGTTAAATCAAGATAGATTTGATGATATGAGACTAAGCATGAGCTCTGTTCGAGCAACAACAGTAAATTTAAAAATGACTCGCCTGCTTTCCAAAAGAAATTGCAAGTCAATTACAATCGCAATCGAAAGTGGTAGTGAAAAAGTAAGAAAGCTCGTCAATAAAAAACTTTCGGAAGAAGAAATTTTTGATGCCGCCAAATATGCAAAAGAAGGAGGATTATCAGGTCTCAAACTTTATGGCATGGTTGGGTTACCAGAAGAACAACAAGAAGATATAGAAGCAACAAGTGACCTCTTAATAAGATTAAAAAGAAAAAATCCAGGAATAAGGCTCACTCTAGGTGTTAGCACATTTGTACCAAAGGCCCAAACACCGTTTCAATGGTTTGGGGTGAGAAAAGAAGCAAAAACGCGTTTACAAAGCCTTGCCAAGCAATTAAAGCCAAATGGCATAGATTTACGACCTGAAAGTTATGGATGGAGTGTTATACAAGCTCTTATATCACGTAGTGATAGACGACTAGCTGAAGTCATCCTTACAGTGCAGGGTTCCCAAAATAGTTTAGGAGAATGGAAAAAAGCATATAAACTCATTCAAGAAAAAAGAACCAAATCCAACTCAAATGAACAACTACCACTTTGGGAAGATATTGTTCATAATGAATGGGATCAAAATAATATTTTACCCTGGATGCATTTACAAGATCCACTTTCGTATAATCAGCTTATTAAACATAAGGAAAATGCTTTTAAGCACTAAAAACTAGAAATATAATTAGGCGAGTATGGCTGTTCTACCTTGATATACCATTACTTGTCTACGCAAATGAAATCTCAATGCTCTCGCCAAAGCGATCCTTTCCGTATCACGCCCTTTCCTGATTAAATCAGAAACTTCATCGCGATGAGTTACATGTGCAATTGTTTGATCAATAATAGGTCCTTCATCTAGGTTTTCTGTTACATAATGAGCAGTTGCTCCTATTAATTTCACGCCTCTCTCCCACGCTCTATGATAGGGTTTAGATCCCTTGAAGGCTGGTAAAAAAGAATGATGTATATTAATAATTGGAGGAGAACTTTTTAAAAAATCATTGCTTAAAATCTGCATATATTTTGCCAAAACTATTAGATCAATTTTATACTCTGATATTGTCTTCAAAATAATTTTTTCTGAAATTAATTTATCATCTTTATTAACAGGTACACATTTATAGTACACATCGAATCCTTCACATATTTTTTGTAATTCAGTATGATTAGAAACAATCAAAGGTACGGTCATATTCATTTCTTGAGTATTGACACGCCATAGCAAATCTAAAAGGCAATGACTTTGCTTGCTAACAAAAATAGCAACACGAGGAAATTCATCAGAAAAATTGACTTGAGCTTTTCCTCCAAAAGAATTTGCAAGTTGAACGATTTCTTCCTTAATTGATAACCTAGATAAATTAAATCCCGCAAGATCCCATTCCAATCTACTCAAAAATAAACCTGCACCTTCATCAGTATGATGATCAGCGTGGCGAATATTACCATTATTGCTAGCTATCCAACCTGATAGTTGACTAACCAAACCAGGACGGTCAGGACAGATAAGCTGCAAGATTACAGTAGTCAAAACTAAAAAATAACATATCTAATTATTATCTACTTTTCACTAGTTATGCCAACACCAACAATTAATAGGAACTAGAAACATGGTATTTAAAGAAATTGCAATTATTGGAGGAGGAGTCATAGGAAAAACGACTGCTTTTCATTTGGCAACTCTTGGTCACAAAATAGTTATTATTGATCCTGAATTAGATACACCAGTAGAACAAAATAATCCTCTTACAGGCAGTAAAGCCTCATTAGGAATATTAATGGGAAATACATTTCGTAGATCATCTGGACGTGCTTGGCGACTAAGGCAACGAAGTATGGAATTATGGCCCAAATTAATTCACAAGATAACTAGCAAAGAAATACATTTGGAATTAGAAACACCATTAATTCAATTTGCAAATGACAAACACCAAATGGAAGTAATTAGCAAATTAACAAAGGAAAGAGAGAATTTAGGATTGAGATCTTTAAAAAATACTCTCAACATATCAGGAGGGCGGGCCTGGCCATCGAACAAGTTTGGAGGACTAATCTCAAACTACGATGGTCGTATTGATCCAAAGAAATTACTTGCCTGTCTAAGCATTGCACTTGAAAGATTAAAGGTATTCAAAATCTCTGCAAAAGCTTTATCTCTTTATCGCTCATCACAACTAACAGGAGGAAAGTGGAAAATACTTCTAGATAACAATCAAACTCTTCAGAAAGACATAGTAATTCTTTGTTCATCTCTAGGTAGTGAGGCATTACTTAAATCAATAGGGTACACCTATCCAATAAATGCCGTCCTTGGACAAGCAATAGAACTTGTTATAAAAAAAGATTATAAAAATTGGGAAGGTTGGCCAAAAGTTCTTATTAGTAATGGAATCAATCTGATTCCTCAAAAAGAAAACGAAATTCTTATAGGGGCAACATTAGAACCTGGAACAAAGCCCAATATGCTGGAACTCAAAAAAATGCAGGAATTAAATGGCAATGCCCCAGAATGGCTCAAAAGTGCTTCCATAAAAAACCATTGGTATGGATTAAGAGCAAAGCCTCAAAACAATGCTGCACCTTTACTTGAAAATCTAGAACCAGGGCTAATCCTTAATACTGGACATTATAGAAATGGAATACTCTTAGCGCCTGCTTGTGCGGAATGGGTCTCAGAACAAATAAATATTTAATTATTTTGATTCAGTAAATTCTGCATCTATAACATCATCATTACCTTCGCCAGAGTTATTTGAATTAGCACTTGAACCATCTGCTGCTTGACTAGCAGCATTAGCTTGCTGATAAACAGATGCTCCTAAAGAATAGAGTTCTTTCTGAAGATCTTCGACCAAACTTTTCATCGTCTCAAAATCATCTTTATCTGTAGCTTCCTTTAACTGAATGCGCATTGTATCCACTTTTGCTTTTGCATCCTGATCAACTTTATCTCCCAATTCTTCCAGTTGCTTCTCAGTTTGATATACAAGTGTTTCAGCTTGATTCTTGATATCAATTCGTTCTCTTTTTTCTTTATCTGCAGAAGCATTAGTTTCTGCATCTTTAACCATCTTTTCAACCTCGTTATCAGACAAAGTAGATGCTCCTGTAATCGAAATACTTTGCTCTTTTCCACTACCTTTATCTTTCGCAGTTACACTAAGAATTCCATTAGCATCAATATCAAAAGTAACTTCAATTTGAGGAACACCACGAGGAGATGGAGGTATTCCATCTAATCGAAAAGTTCCAAGGCTTTTATTATCAGAAGCCATTTCTCTTTCACCTTGAAGAACATGAATTTCTACATTTGTCTGTCCATCAACTGCTGTTGAATATGTCTCTGTCTTTTTAGTTGGAACAGTTGTATTTCTTGTAATCATTTTTGTCATTACTCCTCCCAACGTTTCAACACCTAATGAAAGTGGAGTGACATCAAGCAAAAGTATATCTTTAACTTCTCCAGCCAATACACCCCCTTGGATTGCTGCTCCTACAGCTACAACTTCATCTGGATTAACTGTCTGGTTAGGATCTTTACCTGTAACTCGTTTAACTAATTCTTTGACTGATGGCATACGGGTAGAGCCACCAACCATAACAATTTCATCAATCTCACCTGTTGATAATTTGGCATCTTTTAAAGCCTGTTCTACTGGAACTCGACAACGATCAATTAAATTTGATGCAAGTTCTTCAAATTTTGCTCTAGTTAAAGTTAAATCTAAATGCTTGGGTCCTTCAGCAGTAGCAGTAATAAAAGGAAGATTAATTTCGCTTTGAGTAGCATTTGAAAGCTCTATCTTTGCTTTTTCTGCAGCTTCTGTAAGGCGTTGCAATGCCTGTTTATCTTGCCGAAGATCAATACCTTCATTGGATTTAAAAGTTGCTGCTAAATGATCAACAATAACTTTGTCAAAATCATCTCCACCAAGATGAGTATCTCCAGAAGTTGAAAGAACTTCAAACACTCCATCACCAACCTCTAAAACAGAAACATCAAAAGTACCTCCACCTAAATCAAAGACTAAAATTCTTTCATTACTTTTTTTATCTAAGCCATAAGCAAGAGCTGCAGCTGTGGGTTCATTAATAATTCTCAGGACCTCTAAACCAGCTATCTTGCCAGCATCCTTTGTAGCTTGACGTTGAGAATCATTGAAATATGCAGGAACGGTAATTACTGCCTGACTTATGTTGTCACCCAAGTACTTACCTGCATCTTCTGAAAGTTTCCTTAAAACCTGCGCAGCAACCTCTTCTGGAGAAAATTGTTTATCTAGAATTGGGCACTTTAATTTAACACTTGAACCAGATTTTTCTACTGAGTAACTGACTTCTTTAGACTCTTCATTTACTTCATCAACTCTTCTTCCAACAAATCTTTTAGCAGAATAAAAAGTATTTTCTGGATTCATAACAGCTTGTCGTTTCGCAATCTGACCTACTAATTGATCTTGATTCTTTGTATAAGCAACTACAGAAGGAGTTGTTCTAAAACCTTCTGCATTTGCAATAACTGTAGGTTTCCCTCCTTCCATAACCGCCACACAGCTATTAGTTGTACCAAGATCAATCCCAACTACCTTCCCCATTGGATCCTGCTCCTAAAAAAATAATGTCTTTATTAATAGAATCATCCTCGTTAGTGAGAGCACTTAGAGGCGAGGTGTGGTTCCCGAACAGGAAAAGAACTAGTCTATAAAAATGGAGCAATTTTCTAAGGAATTAATTAATGGAAACACAAGTCTTGTAGGGGTTATTGGGTATCCCGTCAATCACTCATTATCTCCCACAATTCATAATGCAGCATTAAAAGCACTTAACT
The DNA here is from genome assembly GCA_003215475.1 of Prochlorococcus sp. AG-409-L21. Taxonomy (GTDB): domain Bacteria; phylum Cyanobacteriota; class Cyanobacteriia; order PCC-6307; family Cyanobiaceae; genus Prochlorococcus_E. The sequence goes on from QCKH01000001.1 coordinate 25,500, forward strand.
TAAATTGGTGCTATCTAGCCATACCTTCTACAAAGGAAAATTTAGAAATAGTTATCAAGGGCTTAAGAGCAATGGATTGTAAAGGTCTTAATATAACAATCCCCCATAAAACTGAAGCTATAAATCTCTGCAATGAAATTAGTCCGATTGCAAAAAAGATTGGTTCTATTAACACATTAATACCAAATAATTTTAACAGTTGGAATGGAACTAATACCGATATAGAAGGCTTTCTTGCCCCACTAATACTATATAATTATCCGAAAAATACAAAAACATTAATAATTGGATGTGGAGGAAGTGCACGCGCAGTTGTACATGGATTATATAGATTAAAAGTTTCAAATATAACTATTGTAGGTAGAAAAGAAAAATCTTTAAATGACTTTATAAATACAATTAATATACCTAATGATTCATCAATCAACATTCTTCCACTAACTCAAACAGATCCATCAATAAAAGAGCATATTAAACATGCAAATTTAATAGTTAATACTACACCTGTAGGTATGTATAGCAACACAGATAAAAACAATTCAATACAAGTACCACTAGGACAAGAGATATGGGATAATCTACAATCCGGTACAATTTTATATGATTTAATTTACAAGCCAAAGCCAACAGAGTGGCTGAAACTTGGAGAAAAATATTCCTGTAAAACAATTGATGGACTTGAAATGCTAATCCAACAAGGAGCAGCATCTCTTCGATTATGGAGTGGAATAGAAGATATGCCTATTAATATAATGAGAAATGCTGCCAAAACTGCTTTAATAAATTGATATTATAAGATTATGATTCCTTTAAAAGAAAGAATAATAAGTACAATGCTTTATATACTGCCATGGAGTGATGTGGTTCCTTATGGAAGTTATATATATAGCAATTTTCCAATTTTTGAATTATTAGCTTTGCCAAGAATTCCTATCTTAATTGTGCAACAAAATCTTCCTTTTGGAGATTTTTTGATATTTTTAATACTTTTTTTAGGCGTTGCAAAAAACTACAAAATCCCATATTTTATAAGATTTAATACTATGCAAATACTTCTTTTAAAACTAGGTTTAATTATTTTCAATTATGGTTACATCTTATTAATAAGAGTAAATATAAATTCAGCTATCGGAGACTTTCTCGAAACGATTATTTTCGTTGGAACACTTACTATCATTCTTTTTGCAATTACTCAATGTTCCAGAGGATTTAAACCCGATATACCCATTGTTAGTGAAGCAGCAGAAATGCAAATTTGAAGAAAAAACCATCTAGGGCTATTGTGTAGGATCCGTCGTTCAATTAATTGAGCCTGTAGTCCCTGTCGGAAAACTCTATGTCAGATCCAACTTATTACGAGACAATGTATATCCTTCGTCCTGACATTCCAGAGGACGAGGTAGATTCCCATTTAAAAAAATATAGTGAGGTCCTTGAAAAAGCTAAAGCACAAGTTGTGGACAACCAAATGCGAGGGAAAAGAAGACTTGCATACACCATAGGGAAATACAAAGAAGGTATTTATGTACAGCTAAGTCATCAAGGAGATGGGAAACAAGTCGAGTCTCTAGAAAAAGCTATGAGATTAAGTGAAGATATTATCCGCTATTTAACTGTGAAACAATATGGATCGCTTCCAGCCAAAAGAGCACCGAAAACATCAGAAAAAGATATGGCCAAAACTAGTGAAGAAAAGGTAAATACAGAAGCTAAGGAAGAAAAAACTAATGAAAGTCAAGAAAAAATAAAAAAAGAAGAGAAAACTGAACCAACTAAAGAAGCAAGCAAAGAAGAACCAGCTAAAGAAGAGCCAGCTCAGGAAGCAAGCAAAGAATAAAAATTATTGATTCTTCTTGCTTACTGAAGCCCAGACTCGATTTGCAAGACCCCAAATATAAATAAATCCCTCAGCAAATTTGTGTTCAAATTTATCATTTGATCCATAAGTAGATATATCAGATAGATATAAACTGTTTGACAAGGATTTGCGACCTATTATTGTCGCATTACCCTTATGTAGTCTTAATTTAACGACTCCATTAACATCAATCTGTGTTTTATCTATAAATGCATCAATAGCATTTTTTAAAGGGCTAAACCAAAAGCCTTGATACACCAAATCAGCCCATTGTCTTTCAAGGCTCACCTTTGTTTTTAAGACATCTGCAGATAATGTAATACTTTCAAGTTCTTGATGACATTTAATTAATAATAATAATCCTGGAGTCTCATAAATTTCTCTACTTTTTATTCCTACGACTCTATCTTCAATCATATCTATCCTACCAAAACCATAGTCTCCTGCTAGAGAATTGGCTTTTCGAATTAGGCTTACATTATCCATATGAATTCCATCAATTGCTATTGGATTTCCTGCTTCAAACTGAATTTCTATCTCCTTAGGTTCATCAGGGGAATTATCTATTGAAGATGTAATTTGAAAAACTTCTTCAGGAGGAGCCTCAAAAGGATCTTCCAAAGGCCCAGCTTCTATGCTTCTACCTAATAGATTGAGATCAATTGAATAAGGAGACTTTTTGGTAACTGGGGCTGGAATGCCAAATTTCTCCCCATATGCAATTAACTCGGCTCGGCTCATAGACCATTCTCTCGCGGGAGTTAGGATTTCCAATTGAGGTGCAAGTGATGCAATAGCCAAATCGAAACGCACTTGATCGTTACCTTTTCCTGTACAACCATGAGCAACTGCTCCAGCTTCCCTCTCCAAAGCTAATGAGACTAAACGACTAGCAATTAAAGGCCTTGCCAATGCTGTAGACAAAGGGTATTTCCCTTCATACAAAGCATTTGCTCGAATAGCAGGAAACGCGAAATCTCTGATAAAAGGTTCTATTAAATTATCTACTAAAGACTCTTTTGCTCCCGCCAATAAAGCTTTTTGTCGAATAGGTTCTAGTTCTTCTCCTTGGCCTAAATCTGCAGCAAAGGCAATTACTTCCTCAACTCCATATTCATTTTTTAAATACGGAATACAAGCACTTGTGTCGACTCCGCCAGAATAAGCGAGAATAACTTTGCGTAAATTCCCCATTAAATAAGACTCCCTTGAGTTAAGTCTGAATTTGGCGAGAGGTGATTGCCAAATAAAAAAACAAAATAATTGATGGCCCTAAGAGCAACCCAAAAACTATAAACGGTCTAATAACAAAAGGTTCAGGATGTTGAATACCCCAAAAACGAAAAAATAAGGATATGCCAAGAGAAATAAGGAAACTCAAAGCAAATAGAGAAAATTTATTGCCCAAAACTACAAATTAACCTCATAATGGATTATGTTATTACATCGATGAAAATAAATTTTAATGAGCACTCTTGATACTATCAATCCAGCCTTGACCCGTTATAAAAGAGAGGAACCAGCACCTGTCTTACCTTTACGGGAAGAACCTGATCTCTTAAGTTGGCTTGAAACAAGCGGAAGGCTAATCTCAGATGAAGTTTCAGCACTTCAAGAAGTTAGTACAGTGGAAGAGGAAGAATTATCAGCATTAATGGGTGATAAAGAAGATTATAAAACTGAAGAAGATGATATTTCTGAAGAAGAGTGGGAAGATTAAACTATTTATTAACTAAATAATTAATCTAGAGAAGTCGCCTGAATAAATTGAAGTTTAAAACTATCCTACTAGTTACTATAATATTTTTTATCAGTGTCTTAGTAGATATACTTACAGGAAATTGGAGATTATTGATACCATTAAGTATTAGTAGTCTAATCTCTGGAATAACTACAAAATGGGGAATACAAAAATTAAAGAAAATCAAAGCTGGACAAATCATTAGAGAAGAAGGGCCAAAGGATCATTTAAAAAAATCAGGCACTCCTAATATGGGAGGAATAATAATAATACCAATTGGTCTAATTGTTGGATTTATCGTAAATCTAAATCATGGTCTTAATAAAGAAATAATAGCCATTAGCTTTCTTGCAATTTCTTTTATGTTGATCGGATTTATAGATGACTGGCAGAGTATTAAATTGAAAAAGAATACAGGTTTAACACCAAAAGAAAAATTAATATTACAAATAATAGTTGGAACGATATTTTTAATTTTTATTTCCTCAGGAAAATTCATTGAACATCAAATATCTTTTATAGGAAATAGCCATATTAATTTAGGTATGTTTTTTTGGCCGATAATATTATTAATATTAATTGCTGAAAGCAATGCAACAAATCTTACTGACGGATTAGATGGCTTGGCTAGCGGATGTGGAGCAATAATTTTTACAGGGTTAGCAATAGAATTAATGCTAAGAGGGTCTAATGAAAGTTATGCTTTTGCAAGTTTATGCATAGCAATAGCTGGGTCTTGGATTGGATTTCTAATTCATAATCAATTCCCAGCAAAAATATTCATGGGTGATACAGGATCACTTGCTATGGGAGGAACTTTAGTAGCAATTGCATTACTCTCAGATGCTCTTTGGAGCTTATTCATAATGAGTGGTGTTTTTATACTTGAGGCACTTTCAGTAATTATTCAAGTAGGACTTTTCAAAGCAACAAAAACTTTTTACGGTAAGGGATATAGATTTTTTCTAATGGCACCTATACACCATCATTTTGAACTTCAGGGTAATAAAGAGACTAAAATAGTTGAAAGCTTTTGGCTTATAAGTATTTGCTGTATATTTATTGCTCTGAGCTTACGTTCAAGTATCTAATGAATCTCTATGGGTTATTTCACTTGGAATGAAACAGGTCTAACAAAAGACTGCGAATCATTAGAAGCTATGGCATATCGTTTTGAAGAATCTGCAAAACTAATGAGAAAAATGGCAAAAGATGGTTTCATTCTTAAGAAACAAGATAATGAACAACTTATTACTCATTCAAATAAAAATATCTTCAATGAGTGGGGATTTGTTAGTGAAGAGCAACCATATCGTCAACTTACTTTAATACCTGATAAAGGAATTATCTTTGCTAAGGAGTAGGGTTTTACGCAATTAAACTGTTTCATCATTAAAGAAAGGTATTTTTCTACATGTGAATTCCAACTAAAATGCTTATCTACTCCATTAATTCCATTAATTCTCCAATTGCTCCAAGGGCTCTTATTAGAAATAGCTTGTTCTAAAGTCTGCTGTAATAGATCTAAATCAGTAGGATCTACCAATAATCCATTAGAGCAATGAGATAAAATCTCACTAGGACCGCCATCATCTGTAGCAACCATCGGCAAACCACAAGCTGCAGCTTCTAACAAAGTTAGCCCAAAAGGTTCTGTTAAAGCTGTATTAACAAATATCCCTTTTAATTCAGCTGCCCACCTATAAATTGAAGCAATCTGATCTCTCCTATGATATTTAGGGTAAGCAATGTGCCCATATAAATCATATTTATCAACTAATTCAAATATCTGCTGAAAAACTTCTTTTTGTTGTCTATCTAATAATCTCATGTCAGTTCTAGTTCCAAGTATAAGTACAAGATTATGCTTCTTTCGTAATGTGCTAGACCTACCAAAAGCTTCTATTAAAGCTGGAATATTCTTTCTTCTTACTGCTCTTGAAATTGCTAAAAATGGAGGCAATTCAGGGTTATGAAGAAAAGGAGATACTAATTCTTCTATATCTAATAACTCGTTGGGATTAGAAACAGTATTAAAACGACTTAAATCAACTCCTGGAGGAACAGTTCTAGCTTGTGAAGGAACGAAATTTCGATACCTCTGATACTGATCATTTGCTTCTTGAAAAGTACTAGTAACAACTAAATTCGCATTTGCTAAAGCCAATTCTTCAGCCTCTATCCTTCTACTAATTGAATAAGTGTTTTCTATCTGGTCATGATCCATTCCTGATTCAAGCAAACGGCGTTTCTTCTCTCTTCCCAATGAGTGACCAGTAAAAACAAAAGGAATACCTAAACGACTACTGATTAAAGCTCCAACATAACCTGCATCTGCATAATGAGCGTGAATCCAATCTGGCAAGCTTTCTGAATTTAATAACTGATCAATCAATTTATTAGCTAAATCATCTAAATAAGGCCACAACAATTCCTTTCGGAGATATCTTTTTGGACCAAAGGGAATTCTAATGATCTCAGCTCCTCTTGAAATCCTTTCTCGTGACTGAGAATAATCAGACGAAACTCGTCTATCTTGTATCAAACGAGTTACCAAATCTACCTTGGCAACTTCCTTAGTTTTAGCTAAATGTTTTACAAGCTCTAAAACATATAAAGTTTGTCCACCAGTATCAGAATCTCTTCCCAGTTCAAGATCTTTAGAACGAATTAATCCATGTAAATGCAAATGAAGAAGTTTTATCCCCATATAACTTCCTCCTTTTGAAAGGTTGAAGTGATCTATAGTTTATTTTCTGGCATTTAAATCTAAAGAAAAAATAATATTTTTCTTCTAATTTATTCTAATTTCTGTAACCTAAGTGATACTAGTTAATCTCAACAAGCGAAGAATTCTTGATTTTCAAAATATCAAAAAACAATAAGTTCATTACCAAAGGAATAATTTTCGAATATCTAAATCTTGGCTCCATGTTTCTTCAAAACTTTTTTCAAATAATTTCCAGTATAACTATTTGAACAGACGGCTACTTCTTCAGGAGTTCCAGCAATAATTACTTCTCCTCCGCGGTCACCTCCTTCTGGTCCCAAATCAATAATCCAATCAGAACAACGAATAACATCTAAATTATGTTCTATAACAATTATTGAATTCCCTTTATCAACCAACCTTTGAAGTACATCCATTAGTTTATGTACATCAGAAAAGCTAAGGCCAGTAGTTGGCTCATCAATTAAATAAAGAGTTTTACCAGTAGCACGACGAGACAACTCTGTAGCAAGTTTTACTCGCTGTGCCTCACCTCCTGAAAGGGTTGGTGCAGGTTGTCCCAACTTGATATAACCAAGGCCTACATCAACCAAGGTTCTCAATCTATCCGCAGCCTGAGGAATTGCAGAAAAAACATCTACAGATTGCTCAACAGTCATTTCTAACACATCAGCAATAGTGTGACCTTTATATTTCACTTGAAGAGTTTCACGATTAAATCTTGTTCCTTTACATACATCACACTGAACATAAACATCAGGTAAAAAATTCATTTCAATAACGTTGACACCTTGACCTTTACAAGCTTCACACCGACCACCCTTAACATTGAAACTAAATTGACCTACTTGATAACCTCGTGCTTTTGCTTCAACGGATGCTGCAAAGATTTGTCTAATTGGATCAAATGCTCCAGTATAAGTTGCTGGATTTGAACGAGGAGTCCTACCTATAGGTGATTGATCAATAACTATAACTTTATCAATTGACTTTATTCCTCTTAACTCTTCTAAACCTTTAGGAAAGGGTACCTTTAAACCTAATTGATGATTAATAGCAGGATGTAATAATTCATTGACTAAAGTACTTTTTCCACTACCACTTACTCCTGTAACAGCTACAAGCCTTCCCAAAGGAAAATCTACCGAAATGTTTTTTAAATTATTACGGTCACAACCAATTAAACGAAGATTACGATTAACACCTTGTCTTCGTTCTGTTGGATTGGGGATAGCCTTTCTTCCACTTAAATATTCTCCGGTTAAAGATTCTTTACTAGACAATAAATTTTTTAATGATCCTTCTGCAATTACATAGCCACCATGCACGCCAGCTCCAGGACCAATATCAACTAAATAATCTGCTGCACGAATTGTATCTTCATCATGCTCAACAACAATTAAAGTATTTCCTAGATCTCTAAGTCTTTCTAAAGTACTTAGTAATCTATCATTATCTCTCTGGTGTAAACCAATGCTTGGCTCATCTAAAACATAGAGAACTCCAGTTAAGCCAGCACCTATTTGTGTTGCTAAACGAATTCTTTGAGCTTCACCACCTGACAAAGTCATTGCAGGTCTATCTAAAGTAAGATAATCCAAACCAACATCAAGAAGAAACTTCAAACGTAAACGAATTTCTTTTAAAACCAATTCTCCAATTTGTATTTGACGTGAAGAGAGAAGTGGGGCAGATTTATCTACTTCATTGATTCCCATCAATTTTTCTACACATTCAAGGGTTTCGGAAATACTAATCTCAGTAAGTTCAGTTATAGAATAAGGACCTACTCTTACTGCTAAAGCTTCAGGACGTAATCTTTTACCAGAACATGAAGCACAAGGAACTAATTCCAAAAACTTCTCTAGTTTTTGACGTACAGATTCTCCATTTGCATCACGTAATTGGCGCTCTAAAATAGGTAATATGCCTTGAAATGTTCTCTTGTATCCATCTTGTTTTTTATAACGACTGTCAGATTGAATTAAAATAGGCTTATCAGTACCATTAAGTAAAATATCTTTCTGTTTTTCTGTTAAATCTTTCCAAGGAGTTTTAATTTCAAATCCATATGCCTCACCTACAGAAAATAGTAAAGAAAAATGATATGCATTTTCTTTTTCACTCCATGGTGCAACTGCTGCATAAACGGGTAAAGAAGGTTCAGGGATGACTCGATCAGCAGTAAATTTTTTCAAATAACCTAACCCATGACAATCAGGACATGCACCATAAGGACTATTAAAAGAAAATAATCTTGGGGATAACTCTTCAATTACAGCCCCATGAACTGGACAAGCAAAATTTTCCGAAAATAATCGTTCTCTTTCTATACCATCTGGTAATTCTTCATTCTTCTTAGGTACTACTTCAACGATAGCCAATCCATCACCTCTCTTTAATGCAGTCTGCAAAGAATCAGTTAATCGTTCTTGAATTCCCTCTCTAGCAATTAATCGATCAACTACAACATCTATAGAATGAGAATGATTTTTATCAAGTTCAATATTATCTGATAATTCACGAACCTCTTTATTTATTCGAACTCTCGCAAATCCTTCTGAAGCTAAGCTAGAAAGTAATTTGGCATGTGTCCCTTTTTTTCCTCTTACAACAGAAGCAAGTAATTGATATCTAGTGCCTTCAGGTAAAGTTAAAATTTGATCTACCATTTCATCAATTGATTGAGGACTAATCAATCGATCACATTGAGGACAATGAGGTTCTCCAGCCCGACCAAACAATAAGCGTAAATAATCTTTTATCTCGGTGACCGTACCTACTGTTGAACGAGGATTATGGCTTGTTGATTTTTGATCAATGGAAATCGCAGGTGATAAGCCTTCAATTGCATCAACATCAGGCTTATCTACTTGCCCTAGAAATTGACGAGCATACGCAGACAAACTTTCCACATATCGACGCTGTCCTTCAGCAAAAATAGTATCGAAAGCTAAGGAACTCTTTCCACTCCCACTAACTCCAGTAAAAACAATAAACTTGTTTCGAGGAATAGTGACATCAATATTTTTTAAATTATGTTGGCGAGCACCACGAATTCTTATCACGTCCTCTAAAGAATCCGGCAATAAAGATTGTTGATTGGCTTTAGCCACAGAGGGCCTCATAATCCTAATAATCAATCATAGAAACAGATAGAAAGATTATCGCTCATTATGCAGCTTTGTTATCCAACAAACTTGCAGCAAAAATAAATGCTTGATCAAAATTACCTCCAGCTAATTTCGCTAATTCATGTTGTCGATCTCCAAACTCCTTTAATAAAAGGACTTTAGAGTTTGTCATTCCATTATCAACTGTCTTAGAAACTGAAAAATGATGATCTGCTGATGCAGCCACTAATGGTTGATGAGTAATACAAAAAACCTGCTTTTTCCGAGACAAATCTTTTAACAATTTTGCTATAGCTGAACTAATACGACCACTGACACCTGAATCAATTTCATCAAAAATCAATGTAGAAGCTCCACTTTCCTCAGCAAACATAGTTGTCATGACCAACAAAAAGCGAGACATTTCTCCTCCAGAAACAACCTCAGCAAAGGGTGCAAGAGGTTGTCCCTCGTTTGCAGAAAATAAAAATCTTATAAAATCAGCTCCAGTTTGAGAAGGAGAAGCATCAGAAAACTGAACCTTAAAACGAACATTATCTAAACCTAAAGGCTTCAAATAATAAACGAGTTCCTCTTCTAATTTAAGAGCATAGGACTTACGTAATTGAGTAAGTTGAGAATTATATTGATCTAACTGAGATTTCGCCTTCTTTTCCTCATTTCTAAGAGTATTTAATTGTTGTTTTGAATCTTCTAAATCTAATTGTTCTCTATATTGATCACGCCGTATTAGTAACTCTTGTAAATCTAACCCATAACGATTTTTAATTTTTTTTATTTCCGCAAGCCGAGTCTGAATTGATTCTAATTGATTAGGGTTACTATCTAAAGAATATTTATAATGTTCTAAAGAGACTAGAAAATCTTCCAATCCTGTATAAGTTTCCAATAAATCATTAAAATGAATAGTTAATTCTTTATCTATTTTTATAAGTGTTTTTAATTCTTTAATAGAAACAGAAAAATGATCTAATGCTGAAGGTAAATCGTCTGAACTTTCCTTTAATCTACTTAAAATAAATGTTAATGATTCTTGTAATTTAACGCCATGGACTAACTTATCTTGTTCAAGTTTTAAATTAGATTCCTCCAAAGGGTCATTAATATTTGCTTGATCAATATCTAATAGAAAATCGTGGATATCAGATAATTTAGCTTCTGTATTTTTATATTCTTCTATTGCATTTTCTAACTGAGATCTTTTTAAACACCAATTTTCCCAACTCACTTTAACAATAGCAAGTAACTTTTCAATAGAAGAAGATCCAAAACGATCTAATAATTTTAATTGATCAATAGCTGAATTAAATAAATGAGAGTGACCTTGTTCAGATACATCAATTAATCTTCTTCTTAATGAAAGCACCTGTTTGAGGTTGATAATTTCTCCATTTAATCGAATTCTACTTGTAATTCGACCATCTCTTAATTTCCAATCTCTGGAAATAAAGATCTCGCTACCGATAACCTCAAAAGAATTATTTTGTAACCACTCTCTAACCTTAGAGTCAATTAGAAAACATGCCTCTATTACAGAATGAGTAGAGCCAGGTCGCATCAATCTTGAACCAGAACTACTGCCACCTCCCCCCAGCAATGAATCAATTGAAAACAAAAAAACTGATTTCCCAGCACCAGTCTCACCTGTAAACACCGAAAAACCCTCATTAAAACTGAGGTTTAAGCTTTCTATAAGAGCAATATTTTGTAGACGCAGACCAAGTAGCACATTATTAAAGTAACCTTATAAAAGCTAGCTAATACCTACGTAAATTAGAAGGGGCAAAGTGAACAATCTTCAAATGACAGAAGAATTAGATGATTTTATTGAAACTGCTGGGTTGCAGACATATGACCCCAATGAAATAAGTAATATTTACAAGAAGCATCCAAAACGTTTAATAAAAAGACTGTGGCAAACATTACTTCCGATATCATTATTTCTCCTAGGAGTTGGATGGGAACAACTTTTAGGAGTTTTAAAAGATCAAGTCAGAGCTCAAAAAAGAGCAAAAGAATTCACTGATTTATTGTTTCAACTTGGTCCAGCTTTTATAAAAGCTGGGCAAGCCTTATCAACTAGGCCTGACATTGTACCCAGGTTAGTTCTAGAGAATCTTGCTCAATTGCAAGATCAATTACCAGGCTTTAACAGTGAGCTGGCCATATCGTGTATTAAAGAAGATTTAGGTAAAAGTTATGATCAAATTTATAAATGTTTCGAACTGAATCCAATATCAGCAGCATCTTTAGGACAAGTGCATAAAGCAGTTTTACAAAATGGAGAACAAGTCGCTGTAAAAATACAGCGACCTGGATTAAGAGAACAAATAACTCTTGATCTATATATAGTGCGAAATATCGCAATTTGGCTGAAGAAATATATAGGCTTTATTAGAAGCGACCTAGTTGCATTAATAGATGAATTAGGAAGAAGAGTATTTGAAGAAATGGATTATATTAACGAAGCAAATAATGCAGAACGATTTGCGAAATTACATAAGCACAATAAAAAAATAAAAATTCCAAAGATCTATAAAGAAGCAACAAGCAAAAGAGTATTAACGATGGAATGGATAGAGGGAGTGAAATTAACGAGAATCAATGAAGTGAAAAAATTAGGTATTGACCCAAATGAAATGGTTCAAATAGGAGTCGATTGCAGCTTACAACAACTTTTAGAACATGGTTTCTTTCATGCAGATCCTCATCCTGGTAATATTCTTGCGCTTTCTGATGGAAGATTATGCTATTTAGATTTCGGAATGATGAGCGAAGTTCAAGATCATTCTAGAACAGGGTTAATACAAGCTGTCGTACATCTAGTGAATAAAAACTTTGATAAGCTCTCACAAGATTTTGTTGAATTAGGTTTTTTAGACAGCAATGTAAATCTTGAACCTATCGTACCTGCATTTGAAAAAGTTTTCGAAGAAGCACTAAATATGGGTGTTAGTAAAATGGATTTTAAAAGTGTAACGGACGATATGTCTAGTTTAATGTATAGATTTCCTTTCCAATTACCACCATACTATGCATTAATTATTAGATCATTAATAACTCTAGAAGGGATAGCATTAAGTGTTGACTCTAACTTTAAGATTCTTGGTGCTGCATATCCATATTTTGCTAGAAGATTAATGGAGGATCCAGATCCAAAACTAAGAAAGAGTTTAAAAGAAATGTTATTTGATGGTGAAATTTTTAAATGGAGTCGATTAGAAAACCTTGTATCTAGTGCATCACAGCAGAGTGAAATTAATATAGAAGAACTAATAGATCAAGTACTAGATTTTTTATTCTCTGAAAATGGAGGTTTTTTAAGAGATGAATTAGTAGAAACGATTGCTGAAAGAATTGAACTAATAAATTTTTATGCTATAAAAAATATAAACAAGAAATTACCAAAAAGAATGAGAGTAAATACAATAAATAATGATGAAATAGAAATTCTTGACGAAATTGAGCCTATAAAGAAATTATTGAAAATAATAAAAGAGTTACCGGGCCTAAATAGAGAGTTAATAGTCAAAAAAATTCAAAGGCTTATTAATGAACCTTATGCAAGACTTATGAGCTTTAAAATTGCTCAGAAGATAACGAGTAAAAGTGTTGCACGCATTATAAAAATCGCAGCTGGAGTAAAAGAATAAATGAAATTTATAAAGCACCAAGCTTATTTATTATCTATTTGTCTTTGTCTTTTAAATAGTTTACCAAAAGCTGGAAATACTGCTGAGTCAATTATGCTATATAAAAATATTTTTAGTAAAACTATAACTGTAAAAGAATTAGAAAATTTTGTCCAAACTGGTCACGCAGATGGTTTTCTAAAAGTACTTATCAAGAAAGAAAATCCTCAAAAAATAAAAGATATACTAACAGATAAATATAAAACACCAATTGAATTAACCAGTAGATTACTTTATAGCAAGATAGGTGCAGTAATTTTAACAAGAATGTCAAAAGTTATAAATCCATATAGAATAAGAAATCAAAAAATGAGTATTCTTGCTTTAAAGGCTGGAACAATCAAGGCAATTAATAAAAAAACAGAATCTATAACTTTATTAGATTTCATCAAAGCTTATCCAAGTAAAGTTATTGCAATAGATGTAACTGAACTGTCAAAGGTTATTCACAAAGTAGAATCAATGAATGAGTTAGTCAAGTTCTTCTCTAATTCACCTTTAGAAAAACTCAAAAATGAATCTGCTTAACTATGCTAAATAAAATAAAAAAACAATTCAATAAAAAAACAAATTTTGAACAATGGCCTGGAATTATAAAGGGCTACAAAAAATGGCTGCCTATTAACAAAAACACTCCTATAATAACTCTACAAGAAGGTGCTACACCATTAATTGAATTAGAATCTATTAATCAAATAATTGGTAGAAATGTAAAGGTATACGCAAAATATGATGGACTAAATCCAACTGGCTCATTTAAAGATAGAGGAATGACTATGGCGATTAGCAAAGCCAAAGAAGAAGGGTGTAAAGCAGTGATTTGTGCAAGTACTGGGAACACTTCTGCTTCTGCTGCTGCATATGCAAAAAAAGGGGGAATGAAAAGTTTTGTTCTAATTCCAGATGGATATGTTGCACAAGGAAAATTAGCTCAAGCTTTAGTCTATGGAGCAGAAGTTTTAGCAATTAAAGGAAATTTTGATACAGCTTTAGAAATAGTCCAACGTTTAGCGAATGAATTTCCAATTACTCTTGTAAATTCGGTGAATCCTTATAGGTTAGAAGGACAAAAAACAGCAGCTTTTGAAATAATAGATAGTCTTGGAGAGGCACCAGACTATTTATGTATACCAATGGGGAATGCTGGAAATATATCAGCTTATTGGATGGGTTTTAATGAATATTTAACAGAAGGAATATCTAAAAAATTACCAAACATGGTTGGTGTTCAAGCAACTGGTTCTGCTCCTTTAGTATTTGGAAAAATAATTAAACATCCAGAAACAATCGCAACAGCTATTAGAATAGGAAATCCCGTTAATAAAGAAAAAGCTAATATAGTCAAAAAAGAATCTAAAGGAACTTTTCTTGATGTAACTGACGAAGAAATAATAAAAGCATATCAATTATTAGGAAAACAAGAAGGAATTTTTTGTGAACCTGCTAGTGCTGCCTCAGTAGCTGGATTATTAAAAATAAAAGAGAAGATTTCTAATAACGCTACTATTGTTTGTGTTCTCACTGGTAATGGGCTAAAAGATCCTGATTGTGCAATTGATAATAATGAAGCAATTTTTAAGCAAGGAATTGAACCAAATTTTGAAGAAATTGCGAAAAGTATGGGGTTTTAAAAACAAAAGCTATAGACAATTGAAATTCTGACTGAGGAATAAACTAATAAAGCTTACTAATACAAGGGGAAAACTCAGAAGAAAAGTCGTGAGAGAGAAAAAACTTTTCAACAGAAACAAAAAAACTGTGGAAATTAAAAAAAATTCCACATATCCTAATAAAACAATTCACAATCATTGAAGCCTAAGAAGCCAGTAATGATAAGACTTAAGTCTTTTATCCACAATTTCCACAGTACCTACTACTACGGTATTAATTCTTCTTTTTATATAATTAGAATATAGAAATAGACACCGAATCAAAATTTAAAAGTATGAAAAGAAATGATTCCTTTTTTTGCTTTCGCCGTTAAGTTGAACAGATGAAGCTTGTTTGTTCTCAAACTGAATTAAATTTGGCACTTCAACTCGTTAGTCGAGCTGTAGCTACTCGGCCAACACATCCTGTGCTAGCTAATATCTTATTAACTGCTGATGCCGGTACAGGTAAACTTAGTTTAACTGGATTTGATTTAAACTTAGGGATTCAAACATCTGTTAAAGCGTCAATAGAAGTTAGTGGAGCCATTACTTTACCTTCAAAACTATTTGGGGAAATAATCTCAAAACTTTCTAATGACTCTCCTATTACTTTATATACAGATGAATTTAATCCACAAGTACATATCACAAGTCAAAGTGGAACTTATCAAGTAAGGTCTATGAGTGCTGATGATTTTCCAGATTTACCAATAGTAGAAAATGGAACTTGTTTAAAAGTAAATGTTGATTCTTTTTCTAATGCTTTAAAGTCAACACTTTTTGCTAGTAGTTCTGATGAAGGTAAGCAAATTCTAACAGGAGTAAACTTGTGTTTTGATGGAGATTCATTAAAAGCTGCAGCTACAGATGGTCATAGACTTTCAATACTTAAATTGAATAATGTTATAGCTTCTGATTCTAATAATGATACTATTGAAGTTACTCTTCCTTCTAAATCATTACGGGAAATAGAAAGATTTTTATCTACTTCTAGTTCTGATAATCAAATTAGTTTTTATTATGATAGTGGACAAGTTGTTTTTATTTCTTCTGATCAAATAGTTACTACTAGAACATTAGATGGTACTTATCCAAATTATAATCAATTAATACCAGATAATTTTCTTCATACATTAGAACTAAATCGTTTAACGTTTATTTCTTCTCTAGATAGAATCTCTGTTTTAGCAGAACAACACAATAATGTAGTAAAAATTGCAACAAATAAAGATCTACAAGTATTAAATATAAGTGCTGATGCCCAGGATCTTGGTAGTGGTTCAGAATCTATACCTATTAATTATCAAGGCGATGATATTCAAATTGCATTTAATTCACGCTATTTATTAGAAGGTTTAAAGGTTATACAAACTGATAATATTCTATTAAAGTTTAATGCTCCAACTACACCAGCTATTTTTACTGCAGATAATGATAATAAATTTATTTATTTAGTTATGCCAGTACAAATACGTTCTTAACTTGACATTACCTAACCAATATTTATTAAGTAGTTTATTGCAATTAAATACTCGTTGTAATAGCGGTTTTCATCATGGTATAGGAGTACTTGCTTGGATGTATCCTCCTGTTCATAGACTTTTAGGATGGGCTACTAGACCCTCTAAATTAAGTTTAAAGAGATGTGTTTGGAGACTTGATCAATTACAAGCAATTACGTATCAAGAAGTTCTTGTGAAAGGTCTTCCAGCAGAATCAGATCAAGCAACCATCAATCGATTTCCAACTTTATTAGATGCTGTGCTAGTTAATAATCAAGGTGATAAATTAGGATATATAGCTGATCTTTTTTTTAATATAAAAACTGGTAATATTTTATATTATTTAGTTTCAAGAAGCAATCCTAAACTACCTGGAACTAGTCGTTGGAGATTTGATTTATCAAGAATTATTGATCAGCAACCAGGTTGTGTTTATTCTAATATAAATGTTCTTGATGAATTACCTATTATAAAAAGTAGCTTGAGACAAGATTTTTTTAAAAAAAGTAAAGTAATTAAAGATAATATTTTAGAGATTTCAAATCTGGCTAATCAAAAGTTAGAAGGTTGGTTAGATGATAATGAATTAGATTATTCTTCAAATAATCGTAATTCTTATGATACTTTAGAATCTTCTAAATTTAATGAAGAGGAATCATTTAACAATATAAATAATTTTGATATTAATGATGAATATTCTAATTTCCGTGAATATAATGAAACAAAAAATTTAAAGGATAATGATGAAGACCCTTGGATTTAAAAATGAATAATAGTAAGTTTTATAATCTATTTCCCTTTTCTTCTTCAGTTGATTTTGACATTTCTTTGGCTTTACAAAAGGAAGGTTTAAGCGAAGATGATTTTTCTGAAATTTGTAATCGTTTAGAAAGGTTTCCAAATAGAACGGAGTTAGGAATGTTTGGCGTTATGTGGTCTGAACATTGTTGTTATAGAAATTCAAAAGAACTATTAGCCCAATTTCCTACTACTGGTGACAGAATTCTTGTTGGTCCAGGAGAAAATGCTGGAGTTGTAGATTTAGGATTCGATCAAAAATTGGCTTTTAAGATTGAGAGTCATAATCATCCTTCAGCTATTGAACCTTTTCAGGGTGCAGCAACAGGAGTAGGTGGTATTTTACGTGATATTTTTACTATGGGAGCTAGACCAATAGCATTATTAAACTCTTTAAGGTTTGGCTGTTTAGATAATTCTGAAACAATTAATTTAATGCAAGGAGTTGTAGCAGGTATTGCACATTATGGAAATTGTGTTGGTGTTCCCACTGTAGGAGGTGAGGTTGCTTTTGATAATAGTTATTCTGGCAACCCTTTAGTTAATGCAATGGCTTTAGGGCTTATGGAAACTGAAGAAATTGTTTGTGCTGGAGCAAAAGGTGTAGGTTTTCCAGTTGTTTATGTCGGAAGTACTACTGGAAGAGACGGAATGGGAGGAGCTAGTTTTGCTAGTGCAGAACTTTCAAAAGCTTCAATAGATGATCGGCCTGCTGTTCAAGTTGGTGATCCTTTTTTGGAGAAAGGATTAATAGAAGGATGTTTAGAAGCTTTTAAAACTGGTCATGTAGTTTCAGCTCAGGATATGGGTGCGGCAGGTCTTACTTGTAGTACATCTGAGATGGCTGCGAAAGGTCGTTTAGGAATTGAACTTAATCTTGATTTAGTACCTGCTAGAGAAAAAGATATGACGCCTTATGAGTTTCTGCTTTCAGAATCTCAAGAAAGAATGTTATTTGTTGTTAAACCTGGAAAAGAACATGTGATTATGAATATTTTCCAAAAATGGGGACTAGAGTCTTCTATTGTTGGAAAAGTTTTATCAGATAATGTTATTCGTGTCCTTTTTAAAAATGAAGTTGTAGTTAATTTACCTGCGAATGCTTTAGCTGAAGATACACCTATTAATAAACATGAATTATTAGAAAAAATACCTTCTTACATTGAATCTCATTGGAATTGGAATGATTCTACTTTACCATTGGCAAATAAAAATGGTTTAATTTTGAAGGAAGAAGATAATATTTTAAGTTGGAATAAAGTAACACTAAAATTGTTAAATGACCCAACAATTGCTTCAAAACAATGGATTTATAAACAATATGATTATCAAGTACAAAATAATACTGTTCTCTTTCCTGGTAATGCTGATGCAGCGGTTGTTCGATTAAGAGAAACTTCAAAAAGCAAAATGACTTCTAATCGTGGAGTTGCAGCAGTTGTTGATTGTTCTAATAGATGGGTTGCTTTAGATCCTGAAAGAGGTGCAATAGCTTCTGTAGCAGAAGCTTCAAGAAATATTAGTTGTGTAGGCGCAGAACCCTTAGCAATAACAAATAATTTAAATTTTTCATCACCAGAAGACTCTGTAGGTTTTTGGCAATTATCTATGGCTTGTCAGGGAATTAGCAAAGCTTGTAAGTCTCTTTCTACTCCTGTTACAGGTGGAAATGTATCACTTTATAATGAAACACTTATGCCAAATGGAGTGAAACAACCCATTCATCCAACGCCTGTTATTGGAATGGTTGGTTTAATTAATGATTTAAATAAAACTATAGGACAAGGTTGGATTGAAACAAATGATGAGATTTTCTTACTTGGCACTTCTTTAGATGGAGTAGATTTAAAATCTGAAAAAGTTACTTTATCTGCTACTTCTTATTTAGAAAATATTTTTCAATTACAAACTGGAAGACCTCCTTTAATTGATTTAGAATATGAAAAATTAGTGCAATTATTTTTGAGAGAATCTATTGATCAGGGGTTGATTAAATCTGCTCATGATATTAGTGATGGTGGATTAGTTATTTCTTTAGCAGAAGCATGCATTACTTCTGGCTTAGGTGCTACTTGTCACATCCCTAATTCTGATCAACGTATTGATAAAATCTTATTTGGAGAAGGCGGTTCTCGAATCCTGGTAAGTATTTCTCCCCAAAATATTAAAGATTTTATTTACTTCTTAAAGAATTTTAATGAAATTAACTCTTCATTGATTTCATCGAGTTCAATAGGAATGGTAAATAATAAAAATACTTTAGAAATTTTCCAAGATGATTCTTCAATTATTGATTTATCTCTTCAGGAAATAACGAAGACTTATCAAAATTGTATTTCAGATAAAATAGAAGCTTCTACATTATAGAATGTTTATTAACTTATTAAGTACAACTTGTTTTAATTAAGGAGTAACCTTATGTGCGGCATAGTTGGAATAGTTTCTAATGAACAAGTTAATCAGAATATTTATGATAGCTTATTGTTATTACAACATAGAGGTCAAGATTCAACTGGCATAGCCACTATGGAGGGTAGTGTTTTTCATATGCGTAAATCCAAAGGTCAAGTGAAAGAAGCATATAGAACTAGAGATATGAGGGCTTTAAAAGGGAATATAGGTATTGGTCATGTAAGGTATGCCACATCAGGAGCGGCTGATAGAGAGGATGAAGCACAACCATTTTATGTAAATGCACCTTATGGGATTATCCTTGTTCATAATGGAAATCTTACAAATACTAGAGAATTAGAAAAACAACTTTTTAATATTGATAGAAGGCATACTAATTCCTCTAGTGATACAGAAATGTTGCTAAATATTCTTGCAACAGAAATACAATCACAAATTTCTGGTAATTCTTTAGCAGAAGAACATATATTTTCAGCTGTTAAATCATTACATAAAAGAGTTGAAGGTTCTTATGCAGCTATTGCTTTAATTTCTGGTCATGGATTATTAGCTTTTAGGGATCCTTTTGGTATTAGGCCATTAGTATTAGGAAAACGAAGTTTAAATAATGGAAAAAATGAATGGATTTTAGCAAGTGAATCGTTAGTTTTAGAAAATAATGATTTTGTTTTTGTTAGAGATGTTTTACCTGGAGAAGCTGTTTTTATTTCAAATGAAGGAGAGTTTTATTCAATGCAATGTTCAAATGAACCTCAGTTGTTTCCTTGTTCTTTTGAATATGTTTATTTAGCAAGGCCAGATTCTGTAATGAATGGAATTTCTGTTTATGAAGCTAGATTGCGTATGGGAGATAATTTAGCCAAAACAATTAAAAAAAATATTTCGTCTGGTGATGTTGATGTGGTAATGCCAATTCCTGATTCTTCGCGACCATCAGCAATGCAAGTTGCACGACAATTAGGAGTTGAATATAGAGAAGGATTTTTTAAGAATCGTTATGTAGGGAGAACTTTTATTATGCCAGGTCAGGCACAGAGGAAAAAATCTGTTCGTCAAAAATTAAATGCTATGAGTAGTGAATTTAAAGGGAAGAATGTACTAATAGTTGATGATTCAATCGTACGTGGAACAACCTCTAGAGAAATAATTCAAATGGCAAAAGTTGCGGGTGCTAATAAGGTTATTTTTACATCAGCTGCTCCTCCCATTAGATTTCCACATGTTTATGGTATTAATATGCCTTCTAAAAAGGAATTAATCGCTTATAACAAATCTATAAAAGAAATAGAAGCAAATTTGCTAGCAGACCAACTTGTTTATCAAGAAATTATAGATTTAGAAGATTCTATATTAAATGGATCTTCATTAGAACATTTAGATTTATCTTGTTTTAATGGTAATTATGTGACAGGTAAAGTAACTAACGAATATTTAGATTGGGTTGAGTCAAAGTATATATCATAGCTTTTCTTTATTAAACTTATTTCTATTAATTAATGGTGTAACTTTCTCTATTGTTTCACCTTCACTTAAATTAAAAGCTTTCTTTTGCTCTTCATTAAATTTGATTTTTTCAATTTGCTCTGAACTAACTCTCCCGTTTTTACCTTTACTTGTTCTAATTCCTACTAATTGGTTTCCATTGTAAACCTGAATGACTCTATCTTGAGACTTTTTACTATCTTTTAATTCAATATAAGTGTTACCTAAATCACCTTTGGAATTTAATTTAATTGTATTTAATGAGTGTTTGATTACAGAGCCATTTTTTGTGATTAATATAATATTACAATTCTCTTCTTTATCGACTGTTAGCGCTGATATTATTTGTTCACCAGGAAATAATCTCATAATTACAGGGCCTTGAGCAAGTTTTCCCATTATAGGTATCGAATCTTCTGTGATTTTTAATTTTATTATTCTTCCTATACTACTTACAATTAATAAATATCCATTTAGCGGGCATAAAATTGCAGATTGAAGGAATACATTATTTTTTAATTTTAAAATAGTTGTCGCTCGACCTGATAGTTCAACTACTTCTTCGAGAGGTATTCGTTTAAAACGTCCATCACTAGTAAGTAAACCAATACTTAAATTATTTACTTTAGTAATTGGCAATAAATTACTAATAACCTCCCCTTCAAGCCCCGATGGTAGGAATTTATCTATTTCTCCAGGATTATTCCCTGCAAATTCCCACTTTAATAAAGAGACTTTACCATTTTTTGTAAATACTAAGATTTTTGGCTGTTCTGTGATTGACCAAATTAATCTTGCTGGCATTGGTGCATCGCCTAGCATGCAACTTTCTGTGAGGTTGAGCTTATTTAATATTTGCGGACGAAGAATTTTTACTTGATTGTCATCTTGTATTAGTAAATACCCATCTTTTGGTAAGCCTTCAAAAGCTTTTTTTCGTTGTAATTCTGCATTTGGTCTTAAGTTTGCATTTCTTTCTGCAACTAATTCATCACCACCTTCTATTAACTTAGTTTTTCGCTTATTTCCAAATTTCTTTTTTAACGTTTTAAATTCATTGATCATCTCAGCAAGCAACTCATTTCTATCATTTAATAATCTGTCTAAATTATTTTTTTCATTTTTTAATTCTTCAAGTTCTTTAAAAAGTCCTTGTGTTTCTAAGCTGGTTAGTTTTCGTAATGGCATTGCAAGTATTCCTTCAGCTTGTTTATCATTCAAGTCTAAACATTCAGTTATTTTTCTTTTTGCTTCAAATGAATCTCTAGCATTTTCAATTAGATTGATCACAAGTTTTAAATTGGTTAGTGCTTTGATTAATCCTTCTACTATTTCTAATCTTTCTATTGTTTTTCTTAGTTGATTTTTAGTTCTTTTTGTAATTGTGAGTTCTCTATATTCTATAAATATTAATAAAAGTTTTTTTAGAGATAGTTGTTTTGGCTGTCCATCCACTAAGGCAAGCAATGTTGCACTAAAATTACATTGAAGATTAGTTTTTTGGTATAATAATTGTTGAATTAGGTCACTATCGCCATCTCTTTTAAGTTCAACAACTATTCTCATTCCATCTCTATCACTTTCATCTCTTATATCAGCTATACCTTCTATCTTTGAATTATTTACTAAATCTGCAAGTTTTTCAATCCAAGCTGCTTTATTGACTTGATAAGGTAATTCATTAATTATTATGCCCTTTTTTTTATGCTTTCCTTTGCCATGGTTGATTTCTTCTATATGAGTAAGTCCTCTCATAGGAATGCTTCCTTTACCTTTTAAATATGTTTCTTTTAATCCACTGCTCAAGAGTATTTCTCCTCCTGTTGGAAAGTCTGGTCCAGGTATAATTTTAATTAATTTCTCTTCAGTTAAATTTGGATTTTTAATTAATTCTATTAATCCATTGGTTATTTCATTAATATTATGAGGCGGAATATTAGTTGCCATGCCAACTGCAATTCCTGAACATCCATTTAATATTAAAAAAGGAAGTTGCGCAGGTAGAACATCAGGTTCTTGTTGAGATCCATCAAAATTTGGGCTGAAATTAACTGTTTTATTTTCGATTTCATTTAATAAGGCTTCATGAGAAATTGGTGCTAAACGCGTTTCTGTATAACGCATTGCTGCAGGGGGATCGTCATCTATAGATCCGAAATTTCCATGTCCTTCTAATATTGGATAGCGGCTAGAAAAATTTTGAACCAGTCTTACTAATGCATCATATACAGCTTGGTCTCCATGAGGATGATATTTGCCTAGTACATCACCAACAACACGCGCACATTTTCTGAAAGGACGTTCTGGAGTAAGCCCTAACTCATGCATGGCATAAAGAATACGTCTTTGAACAGGTTTCAATCCATCTCTAGCATCAGGCAAAGCTCTCCCTACGATTACGCTCATTGCGTACTCGAGGTAAGAGCGCTGCATTTCTTGATGCAATGCAATAGGTTGAAGGCGTTCGTTAGCCATTCAAATTAGGAACGTTGAACTGCACTGGATGATTCAAGGTACAAATTTTTTCTATCACTTGCTAGTTTTATGGTTCTTTTTCATTTGTAAAGTCTGAATTGGCAGCAGCTGTTGAAATGACATTTTTTAATTTGGGATTTTTAAATAGTTCTTTACCAGCCAGTTGAAGCTTTTCTCCCCAAAGTTGTTCTTTTTGATGTTCTTCAAAAAGGTAGTTTGGGTTTTCTTTTAGTGCAGCACTAGCTAGTGGTATAGATTCACTGTTATTAGGTGTTATTGAATACAGAGCTATTGCTAGTGCTAGTTTAGGTTCTGGGTCGCTTTTGATTCTCAGGACTTTTCTCCAAGTATTTATTGCTTTTCTTTTCTCTCCTAGTTCAAAATAGATCAGACCTTGATTATTAATAGCTTGCCAAAATTGTGGATTAATATTTTTTGCTTTTTCGAATGCTTTTAGTGCTTTTTTATGCTGTTTTTGGATTAAATTTGCATTACCTAATAAGAAATAAGAATTATGATTTGTTTTGTCAATAGTTAAATATTTATTAATGGAGTTGATAGCTGATTTAGTATTTCCCATTTGCATCTCTATAGATGCTTGGGTAAACCATATGTTAGCAAGATTGGGGTTAATTTCTTTTGCTTTTTCTATAGATTTAAGGCTTTCTTCAAAAAGCTGGTTATTTAATTGCGCTGTTGAAAGAATTATCCATAAATCTGTTTCTTGAGGGTTTAGACTAACTGAGAGCTTAGCAAGTTCTATTGCTTCTTTAATTTGACCTCTTTTTATATATTCTGAAGCTGTATACCCTATCCCTAAACTTGTATTGATTAATGTTTTCTTACTGGGTGTATAGGTATTTGGAATAAATGCTTTGATAGGCTCGGCACAAAAAATTAAATTAATATTTAATAGAATAGATATTAACCAAAATTTTTTTCTTCTTATATTATTGTTTTTCATTTTCCTTTAAGGAAGAATTTATAGATTCGTTTTTTAATATATAATTTGCATTTCTTCGCCACATCCAAGGCTTAATTCTTTTTAATGAAGATCCCTTAAGTATTTCTTTCCATTTGTTGTCATCCCATTGTACTGCTTCTTCACTTGTTAAGCTTGTTATCCAGTCTTTAGGTTGAACATCTGGATCTTGACTACCTTTGCTTTGTTTTTGATTCCATGGACATTCTTCCTGGCAAATGTCACACCCAGCGATCCAGCGACCCATAGATTTCTGAATACTTTTTGGAATTTCTTTACTTCTATTTTCAATATTGTGATATGCAATACATTTCCTTGAATCAATTACAAATGGCTCTGTTATTGCTTCTGTAGGACAAGCATCTATACATTTCTTACATTTTCCACAGAGAGGTAAAGCAGGTTTATTAGGTATTAGCTCTTCTGTTGTTAATAAATTCCCAAGAACTAACCAAGAACCTAATTTTGGGTTGATTAAATTACTATTTTTTCCTATCCATCCTAATCCAGCTTCTTCAGCCCATGCTTTCTCTAGGAGTGGTTTTGAATCTACACAAACTTTCCATTGAGAGCTTGGTCTTTCTTTTTCCAGCCAGCGTCCTATTGATTTAAGTCGTTTTTCAATGACCTTGTGATAGTCATTTCCCCAAGCATATCGGCCAATTAATAATCGGTCATCATTGGTATTGTTTGGAATAGTAAAGTAGTTAAGTCCAACTACGAGAATACTTTTGAGTCCCTTTAGAAGTTGATTAGTCTCTTGTCTGGAGCCTGATCTCATCCATTCCATGTCTGCATGATTTCCTGCGTTAATCCATCTTTCTAGAGAATTTGTTCGCAGTTTGATTCTTGGACTTCCAGGAATGTTGGCAATCCCTACGGCGTTGAATCCTATACGGAGAGCCTCCTTTTTAAGTTCATCGCTTAATTCTTGTTGAGTGACAAACATCATTATTTAGATATTAAAAATTCGCTTATTTAATTAAATTGTGTAGTTTAGTTTAATAAGCTAATTAAAAGGCATTTGATCCTTCTTGGTCCAGTCCTCTCCTAGACAAGATCTTTCTCTGCCCTCGAGGCTACAGCAAGATCTTAAGAACGACCTTATTGCAGGTTTGTTGGTGGTCATTCCCTTGGCTACAACAATTTGGCTTTCTACGATAGTTAGTCGGTTTGTGCTGGCTTTTTTGACTTCTGTACCTAAGCAATTAAATCCTTTTATAACACTTAACCCTCTTCTGCAGGATCTTATTAATCTTGCCTTGGGCTTAACAGTTCCTTTATTAGGAATTTTGTTAATTGGTTTGATGGCTAGAAATTTTGTAGGCAGATGGCTTTTGGAATTTGGAGAAGGAACTCTTTCAAGGATTCCTTTAGCTGGATCTGTATATAAAACCCTCAAACAATTATTAGAAACTTTTTTAGGTGATAATTCAACAAGATTCCGACGGGTTGTTTTAGTTGAATATCCTAGAGAAGGCTTGTTTAGTGTTGGTTTTGTTACAGGTTTAGTTGGTCCCTCCCTTCAGCCTGATTTGAATGAGCCTTTGCTTAGTGTTTTTATTCCTACTGCACCAAACCCAACAACAGGTTGGTATACGCTTGTTCCCGAGTCTTCTGTGAAAGATTTAAATATAACTGTCGAAGATGCTTTTAGAACAATTATTTCTGCAGGAATTGTTAATCCTGACGAAAGAAATACTCCTACAAATGCAAGTTTTTCAAGTTTACTTCAACAATTTAAAGCAAGATCTACGACTTCTTCTTTAACTAAAAATACTTAAGAAGTTCCCAGGTTTAATTAATGGAATCTCGATCTTTAGCTAGAGAAGTTGCTTTATTGCTATTGGGCCAAGTTTCTGATGAAGAGATGAATAACTCTGAATACTTTTCATTGGAAAAGATTCTTAGCATGGGCCTAGATACTTTGTTAAATCATTGGCGAGAGCAATTAGATCATTGCGCACTTCAAATCGAATTAGCTCAAGAAGAATTGATTAAAAGTGAAGTTCAAGAAGTTGATCAGAAGAATATTGTTGAAGCTAGAAAATATTTAGATAATAGTTTGAAAAAATCTGAAAACATTGTAAATGTATTATCTGATACCATAGAACTTTCAAGATTATTAACTCTTAGTGATCAAGAAAATATTCGTATTGATGCAATTAAGAGAGTAGATCTTGTAATTAAAGATCTAAATATTATTAATTCTTCATTAGATAATGTTATGGAAGGCTGGAGATTAAAACGCTTACCTAAAATTGATCAAGATATTTTAAGATTGGCATATGTAGATTTGTTCAATTTAGAAACTCCCATACCTGTTACTTGTAATGAAGCAGTGAATCTTGCTAATCGCTATAGTGATGAACAAGGTCGTAAAATGATTAATGGAGTTTTAAGAAGATTGCAAAATACATCTTCTTTAAAAATCATTTAGCTTTTTAGATTAATTATCTCAATGGAGCAAGAAAATTCTATTCAAGGATCTAATAATAATTCGCTTATTAATTCTGATGAAAGTTTAGATTGGGCAAAGCAAGCGTACGAAAAATTAAAGCAGCAACAAGCAGAAAAAAAACAAGCAGATCTAATCAAAGCCGACAAAGAACAGATTTCTAATTCAGAGGATTTACCTTTAGATTCAAAAGATTCAGAAACTTCTTTAGATAATATCGTTCCAGGCAAAGATTCTAATTCTAAGCAGACCAATACCCCAGAATTAATTGATTCAAAATTTTCTTCAGATGATTCTGAATTAGGAGATTTTGATGATCAATTTACTTGGTCTGCAAAAGTTTTAGAAGCACAAGGTAAAAGTGTAGACAATATTTCAATAGACGAAATCAATTGGCTTTCTAGGTTACAAAAAGGACTTGAAAAAACTCGTAAAGGTTTTGTTACAGATTTATTGGAGAAATTTGGGGATGACCCTCTGACTCCAGAAACTTTAGATGAATTAGAAACATTGCTTTTACGTGCTGATACAGGTGTCGATGCAACTGATCAAATTATTAATGCTTTACGAATGAGGTTAAATGAAGAGGTATTAGATTCAAAAGAAGGGTTACGATTCCTGAAAGAACAACTATGTAAGATCGTTGAAAAACCAATTAAGGATAGTGGGAAAGATTCTTTAATACCAGAAAAAAATATTCTTAATATTTGGTTGTTAGTGGGAGTCAATGGTGTTGGCAAAACTACTACGCTTGGGAAATTAGCTAAATTGGCTTTGTCAAGTGGATTTACTGCATTGATAGCAGCAGCTGATACTTTTCGTGCAGCAGCAGTTGAGCAATTGAAAGTATGGGGTAACCGTAGTGGTGTATCTGTAGTAGCAAATGAAACTACCAATGCTGATCCTGCTGCTGTGGTTTTTGATGCAATTGGGGCCGCACAATCAAGAAATATTGAATTATTGTTAGTTGATACAGCTGGACGTCTTCAAACCAAAAATAATTTAATGGAAGAATTAACTAAAGTTAGAAAAATCATAGATCGTTTAGCTCCCGAGGCAAAAGTTGAGTCTTTATTAGTCTTAGACTCAACTCAGGGTCAAAATGGTTTAAGTCAAGCAATGGCTTTTGCGCAGTCTGTAAATTTAACAGGAGTTGTTATTACTAAATTAGATGGTTCATCTAGAGGAGGAGTTGCTTTTGCAGTTGCTTCTCAGGCCAATTTACCTATTCGGTTTATAGGTGCTGGAGAAGGGATTAAAGACTTAAGGCCTTTTAATAGTTTTGAGTTTGTTGAAGCTCTCTTAGCAAATAGGTGATTTATGGCTTTTCTTCTATTAAATTCTGTAAGCTTTTAATTCTGCAAAGTAAATGCAGTGAGCAATAAACATCCAATTCCACATAGAAAACAGTTTCTTCAAAGTACTTCTCAATCTTCATCAGCTTATGAATCTGTTAGAGATTTATTAGAGAGTCTTTCCAAAGAACAAAAGAGGAATCAAGAATTACTTATTTCTTTAGGGTTTAGTCTGAGAAGTTTTACCAATATTGATCGCTTTTTAGAGCTTATGCCTGTGATTGCCTCTAGATTGGTAGGAGTTGATGGTGCATTGATAGTTCCTTTTCATTCTGATGGACGTATATCTAGAGAGCAAATTTATTCTATTCCTTATAATGATACGGATGGGTTAATTCAAAATGTTCTAAATTTTCAGCAGGGTAATGGAGTTGGCTTTGGTAGTAATGAAACTCATATTCGAGAATTAGATAAATTAGTTCAAGGATTTTCTGATCATTCTTCTGTATATGCAACCTCATTAGTAGCACGTGGTCGACAGAGAGGGCGACTTTATGCTTTTCATTTAAATGCTCCTTTCTCGTTTAGTGATACTCATCGCCGTCATTTACAATTAATTGCTGATCTTGCAGGCGTTGCTATTGAAAACAATTTTTTAATGCAACAAACCCGTCATCATGAAAGTGTAGATCGTCAACTTAGTATTGGAGCTGAAATACAATCACAATTATTACCTGATCACTGTCCAGTTATTGAAGGCATTGAGCTTGCTGCATGTTGTAGACCTGCATTTCAAGTTGGAGGAGACTATTATGACTTTATGCCTACTCGGCCTGAGCTGACTGGAAAGAGAAGAGAACGAGGGCGTTGGGCTTTTGTAATTGGTGATGTTATGGGTAAAGGAATTCCTGCAGGGTTATTAATGACGATGCTTCGAGGAATGCTGAGAGCGGAAGTCTTAAGTGGGCTACCCCCTGATCGAATTCTTCATGATTTAAATCAGCTTGCACTTGATGATTTGGCTCAATCACATAGGTTTGTCACTCTTTTCTATTCAGATTATGAGCCAATATCAAGAAAGCTACGTTTTGCTAATGCAGCCCATAATCCACCTTTACTGTGGAGATCTGAAGAAAGAGAGATTTTAAGATTAGATGCTTTAGGTTTATTAATTGGTCTTGAACCTGACGCTGAATATGTATGTGGAGAAGTTCAGCTTTTACCTGGCGATGTACTTTTATTTTATACCGATGGGGTAACTGAGGCTCTTGGTATGACTGGGGATAGATTTAATGAAAAACGTTTAATAACCTTACTTGATGAATTTGCTCAGAAATTTACCAAAGCCCAAGATATTTTAGATAACCTTTTTGGACGTATAGATAACTTTGTTGGAAATAATCATCACTTAGAAGATGATGCGTCCATGGTAGTTATGAAAATCCATGAGGAAATTAAACTTCCGCAAGTAAAGCAGTCGACGTCCTGACAATATCAGTTCAAACTGCTTTATTAGGTATAACAAATTGATTAGGAGACTTGGTGAAAACTTGGAGTGCGAGATTTGCAGAAGGATTAAACCCTTTTATTCAAGGGTTTAACTCATCGATAGATTTTGATTTTTTTCTTTTACAGGAAGATCTTGATGGTTCAATAGCTCATGCCAGAATGCTTGGTAGAACAGGGATTATTACTGTTCAAGAAGCTACGAAACTTGAAGATGGTTTGGAAGCAATTCGTTTAGGCGTTTTGAAAGGTACTGTAAAACCTGATTTAGAAGATGAAGATGTTCATATGTTCGTAGAAAGGCGTTTGATCAAAAATCTTGGCCCTCTTGGGAAAAAATTGCATACAGGAAGAAGTAGAAATGATCAAGTAGGAACTGATTTGAGATTATGGTTACGACGGCGACTTGATGAATTGGATACAGATTTAAAGAATTTACAAGTTGTTTTGTTTAATAAGGCAGTAGAGAATTTGTTTACTCTGATTCCTGGCTATACCCATTTGCAAAGAGCGCAACCTTTATCTTTGGCCCATCATTTATTAGCATATGTTGAGATGATTCAAAGAGATAGAGATCGTTTTTCTGAGATAAGAAAAAGAGTTAACATATGCCCTTTGGGTGCTGCAGCTTTGGCAGGTACTTCTTTGCCAATTGATCGACGTTTTACTGCTGATCAATTGGGTTTCTTAGATGTATATGCGAATAGTTTGGATGCTGTCAGTGATCGAGACTTTGCAGTTGAATTTACAGCTGCTTCTTCATTAGTAATGGTTCATTTAAGTCGTTTAGCTGATGAAATTATTTTGTGGGCATCAGAAGAATTTGCTTTTATTCGACTAACAGATAGGTGTGCTACGGGGAGTAGCTTGATGCCTCAAAAAAAGAATCCTGATGTACCTGAATTAGTACGAGGTAAAACAGGTCGTGTTTTTGGTCACTTGCAAAGTTTGTTGACTATGATTAAAGGGCTTCCACTTTCTTACAATAAGGATTTTCAAGAAGATAAAGAGCCTATTTTTGACACGGTTAAAACTGTTATTGATGCTTTAAAAGCGATGACAATTCTTTTCGAAGAGGGATTGGAGTTTTCTATTGAACGTTTAAATGAAGCAGTAACTTGTGATTTTTCTAATGCTACTGATGTGGCAGATTATTTGGTAGCTAAAAATATTCCTTTTAGAGAGGCTTATCAAATTGTTGGGCGTGTGGTACGGCTTTGCCTTCAAAATGAGATTTTGTTAAAAGACCTTTCACTTGCTCAATGGAAAGAAATTCATTCGGCATTTGAAGAAGATATTTATGAAAGACTAATGCCCCAAAACGTTGTTGCCTCAAGAGTCAGTGAAGGTGGAACAGGTTTTGATCGAGTTCAAGAACAGCTAAATAAGTGGAAAAATGAGCTTATTTCACCAAATTAATAATCATTCTGCTTATATAGTCTATTAGGTATTAAAATTATTAAGTAAATGATTTTTAATTAAATTATTTACTTTGGCTATTAAGCCTTTACTTAGGTTCATTCATTTTCGGTCCAATTTTCAAGTGAGTATTTTTGTTGGCAACTTGCCCTTCCGCGCTGAGCAGGAAGATGTTATTCAATTGTTTGCTCCTTTTGGAGAGGTTGCAAACTGTTCTTTACCTCTAGAACGCGATACTGGTCGTAAAAGGGGTTTTGCATTTATTGAAATGGCTGACGAAGCAGCAGAAGCTGCAGCTATAGAAGCTCTTCAAGGTGCTGAATTGATGGGTCGTCCTTTGAGAATTAATAAGGCCGAACCTCGTGGCGGCGGCGGCGGTCGTGGTGGCTATGGCGGCGGCGGCGGTGGCTATGGCGGTGGCGGTCAAGGCGGCTATGGCGGCGGCGGTCAAGGCGGCGATCAAACTACAGAGCAACGGGCTTCTGGAGCGCAAGGTTGGGAGGATAGAAGTTATGGTTCTACTGAGTCTTCTGATAGAGATGACACTCGAAGCAAACGCAGAAGAGGAACCTCTTCTGAGACTGACGAAAGTGCCGATTATGGTGGGGCTGAGGGTTAGTAACTAAAACTAATTCTCTATTGCTATTTATTGATTACAGTCCAGCACTTTCTAGATGTTCGGCTGCTTCTTCTAAAACACTTAGATCAGCATTTTTGTTTTGTGCTTTTAGGCTTAATTCTTTTCTCCATATACGAGCTCCTTTAACTCCTTGTACCAGATGTAGAGAATGTCTACAAATATCCCATAAGCGGCCATTTCTATTTAGATGTTTTTCAGCATATGGGATAAGTCCTTTTAATATTATTGAGGCGGTAATTTTTTTTTCCGTTTCCCCGAAAAATATTTCATCTATATGTTGCCATATAAGTGGATTTGAATATATGGCTCTGCCAACCATTACTCCATCAAAAGTTTTAAGTGCATTTATGCATTCATCTTGATTTTGCAATCCACCATTTAATTCAATTTTTAGTTTTGGTCGAGATTGCTTGATCTTTGCAACTTTTTCATATTCAAGCGGAGGAATTGAACGATTCTCTTTTGGATTGAATCCATTGAGTAATGCTTTTCGAGCATGAATCGAAAATCGATCTGCCCCTGCTGCAGATAATTTGTCTATAAAAGCAAGCAGTGATTCTTCACTATCAAGATCATCTATACCTGTTCTATGTTTGACAGTAATGGGAAGAGAAGTATTTTTTTTCATAGCGTCTATACATTTTGCTACTACATCTGGATAGGCCATTAGACATGCTCCAAAGTTGCCAGATTGAACTTTTGGGCTGGGACATCCAAGATTTAAATTGACTTCGTCGTATCCCCAATCTTCTGCAATTTGAACTGCTTCAGACAATATTTTTGGATCATCTCCGCCAATTTGAATAGCAATAGGGTGCTCTATTTCATCAAAGTCTAGGAGTCTTTTTCGATTGTTATGTAATAAAGCTTTGGCTACTATCATTTCTGTATATAACAAAGCTTTTTTACTGATTTGTCTCATAAGAACTCGAAAATGCCTATCAGTACAGTCGAGCATTGGTGCAACACTGAATTGATAGGCTTCTTTGATGAGTGGCTGAGATTTTTTAACCATTTTTGGTTTTCTACATTTAGATTTGCCTAGCAATTATGATTTTTTTATCCTATGAATAGAAACATTTTATTGTCTAGTCGTAGGTCTTTTTTGATGGGAATTTGGACTGTTTTCCTTGGAAGATTTCTATCTTCTCAAAAAGTCTTTGCAGCTTCGGTTGATGGTGAGTCTTCTTTCTCATTAGGTAAAGAAGAATGGAAAAAGCGCCTTTCTCCAGAAGCTTATAATGTTTTGAGGAAGGAAGGAACGGAGAGACCCTTTTCTAGTGAATTGAATAATGAGAAAAGACAAGGAATTTTTGCTTGCGCAGGTTGTGATCAACCTTTATTTGATTCTTCCAAGAAATTTGATAGTGGAACAGGGTGGCCTAGTTTCTGGGAGGCCTTACCAAATTCTATAGAAACTAAAACAGATTTTAAATTAATAGTTCCTCGTACTGAATATCACTGTAAAAAATGCGGTGGTCACCAAGGTCATGTTTTTAATGATGGGCCGCGTCCAACAGGGAAAAGGTATTGCAATAATGGAGTCGCCCTCGTTTTTCATCCTGCTAGTTAAAATTTCTTTTAAAGATTTTCTGTTTTTGGGATGGTGCGGGCTTCCGTAGCTTGTTAGATCTTTACTCTTTGTTCCAAGATTAATTATTAGAGTTTTAAAGTGTACATATGAATCAAGAAGTACCATCTTCAAATCAACCAGGTTTAGACGGGGATTCTTCGACTCCTGACTTAGAGCAATTGGAAAATGTATCTAAGGAGGAAGAAGTTAATGAATCGGATAGTCCAAAAGAATCAGTTTTAGGATCTAATGATCCTTCTTCTGCGAAACAGTCTCTAGATAATGATGCGAGATTAGAACAATTAGAAAAAGAGCATGAAACTTTGAGAAGTCAATATATGCGGATTGCAGCTGATTTTGATAATTTTCGAAAACGTCAAACTAGGGATCAAGATGATTTGAAATTACAGTTGACTTGCAACACACTTAGTGAGATTTTGCCGGTTGTAGATAATTTTGAAAGAGCTAGACAACAAATTACGCCTGAAGGAGAAGAAGCATCAAATCTGCATCGGAACTATCAGAATCTTTATAAGCAACTTGTTGATGTTCTTAAAAAACTTGGAGTTGCTCCTATGCGGGTTGTAGGGCAATCTTTTGATCCATCATTACATGAAGCTCTTCTCCGAGAGCCAAGTGAAACA
The DNA here is from genome assembly GCA_003215475.1 of Prochlorococcus sp. AG-409-L21. Lineage (GTDB taxonomy): Bacteria > Cyanobacteriota > Cyanobacteriia > PCC-6307 > Cyanobiaceae > Prochlorococcus_E. The sequence continues at coordinate 59,494 of QCKH01000001.1, forward strand.
ATGGTAGAAGATATGATTTTAGAAGAGTTAGTAAGGGGATATCATTTGAATGGAAGAGTTTTACGTCATGCTCAAGTTAAAGTCTCTATGGGACCTGGTCCTAAAGTAGAAGTTGAAGAAAAACAAATAGATGATGAGAGTCAAACAGAGAAGGGGGATGACACACAATCATCTGAACAAGTGGTTTAATGTTAATTAATTCTTTTTTTAAAATTAATATTTAAGAACTAATGGCAGATTTTTACGATTTATTAGGTGTTAGTCGAGATGCAGATGCTGATACGTTAAAACGTGCCTATAGACGTCTAGCACGTCAATATCATCCTGATATTAATAAGGAGCCTGGAGCTGAGGATAGGTTTAAAGACATTGGACGAGCTTATGAAGTTCTGGGTGATCCTGAAAAAAGAGCTAGATATGATCAGTTTGGAGAGGCTGGTATAGGCGGTGCGGCAGGAATGCCGGATATGGGGGATATGGGAGGTTTTGCAGATATTTTTGAAACTTTTTTTGGAGGAGGAGGGGGAGCTGGGGCTAGAAAACAAAGAAGAGGACCTCAACAAGGAGATGATTTACGTTATGACCTAACAATTGATTTTAATCAGGCTGTGTTTGGTCAAGAACGAGAGATCAAAATACCTCATTTAGAAACCTGTGATTCGTGCAATGGTAGTGGCTCAAAGCCTGGAACTGGACCAACAAATTGCTCTACTTGTGGTGGGGCTGGGCAGGTTCGAAGAGCGACCAGAACACCTTTTGGAAGTTTCACCCAAGTTGCTGAATGTCCAACTTGTAATGGAGTTGGCAAAATTATTTCTAATCCTTGTAATACTTGTGGGGGTCAAGGTGTGAAACAAGTAAGAAAAAAACTTCGTATAAATATTCCTGCAGGTGTAGATACTGGTACAAGATTAAGAGTTTCTGGAGAGGGTAATGCTGGTTTAAGAGGGGGTCCTTCAGGAGATTTATATGTTTTTATTAAGGTTAAAAGTCATTCTCGTTTAAAAAGAGAGGGTTTAAACATTCATTCAGAAGTTAATGTTAGTTATTTGCAGGCAATTCTAGGAGATACTATTGAAGTTGATACGGTAGATGGACCTACTAGCTTACAAATTCCGTCTGGTACCCAACCAAGCTCTGTTTTAATTTTAGACAATAAAGGAATACCTAAGTTAGGTAATCCTGTTGCAAGAGGTAACCATTGTATTTCAGTCAATATTAAAATTCCATCAAGATTAACAGATGATGAGAAAATTTTATTGGAACAGTTAGCTAGTCATTACTCTGCAAGAGGACCTCAAAATCATCATCATAAAAGTGGTTTATTTAGTCGATTATTTAGAAATAATAGCAATTAATGAAGAAACTAGATCTTCGAGGAACTCCTTGTCCTGTTAATTTTGTACGCTGTAGATTAGCTTTAGAACAATTAAATGATAATCAAGCTTTAGAAGTAGATCTAGATATCGGTGAACCTGAAGAAATGGTTATCATGGGATTGAAAAATGATGGTCATGGTATTGAGATTATTCTTAGAAATAATAATTGGATTCGATTATTAATTACTCCCAATGCGAGTTAATAATCAACAATATAAAGGAATTGTCGTTGCTTTAAAGGCTAATTATTTAATAGTAGAAATTTCCAAAAATATTCCTAGTAATAATGGTAAGAAAGAGATTATAAATACTGATATTGTTCGCTTATTATGTACTAAACGAAGTCGGCTATCTTTTAAGGGTCACTTTGTGAGTGTTGGTGATATAGTTACTATAGAAGCTATTGATTGGAATGAACTAAAGGGGGTAATTAGTAGTATCGAGCCAAGAAAAAGCTATATAAATAGACCTCCTGTTGCAAACTTTACGGATATTTTTGTTGTTTGTTCTTTGCGAGAACCTATGTTTGAAATGAAACAAACTTCTCGCTTTTTATTGAAAGCTGAAGAAACTGGTAAGGAAGTCACTATGATTTTGACTAAAAGTGATTTGATAGATAAAAATAAATTATATGAGTATTCTAATAGGTTAATATCATGGGGTTATAATCCATTACCCATCTCTATAATTAGTGGAGAAGGTATGAATGCGTTTTATAAGAAATTGCGCTCTATTAAATTAGGTCTATTATGTGGTCCATCAGGAGTAGGAAAAAGTAGTTTAATTAATTCTTTATCTTCAAAAATTAATACCCCTACTGGCACTTTGTCTCAGAAATTAAAAAGAGGAAAAAATACTACTAGACATGTTGAACTTTTTTCGGTCGCTGATGGTTGCTTTATTGCAGATACGCCTGGTTTTAATAAGCCTGAAATTAGAATCAATCCTAATAAATTGGCTTCATTATTTCCTGAAATTAGAATCCAAGAAGAAACTAGTCATTGTAAATTTAGAAATTGCTTACATTTAGATGAGCCAGGGTGTGCTATATCAAGAAATTGGGAACGATATGAGGAATATAAGCATTGTTTGGAAGATATGATCAATCTTCATCACTAATCCCAGGCAAGTTCAGATTTAATCCTCCTGTTAGCTCTTGCATCCTTTCTTTCATATTTGCAGTTGAACTGTCATGAGCGGTTTGTATAGCGGTCAAAATGGCTGCTTCTATAAATTCTTTATCTTCTTTTAAAAGGGACTCTTCTATTTGGACACGAAGTGGCTTTTGATTTCCTGATAAGTATATGTTGACTCGGCCATCTTCATTAGATCCTTCTATCTCAATGGAATCTAATTCTTCTTGAAGTTTTTGCGCATCTTGTTGAATTTGTTGGGCTTTTTTAAATGCCTCAGTAATTTGTCCGAAATTGGGAAGTCCGAATGCTGCCATTTGTTTAATTAACTAAAGTCACATTAAGTGATTTATTCGAATCCAAGTCGTTTTACTTCTGGATGTAGAACAAAACCATGCTTTTCTTCTACTTTATTTTGAATAATCGAAATGAGATTCGATATGTCCTCAGCAGTAGCACTTCCTTTGTTAATGATGAAGTTTGCATGAAGACGAGAAACCTCAGCACCTCCTGAACAAAACCCTTTTAAACCAATTTCTTCAATAATTCGACCAGCTTTCAATCCCTCAGGATTACGGAAAACACTTCCACAACTTGGCAAATGATATGGTTGCGTCTTTAATCGGTGATTTAGATTATTGTTAGTTTGTTCAATGATTGCTTTTTTGTTTCTGCCAGGATCTAGTTGAAACAGAGCAGATATCACTAAAAGCTGTTCTTTTTGAAGCATGCTTGTTCTATAAGAGAAATTTAGCTCGTCATTTTTGATTTCATACAATTTTCCATCTGGGATTGAAAGAACTTTGACAGAAATTAATTTGTCAGCAGTACAACCATCTTGAGCTCCAGCATTCATTACTATTGCGCCTCCAACTGTACCTGGTATTCCTATCGACCATTCCAGTCCATGCAAGCCTTCTTTAGCTACTTTTCTAGCAAGATTTGGTAAAGGTTCTCCTGCTAAAGCTTCTACGACTCCAGTTTTCTGATTAATTTGGCATCCATGCATCTTTTTTAAGCATATTGTTAGGCCTTTTAAGCCTTGATCACTTATTAATAGATTTGATCCAGCTCCTATAATATGAGAGCATATTCTTTTTTGTTTTGCCATGTAAATTATGTCACTTAATTCATCAAGGTTCCTAGGCTCAGCTAACCATTGAGCTTGTCCTCCAACTTTCCAAGTTGTAAAATTTGCAAGTGGAATAAAAGACTTAATATTTGGTAAATTCATATTATTATGCAGCATAATTTTCACTTTTAACTTCTTTCTTGGAATGTAGCCTGTTGAATTTTTCTGATAATTTTGATATATCACCAGCACCCATAATTAATATTAAATCATTTTTTTTCGTTTTTTCTTTTATTAATTCTTCTAGATTTATTAGGTTTTCGGAGATTATTATCTCTAGATTTGGATATGTATTCAAAACCATTGATTTGATGGTTTTATTATTAATTTTAGGAATAGGTTTTTCGCCAGCACTATAGATTGGTGCAAGGAATAGTAAGTCAACTTTTCCAAGGTATTTTACAAAATCTTTCATTAAATCTCTCGTTCGAGTATATCTGTGAGCCTGAAATACACCAACTAATCGATCAGCTTTTAAAGGTAGAAAACTTTCCTTACTCTTGATAATTAATCTGGCCATTGAGATGGTCTCCCTTACTTCACTGGGATGATGAGCATAATCATCTATAATTTGCCTTCCATTCCAAACACCTTTAAATTCAAATCTTCTATTTGGTGATTTAAGGTGACTTAAACTATTTTTAATTTCTATATATTTTAAACCCATCACTCTGCATGCTGCAATTGCCCCTAAGGCATTACTTAAATTATGAACGCCAGGGATCGGTAATTCTATTTTGTCAATAAATTCTCCTTTTTCATAGTAATTAGCAATAGTAATATTTCCATTCATTGAATTAGGTATTGCTGCAAAATCAATATTATTTTTTTCTTTTATAGACCACCAAATTTCTTTTTTAGAAAAATATTTTTTTAGATTAGAACAGTCATAATTTAATATCAATGACTTACAATTACTACCAAAAATATTCATGGCTTTTATTAATGATCCCATATCAGGGTAATAATCAGTATGATCTAACTCTATATTAGTTATTATACCTATATCACCATTGTATTTAGTAATACTCCCATCTGACTCATCTATCTCAGCAACAAGAATCTTGCCTTTACCTGCATGAGCATTGCTTTGAAAACAAGGAACTATGCCACCGATAATTGCAGTAGGGTCTTGATTATTATGAGAAATAATTGTAGTTATTAATGTACTTGTAGTAGTTTTCCCATGACTTCCAGCAACTAAAATAGAGTTTTTTTGACTAATTAAATCATTCAATAAATCTGAACGATGTATAATATTTATATTATTTTTGTATGCGTATTGCAGTTCATCATTATCTGGAGGTATAGCAGAACTAATTACTACAATTAAATGTTTATTTTCAATTTTTTCTATATTGCTTAGATTGGATCCTTTTTGACTTTTAAAAATTTTTACTCCAAGTTTTTCTAAATTAAGAATTGAGTGGTTTTTAGTTTGATCTGATCCAGAAACGGAACAACCCCTATTTTTTAAAACAAGTGCCAAGGCAGACATTCCAATTCCTCCAATTCCAATGAAGTGAAAATGTCTTGTTTGGTTTGAAGTGATTTTCAACAGGTTTGTTTAGACGATTGAACGATAACTCTCTCTTCTAAAGAAGGCTCATTTTTTAATTTTTGGTTTTTTTTTTAACGGTTTTACTAGGGTTTCACCATTCTTTTACATTAAGAACATCCAATAATTTAGTAATTGCGCAACTTTTCTGTATGATCACAGGCCCTTCTGGTTTAGTGGTTCTTCAAATGACTTTGCGTGTTGCGATTAATGGATTCGGCCGAATTGGTCGCAACTTCATGAGATGTTGGTTAAGTCGAGGTGCCAATACAGGACTTGATTTAGTCGGAGTGAATGTAACTTCTGACCCAAAGACTAATGCACATCTATTGAAGTACGACTCAATTCTTGGTCAAATCAAGGATGCTGAAATTGATTACACTGACGACACATTTATTATTAATGGCAAGCAAATCAAGTGTTTTTCAGACAGAAACCCAATGAACCTCCCTTGGAAAGAGTGGGGCATTGATCTTGTTATTGAATCAACAGGTGTTTTTAATACTTTTGAAGGAGCTAGCAAACATTTACAGGTAGGAGCTAAAAAAGTAATTCTGACTGCGCCTGGTAAGGGTGATGGAGTAGGTACTTTTGTTGTTGGTGTAAATGCTGATCAATATCGACATGATGATTTTGATGTTCTTAGTAATGCAAGCTGTACTACCAATTGTCTTGCTCCAGTTGTAAAAGTCCTTGATCAGACTTTTGGAATTAATAAAGGTTTGATGACCACAATTCACAGCTACACAGGTGATCAAAGAATTCTTGATAACAGCCATCGAGACCTGAGACGAGCCCGGGCTGCAGCTTTAAATATTGTTCCTACTTCAACTGGTGCTGCAAAGGCAGTAGCTTTGGTATATCCAGAAATGAAAGGCAAGTTAACTGGTATTGCTATGCGAGTTCCTACTCCTAATGTATCGGCAGTAGATTTGGTTTTTGAATCAGGTCGTTCAATCACTGCTGATGAAATTAATGCAGCCTTAAAGACTGCTTCAGAAGGTTCTATGAAAGGAATCATTAAATATGGTGATACCCCATTAGTTTCAAGCGACTATGCAGGTACAGATGATTCTTCAATTGTTGATACAGCATTAACTATGGCAATAGGAGATAATTTGGGTAAGGTTGTTGCTTGGTATGACAATGAATGGGGTTATAGCCAGAGAGTTGTTGATTTGGCTGAAGTGGTTGCAAAGAATTGGAAATAAATTGAACAACAATTGATCCTCTAGCGCAAGCAATTTAAATTGTCTCTAATTAAAAATGTTTATAAGTTTGAGTTGAACTCTTCCGAATAGTCTCTCCATTTGACCAAATTACTTTTGGAGAACCTTTTTTCATTTTTCCAATAGTTTTACTCAATGGCAAAGTTTTTCTCCAAGCTTTTGCCCATATCGGAGGCAAACTAACAACTAACTCGTAGTCTTCCCCTCCTTCTAGACACCAAGAATCCCACTCTGGTCCTTTTGGCCATTCATGATGTATGGGTAAATTTTGGGGTTCAATTATGGCTGTGCATTTGCTGCTTTTACATAGACATTCAATTGCTTCTAATAGTCCATCACTGCTGTCAGTGGCAGCGGCCCTCCAGGGTGAAGATGATGGCTTGCAAAATATAAGCTTTTCAAGAGCATTTAGAGCTGGTATGGGTGTTTGATGGGCTTTAATAGCTTGTTCTTTAAGAGATTGAGGTAATTCCAAAGATTTTAAAAATGGGTCTGATAAAAGCAATCCAAGTCCTAAACGGCTTAATCCATGGGGTCCGCTAGTTACTAGATGATCTCCAGGTTTTGCATTGGATCGATGGAGATTTAAAGGACCTTTTGTTCCCACAACAGTAATCGAAAGGGATTTTTGATTCCCTCTAGAACAATCACCTCCTAGTAATTTTCCACCAAATGTATTTAAAGCATCTTGGATGCCTGTATATACTCCATCAACCCATGACCAATTAGTAGAGGCTGGGGCAATTAACCCCACAGTGACACCTAAGATTTCTTCAACCCCACTAGCAGCTAAGTCGGAAATATTTACGGCTATAGCTTTCCAACCAATATGTATTGGAATAGATGTTGCCTCACTGAAATGTACATCTTCTACCAGCATGTCTGTATTAATAATTAGATCCTTTTGGGAGGATGTTATTAATGCTGTATCGTCATCTATTTGACCAAAATCCATATATTTTTTTAGCCGATTGAGAATTTCCTTTTCACCAAGTTGCTCTAGTTTTATATGTTGGCTGTTCTCTTTAAGCATGTTGAAAAAGATTTTCTGAACCTCCAGAAACTTTTATTGAAATAATTTCATCATCAACACCTAATTCGTTAAGGATCTCTTCACCTTCAACTACATATCCAAAAGCTGCATTTCTTCCATCAATTAAGTTTCTTCCTGCTGGGTTTAATTCGGCTTCATAAAGAAAGAAGAAAAATTGAGAAGAACCATCATCTAAAGCTTGTTCTGAATGGGCCCATCCTAGAGTTCCAAGAGTTGCAAATGGGAGTACAGGGGTATCTGTATAAAGTCCTAGTTCTTCAAAGGTTTGGTTATAAATAGTCTCCTTTTTGCCAGGTGCTCTTATTTCTAGAGGTACATGCCTTTCTGCCTTTGTTTCAGGGTTTATATAGCCAATTTCTGGTCCTTCAGGATCTCCAGTTTGTAAAACAAAGAATTCTTCAGCTCGATTCATAGGCAATCCATCATAGAACCCTTTTTTTACTAGATCTATGAAAGCTCCTCCAGTTAAAGGTGCGTTATATCCATCAATAACTGCATACATATCACCTTTTGTAGTTTTTATGTTAACTGTTGCCCTTCCAAGTAGGCGTGGTAAAGCATCAAATTCTTTTGGTATTTCATAAGGAAATTTTTCAGGTAACAGTAAACCTTCTAATTCACCAATTTCTTTGAGTGCTTTTCTACGTTTGTCTAAAAAAGCAGTTTTGTTTTTTAGGCTTGAATCTTCATTAAGGCTTTTGAGACTGTCTTGTAATTTAGAAAAGATTTTTTCTCCTTTTTGCCTTTCCGCATTAGGGATTGATTGGATGATTTTATCTTTACCTGAATTTGCTAAAAATTGGCTTCTTGAGGCAGCTTGGTTGATTGCTGGCCATCTATTTCCACGTACTAAATCACTTGTATCTTCAAGAGTGTGTTGAATCTCTCTTAAATCTTTTTGATCAATTGGTAAGGAATTCCTTAAAATGGCATAAGGGTCTTTTACGCGATTGCCTGTAGGTAGTGCTGCAGTTGCAGGATCAACCCAAACTATTCCGAGGGGAATGAATAATGTAAGAAGAATTAGGGTGAGAACTTTTTTTGTCATGTGGTTTTCAACTCATGCACAACTTTGGCACAGACTTATGATCGCGTGGTAGGGTCTGGCAAATGATTTCAAGTAACGATTTTCGAACAGGTACCACTATTGAATTAGATGGAGCTGTTTGGCGAGTAGTTGAATTTTTACATGTTAAGCCTGGTAAAGGTTCAGCATTTGTTCGTACTAAGTTAAAATCTGTACAAGGTGGCAATGTTGTAGAGAAAACATTTCGTGCTGGAGAGATGGTTCAGCAAGCATTGCTAGAAAAAACAACACTTCAACATACTTATATGGAATCAGGAGATTATGTATTTATGGATATGAATAGCTATGAAGAAACTCGGCTTACCGCTAGTCAAATTGGTGAAAGTCGAAAATATTTAAAAGAAGGTATGGAAGTTAATGTAGTCTCTTGGAATGAAAAACCTCTTGAGGTTGAATTACCAAACTCTGTTGTGCTTGAAGTAAAAGAAACAGACCCGGGTGTTAAGGGAGATACTGCTACAGGTGGTACAAAACCTGCAATCCTTGAAACTGGAGCTCAGATAATGGTACCTTTATTTATTTCAGTAGGTGAGAAGATCAAAGTTGATACTCGTAATGATAGTTATCTAGGTCGGGAGTCCTAATCACAATGAATCTTGATCACAAACAACTAGATCATCTTTTGGCTACTTTGGCTGAAAGTGATATTCAAGAATTTTGTTTAGAAGGTAAGGATTTCAGATTAGAAATCAAGCGAAATTTACCTGTTTCTTCTGAGACAGCTTTGGTTAATACACCATCTTCCTCTAATCAAATCTCTCAGTTAGTTTCTCCTCCTATCATTTGTGAGCCTTCAGTAGAAGTTTCATCGTCTGCATCAACGGGAAATACCCCTCCTCCTGTCTCTTCTAATAGGGGAGAGTTCGTTGAAATTACAGCACCAATGGTTGGCACTTTTTATAGGGCTCCTGCTCCAGGCGAGCCTGTTTTTGTGGAGATTGGATCGCGAATCACCGTTGGACAAACTGTCTGCATTTTGGAAGCTATGAAATTGATGAATGAATTGGAAGCTGAAGTTAGTGGTGAAATTATTGAAATTCTTGTAGAGAATGGAACTCCCGTTGAGTTTGGTCAGCCTTTAATGAAAGTTAAACCCTCATAGGTTTATTTTTGATTAAGAATTTGATAGTTCCCAGGCGGTTTGAATAGCAGATAGCATACTTTCTGATTTTGCAACGCCTTGTCCTGCTATATCAAAACCTGTTCCATGATCAGGAGATGTTCTAACGAAGGGAAGTCCTAGCGTTGTATTAACAGCAAAATCAAATGCAATAATTTTTACTGGAATTAGGCCTTGATCATGATAGAGGGCAAGTATTCCATCAGGACAAGAAGAATTTGGTCCATATTTCCATGCTTCTGCTGCTGAGATCCAACAAGTATCAGGAGGAACTGGACCTTCAAGTACTATTTCAGGATGATTTACTTTCCATTTTTCTATAACAGGAATTAACCATTCAATTTCTTCAGTACCTAAGTTTCCTTTTTCACCAGCATGTGGATTTAGCCCAGCTATAGATAATTTGGGATATTTTTTGAATTTTTTGCAGAAATTTAATAGCGTATCCAGTTTTGAAAATATCAATTCAGGAGAAAGGTTTTTTTGAACAGCGTTTAAGGGAATGTGAGTAGTTGCTAGCAGAGTATTTAATCTAAAAGAATTATTAGGGGATTTGGCTGTAAAAAGCATAGAGGGATGCTTTGCTTCAAATAGTTCAGCTAACCTTTCAGTTTGACCAGGGTATTGATGTCCTGCGGCTTGCCATGCATACTTTGCTATTGGGGCAGTAACTAATGCTCTAGCTTGTCTTTCTATAAGAATTTCACTAGCTCTGGTTAACCAATCAAAGCTTGCCTTGCCAGTTTGAGAATTTGGTTGACCTGAGATTAGATTCGCATCGAATGGTATATCTTCTATTTCTATTTTCTTGGGATCAGCCAGAGAGGAAATGCCTTGAGATCTAAGTTTGTAATATGTAAGTTCTATATTTTGTTTGCATCCGACAAGAATAGGTTGCATATTTTTAGGTAAGTTCTTCGATCCAAGAGCTTTTAGAGTTATCTCTATGCCTATGCCTGCAGGGTCTCCTAAAGCTATGACCACTTGGTTTTGGGCCTCATATGAATATTGATTCTTTTTTTCCATGTTGCGCTTTGTACTATTAGTTGTTTTGAGTTATGGAATGGCACGTGGCCTGCATGATGGTTGGCTAGTGGTTAAGTGGAGTGTACTTTTGCATAATATTGGATTCAATCAAGTTGACCCTCAAAAGCCTATAAATTGGTCTGAATTTATTATTAATAGTCTAGAAAAAAGTTAGGCATATCTATTGAAAAATAAATTACAGACTATTCATATGGGTATATTCTAAACAATCATTTAGACCTGATTTATAATCAGGATGAATTAATTTATAACCGAGATCTTTGCAAAGAATATCATTACTGACTTTACGATTTTCCTGCCAAAATGATAATGCCATAGGATTCATTCTTTTTGATGCAGTTTCAAATGACTCTATCCTCGGCATAGGTTTATTTAAAAGATTAAATGCATATTTCATTACTTCTACATTATTGGCTGGTAGATTATCAGCAATATTTATGATTTGAGGATTAAGACTTTTTGAATATAAACTTATTAAGTGAATTATAGCTCCTGCAATATCATCTATATGAATACGGGAGAAGACTTGCCCTTCCTTATTCACAACAGGATTTTGTTGATTTAGAATAACTTCTAGTGTTGATCTTCCAGGTCCATAAATTCCTGGTAGTCGAAGAATTTGCAATGGAAGATTTAAAGACTGCCATGCTTTTTCACATGCTAATCTTCTAATACTTCTTTGCTGTTTTGGAATAGTAATACTCTCCTCATTTACCCATTCTCCTTTATAATCTCCATATACTCCTGTGGTAGATAAATAACCTACCCATTTGAGCGGAATATTTTTTAACACCTCACCAAAATTTCTTAAAACAGGGTCGTCTCCATTTTTTTCAGGAGGAATACAACTAATCACATGGGTGACATTATTAAAAATTGTCTTTGATGGCAATGTGTTGCTAGTACTATCAAAAATAAAGTCAGCACCCTTCTTTTTAAAGTCTCTACGACTGCAAAGTACCTCAGCTCCAAGCTTTCTTGCTGCCTTCGCTATATGTTGCCCGCTAAAACCTCCTCCAAAGATTAAGACCTTTGAATCAGAAGGAAATCTTTCGGAACGCTTGACAACTTCTTGAAGCATGAGTACAAATGTATTAGCGAATGATTTTTCGATGCATAACTGCTCTCCTTCGACTATCCAAGTGTCTGATTCTTCTTGTGGTCAGCTTAATCAAAGCACTATTGGGCTTCAAGATCAAAACAGGTTGCAATTTATTTTAGGAATTGTTCTTTGTTTTGTGGGGGTTGCAATTTTATTTGCACCTGAAAAACCTCAACAATTTGCTTCTATTTGTGAGAAATATAATTCTGTTGATGCATGTCAAATTTGGTAGACTTTATGCGGCATTTAAATCTAGATCTCTTTCAGCTTTTCTTCTTAAGTTTCTATACTTCTTATCTTCTTTAGGTGCTGCCCATTGTAATAATCTGATTGCTAATCTTATATCTCCATCTCTCCAAGCCCTTATAGCCATAGCTCTTCTTGGGTCATAAAACCTTTGTCTTCGATACCAGTAGAATGCTTCTACATCTGATTTATCTCCATTGCATGAAAGGCAGGCAGGAACACAATTTTCAGTAATACTTAAACCTCCTTTACTGCGGGGTATAACATGATCAATTGATTCAGAATTATTACCACAATATATACAACTGTTACCTGTAAAATTATGAATTGATTTTCGCCAACGCCTATCACTTAGTTTGGGGCATAAATCTTCTAGGAAGACTGCATCCCTGTTTTGCATTCTACGATCTTAATTATCACTATTTTGACTTATTTTTCTATTTAGTCAATGTGCAGTGCATGCTAATTATGTACCCTTACAAACCTTTTTGACCTTAATCACTTTTTCTGATTCCTTAGTAACTATACCTTTCGTTTACATAGCCCTTATCTTCCTTGTTTTTTTTAGCTTTTGTTTTTGCTTTAGGAGGTTGAACATATTCCTGAGGGAAGAGATCACCAAGATATTGAACACAATTTTCATATTTTTCTGGACTGCCCACAACTTGTTGAACAATTATGGTCGCAGACTGTTTTGGAGAGATTTTAAACAAACCTCCTCTTTCGCTTTTTATAGCTTGGTAGGCAGCTTGCCAACTTGAATCGTGATCGTTTCCTCCATTTCTCATCACACAGTAGATATCAACCCCTTGTGAGCCAGCATTTGCAAAGGAACCAATGATTGTTGATGTGGTTAGCGCAAAAATTGATATTGGGAGCAAAAATAAACTCCTTTTTTGGAACATCGCAGTAGTCCTTTCTGTTTTATTCAAGATATCTACCTACTTTGGAATGTCTAGTTTATTTTCAATTTAGTGTTTTTCATGTACTGAAAATTTCTACTTACACAGGAATCATTATGAATCTAACCCTATAGTGAGCTGCTATAGCAGTGCCTACTCCTAAGTCAGCTTCAATAAGGATTATTCCATCAATACTTTATCTACAGCTTCTCAAAAGAGATCAAGGTCCACATTTGATACACAACTAACAGATATTTGATTTGTTGTTCCATCTAAAACGAATCAAATTTGACTTATTACAGAAGGCTTGAAAAGTGTTTGAAGATGATTAAGAGAATTTTTTGATCATGATCTATCTATATTTTTTTCTAATTGAAATTTGCAGGATAGTTTTTCCTTTAGGTAATTTGATTGTAAAATTTCCTGAAATTACAAGTATTCCAAACAAATTCCCGGTTAATTCAGCAAAGAAATAAATTTTTAGAAAAGGTCTTCCATGTTCTTAAAAGGATGTTTTTGGACCCTTATTAAAACTTTTTTATTTTGAATCAAAAAAGACTTGAGAATCTTTGATTTATGTGTTGTGATCAGTGCATATATAAAAGTTATTAAATGGCATCTTCTTGTTCATTCAGAATTACTCGTACAGCTGAAGATCTTGCTCTGACACTTACTGAGATATCTCAGCGATTGGTAAAACTTGAGCAGCGAATTGAACTTTTGGAGTTGCAATCAAATCAACCTAAAGAAACTCAGTCTGATGAGGAGATGGTTATGCTTGATGGTGTAGATCAGTTATTGCAGGAGTGTAAGGGTCTTTTGAATAATTCTTCTAATGAAGTAAAGAACTCTTCTAATGAAGAGCATTCTGAGCAATTATGGGTGGATGAAAATAATAGAAATGAAGATATTGCGGCATGAAAATTTTTCTAGGCAATAAATATATTCATTTACTTGAACTTTAAATAAGATTCTGGAATTGCCTTTTTAGCCGGTTAATTGACTGTTCTATTTAGACTTTTTGCTGCTATAGATATTCCTGTACCAAGTTTTTTATTCAGAACTCCTAACTTATCCATCGATGCTTCGATTGCACCTACAACTGTAATTATATCTCTATCATTAATAAAACCAAGATGACCAATCCTAAATATTTTTCCTTTTAGATGATCCTGACCACCAGCAAGTAGAATATCAAAATCATTCTTTACTGACTTTCTTAGTATTTCTGCATCAATATTACTGGGAATAATAGATGTAATAGATGGGCTTCCATAACCATCCTTAGCAAAAAGCTTTAAACCTATTGATTTCATTGACTCTTGAATTGCATTCATATGTCTTTTATGCCTAGTAAATATCGATTTAAGCCCTTCTTCTTTCATCATTATTAGTGCTTCTTCAAGAGCAAAATATAAATTTACACTAGGAGTAAAAGGACTACTATCTTTAATAATTGTTTTTTTATATAATTCAAGATCTAGGTAGAATTTGGGAAGATCAGATCTCTTATTAGCAAGCCATGCTTTTTCGCTCATTGCGACAAAGCTAAGGCCTGGTGGCATCATATAACCTTTTTGAGATCCCGATGCAATTACATCGATGCCCCATGCATCCATTGGTACATTACATGCTCCAATAGATGTAACACAATCTGCAATCATAATTGCATTTTCGTGAGAATTAACGTATTTACTAATCGTTTGAAGATCATTAATGACTCCTGTAGATGTTTCTGAATGAGTAACTATTACAGCTCTTATTTGTTTATCATTTTCTAAAATTTCTTGAAAACTTTTTGGATTTAAAGGTTCTCCCCATTTTGCTTTTACAGTGATGACATCAAGACCAAAAGCCGTTGCAACTTTTATCCAACGCTCTCCGAATTTTCCATTTTCACCACAAATAACCTTATCTCCTTTACTGAGAGTATTTATGATTCCTGCTTCCATTGCAGCAGTTCCGCTTCCAGTAATAGTCAAAACATCCCCTTCTGTTTGATGGAGCCACTTCAGAAGTTCTGATGTTTTTTGAATAATCTCTTGAAATTCTGGACTTCTATGACCAATAGGATGTTTACTCAATGCATTGAGAACTCTTTCAGGAACGGGTGTCGGTCCTGGGATCATTAATGTAAGTTTTTCTTGCATGGATTCTTTGTTGATACAAGCTATTTTAAAAAACTAATTAGCAAATTAGTTTTGTCTTTTATTCTTTTGTTGATTTGAGAGGATTTACTCTTCCAATTTGGGTCGTTGCTGCGGCTAAAGCTGCAGGTCAAGTATTGGTGGGCAATGATTTTGAGTCAAATCAAACGATTGATTTTTCAGATGATACGCAATCAATAGTTGTTCCAATTAGATCAGCAGCATTGCTTGAAAATGGAGGGAAAGCAATAGGGATCAGTCATTGCAATTCTGGAAAATGTCTTGATATCACAAGAGGTTTAGAGGTTTGGGCTTGCCTTGAATTTTTAAAAATTGAAAAATCCACTTCAGACCTTGTCCTACCAGTTGATAAGTCATGGTTGGAAATTGTTCCAGGGTATGGAGTAGGGAAGTTATCAGCAACTCAAGAAATTTCTATCTCAGAATTTGCTCGTCAATTGTTGTATTACAACCTTAGATCTTTTCGAAAATCTGGATATTTTTTGAGGGTGGAAATTATTTTTCCTTCTGGAAAGCAATTAGCAGAGAAAACAAGTAATCATGCTTTTGGTGTAGTTGATGGTCTTGCTTTAATTGGTATGCAAGTTGAAGTTCAATCCAGTGCTTCTCCTGATCAACTTCAGAAGACCATTCAAGGTCTTCGAGAGAAATGTAAAGAGCCAGATTTTTCAGGAAAATTAATTTTTGTAATTGGTGAAAATGGATTGAACTTAGCCTTAAACTCAGGATTAACTTCTAGACAAATTATTAAAACTGGTAATTGGGTCGGCCCTTTGTTGGTTACTGCAGCTGAGTTAGGAGTGAAGCAGATATTACTTTTTGGTTATCATGGGAAACTAATTAAATTAGCTGGAGGCGTGTTTCATACGCATCATCATTTGGCTGATAATCGTTTTGAAACATTAATAGCTTTAGCTGTTAAAGAAGGAATTCCTTTGCATTTGATAAAAGATTTTGAGAATTCATCTTCGATTGAAACTGCATTATTAATTTTAGAAAATCAAGATATGCCTAGTGCCAAAAGGCTTTGGAAAAGATTATCAGTTGAAGTAGAAAAAAGAAGCATTGAATATGTTAGCCGTTATTTCACTTCTTCCATTGAAATAGGTGCTGTTCTTTTTGATAGAAGAAGAAAATTGCGTTGGTCTGGGGAATATGGACAATCTATTATGGATTCTCTTGGCTTGAAATTAGAAGACTAGTTCACCAATTACCTCTATTCTAAATTTCTAAGATCATTGAGGTTCTTTAGGAGAAAGAAATGCTTGATACTAATTTTGCTATTCAGCGTAAGCCATCAATTGTTATTCTTGATTTTGGTTCGCAATACTCTGAGTTAATTGCACGAAGGATTCGAGAAACAGAAGTTTATTCAATAGTTCAGGCATATACCATTACAGCTGATGAGTTAAGAGAATTGGCTCCTAAAGGAATCATTCTTAGTGGAGGTCCTAGTTCGGTATATGAAAAAACAGCGCCAATGCCTGACCCAGCTATTTGGGATTTAGGCATTCCTATTTTGGGAGTTTGTTATGGGATGCAGGTCATGGTTAAGCAATTGGGAGGTAACGTAGAAGCAGCTATTGGTAAGGCTGAATATGGGAAAGCACATTTAGAAGTTGATGATCCAACTGCATTGCTAACAAATGTAGATAGTGGTTCGACAATGTGGATGAGCCATGGTGACTCTGTAAAGCAACTTCCAGAAGGTTTTGTTCGATTAGCTCATACAAGTAATACCCCTGACGCTGCAATAGCCTTGCATAGCCATCGCTTTTATGGAGTTCAGTTTCATCCAGAGGTTGTGCATTCGACGTTTGGGATGGTCATGATTAGGAATTTTGTTTATACGATTTGCTCATGTCAGCCTGATTGGACTACTAATACTTTTATTGATGAAGCAATCAAAGATGTGAATTCAAAAGTTGGGAATAAAAGAGTTTTGCTTGCATTATCTGGTGGAGTCGATTCATCAACGCTTGCATTTCTTTTAAAGAAAGCTATTGGTAATCAACTTACTTGTATGTTTATTGATCAAGGTTTTATGCGTAAAGGGGAACCAGAGTTTTTAATGGATTTCTTTGACAAGAAGTTTCATATTAATGTTGAATATATTAATGCTCGAGATCGCTTTGTTAATAAATTAAAAGGGGTTACTGATCCTGAAATTAAGAGAAAGATTATAGGTACCGAATTTATTCGTGTTTTTGAAGAAGAAAGTGTTCGTTTAGGACCTTTTGATTATCTTGCACAAGGAACACTTTATCCTGATGTGATTGAAAGTGCTGGCACCAATATTGATCCAAAAACTGGTGAACGGGTCGCAGTTAAAATTAAGAGTCATCATAATGTTGGTGGATTACCTAAAGACTTGCAGTTTAAATTAGTTGAACCATTGAGGACTTTGTTTAAAGATGAGGTGAGAAAAGTTGGCCGATCTTTAGGTTTACCAGAGGAAATTGTTGGGCGTCACCCTTTTCCTGGTCCTGGTTTAGCTATTCGTATTTTAGGTGAAGTGACTAATGAAAAATTGAATTGTCTTCGTGATGCAGATTTAATTGTTAGACAAGAAATAGCTCGTGCTGATTTATATCATGAAGTTTGGCAAGCTTTTGCTGTTTTATTACCAGTTCGTTCAGTAGGTGTAATGGGAGATCAACGTACCTATGCATGGCCAATTGTTCTAAGATGTGTTTCTAGTGAAGATGGTATGACAGCTGATTGGTCGCGTTTGCCATATTCTTTATTAGAAAAAATCTCAAACCGAATAGTGAATGAGGTCGCAGGGGTTAATAGGGTTGTCTTAGATATCACTAGCAAACCTCCGGGAACTATAGAGTGGGAATAATTCAGAATTCTTTTTACTGCTGTTAGGCACTATGTAATTCATTTGTGACTGGAAAATAGCTTTAAAATAGCTATTTTAGATTAGTTGCTTATAAATAACATTGACTGTTGCTAATCAATCTGAATTGACTGTTGACCGTAGGCTGCAAAATGACAGCATAAAATTATCTGGAAAAACAATTTTCCTCAACCCTTTTTTGTATTGGCGTAGATTTGATACCAATACGGATCGTTGGTTGAGAGAACCAGGTCAAATTGGAGAAGAACAGATTGTTCTTAATCGAGCAAGGTTCTACCCTGAATTAGATTGGAATTTATTAGAAGAAGCTCAACGTCAGATTAAAGATGCTGCCGTTGAAATGTTTTTAAAAAGTCTGGAGTTGATCAGCACTTTTCATCCTGATTTAACAGCTGGGCAGTTGCTTGAGGTAGAGCGCAAAATGGCAGTTACGAAAAAGCGTGCTTTTGAAAAATGGGTTGAGAAGTCTTTTAGGCATCGTTTAAATCTAGAATCACAAGAAAGAAAACGTTTTGCCAGGGAACGTTTTTGGAGGGAATGGAGTGAATGGGTTAATCTTGAGACAACACAAAAGGCTTTCCTTCCATTTGTCGCAGTTTGCTGTATTTCGGTATTTGGTGGATGGTCATTAGGTTTTGCTAGCAATAGTTGCACTCCCTATTTTTCCTCTACAAATAGCCCTGGAATGAATTAACCTTAAAAAATGGTGTCTAATTCTCAAGTAGATAATTTTCATCTTTCCTTCATGGAAGATTTTCTGCCTGTAGGAATGGCAATTTTAGATAGAGCAAAGAAAGGTGGGGCTAGCAAAGTCTTTGAAGGTTTATCATCTGATAACCCTATGGCTAAACTGAGAGGGGAAGGCTCAGCATCGGCAAAATTAATTAGACAAAAATTAGATGAAATTAGTCCTGGGTTAGGTAATCCAGCTTTTGAGGTTGAAGTATCAGAAACACCTCCAGAAACCAATTACTATTACTCATCAGATTATGATACATTAGCTCCCATTTTAAGAAGAATTGATGATAGATTGAATTTAATTAAATCTCATTTAGATGATCCAATAGATTAAGACTATGGACTTTATTTGAACTAGATTAGTGTTGTGAATAATCAATCTAATAAGAATTTTTCTATAACGATTCAGAGCAATATAATTTTCTTTTTAGTGCTAATATTATTTTCTTTGATTTCAGGCCGACTTTTTTGGTTGCAAGTCATCCAAGGGTCTTTTTATAAGAGGCTTGCTAATGAAAATCGTATTCGCTTAATCTCGAATCCTCCAATTAGAGGAAGGATTTTAGATTCTAATGGTAATTTATTAGCAGATAATAAACTGAGATTTTCTTTAATACTTCAGCCCCATTTAATTAGTAAAAATGACTGGCCTAAATTATCCAGAAGATTATCAGAATTGCTTGATATCAATTTTCAATCTCTTAGGGATTCGTTTGAACGTGGATTGGAAGGAAATCAATTTAGTATTGTTTTAATTGAGAATATGTCACAAAAACAGGTATTACGTTTTCAAGAGCAAGAAAGAGTTTTTAAGGGTCTGCAAATTAATATTCAATCCATTCGCAATTATCCATACAAAAATCGAGCTTCACATGTTCTTGGTTATACGCAATTAATCACTAGAAAGGAATATAAAAAACTTTCAAAACATGGTTATAAGATGAAGGATTTAATTGGTCGCAGTGGAATTGAAGCTGCTTTTGAAGGTCATTTACGTGGAGAATGGGGAGGTGAAATGTTGGAAGTTGATTCTATAGGAAATATTCAACGTAGCCTTGGTTATCGCTCTCCAAAAGCAGGTAAGGATCTTGTATTAACACTAGACTTTGAATTACAAAATGCTGCCGAGAAGGCGCTAGAAGAGAAATCAGCTGGAGCAATAGTTGCGTTAGATCCAAAGACAGGGGCTATTAAAGCAATGGCTAGTAAACCAAACTTTGATCCTAATTTTTTTACGAAACAAGTTAGAACAGAAAAAGAGTATGAAACTATTTTTTTATCTGCTCAAAGACCTTTATTCAGTCGAGCTGTAAATGCTTATGACCCTGGAAGTACATGGAAGATTGTAACTGGTATGGCTGGCATGGAAACAGGTAAATTTAAATCTGATGTACGTTTGAAAACCGAGGCTTGTATTCAATATGGTGGCCATTGTTTTCCGGAACATAATCGTCAAGGATGGGGCACAATAGGTTATGAAGATGCGTTTCGAGTTTCTAGCAATACTTTTTTTTATCAAGTAGGTGTTGGTGTTGGGATTAAAAACTTATATGCTACTGCTCTAAAATTAGGCTTTAATAATCTCACTGGTATTGAAATTGCACAGGAAGAAAGCAAAGGTTTTGTTGGTAATGCAGAGTGGGCTGCTAGGGGAAGGGGTTGGGCACGACCTGGAACAACACCTTGGATACCAGAAGATATTGCTAGTGCATCAATAGGTCAAGCTGTTGTGCAAGTCACACCACTGCAGCTTGCACGAGCATATGCAGTGTTTGCAAATGGTGGTTATTTAATTACTCCTCATTTAGTTGATGGAGATATTGATTGGCTATCTTCTAAATATCGACAAAAAGTAGATATTCAAGCGAGCACATTAAATACAATTAGAGAGGGCTTACGTAAGGTGATTGAATCGGGTACTGGGAGAAGTTTAAAATGGGATTTGCCTAACTTTCCTCCTCTAGCAGGAAAAACAGGGACAGCTGAAGATAGTACTGGTGGAAAGGATCACGCATGGTTTGCATGTTTTGCTCCTTATCAAGATCCTGAAATTGTTATTGTTGCTTTCGCTCAGAATACCCCTGGAGGAGGTTCTGTACATGCATTACCTATGGCTCAGCAAATTCTTCAAGCATGGCAACTTAATGATCAAAAATAGAAAATGAACTTTCAATATTTGGATGAGCTTTAATTTAGCTATTTAACCCCTCTCAACTTAAGCAGCTTCTAAATGATCTTGAGATTTGAGAAGTTTGGCATCTAATATTTGCTTTGCCTCTTTTAAAGAACAAATTTTTGTTCTAAATGGGAGCAAAATAAGAGGACTTTGTTCTTGCCTGATTAACCAACTTTGATTGTGTTGTTCTATTAGAAGGAATCCTTTGTACCGAATTATTGAGGGAGAATGAAAAAAAAAGTTGTTTTGATTAGGAATGGATTGATCAACCATGCCTAGCTTTATAGTATTGAACAATATATGTAGTGTAGCATTAATCAATGCAAATTTTAAAGTGTTGATGAAATTGGCGTCACTTTTATTGCTTCAAGACCTAATTTTATGTTATAGCAATACTTCTGTAGCTGGATTTCTTTGAAAATTCAATTTTTTGATCAGGTCAGTTGATTTTTTGTAAACCTATATGTGGTGTAGATGGCTAAGAAATAATGTTCAAACATTTAAGTGTTTTGTTTGAATTAATCTGTTTAAGATGTCTTCTATAGATTCATCTTTTGGGAGGTTTTGCGCATTGCAAGCTAAATGTCTTCCAACAACTTGAGCACCGAGATGCGTCAGTTGTATACGCATAGATATGAGTAATTCCATGCAACCACCTCCTGAGAAACTTGCCATTGCAATAGGTCTACCGTTAAATAATTTTCTAAAATCTTGTTCTTGTACAGAAAGCCAGGCAATTGCATTGGTTAAAACAGGTGGAATTGATCCGTTATACTCTGGTGCACAAATCACCCAATGTGAATGAGAGCCCATTTTAGCTTGTAGATTTTCTATCGATGCCGGAATTCCTAGTTCCGCGTGTTTTTTGGGACTAAAAAGAGGAAGGTCAACCTTGGTTAAGTCAAGTAATTCAGTGGTTTTTCCTAGTTGTTTTCCCATTGAAGAGAATCTTTTGGCAAGCTTTAGATTTTCTCCATCACTAGCAGTAATGATTAGTAGGTTTTGTGCAGAATCCATTTCTTAGTTGTAAATCAGTTATTTAGGTAGGTTTATCAGATTTTATGATTAATAATTTGCTCCTGTGCGACGATGGTGTATAGCTGTAATGCCATTTTGATCAAGGACTTTGCCATGTAGCACTTCCGCATAAATAAGCCAATGGTCCCCACATTCCATCCTTTGCTTAACACAACCTTCTATCCATGCTAATGCTTCTGGAAGAATAGGTTGTTCTCCTGGACTGGTTATCAGATTAAGTCCCTTTAATCGATCTGCTCCTGGTGAAAAAGGTTGAAGAAATTGTTTTAATAGTTTTTGGTAGTTTTTCTCGTTGAGAAGATTTAAGGCAAACAGATCCCCATTATGGAGCAGAGTTTCGACGGCTCTATCTTTGGCTACAGCAATTGTGATCCCAGGAGGAGTAAAACTAGCTTGGCTAATCCAACTAGCTATCATTGCACCATTTATATTACTGTCGTCTTCTTGTTTCTGGGCGGTCAAAACAGATAAGGAGCCAACTATTTTTCCTAGCGCTAATAATGCAGGATCGCTTTTTGTAATACTTATACCTCCAGTAAGTTGACGTTTTTGACGATTCTCTGCCTGAATTAGTTTACGACCAAACTTTGTACCAGTTTCCTCTAAGATTTTTAACATTTCAACATTGGGACTAAATTTTATTTTTATAGGTTCGAAACCAAATTCAAAGCCCCCATCACGTAACTTATTTTCTAAAAGATCTATTGCTTCCCCACTCCACCCATAACTACCGAAGATACCGACAGGCTTTTGTTTATTTCCTTCTGCTAGTAGAATACCTAATGCTGAAATAATTGGCGTTGGCGCATGTCCACCGAGAGTTGGTGATCCAATTAAATAAGCATCTGCTGTTTTTATTGCAACTAATAATTCCTCGGAAGAAGTAAATTCACAATTGAGACTTTTTACATTAATTCCTGTGGAACTAATTCCTTTTGCGAGAGTATCAGCAATAGCTGCAGTATTTCCATACGCACTGGCAAAGAGAAGAACAATATTTATAGAAGCTTTGCTTTGTTGATCGCCCCATCTTTGATAATCATTCATTAAACTACGCCAACTACTATCAATTGCTGGTCCATGGCTCGGTGCAATTGAAGTAATATCAAGTGATTCAAGTTTTTCTATAATTCTGATTACTTGGCTAACTATCGGAGTCATAAGACAGTCGAAATAATGTCGACGCTCATCGTCTGTGCTACTTCGATTTTTTTCAGACCACTCTGCTGTACAAATATGAGCACCAAAAAGTTTGTCACTCATAAGTAAACCTGTTTTTTCTTCAAAGGCGATTAGCCCACCAGGCCAACGGGCTGTTGGCGCAGGTATCAATGTTAATTTATAGTTATTTAGGATTGAAATAGACTGCTCTTGCTTGATGAGTTGGAGTTCTGGTATTAATGGAATTGGTATATTCACTTTATTTTTTGGACGTATGAGGCTTTTCCAAAGCGCTTGAAAAACTAACTTTTTTGATTTTTTCTTGTTGTTAATAGTTGGTTTTGAAGGTTTGACTTGATTCCACAGTTCTTTAAGTAATTTTGCACCTGGATTTGAGCAAATAATTTTTAGATTCTTAAACTCTATTGCTAGTTCTCTAAGAAGGCTAACTCGGTTTGGGTTGATATGACCCGTAACAACTAATAGCTCTGTAATCTCTGTAGATACAATTTCTTTTAAGGCAGGTAAGAAAATTTCTTTGAAATTTTCTCCAGGAGGATTTACTAGAACAGCAGTCGATTCATTGCTTTCAAAAAATAAAAACGTATTAGACGTTGTTCCTTTTCCTAAGGAATATTCAATTTCGAATCTTAATTTTTTTGGGCTTAAACATCTAATAGATGAGAATCCGTCTGCAATAGGTAAACATATAAGTTGTTTTTCTGTTGTTTTCTTAGATGTACGCTGGTTCATGTTAATAATATGTTCCTACTTTGCGATGATGTACAGCTGTCTTTGCGTCTGGATTAGAAATATTACCTTTTTCAACTTGTGCATAGATGATCCAGTGGTCCGTAGTTTCTAGACGTTGTTTTACAAAACAATCTAAATAAGCAAGTGCATCTTGTAAGACAGGACCACCTTTAGCGGCATTTTCTATGATAGAAATATTTTTAAAACGATCAGCACCTGGAGGAAATCTTTTGAGAAATTGCTTAAATAATTGCTGATAATTATTTTCTTCTAACACATTTAAAACAAAATAATCACCTACTTGCATGAGTGTTTCGATTGCACGATCCTTTGCAACTGCAACTGTTAAACCAGGAGGTTTAAAACTTGCTTGACTAACCCAGCTTGCAACCATAGCACCTTGACGTTGATTTGGGCCATCACCTTGACTGGCAGTAACGACATATAATCCTCCGCTGATTCGCCCCATTGCTTTCATTAGATCTCCATCTATGCTTTTAATAGATGCAATATTTTTTTTAAGATTTAGTAATTGTCCAAGATCTGTACCAGCTTCCTCAAATTGTTGCAAAGTTTTAGCATCAGGTGCTTGCTTAACTCTTAAAGGTGAGAAAGCTTCTTTTTGTCCAAGATCTCTTAATTTCTTGGCAATAACATCAATTGGCTCATCATTTTTCCCATAACTTTCATATACGGCTACCCATTGAGTTGTTTTTATAGCGGCTAGTAAAGTTCCTATTGCATTTTGAAGCTCTGTATCTATTTGGTTGCCCCATGTAGGAACAATGACTGCTTTTGCCTCTCCAATGAGAGCACTTAGTTCCTGAGCATCAGTTGCTCTTATGTCAATTAGCTGGATTTCTGCGTTTGCTTTACTTGCTCCTAGGGCAATAGCCTGACTAAGTTGATCACAGGATCCGTATTGACTGATATAGCAAATCGCAGCATATCCTTCTCCTTTATTTCTTTGACTACTCCATTCCTGATAGTTGTTGAGCCACAGTTCGATATTGTGACGTAATAATGGGCCATGTCCTACAGCAATTGTATTGATAGTTGGTAACTTTTTAATTCGTTTTAGAGCTTGGATAACACTTCGTGCATTTGGTCCCATTAAGCAATCGTAGTAGTAACGAAAATCCGGTAGGATAAGATCCGCATTGAGATCGAACAGTTCATCTGTGCAGAAATGAAGTCCAAAAGCATCACATGTGTATAAAACGCTTGTCGCATGATCAAATGAGAAAATTGTATCTGGCCAATGCAGATTGGGAGCACTGAAAAATTCAATTTGGTGATGGATAGAATTCGATGGATTAATTCCTAAATCAAGATTGTCGCCTGTTTTTATCGTTGTTGATTTAAATGGCTTATGAACTTGGTTTTCTAAAAACTGGATCGCTACTTTTGATCCAACAATTTCAATGTTGTTATTTAAATCAAGAATATCGCTAATTAAGCCTGAATGATCTGGCTCTGTATGGCTGACTATTAGATAATCAATTGTTTGAGGATCAACTTGCTCTTTTAGGGTCTTCAACCAAGTTTCTTTAAATTTTGCATGACTGGTATCAATTAAGGCTTTCTTTTTTCCTTCAATAATAAAACTGTTATATGTTGTTCCATTTCTTAAACCAAATTCAATATCAAAACGACTGCGCTCCCAATCGAGAGAACGAATTGTTGTGGTATTAGGTGCGATAGATT
Source organism: Prochlorococcus sp. AG-409-L21 (assembly GCA_003215475.1). Lineage (GTDB taxonomy): Bacteria > Cyanobacteriota > Cyanobacteriia > PCC-6307 > Cyanobiaceae > Prochlorococcus_E. The sequence goes on from QCKH01000001.1 coordinate 85,090, forward strand.
CGCATTGGAGAGATAGCCTAGTGCTTACTGTTGCTTCATCGATAACGTTTTTTGATTTGGGCTCCATAAATTAAATTCTCCCATCTTGACTAATATTGTAAGTAGGTCAAGTCAGCATATGAGAGTTGTTTAAATCAAAGATACTATTAGAAACTCTTCAATACTGGTTAATTTTATTTCCTAATCAGTAGTTATTTCTTACCTTTTGATTGACATTGCATGCAACATAGCTTGTTGAGCTTGAATGTCCCGATGTGATATTAAATTTGCAATAAATGTATTATGCGATTCAGGACATTTCGGGTCTTTTGCTAATGGTAACTCTCCTGCCAGCAAAACATCTGAACTTTTGTCTGTTGATGGTGTAATTACTACTAAATCATCATCTAAGGTTTTTTCGTATGACCACCAAAAATTGGGTTTATATTTGATTGCAATTCTTTCAGATTGCTTATTAATTATATTAGATGGAAGAATTGACTTAGTATCTTTTACTTTCTTTTCCTTATGTATAATACTTCTCTGGTGAATAATATCGGATAACAGACTGCTTTTATCTCTTCCACGTAATTGAAAGAGAATAAAAGGATCTTCTTTAAATTGATCTCCCATTAAGAAATAAATAGCACTGATATGTTTGCATGGATTTGCTTGATCTGGACAGCTACACTCACTTTTCACTTCTTGAAGATTGAAAGGAAAGAGCCTTTTCCCAGTAGTAGCAAATGCCTTTTCAATATCCTTTGGCATCACTCCTGCTAATAATTGTGCAGACCATTTTGCCTTTTTCGCTAATGCTTCGATTACATATCTCCAATCTTCTTCCTCGAGAATATCTAACCAAAGCTTTATTTTATAGGGCTGTTTTTCAGTGCCTTGTACTCTTGCATGAACCCTACGACCTTCAAAACGTATTGAAGTGACATTGCCTTCTCTCGCATAGTTCCAGGCTCGTGCTAGGCGCTTTTTGTAGCGATAAGTATTTATCAGTTCCATCCATTGTTCGACCCACCATGATTGCTCTCCGAGCCCTTCTGTTCCTAATTCTGTTGTTATTTCAGAATCGGTCATCGTTGCTTAAAATTCAGGATTTTGCTTATCCAAAGCAACTAAGTCATTTAATTCTTCAATACTAAGCTTTTTCAACCAGTTTTCTCCTGAACCGACAATATCTTCAGCTAGTTGAGATTTTTGAAGAATCATTTGATCGATTTTCTCCTCAATTGAACCTGTGGTAATAAATTTATGGACGACAACACTTTTAGTTTGTCCAATTCTGTATGCGCGATCTGTAGCTTGGTTTTCTACTGCTGGATTCCACCATCGATCTATATGAAATACATGATTTGCTCTAGTGAGATTTATACCCAATCCTCCTGCTTTTAATGAAAGAATAAAGGTGTTTGGTCCGCGTGGGTCTTCCTGAAAACGATCGACCATGGCTTGTCGATTTATTTTAGATGTTCCTCCATGTAGGAATGGGACTTCAGATTCCCATCTTTTTTCTAAGTATTGTTGAAGTAAGTGTCCCCATTCAGCAAATTGAGTAAACAGTATTGCTCGGTCATTGGATTCAATAATTTCATCAAGTATTTCTTCTAGTCTTTGTAGTTTGGTTGATCGATTGAGAAAGTTTTTATCAATATTTCTTTCCTTTAAAGCAAGGGCTGGGTGATTGCATATTTGTTTGAGGCGTGTGAGGAGTCCTAGAGTCTTGCCATGACGTTGACCTAGAGGTGTTGAGGCAATTTCATTAATACTTTGTTCAACAGTGTTGTTATATAAGTGTTCTTGCTCTTGGCTGAGATGTATCCATTCATTTAATTCAATCTTGCTTGGTAAGTCGGAGATAATTGATTGGTCTGTTTTAAGTCTTCTCAGAATAAAAGGACTTACGCGTGCTTTTAAATCTTTCAGAGAAGAAATGTCCCCATAGTGTTCAATGGGTAACTTGTACCTTTGATTAAAAAACTCTTCTTCTCCCAGTACTTTGGGATTAAGAAAATCCATTAGTGCCCACAATTCACTAATACGGTTTTCGACTGGGGTACCGGTTAAAGCGATTCTTATTGGGTTGTTTTGGAGATTTTTAGTAACTTCTCGAATTGCAATACTTTGCTTTGCTTTGGGATTTTTAATAGCTTGAGCTTCATCAATCACAACTCCTTGCCAGTCGATTATTTTTAATAATTCTCTATCTCTAAACAGCAACCCATAACTTGTAATGAAGATATCGATTCCATTCAGTGATTTGCGTAAATTCTCTTTGTTAGAACACCGCTTAGGACCATAGTGTTCAAGCAGTGATAATTTTGGAGTAAATGTTAAAGCTTCTCTTTTCCAATTAGTAAGAACAGATGTAGGGGCTATTAGTAAAATTGGTTTGGAGAGTTTGTGTTGATTTTTTAGGTGTTGAATAAAAGCTAATAATTGAATAGTTTTTCCAAGGCCCATATCATCGGCTAAACATGCTCCTTGGTTAAACTGATAGAGAAATGAAAGCCATCCCAAACCTCTTTCTTGGTAGGGCCGTAATTGTCCAAGGAATCCATTAGGTGCTTTTATAGCTTCTGGTTCTTTTTTATGATGGTATTTTGCCAAAACTGCTTGAAGTCTGGGCCCGGCTTCAAAGTGATGAACAGGCAGTTTGTTCAGGGTGTTTCCATCAGTGGCCGTAAGATTTAAGGCTTCATTGAGATTGAGTAATGGTGGATTAGAAAAGAATTTTTCAGCATTTTTTAAATCATTAGGACGTAATTCAATCCAAGTTCCTTTGTGGTTTAAAAGAGGGCTCTTTTTTTGTGCAAGTTCTTCTAGTTCGTGCATGGTTAAATTTGTGCCCCCAATCATTAACTTCCAATTCCAGCTAAGACTCTCGTCAAGCATTGCTCCTTTTGAGCTTTCTTTCAGCTCTGCTTTGATTGTTATTCCAAGACGATTTGCTAATCCTTTTGAAAGGCTTGTGGGCAGAAGAACGCTAATACCAAGATCTCGAAGTTTTTTTGCTTCTGTTCTAATTAAGAGAAATGCTTCAGCAGAAGATAGTTCTGTTTCATTAGGCATTGGGCTCTCTAAGCCTCTTTCTATTGCAGGAAAAATGGTGAGAGTTCTTCCAAGACCTTCTAGAAGAAGTTCACTTGGCTTTTCAATTTTTATACCATCAATTTCTATTGTTTCTGAGCCTGCGTCCCAAACTTGAGCTGCAGGAATTTTAACTTGAGGGTTAGATTCTGCTTGCAAGAAGAATTTCAATCTCCATGGTTGCGTATCATTAGAGGGTGCTTTGAGCTCAAGACATGTTTTTGCGGAACTAAGGTTAGGAGACAACCCACTCTTCCAATTCTTTGTAGCATTTGCTAATCGCTTTACAGCTTCATTGGATAGATCAATGTATCCATTATCCGATCCAAGCGCTTTTTGCCATGCATTCAGTAGTGGGTCAAGATTGTTAGTACTTGGCTGAAAATTTTCTCGTAATTGCGCATCAATAATTTCTTCAAGAAGACTAATGACTTCGAAATGTTGATTGTGTGGACGCCATGAAGCAAGTGGATTTAGATATCTGTGTGTCTTAAATGTTGAGGATGCTTTGTTGCTTATATTTTCCTCTTCTTTGTTTTTCCATGGAAGGGACGAAAGAACAACTAAAGGCATTGTTTCGACAAATGTTTCTAATCGTTTTCGCTCATTTTCTTGATTTAGTAATGGAACCCAGCGAGCCCTATGGTGTGATGTTTCTTCTTTGTTTAATTCCACTTGGGGGAGCCACAAACCATTGGCTATAAGTTTTAAAGCCCATCGTTGTAAATGTGTCCACCACAGTATTTCTTCGCTTAGATTTGTATTTTTTATAGATAAAGGTAACTTAGAGAGCCATCTTGAGGCTTCCAAAGGGCTTAAGGTGAGTCCATTTATTTTCCATGGCCACCATTCATATTTTGTTGGGATTGTTTCCTCAGCTTGTAGTGGTAGGACACTAAAAATTGCTTCAGATTTGTTTGTTTTATTATCAATATGCTTACTAGGTAATGTCAGAGATGCTGATGAATCAGTTGTGTTGTTAGGTAATAATTGTTGCTCAGTCAGCCAATCTTTTAATTCTTTTGATGATAGGGAAAATGGATGCAAAGCTGGTTCATCTCTTGGTTGTTCAGGGTTTGCTATTCGCCATGTATCTGCCCATAGAAATATAGCTGGTTTGATCTCCGACAAACCTCTGGGATTTCGCAACCAAGTTGCGTGAAGCAAGCTCATAGAATGGATGTATGAAACATTAATCTTTTTGTTTGTAATCCCTTAGTAGCAAGCAATAAAAAAAATGATTTTTAGAAATCTCATAGCTAATAATGGCAGTTCTTTAGCTAGATTTTATGAGAAGCTAGTTAGTTGTTGTCGTTTATGAACTTGCATCATGTTTGGTGCTTGTTTTGCAAACTCCTAAATTTGTTATGGCAGTTGGACGATTGTTGTCAGAATCTAAGATGAAACCTCTTAAAGGAGATGAGATAAGAGCTGCTTTTTTGAAATTTTTTGAAAAGCGTGGTCATCAAATTATACCTAGTGCATCTTTGATTCCCGAAGATCCAACAGTTTTACTGACAATTGCAGGAATGCTACCTTTTAAACCTGTTTTTTTAGGACAACAAGAAAGGCCTGCTGCAAGAGCAACAACTAGTCAGAAATGTATAAGGACAAATGATATAGAAAATGTTGGTCATACTGCAAGACACCATACTTTTTTTGAGATGTTGGGGAACTTTTCTTTCGGTGACTATTTTAAAAAGGAGGCAATTCAATGGGCTTGGGAGTTAAGTACAAATGTTTTTGGTTTAGATCCAAAGAATATAGTAGTTAGTGTGTTTCGAGACGATGATGAAGCTGTAGATATTTGGAAGGATGTTGTTGGTATAAACCCTAGCCGAATTATTAGAATGGATGAAGAAGATAACTTTTGGTCCTCAGGAGTAACTGGACCATGTGGTCCTTGTTCAGAACTTTATTATGATTTTCGACCAGAACTTGGTGATGACAATATTGACTTAGAAGATGATAGTCGATTTATAGAATTTTATAACTTAGTTTTTATGCAAAATAATCGTGATGCTGATGGAGTTTTGACATCACTATCACATTGCAATATAGATACCGGTATGGGTTTAGAGAGAATGGCGCAGATTTTACAAGGGGTTCCTAATAATTATGAAACGGATTTAATTTTGCCACTATTAGAAAAGGTTGCATCTTTAATTGGTGTTGACTATGCCGAGCTTGCCGAAAATGAAAAAATATCTTTTAAGGTTATTGGTGACCATATGCGGGCATGTGTTCATTTGATTAGTGATGGAGTCTCTGCAAGTAATTTGGGTCGTGGTTATATCTTAAGACGACTACTTAGACGGGTTATTAGACATGGTCGTTTACTTGGAATTAAAAAACTCTTTTTAAATGATATTGCTGAGGTGGCTATTCAGTTAATGCAGAACTCTTACCCTGAGTTGTTAGAAAGACGAGAAATAATTTTTTCAGAACTTCAGAGAGAAGAAATTCGTTTCCTTCAGACTTTGGAAAGAGGTGAAAAGTTATTAACTGATTTGCTTGCTAGCCGGCCAAAGGAAATTACAGGGGAGCAAGCATTTGAGTTGTATGACACATATGGATTCCCAGTTGAATTGACAGAAGAAATTGCTGAGGAAAATTCTTTAAAAGTTGATTTACAGGGATTTCATGCAGCAATGGATAAGCAGCGTCAACGAGCGAAATCTTCTAGTACAACTATTGATTTGACCCTACAAGATGCTATAGACAAGGTTGTTTGTGAACTTGGTGAAACGCATTTCTTGGGTTATGAAAAATTAGAGCAATTAGGCAAGGTACAAGCAATAGTTGTTAACGGAATTACTTCTACACAATGTAAGGAAGGTGACCAAATAGATTTGGTTCTTGACAGCACTCCTTTCTATGGAGAAGGAGGTGGGCAAATAGGAGATAAAGGCATTATTAGCTCTACTAATATGGACTTAAATTGTGTGATTGAAATTGATACAGTACGTCGTATCAAAGGCGTTTTTGTGCATTCTGGGATTGTTCAGTTTGGTCAGTTGAACTTGCAAGATGTTGTTCACAGTAGAGTTGATTATTTTGCACGTAGACGTGCTCAAGCAAACCATACATCTACTCATTTATTACAGTCTGCTTTAAAACAAGTAGTAGATCCAAATATCACCCAAGCAGGTTCTTTAGTAAGTTTTGATCGCTTACGTTTTGATTTTCATTCCCCACGATCAGTTGAATTACATGAATTGGAAAAAGTTGAACAGCTAATAAATTCTTGGATATCCGAAGGACATTCTTTGATGGTCAGTGAAATGACTCTTGATGATGCCAAGCGTGCTGGAGCTGTAGCAATGTTTGGTGAAAAGTATGGTTCAACAGTTCGTGTAGTTGATGTCCCAGGAGTGTCTATGGAATTATGTGGTGGTACTCATGTTAATAATACAGCTGAAATAGGATTATTTAAGATCGTTAGTGAAACAGGAATAGCTGCAGGTATTCGTAGAATTGAGGCTGTTGCAGGACAAGGTGTACTGAATTATTTAAATGATCGTGATGTAGTTGTTAAAACATTAAGTGAAAGATTTAAAGCACAATCTAATGAGATTGTAGATCGAGTAATTGCATTACAACATGAAGTAAAGTCTTTAAGTAAATCTCTCATCCAAGCTCAAGATGAAATTGTCTCTTATAAGGTCTTAGCATTAAAAAGCAAAGTAATAACTCAAGGGAAAAACCAATTTATTGTGGAACGTTTAGATAGTATGACTGGAAATGAATTACAGTCTGCAGCCTTAAATTTAATTGATCAATTAGGGGATTATTCAGCAGTAGTATTTGCCGGAATACCTGATTTAACGGATAACACAAAAGTTCTTTTAGTAGCTGCTTTTGGATCAGAGATAGTCAATCAGGGCCTACATGCCGGTAAATTTCTTGCTCCAATAGCTAAATTATGTGGCGGTGGTGGTGGCGGACGTCCAAACTTGGCACAAGCTGGTGGTAGAGACCCTAAAGAACTTGAGTCAGCTTTACTTGCTGCAAAAGAATTGTTGATTAAAAAATTAAATTGACCTTACTCTTGTAGATATGTGCTTTTTCGTAGACTAACTTCTATATGCTCTATTAAACGTTGTGCATCATTGATTTTAAGGGTTCCTTTTTGTATTGCTAATTCGCTAGCCATTCTCAGCCTTTCCAATAATTGTTCAGAATCATATTCCACTGCATGAAGTACATCGCCTTTGGTATTTCCTTTAACTACATGGTCAAGTTTATATTTCCCATCTTTAGTTAAACGAATATGTACAGCATTAGTGCTCCCAAATAAGTTATGAAGATTACCCATGATTTCTTGATAGGCTCCTCCCAGAAACATTCCTATTAAATAATCCTCATTTGTTTTGAGGCTGTGTAATTCGAGTAAAGACTTTACTTTTCCATTATCAATAAATCGTTCCAATTTTCCATCAGAATCGCATGTTAGGTCTGCAAAATGACCCAGCTGATTTGGCTTCTCGTTTAGTCGATGAATAGGCATCATAGGGAATAATTGCTCGATTGCCCAAGTGTCTGGTGCCGAACGAAAAATAGATATATTTGCATAATATGTCTCTCCAAGCGTGGCATTCAGCACTCGAAGATCTTCTGGAATTAATGAATTATTTGGTATGTGCGCAATTATTTTTTTAGCACAAGCCCATGTGAGTTGTTCAGCTGTAGCTCTTGTAGTTAAATCTATAAATCCTAGTCTAAATGCTGCGAGTGCGTCTTCTTTAAATTTGAGGGCATCATTCCATGCTTCTTGAAGCTTGGAAATATCAATGCTTGTATGATTACAAATGTCTTGGAGAGTGTTTAGGGTATCTCGCAGGTTTTTGACACTTAGACATTCATTACCATTGATAGGAGGTATTTCTGTAGATATGGATGTTGTGCCTAATATGTTGAAAACTAGAACTGAAAAGTGACTGGAAAGAGCTCGCCCACTTTCACTGATTAATCTTGGTACTTTTACATTATTGGATTCACAACATTCTTGAATCGTTGCGACTACATCATTGGCGTAGTTTTGCAATGAATAATTAGTAGAAGCAGGACTTGCTGTGCGACTACCATCGTAGTCTACGCCAAGTCCACCACCTACATCTAAAAACCCCATTGGTGCACCAAGACGATTTAATTCAACATAAATTTGACTAGCTTCTTGTAATGCATTTTTGAGTACGGCAATGTCATTAATTTGGCTGCCAATATGAAAATGCAACAAAGTTAACTCGTTTAGTAGGCCTTCTGAATTTAATTGGTTAACTGCTTGCAGAATTTCTGGTATTGATAATCCAAATTTAGACTTCTCTCCTATTGACGTTCCCCACCTTCCACTACTTTGGCTGGAAAGTTTTGCTCGAATACCAATGAGTGGTGCAGCACCTAATATTTTATTAGCTTTAATAATACGTTGCACTTCATCAGGTTGCTCAATAACGATGATGGGTTGTCTTCCTAGTTGACGTGCAAGAATTGCAGTTTCTATATAGCGTTCATCTTTGTAGCCATTACAAATAAGTAATGCTTTTGGATCATTTATTAGAGAAAGTGCGATTAGGAGCTCTGCTTTACTACCAGCTTCTAAGCCAAAATGCCACTTTTGACCAATGGCTAATATCTTTTCGACAACATGACGCTGTTGATTACATTTGATAGGGAATACTCCTTGGTAAATGTTGTTATACTCATATTTTTTTAAAGCATCTTCAAAAGCTTTTTGTAATTTCTTCAGCCTGTCTTCAAGAATGTCATCAAACCTGAGTAATAAAGGTGGGGTAAGGTTTCTTCCTTTTAATTCATTTAGGAGATGTGTGAGATCAAGGCCTTCTTTATCTTTCCCTTGTGGACTAACGCAGATATTGCCAGCTTTATTAATTGAGAAATAATCGTTTCCCCATCGTTCAAGTCCATACAATAATGAACTGTCTTGTACAGTCCATTCCGATTGATCAGTATTAGTCTTTGATTTAGTCAAGTGATAAGAAGAAAATAGATATAAAAACTTGATTTGGTTCAAGCTTTATTCATAAGTCTAAGAAAAGTTTTATTTAATCCTATTGTTTTACTTGCCAAGAGGGTACTTTCCAGAAGACGATACTTCAATTATTAATTTTTTGTTTTTATGGATGTTGAAAGAACTTTTCTTGCGATCAAGCCTGATGGAGTACAGAGGGGTTTGGTTGGTGAGATTTTGGCACGATTTGAACGTAAGGGATTTAAGTTAGTTGCGTTAAAACAATTAATTCCAAGCAAGGAATTAGCTGAACAACATTATGGTGTTCATAAGGAACGCCCATTTTTTGAAGGGTTGGTTCACTTCATAACAAGTGGCCCAGTAGTTGCAATGGTTTGGGAAGGTGAAGGCGTAATTGCAAGTGCTAGAAAAATAATAGGTTCGACAAAACCTCTTGAAGCAGACCCAGGAACTATTAGGGGTGATTTAGCTATCAATATTGGTCGAAATGTGATTCATGGATCGGATGGACCTGAAACCGCGGCTTTTGAAATTGGTTTGTGGTTTAGTTCTTCTGAATTAATTGATTGGAGACCATCTGATTACGCTTGGAGAGTTGAATGAATTTAAGTTCATTGAGATTGAAATCGATTCCAATTGAATGCTTGAAGTAGAGAATTTTCTTCAGCGCTTAAACTTTCTTTGCAAATACTTTTGGCTAATAATTCAGCTGTGATAGCTGATAGTAGAACCCCATTGCGGTGGTGGCCAGTTGCAAGCCAAAGACCTTTCAAAGAAGACTGACCAAGTATTGGCCCTTCATCGGGAGTGCATGGGCGAAATCCCCACCATCGCTCCATTCTTGGCCATGAACTTGCAATCGGAAGTAAAGAATTCAATCCAGCCTGTAATTGACTTTGACCATATGGTGTTAAACCTTCTTCAAACCCTGCATGTTTTTCAGTTGTTGCACCTACTACTATTAGCCCATCTTCACGAGGAACTAAGTAAGTTCCAGGACCAAATAAGATTCTTTTGAGTACATCTTTAGGCCCCTGAATTGAAAACATTTGCCCTTTTACAGGGAAAACAGGCAGTGCATTTAATAGATAATTGCTCCAAGCTCCGCTGCATAAAATTGCTTCATTTGCAGGTAGTGATTGTATTTGGCCTTCAGCAGTTCTTATATATACCCCTTCAAACACTTTTTTATTGTTTAGGATTTCTAAAACTTCAATTCCTTCTTGAAATCTGACTCCTAATCCCACGCAAGCTTTTTCAAGAGCTCGCATTAGTCTCCTTCTATTGTCGATTTGTCCATCTTTTTTGAATAATATTCCACTTTGCCATTGAGAATGTATTCCGGGTATTTGCTCATTAAGTTCTTTGTGATTAAGACTTTCTCCTAATGATGAAGTGGGATATATATCTCTATCTTCGATATTTAAAAAAGGAACAACTATTCCACATTGTCTAAGGCCACAGGAGATACCACTATCAGCTTCTATTTTTTCTACCCACTTTGGTATTTGTTTTAGGCTGAGTTGCCCTAAACGTAGAAGGTTGCCTTTCAAGCCTTCTGCATGGGGTGCAAGCATTCCTGCGGCTACAAATCCTGCCGCCTCATTTCTTCGTTTGCTTAAAACTTCTACAGAACGACCTTTATGGGCTAATGCATGAGCCAATGATAGCCCAATTAAGCCACCACCTAGGATTAGTAATGGTTTTTTGCTTGCATGAGCCATTGTTTAGGCTGGATTATTAGTGATTGTGGGTCTTCCAGATCAAGATGTCTATCCAATTTGATCTTCTTTTCCATAGGATACATGTATGAATTTTTTTCTGGGCAATGTCTGAAGTTACAACTGATTGGGAAGCTGTTATTGGTTTAGAGACTCATGTCCAATTAGCAACTGAAAGCAAGATCTTCACATCTGCTTCTACTTCTTTTGGAGATGAGCCTAATACTCATATTGATCCTGTTGTTTGCGGTCTCCCAGGCACTCTCCCAGTACTAAATAAAAAAGTTCTTGAATATGCTGTTAAAGCAGCGATGGCATTGAATTTGAAAATAGCCAAACATTGTAAGTTTGATAGAAAGCAATATTTTTACCCGGATCTTCCAAAGAATTATCAGATTTCACAGTTTGATGAACCGATTGCAGAAGAAGGTTGGATAGAAGTAGAAATAGCAGAGAAAGGAAAAGAGACTTATTTAAAGAAGATTGGCATTGAAAGATTACATATGGAAGAAGATGCAGGAAAATTAGTTCATGCTGGCAGTGATCGATTAGCTGGTTCTAAGTATTCATTAGTTGATTACAATCGAGCTGGTGTTGCTTTGGCTGAGATAGTTAGTAAGCCCGATTTGCGAACAGGTAGAGAAGCATCTGAGTATGCTTCTGAAATAAGAAGGATAGTTAGATATTTAGGAGTGTCTGATGGCAACATGCAAGAAGGTTCATTGAGATGTGATGTAAATATCTCAGTAAGGCAAGGACCTGAGGCTCCTTTTGGGACAAAAGTGGAAATCAAAAATATGAATTCGTTTTCAGCGATTCAGAAGGCCTGTGATTATGAGATTGATCGTCAAATAAAAACTTACGAAAGTGGTGGCAAAGTACATCAGGAAACAAGACTGTGGGATGAGAGTAAGCAACTGACAAAAAGTATGAGATCTAAGGAGGGGAGTAGTGACTATCGTTATTTTCCAGATCCAGACTTAGGACCAATAGAAGTTAGTAGTGAACTTTGTGATAAATGGCGATCCGAATTACCTGAATTACCCGCTGCTAAGCGTCATAGATATGCTGATGAATTAGGTCTTTCTTCTTATGACGCAAGAGTATTAACAGATGACTTTCAAATGGCAAGATATTTTGAAGCTGTTGTTTCTTGTGGGGTAGAGGCGAAGCAAGCTGCAAATTGGATTACTGGAGATATTGCAGCTTATGTTAATTCAAAGAAAATTAATTTTGATGATCTTTTATTTACTCCAGAACAATTATCGGAAATGATCCACTTGATAAAAGAAGGGAAGATTAGTGGAAAAATAGGAAAGGAAATTCTGCCAGAATTGTTAGAAAAAGGAGGATTTCCAAAGAAAATTGTAGATTCTAGAGGTCTTGGAATGATTAGTGACCCTAGCTTGATTGAAGACATCATAGAAGAAATATTATCTAGTCATCCAAAAGAAGTCGAAGCTTTTCGCTCAGGGAAGTCAAAACTTCAGGGTTTCTTTGTGGGTCAATTAATGAAAAAAACTAGTGGGAAAGCTGATCCAAAGCTTGCAAATCAGATTCTTGCCCGTAAACTTCAACATTAACTGATATTCAAAAGCAATTTATCTATTTGTTTAAAACATAATTCAATATTGCCACAATTATCAATAATATTGTCAGCTAATTTCTTTTTCTTATCTAAAGATAATTGTGACTCAATTCTTACTTGTGCTTGTTTATGATTCAACCCATTTCGAAGCATTAGACGTTCATATTGTTGATTAGAGTTACAATATATTAACCAAGTTTCATTGCATAAATCAGTAAATTTTGCCTCAAATAATAATGGTATGATCATTGCTATAACAGGATAACTTTTATATTTTTTTATATCTTCTTTCAATCTTGTTTTAATAATTGGATGCAAAATTTTTTCTAGCCATTCTTTTTCATTCTTTTTAGAAAATATTATCTCTGCCAGAGCATATCTATTAATCTTGTGGTTACCATTACTTTGACTGATGATTGCCTTTCCATACCTATTAATAACCATTTTGGCTGCATCTTGATCAATATTTAGTGCTTCGTGTGAGTAAATATCTGCATCAAGAATGGGTATATTTTTTTCATCTGATAAATATTTGCCCACAACAGTCTTTCCACTAGCAATACCTCCAGTAATTGCTATGCGACGTTGAATTCCTTTCCAACGTTTTGGAAATGTACTGTTTGAAACTTGGACGAAATAGCGGAGGATATATAAAGCTTACTTTCTCAGGCATTGTCTTGAGTAATTTTGAATCACCTAATACTTGGTCTTTTATTTCAGGTGGGATAACCGCTCCCACTGGTTTTTATGCGTCCGGAGTTTCTGCTGGGCTTAAACCTTCAGAGAAATTAGATCTTGCAGTTATCCTTGCACCTCCTGATGCAGTATGTGCAGGGACTTTTACTCAATCTTTAGTTCGAGCAAAGTGTATAGATCTTTGTATGGAACGTTTGTCTCATATGTCTGGGCATGTCAGAGCAGTCCTAATTAACTCAGGACAAGCTAATGCTTGTACTGGTTTGCGAAGTTTAAGTGACAGTATGACTGCAACAAAAGCTCTTGCTGAAGCATTAGGTCTTTCTGAAGAAGAAGTACTCATTTGTTCAACTGGTGTGATAGGTCAGTCAATTCCTATGAAAAATCTTCTTCAGGGGATTACTCCTCTTGTTAATGGTATTAGCCGGGACGGTGGTTCTGATGCTGCTCATGCAATTTTGACTACTGATTTGACAGATAAACAGATTGCTATTGAAGCTAATTTAGGAGGTAGACGTGTATGTATTGGAGGTATAGCGAAAGGCTCAGGGATGATTTATCCAAACATGGCTACTATGCTTGGATTTTTATCTTGTGATGTTGGCTTGCCTCATGATGTATGGCAAGCAATGATCAAGCGAACTGTTGATTGTTCTTTTAATTCAATAAGTGTTGATGGAGATACAAGCACTAATGATTCTTTTCTGGCTTTTGCTGCGGGAAAATTATTAGATAAAAAGTATTTTGATGAGATTGAAAATGGTTTAAAGATAGTTGCTACTTTTCTTGCTAAATCAATAGCTAGAGATGGTGAAGGAGCTAATTGTTTGATTGAAGTAGAAGTTCAGGGAGCACACAAAAATACTGACGCAAATATTATTGCTCGCAATATATGTAATTCTTCATTAGTAAAAACTGCAATTCATGGCTGTGATCCTAATTGGGGTAGAATCCTAGCAGCTGCAGGTTGTGCTGGGATTAACTTTTCTTTAGAAGAAGTTTCTCTGTGGATTGGTCCTTTTAGATTGATGAAGAATGGAACCCCAGTTGAATATGATAATAATGTTGTAGTGACTTATATGAAGGAAACAATAAAAGCTAGTAATTTAAATGATAATACAATCTCCATTAGATTATTAATTGGAAAGGGGAATCAATCTTCTATAGCTTGGGGTTGTGACCTATCATCTGAATATGTAAATATCAATAGTGAATATACTACATAAACTCAGACCTGTTGCGCTGCAACGAATTTGGGGATTTATTTTAATTCATAAACCGCAAATAAACCGGTTTAAAAATTATTCATTAATTCCTCGCAGAAAGTTTTAAGAACTTACATTAAAATTTATTCGTATATTCCAAAAAACTTATATGGAAATTTCATATGGACATATCGATGGAATTAAAATCGGACAAATTTTTGAGACTCGTCAAGCGCTAATTGATGCGGGAATGCATCCACATAGAGAAGCAGGAATTTGGGGAAGTAGTAAACATGCAGCATGCTCAATTGTTTTATCAGGAGGATATGAAGATGATTTAGATGAATTAGATTTTGTTTTATATACGGGACATGGTGGACAGAAAAATAAAGTTCAAGTTGTTGATCAAGATTTTTCTGCCAAAAGAGGTTGGGGAAATAAAGGTCTTGTAATTAGTTATGAGTCTAATTTGCCCGTTCGAGTTATCAGGGGTTATCAGATTGATAATGGACCAACTTCAGGTTATAGATATGACGGATTATATTATGTTGAGAAATATGAGAGGGTAAGAGGAAAAAGTGGATATTTTGTTTGTCGCTTTTATTTAAGAAGTGAATTACAAATTCAACCTTTAGAAAATCAACTAAAATCCAATTTAAAAAAAACTTATAAGAGTGCACCTAGAGCAAAATCTATTGTTGATCGAACTGTAAGATCTCAAAGAAATGTAGATGCAATAAAAAAGATGTATTCATATAGATGCCAAGTTTGTGGTATCCAATTGGATGCTCCTGATAGATTACCTATTTGTATTGGTGCACATATAAAAGGGATTGGTTTTCCAACTAGAGGTCCTGATGAAGTTGAAAATATGCTTTGCTTATGTCCTAATCATCATGACCAATTTGATGCTTTTGCTTTTACTATCAATCCTGAAAATTTTAAAATAATAGGTTTGAATGAATTTAATGATAAAAAGATTCAGTTAAATAAAAAACATAATATTGATCAGCAATTTCTTCAATATCATTTTGACGAATATGAAAAGCATTATTAATCAAAACTTTTAATCCAAATTTCGATTTGAATAAACCACTAATAAACCACCGCCCTAGTTATATCAATCGTTTTCAGATATTAAAATTCAAATAAACCACCAATAAACCACTAACTCAATCCTTGAGATCTATTGGTATGACTCAATTTTATCCTGTATGTTTTTATGAATAGCGAGTATACTACTTAAAGCCTAAATCGATGTAATGCGAATGCTTCCAGAGGATCCGTATTTCTTGCTCACAGCTCATTAAAAGAAATTAGGTTTTTACTGCATTTTTAAAAAGTAAAAATATATTGCTCACAGTACTGAACAACTGAGAAACTTTGAGATAATTGGATTTTTTTCAATTAAATTAATTTGCTTAGTACGAAGACTTTAAAGATGTATAACTCATAGAGTTTTTTAAGTTAACTTGTTACCAATCTTTGATTATGCTGAAAAGAACTTAAAATATCTTTTGTAGGAGATTTTAGAATTAAATAGATGTTATGAATAAACCAAAGAAAGCATTAATAACTGGAATCACAGGTCAAGATGGGAGTTATCTTGCTGAGCTACTTTTAGAAAAAGGTTATGAAGTTCATGGTATTAAAAGACGATCAAGTAGTTTCAATACAAGCCGTATTGATCATCTTTATCAAGATCCTCATGAGTTAAATGCACGTTTTATTCTTCATTATGGTGACTTAACTGATACACCGAATTTAATTAGTATTATTCAGCAAGTTGAACCTGATGAGATATATAACTTGGGAGCTCAAAGTCATGTTGCTGTTAGCTTTGAGACTCCCGAATATACTGCTAACTGTGATGGTATAGGCACCTTAAGAATTCTTGATGCAGTGCGCGTATTAGGGTTTACAAAGAAAACCCGTCTTTATCAAGCAAGTACTAGTGAATTATATGGTCTTGTGCAAGAAATACCTCAATCAGAGAACACTAGATTTTATCCCCGGAGTCCTTATGCAGTAGCTAAATTATATGCTTATTGGATTACTGTAAATTATCGAGAAGCTTATGGCATGTATGCTTGTAACGGAATACTTTTTAATCATGAATCGCCTAGAAGAGGGGAAACATTTGTTACACGTAAAATCACAAGAGGATTGTCGAGGATAGATACAGGTTTAGATCAAAGTCTTTATATAGGAAATTTAGATTCTTTACGTGATTGGGGGCATGCTAAAGATTATGTAGAGATGCAATGGTTAATGCTTCAGCAAGATCATCCTGAAGATTTTGTTATAGCTACTGGTCGACAAGAAAGTGTAAGAAGATTTATTGAACTTACTGCTATAGAGCTGGGATGGGGAGGGATCGACTGGCATGGGGAAGGTGTGAATGAAATTGGTCGTCGAAGTGATACTGGCCAAGATATTATTCGTATTGATTCTCGTTATTTCCGTCCAACTGAGGTTACAACTTTATTGGGTGATCCTACGAAAGCACATATTAAGTTGGGTTGGAAGCCTACTACTACTTTAGAAGAATTAGTTGCAGAAATGGTATCTGTAGATAAAGAAGAAGCAGCTAAGGAGGCGTTATTAAATAGTGAGGGATTTTCAGTAATTAGTCCGATCGAATCTCCACCTTCTAATTCAAACTTAAAAAAGTAAAACTTTGAATTCAAAAATATTATTAAATTTCAAAGAAAAAATTTTTATTGCCGGTCATTCTGGGATGGTTGGTTCATCAATTGTTAGGGCTTTAAGAAAACAAGGATATAATAATCTCCTAACTATTAACCGTAAAAGATTAGATTTATTAGATTCAGGATCAGTAGAATCTTTTTTTAAAATTAATCAGCCTAAAATAGTTATTATTGCAGCTGCTAAAGTAGGTGGGATCATCGCTAATAATACTTATCCAGTAGAGTTCCTTCTTGAAAACATAAAAATACAAAATAATCTAATAGAAAATGCATGGAAATATGGATGTAAGCGTTTATTATTTTTAGGAAGTAGTTGCATTTATCCAAAACTTGCCTCTCAGCCTATAAGCGAAGAATCTCTTCTCACAGGTTCTCTTGAACCTACAAATGAATATTATGCAATAGCTAAAATAGCAGGATTGAAGCTTTGTCAGGCTTTGCGAATCCAGTATGGATTTGATGCAATTACATTAATGCCGACAAATCTTTATGGGCCAGGTGATAATTACCATGAACAAAATAGTCATGTTTTACCAGCAATGATAAGAAGATTTTCTGATGCGTTGAACCAAGGAGATAAGAGTGTGACTTGCTGGGGTTCTGGTTTACCTTATCGAGAGTTTTTACATGTTGATGATTTAGCGGATGCTTGCTTATTCGCACTTAAGTATTGGGATCCAACTTCCAAAAGTGCTCCTAAAAATTTGGATGGTTCATCATTGAATTTGCTTAATGTTGGGACTGGCTCTGAAATACAAATTAAAAATCTTGCACATCTCATTGCAAAAATGATTGGTTTTGAAGGTCGCATTGAATGGGATTTAACTAAGCCTGATGGAACTCCAAGAAAGCAATTAGATATTTCAAATATAAGTGATTTAGGGTGGTCTCCTAGTATTTCCTTAGAACAGGGGTTAATGAATACTATTAATGATTACTATCATCAATTAAAAACCAATAATATTCGCGCTTAATTAATTACTCTAACTAACAAATTTTTTAAATTAATTGTGAGAGGGCCTTCCAGCCCTCAGGGATCATTTGGTTGATAAGGCTGTCCTCACCCCATCTCCCTTATAGGGTCAAGCAGCAACAGGGGCTGTTTGACGGGAGAAACTAACGATTTTGTTAGCAGTTATGGTTTTGCTCTAACCGAGCCGGCTTCAGTCAGACTCCTTGAACCCCGTCGAAGCCATTGCAGCCCCCAAAAATGGAGCTGAGCGGAATCGAACCGCTGTCCGAGATACTGGTGTGAATCACCTAGTCCATTAAAAATGGACAAATATATTCTGACAGATTCTTAGAACACTATTAATTTAATGCAAACAAATTCTCAAAATCTTCGTCTTTCTTTTTAAATTAAAGACATGAAAATTGTTGCTGTTTTGCCTGAAGGTCTAGAAGAAGAAGGGGTTTTGGAATTGAATAGCCTTGGAGCAGAATCGATTAACAAATCTAGAGGAATTGTTAAGTTTGAGGCTGACTTAGCTTGTTTTTATCGTCTTCATTTCCAAGCAAGGTTGCCATTTCGCTTTTTGCGAGAAGTGAGCCAATTTACTCTTAAAGGAAAAGAATCACTTTATGATTCAATTCAAAATGCATTTGATTGGAAAAATTGGCTAAATCCTTCTAAAAGTTTTCGTGTAGATGTTTCTGGAGTTAGTGAACAACTAAGGCATACTCATTTCACTGCATTGCAAGTTAAAAATGCTTTGGTTGATTTACAAAGAAGTATCTGGGGGAAACGCTCTAATATTGATTTAATTAGTCCAGATATCTGCATTCATTTACATTTGCATTATAATAATGCAATTTTAAGCTTAGATAGTTCTTCGAATAGTTTACATAGAAGAGGCTATCGATCTGCAATGGGAATTGCTCCCCTTAAGGAGAATATTGCTTCTGGATTATTAATGCTTTCAAATTGGGATGATTCATTATCTTTAGTAGATCCACTATGTGGATCGGCAACATTTCTTATAGAAGCAGTTTCTATTGCTAGATATAAATCCCCAGGCTTAAATAGATCATTTCTATTTGAGAATTGGCCAGACTTTGATAAGAAAATATTCTCAGAAGAGATGCTTAGAGCAAGACATCTTTTTTCACCTAATAAAAAACTACCTCGGATTGTTGGATTTGAGGTAAATAGTGATATAGCAAATCAAGCAATTCATAATATAAATCAAGCAGGATTTGATAAGGACATTGAAATAAATATCGGACACTTTAGTGAAGTTAAATTTCCACAATCACCAGGGATTATTGTTTGCAATCCACCTTATGGAAAACGAGTTGGAAAATCTAAAGACTTACAGGCTATGTATAAGGAATTTGGTGCTTTTCTAAAAAATAATGCTTCTGGATGGGATTTATGGTTGTTAAATGGCAATCCTACACTAAGTAGTTTTCTTGGCATGAAGTGTTCTAAGCGTATTCCAATAAGTAATGGAGGTATTGATTGTAGATGGTTACATTATCAAATTCATTGAGGCTTGCCGAAAACCGCTTTTGTACTTTTTGAGAGTCCTTCTAATGTTTCTGGTAAATATGGTCCTTTTGTTAGATATCCTCCTAATCGCAAGCTTATTCCAGCCAAAGTTATATCTATTAAAGACAAAATAAGTAATGAAGTTTCTATATTTAAATTGAAGGTTCTTTGCATCCATATAAGTAAAATTATTTGCAAAGCTAACAATGTAAATAACATAAGAATTCCTCCCATTGCTAGAAAGATACCACCGCTGATTAATCGTCTTTTTTCACGGTCAACTTCCTTTAGTGCAATTCGAACATGAAGATCCATAATCGAACTGGCTAGTGCTGTAACTCTTGCAGCTGCTCCTATGCTTTGAGACTTTTGAGCATCTTTCATTTAAGGTCTTCTCCCTCCGGACATAAGAATTCCTAATATGACACCGAACGCTGTTGCTATGCCAATTGCAATTAATGGTCTTTTACGGACTGGTTGCTCTATTCGAGGTCTAAGAGTTGTATTCAATTCATCTAATAAATCTTCCAATTGCTTTTCTAATGGTTCCAAGCTTTCTGCAAGACTTTTTGTGCGATCACTAGCTGTATTTAAAAGATCTTCTAATTGTTCAATAACACCACTAGATGTTTTTCCGGAATGAATTGAAATGACTTTTACTAATTCATCGAGGCTACCTCTAGTTGCCTCTATTGTTTGTTTTGCGAGGTCAGGCCATTCTTCTTGGATCTTTGGCAGCAAGTCATCGAATTGCTCGTTAAACCATTGGCTGGAAAGACTTTTACCCTCAGAGGTTGGAGTTTCAACTGATGCCTGGGCTTCGCATGACGGGGAATTCTCGGATTCCATAATTTCCAGACTGTTTGTTTAAGCCTAGTGAGCTATTGAGTTACAGGGAACCCTAATACAAGTTCATTCTTTCAAATCGCAGCAAAGAGTCAAGTCACCAAATACTTTAAAATGCAGGCATATTCTTTGATTATCTTGCTTTTGCTTCTGATTTAATAACATTCATACGTCGTCTTTGCTTACATTTATTGCTATTTGAAGCCTTCTAGTGCTAAAGATCTTGTGTATTTAATTTTGTAATCATGGACGTTGGGTTTTCTGCAATGTTTTTTGCGTCCAATACCATTCCTACAGATTTTGGTTTAGTTCTCGCTGCTATAGCAGGTGCTGGAAGCTTGCTTCTAATTGCCTTGAGATTTGTTCCCAGTGATTAACCTGTCACTTTAAAGTCAAGCTTTTCATCATTAAATCCATTCTTTCAAGGGTTTATGGTGTTATTTTGTCTTTTTGAATTTTTTAGGTTGTCAATGTCATCATTTGAACTTATAAAACTTAAGTTCTTCATTGTAAGTTGAAGGAAAACTATAAAGAATCATTCAATAATGTATGAGTATTGCTTGATATGGAAAATTTTTTATTGCATCAATAAAGTAAAAAATAGTTATAGCTATGCCTTACTTTTGGTCAATTGATTATATTTTTGATGCTAAATAGATAAAAGACACTACCAAGAAATTATATAATTGGTGAAATATGAATTGGTTTTTTGAGTAATCACTCAGAAGTGTTGATTAAGCGATGGATTTTGCTTCAGCATACTCTTTCAAAAGAGTCACTTCAGGATTTGCATTTTGACTTGTTATTAGAAGACAGAGAATTTTGTAGGACCTGGCGCCTTCCTAGCATTCCATTGGTTAATGGTCCAAAGGTAGAAGCCATTCCTTTACCTCCACATAAGCTGCATTGGTTGGAGCGCAATGAATCGGCTGTTTCTGGTGATAGAGGATGGGCTAAAAGAATATTTTCTGGGAAATTTTATGGTTCTCTACCTCAGGACAAGTATGCTTTTATATCTATAGAAATCAGTAGCAGTAATCTTTCTGGAAGATTACAATTGGGTAATAATCTTTGCCAAATAATTGATCTGCTTTAATTACGATTTCATTTAAATACTTAAGACTTGAGCTTCCTTGAGGTTTCGCTAATCTTTGCATTCAAGACCTTGAGCTCTGTTGGTTTACATCAATCAAGTAAACCTAACTAATTTTAAGTCCTTTGGGGGATCGATGAGTATCCCAATGGAGGAAGGATTTACTGTAGTTACTGGTCCTAATGGTTCTGGGAAAAGCAATATTCTTGATGGGGTACTTTTTTGTCTAGGCCTGGCTACTAGTAGAGGTATGCGAGCGGAACGCTTGACTGATTTAGTAAATAGTTCAGTGTTGCGCGATGGTAAATCTGCTGAAACAGTAGTAAGCGTTAAATTTGATTTGACAGATTGGCATCCTGATTCAGCAGAAGAAGGTCTTGAGATTCCTGAGGAAGGTCCATGGATTAAGTCTGATCAGAAAGAATGGTTAGTGACCAGACGATTGCGAGTAATGCCTGGAGGTTCTTATAGCTCTTCTTATAGTGCTGATGGAGAGGCATGCAATTTACAGCAACTTCAGACTCAATTAAGACGGCTAAGGATTGATCCTGAAGGTAGCAATGTTGTTATGCAAGGAGATGTAACCAGGGTAGTTTCAATGAGTAATAAAGATCGCAGAGGATTAATTGATGAGTTAGCTGGAGTTGCATTGTTCGATAATCGAATTGATCAAGCTCGTATCAAATTAGATGATGTTTTTGATCGACAAGAGCGATGTCGCATTGTCGAACAAGAGCTTCACTCTTCCAAACAAAAATTAGAGAAGGATTGTGAAAAGGCCCGTCTTTATAAGGATTTAAAAGATCAGATGCAATTAGGACGCAAACAAGAATCTGTATTGGTTTTTGAATCAGCTAGGGCAGATCACAAGAATTTAGAATTGCGCAAAAAGGATTTGATTGAAAAACAAGCTATAAATGAAGAACTTCGTTTAAAAGCTCAAAAAAAGGTAAAAGAAGCAGAGGAAATATTAAATACTCTTCAACAAGAAGTAAAAGCTTTAGGAGAAGATAAATTAATTTCGATACAAGGTGAAATTGCTGCAATAGAAAGTCAGACTAGGGAGTTAGATCGTCAGGCTATTCAGCATAAAAATGAGGGAGAAATATTACAAGAAAAAAGAAGAAATTTAAAAATTCAACAACAGGACTTAAAGGAAGAAAAGCTAAGGAAATCTGAGAATATATCATTAAATGAAATTCAATCTTCTGAGAAAGATTTTGAAGATGCTCAAGCTGCAGTAGAAGTATCAAGAAGAAGACTTACTGATGTTGCTGGACAATCTGGTGCTTTGGTAGAAGAATACAAAGAACGTAGTATTTTGAAAGAAAATATTCAATTAAACTTGCAACCTTTTCAAGAGGAAAAGCAAAAATTACAAGAGAGGTTAATTCAAATTGAAGAAAGGTTGAAAGATTTAAAAGTTGATCAAGAGAGGGATTTATTAGAAAATAAAAAACTAAACAATGATTTAGAAACTCTTGATAATGAATGGAAATTATTACAGGAAATTATAGATAGTCAGCAATCTGAGATTGATCGAAATGAAGAAAAGTTATCAGTACAACAAAGAACTAGAATTCGCTTGGAAAATGATCAAACTAAGCTAGAGAAAGATATTGCTCGTCTTGAAAGTCGTCGTGAAACTTTGCATGAAAGTAGAGGTACTGGTGCTTTAAGACTTCTTTTAGAATCAGGTTTATCGGGTATTCATGGCCCTGTCGCTTATTTGGCTGAAGTAGATAAAAAGTATAAATTAGCTCTTGAAGTTGCTGCTGGATCAAGGATTGGTCATATTGTTGTTGATGATGATTTAATAGCTTCTAAAGCTATTGAGATCTTGAAAAAGCGTAAAGCAGGCAGGCTTACATTTTTACCATTAAATAAAATTAAAAATAAAAATAAAAATTTGAATAATAGAAATACTTTTGATAGGTCTGGATTGTCAACAAACAATAATGGATTTATTGCGAAAGCCAATGAGTTAATTAATTATGAAGAGATTTATAGAGATGTTTTTAAACATGTGTTTGGGGAGACCCTTGTTTTTCAGACTTTAGATTCAGCAAGAACTCAATTAGGTGTATTTAGATCGGTGACATTAGCGGGTGAATTAATAGAAAAGAGTGGTGCAATGACTGGAGGTAGCTTCTTAGGTAGAAGTAGTGTTTTAAGTTTTGGGAATACCAGTGAAAATGATGATATTGAACCTTTGAAAAATAGGCTTCTTGAACTTGGTGAAACTCTTTTAGTTTGTCGAAGTGAGGAGTCTAGATTAATTAATTTCCTTGATAGTTCCAAGCCTAAACTTAAGATATTGGAGAAGAAGCAGGCTTCTTTAGATGCACAGAGGACTGCATTTAAGCGTGCTAATGGTCCCCTAATAACACGTCAGGATGAGCAAAAGGAGCGTTTAGATTCACTTACTAAATCTAGCGAAGAGTATCGATCCCGCTTAGATTTGCTCGAAGAAGAAATTAAACCTTTGCTGAAAGATTTAGAGAATTTAGATAAACAAGAGAAATCCCCTAATATTAAAGATTCTGATGGAAGTATTGCACAATTACAAAAAGATCTTCAATTAGCTGAAGAAACTCTTGGCAGGGCAAAAGATCAAAGAGATATTCTTATTAATCAACAGCGTCATCAAGATTTGCTGCTAGAAAGACTTGATGTTCAAGGGAAGGCTCTTTTTGCTGAAGAAGAAAGATTACAACAGTCAATTAATTTACTTGCAAAACAACATCAAGAATGGAGAGATGAAAATAAAACATTAAAAGTCAAACAAGACAAACTTGACACTCTCAAGAAAGATTTAGAAACAAGATTTGGAGAACAAAGAAGAGCTAGAGATTCTGCAGAACTTTCATTGTCTAGTCTTAGACAAAAATCTCAAGATTTAGAATGGAAACTTGATAAATTAAAAGATGACTTGCAATCTATAGATGAAGAACTTCGTAGTGGAAATATTCGTATTTTAGAATTAGAAAAAGCTCTTCCAAAGCCCTTACCTGAAATTTCAGAAGAAATTAGGGAAAAAGGTTTAGATTCTCTACAAAATGATTTGAATCTATTACAAGAAAAGATTGAATCTTTAGAACCAGTCAACATGTTAGCTCTGGATGAATTAGAAAAACTTGATATTCGTCTTAAGGATCTTGAAGAGAGGCTGGAAGTTTTGACGGAAGAACGTTCTGAATTGCTTCTTAGAGTTGAAACTGTGGCTACTCTTCGTCAAGAAGCTTTTATGGAGGCTTTTCAAGCAGTAGATCAACATTTTCGTGAGATTTTTGCAAGCCTTTCAGATGGAGATGGTCATCTTCAATTAGAAAACTTAGAAAATCCTTTGGAGGGTGGCTTAACACTAGTTGCTCATCCAAAAGGTAAGGCTGTTAGACGTTTAGCTGCGATGTCAGGAGGAGAAAAGTCATTAACTGCTTTAAGCTTTCTTTTTGCATTACAAAGGTTTAGGCCTTCGCCCTTTTACGCATTAGATGAAGTGGATAGTTTCCTGGATGGAGTGAACGTTGAAAGATTATCTGCTTTAATTGCGAAACAGTCAGAAAATGCTCAGTTCATGGTTGTTAGTCATCGACGTCCCATGATAGGAGCTGCGACTAGAACAATTGGTGTCACACAAGCTAGAGGTGCTAATACTCAGGTAGTTGGTTTACCTTTGGCAGCTTGATATGTATCTAGGCAGTTTATGCGTCACAATGATTTGAATAGTTCAAATATAAATCTTTAGCTTGACTAACACGCAATTCCCAAACGATTTAGGTGAAATGGTGCCAAGTGAAAGACTCTGGCTTCGTTCGGAGTTAATGGGTACTCAGGTTATTACTCGAGATAGCGGTCGACGCTTAGGAGTAGTAGGAGAAGTGGTTGTGGATATTGATAGAAGAGAAATTGTTGCACTTGGTTTACGAGATAACCCTTTAACTCGATTTCTACCTGGTTTACCTAAGTGGATGTTGCTTGACCGTATTCGTCAAGTTGGAGACGTTATTCTTGTTGATTCTATTGATTCATTAAGCGAGGAATTTACTCCAGATAGATATAGCAAAGTTATTAATTGCCAGGTCATTACTGAATCCGGAGAACAATTAGGAAGAGTTCTTGGCTTTTCGTTTGATATTGAGACAGGAGAATTAATTAGTTTGGTTATGGGTGCAATGGGGGTTCCTCTGTTAGGAGAAGGAGTTCTTAGTACTTGGGAGATACCCGTTAATGAAATAGTTAGTAGTGGTGCTGATCGAATTATTGTTTATGAAGGTGCTGAAGAAAAATTGAAGCAGTTAAGCAGTGGTTTGCTTGAAAAGATTGGGATTGGTAGTACCGCTTGGGATGAAAATGAAAGAGAGAGATATAAGGTAAATCTTGTTCCCGTAGAGAATCAATTAACTTCAGGTGAAGAGATCGCTCAAAGTCAAAAGACTCTTAGTGCCTCTTCAGAATCATCATTTAATGAAGAAGAACAAGAGTTAGAATATGTAGAATTAGAAGAACAAAACCAATATTCTGATAATCAATCACGATATTTAGAAGATGTTCAATCCTCCAGTTCTTCTATTCAAGAGGATTCTTTTATTGAAGATAATAATAAATTTAAAGAAGCCGATTATTCTTCTAAAGAAATTTTAGAAAATAAATCTGATAGTAACTTAGTGAATAGAGTTTCAAATAGAAAATCTCTTAGAAATAAAGAGGATCCTTTAGATATAGAACCAATTATAATTCAAAATTCTGACAGTCAAGAAAATGAGGATCTATTTAAGTCTGAAGAGATAGAAGATCCATGGTGAATACCCCTTTAAATAATTATTTTTTACTTATTTAAATATGCTTTAGGTAACATATTAATAATTTCTTTCGTCAGTAAATCTACAGCTCCAGGTTCCCCTCTTAATGCTCTTAAGTCATCTTTTTGACCTTGAAGTCTTGCTGAGGATTTCAGCCAATCATGAGCTTCTTTAGCTATCTCATAAGGTGTCACATTTCCAATTCTTTCAGGTACTATTATTTTCTTAGCTGTGATATTTGGCCAGGCCATAAATCGCCTTTTTCTAAGACGCCATAACCCTAGTAAAAATCCTAAAAACAATTTGAAAAATGGTAATCTTGCAATAACTCCAATAAGACCATCCCAAGCTTGCATTACATTTAGATGCTGAGTTGGAAGTACAACAATCATTGGTATTCCTAAAGCCCCTAATTCTGCAGTATTAGCACCAACTGTTGTTAATGCTATATCACATTGGCTAATGAAATTGTAGGCAGGGTAATTTTCAATTAAATGTATTTTTGTATTAGAAGTTGT
Source organism: Prochlorococcus sp. AG-409-L21 (assembly GCA_003215475.1). Taxonomy (GTDB): domain Bacteria; phylum Cyanobacteriota; class Cyanobacteriia; order PCC-6307; family Cyanobiaceae; genus Prochlorococcus_E. The sequence continues at coordinate 111,834 of QCKH01000001.1, forward strand.
CATTAGCTTTTTGCATGAGAATTCATCATTACTTGGCTCAATTTTCTTAATTCCAGATTGATATTTGGCCGTAAGTGGATTTTTAGGACTACTGTAATATTCTATTTCTTCAATATTTGTTGTTGGTGCTATTGGTATTAAGAAGTTGTATTCAGGAAAGATTTTTTTCATATGATCAGCTACTTCAAGAAAAAATGGAATTCCTACTAAAAGCTTTGCTTTTTTTGAGCCAGGGAATAGTGCTATCCATTTGCCTTTTGGAAGGGGAGTTTCGTCTTGAGCTTGTTCTTGGAGGTCTGCCATTAGATCACCAACTACTACACAACGTTTTTGAAACTTCTTAGGTAATATTGTTTTTACTTCTTCAGACATTGCTGCAATTCGATCATTCCAGAAAGGCCATCTTGTAATCCATTCTGCATATGCAATATTTTTATATTTTAGTCTTGCAGCAAGAAGTACACTCCAAAATTGATCTCCACCTAAAAATATTACAATCCCTTTTGAGGGCCAAAAGAAAAATTTATCTGGGTTTATTAATAATCTCCAGAAATCTTTCGCTTGCGAAATGCATTCAAATTTGTTCCATTTCTCAGCAACTATTTTTTCATTACCAGTTGCATTTGGACATGGAACTAGAATCAATCTTAGGCTAATTAATACTGAGGATTTACTCCGTTGAGTGGAAAAATAATTTTCTAGTTTTTCAGCAAGAGGCTTGACCCAAGTAGTTAGTTCTCCAGGTCCATTCGAAACCATTACAACTACAAGATCAGGTTCTTGAGATTCAGTTTTGGTTCTTGAATTCAAGGTTCTTTAAAAATGCGGATGGCGAGACTTGAACTCGCAAGGCCGAAGCCACACGCTCCTTAGACGTGCGTGTCTACCAATTCCACCACATCCGCAAATGAAACAAGTTTGATAACTACTTCAAAGATGATCATATACGGTATACCTTTTCTAAGGATGGGTCGAAGCACTGATACGATCCTTTTATATCATTCAATATCTTGAGTGTCTCTAGGTAAAGTACTTATAGCGAATCGGGGCGAGATTGCCTTAAGAATCCTTCGAAGCTGTAGGGAGTTAGGCATTGCAACCGTTGCTGTTTATAGCACTACTGATCGTAATGCATTACATGTGCAACTTGCTGATGAGGCAGTATGTGTTGGGGATTCTCCTAGTAACAAGAGCTATTTAAATGTTCCGAATATACTTGCAGCGGCTACTTCAAGAGGAGTAGATGCTATCCATCCAGGCTATGGATTTTTGGCTGAGAATGATCGTTTTGCTGAGATTTGCAAAGATCATGGAATAGTTTTTGTCGGCCCTTCTCCTCATGCAATTAGATCTATGGGGGATAAAGCGACTGCTAAGTCAACAATGCTGAAGGTAGGCGTTCCTACCGTCCCTGGAAGTCAAGGTTTATTGGCTAATTGGGAAGAAGCATCTTCATTAGCAAATGAAATGGGATACCCAGTAATGATTAAGGCGACTGCTGGAGGTGGAGGTAGAGGTATGCGCCTAGTAAATAGTTCTGAATCTATTGAAGAGTTGTTTAAGGCAGCACAAGGTGAATCAGAAGCTGCTTTTGGAAATGGTGGTTTGTATATGGAGAAATTTATTGAAAAACCTAGACATGTTGAAGTTCAGATTCTTGCAGATAGCTTGGGAAATGTTGTTCATCTAGGAGAAAGAGATTGCTCAATTCAAAGGAGACATCAGAAATTATTAGAAGAATCACCTAGCCCTGCTTTAGACAATGAGTTAAGAGTGAGAATGGGTGAAGCAGCAGTTTCAGCAGCAAAAAGTATTAATTATGAGGGTGCAGGAACAGTTGAGTTTCTTCTTGATCGATCAGGGAATTTTTATTTTATGGAAATGAATACTCGTATTCAGGTTGAGCACCCCGTTACAGAAATGGTTACTGGGATTGATTTAGTTGCTGAACAACTTCGAATAGCTGGGGGGGAGCCGATTTCTGTAAAACAAAATGAAATTCACCTAAGAGGGCATTCCATAGAATGCAGAATTAATGCTGAGGATGCAACACATAATTTTCGACCTTCTCCAGGAAGGATTACAGGTTGGCTTCCTCCAGGAGGGCCTGGAGTAAGAGTAGATAGTCACGTTTACACTGGTTACGATATTCCTCCTTTTTATGATTCTTTAATAGGGAAATTAATTGTCTGGGGTAATGATCGTGAAACAGCATTAAAACGAATGAAGAGAGCATTAAACGAATGTGCTGTTACTGGTATTCCAACCACAATTGACTTTCATTTAGAATTACTTGATCGAGATGAATTTTTACAAGGGGATGTTCATACCAAATTTGTAGAGCAGGAAATGCTTCCTTAAACAGCTTGTTGCATCAGTAGTTGTGAGATTATTCCTTGAGGACCTACTAATAATTCTCTTGCAAGGCTAATTAATCCAAACCATATCACTGGTGTGATATCTACCCCTCCAATTGGGGCAATAAATTTCCGCGTAATTGCTAAGAAAATCTCTGTAGGCAAGAAAAATAGAAGCCAAAAGCCACTTTTAAGATTGATTTGAGGATACCAGGTGAGAATGATTCTCATTAAAAATGTTAATGTCCAAGTTCCAAGAAGAAAACTTGTTAACAAATGTATTGTTGGGAGTGTTTTTACAAGGATTGGCGTCACAAACCTCTAAGCATCTGTACATCTATCGTATAAAGTTCCATTTAATTCGTAAGATTATTGAGCTTTTGCTTTTAAAAGTGGTTTAATGGCTTTTATGTTGTCAAATCTTCTTTTCGGCGTAGCTGTCTCAAGTGAGGTTGCTACGAATTCAGCTATTGGCATGATTGGTAGTTTTCTAGCTGCCGCAGCTTTAATAGTTGTCCCAGCAGCATCTTTTTTACTCTGGGTTTCACAAAAAGATGCTCTTCAACGAGGACGTTAGGACTAGGCAATTCCTGCTTATTTCTTAAACTAGATGTAAACGAGTTGGATTTCAATTCGTTTACTAACTTTCGTGGAGCTTTATTTTGGTCAATGCCAGTCTGAATTGGGCCAGCATTGTAGGTATTGCCTTGGCCATATGTGGTGGAGGTCTTTATTTCTTGCGATCATTTAAGCCAGCTCTGGCTCGCGATTACGATGTATTCTTTGCTGCTATAGGACTTCTTTGTGGGGGAATACTTTTTTTTCAGGGATGGCGTTTAGATCCAATTTTGCAATTTGGTCAGTTTTTGCTTGCTGGAACAACCGTTTTCTTTGCATATGAAAGTGTTCGCCTTAGAGGAATTGCTACTGATCAAGCTAGACGCTCTTCATATTTTGATGATGAGTTGGAATCACCTCCTCGATCCAGTTCTGGATTCCGCTCAAGGGAGCAAGAAGACTTTGATCAGTTTCAAACAACTGAGCCTATTCGCCGAAGGTTTGCACCCAGGGATAAGGATATTTCAGAATATGATTCTGGGGAAGATGATTTTTATCGCTCTCGAAGAACAACAAGACCAGCTATTCCTGAAGAAGCAGCAAGTCGAAGAACTAGATCTCAGCGAGGTCCATTAAAAGATGATTCGATGAAAGCCAGAAGAATGGCTAGATTTGAAAATAATAGTGATTATGATAATCAACGAAGATCTAATTTTGGAGATAGAAGAAGTTTTCGCCAAGAAGAAAGACGAGGTAGTCGGCCTAGAGCTAATTCTCAGACTTCTAGAATTAAAAATGATGAAGGTGATAGGCGCTTAAATTTTGACCGACCTCAAAATAAATACCAATCAGCATCAAATAGATATTCATCTCCTCAAGGAACCCCAATTTCTGAAAATGTTGAGGATGCAGCATTCTCTTCACCAGGCAAGCAGACTCGTCGGGAACGATTAACAAAACCAGAGTCTTCAGAAAGAACAAAGCCATCAGTTGATCTTAATAGTTCATCAAGAAATAGAAGATCTAATGCAACTAATTTGCGTCCTCGAGACAATAGCTCTAGATTTGATGATTAATTTAAATTCAGATAGAACTACTCCTAACGAACAAATCCAGCCCAATTTAGGAAACCTGTATTAGTGAGAATTTCAATTAGCAAGATTGCGATAAAACCAATCATTGCAAAACGGCCATTGATTCTTTCTGCATAACCACTCCAACCAAAGGATGGTATGTCTGTTGTTGTTGCACTTGGTGTCATATCAACTTCATTGTCTTTTTCATTGTTTTCTTGAATGGTTTGGTTGGAAGATTCCACCTTAGATAATTGTGGATTGTTTGAGTTCATAAAATTCAATCAGGATTTTTCAAATTGATAGCTCGATGAAGGCTGAAGTTTCCAGGAACCATCTCCTCCAAGTTCTAATACAGATTCATGGAAGTCTATAAGAGTTGGTCTATGACCAACACTAATGACTGCAAGATCCCTTTTTCTTAAAAGACTATATAAGTGCTCTTCTGTAGTTATATCTAAAGCGCTGGTTGCTTCATCTAAAACTGCAAATCTTGGAGCGTTTAGTAGTAATCTTCCAAAAGCAAGTCTTTGTTGCTCTCCTAAAGAAAGTATTCTTGGCCAATCTTGTTTAATAGTTAAATCAGGGTATCGATCAATAAGTGATGCAAGATTGACCTCTGTTAGAACTGATCGAAGGTGGTCATCACTAAATTTATTCTCGTCAGTTGGATAGCACAATTGCTCTCTTAGAGAACCTAAAATAAGATAAGGTTTTTGTGGGATAAATAATAATTCTCCTTTTTTTGGTCTTTCAATATTGCCATTTTCTGGTTTCCATAAACCACTAATCATACGTAACAAAGATGTTTTACCACACCCCGAAGGACCTACGACTAACAAAGTATCTGCTTCATTGATACTTAAGCTGAGGTTTTTAATTATAGGAGAATTGCTACCAGGTGGGAAAAGGTTAGTGTTATTAATAAGTATAGATTTATCGTTGATTGAATATTCATCGTTCTGTTCAATAGTTAAACCTTGACTAACTTCTGCTATTTTTGATTGAAATCCAGCTAAACGATTAATACCTGCTGTAAATTTAGCAAGTTCTTCTATTTGATTAACGACAAAGAATAAGGAACTTTCAACCATTCCAAAAGCAAAACTAGCTTGTATGAATCTTCCATAATCTATCTCTCCAGCAAAATATGGAATAGCCATAATTAAATAAGGGAAGAAATTACCTGCATAGTTAATTGAACGTTTTATTGCAAAAATAATAGCTTTCCAAATAATTAGCAAATTAAAATTTCTGACGACTTCACCAAGTCTTCTTTGTGATTCAACTTTTTCAGGCCCTTCGCCCGAATAAAATGCTATTGATTCAGCATTATCTCTTATGTGAACTAATCCATATCTAAAGTCAGCTTCATATCTAAGTTGATCATAATTAATACTCACAAGCTTTTTACCTGCTATAACTAATACGCTAGTTGCAAAAGCTGCATACGCAAATAAAGAGAATGTTAATGTCTTACTTATGCTATATAGAATAATTATATTCAAAGCAAATGTAAGAAATGCATCAAAGATACCAAGTGTGAAGTTTAAACTTTGTTCGGTAAATGATTTCGTATCATCAGAGATTCTTTGGTCTGGATTATCTACATCTGTAGCTAATTCATCATTAGGATTTAGAGTGTAATAAGCTTGGTTCTTCATATAATCAGAAATTAGACTTTTTGATAACCATTCTCTCCATATAATTCCCAGTTTAAATGTGATAAATATTTGAGACAATCTAATTGGAAGAGCAATTACAAAGCAACAGGCATATATTCCAAGAATCTTATAAAATCCATCTTCCCGTTTTTCTACTAATGCATTTGTAAGATCTCTTGCTATAAAACCAATGCCTGCATTAATTCCATTCACACCTAGCAGCATTAAAACAATAACCCCTAATAAAACCCAGTGAATCCATCGTTTACTTCTTAATTGATGCCTAACACTAAAGAAACTTAGCCCACCAATGACAAAGCACCCACTTAACAACCATCCCCATAATGAGTTCCATATGTATTTAACAGTATTAACTACACCACCAAAATATTTCTCAATAAGAATAGGCCAGAAATTTTCAGAGATTTCTATAACTCCAGTTAAAAGTATTAATACAATTCCTCCAACACAAAAAAGTAACGAGATTAGTAGCCATATAAATTGCAATCCGTTGCTTTGATCTAATGGTAGGAAAAATGGTTGAGCTAGTTTTCTTAGGCTATGTAACTGCTCTCTAGGAGATTTCTTATTAGAAAGGTTTTGATCTGTCATGAGGATATCTTAAGTTTCTATTCTTGAAAAAAATTATATAATACAATTCTATTATTATTATGGGAGTATTGTTTACAGTAAAGCTTCAAACATAATTAAAACTTACTATTTTAATAATTCCCACTAGAATTCTATTAGCCTTTAAAAGGCTGGTTTGCACCTAAGCCAATTAGGAAATTATTTTAATTTTTTGTATTACTAACCTGGGGGCCAAAGTAATTTTCTTCCCCCAATAATATGAATATGAAGGTGGAAAACAGTTTGCCCTGCCTCTTCTCCAGTATTAATTACAGTTCGCCAATTTTCTAGTTCTTGCTCTTTAGCGATTTTAGCGGATACAATCATTAAATGGCCTAGTAAATTCTTATCTGAAGTCTCTACTTCTTTAAGACTAGCAATAGTTTTTCTTGGAATTACTAAGATATGGACTGGAGCTTGAGGTTGAATATCACGAAACGCAATACAATGTTCATCACTATAGACTTCATCACAGGGGATTTCCCTTTTTAAAATTTTACTGAAGATAGTTTCCTCAGTCATCTTAATCTCCGTAGAATTTGTTGTTTTAAGATAATTGGATCTTAGATGGTATTAAGCATTTTGAGGCTATTCTAAATCCTACTAAGAATGATTTTGAATTTGATGTAATAAAAATAGTTTTGGGATTCTCAAATTGAAATTACGTCTTTTTTATTAAAACCATGCTCTTTTAACTCGTTTTTTAAATCTTTTTCATTAGTAACTCTATCAACAAAAAGTACACCTTTCAGATGATCCATCTCATGCTGAATGCAGCGTGCTAGTAGACCATCTGTACTCAGTTTTTTTGGTCTTCCCATTTCATCACGAAAGTTGACTTTAATAGATGATGGTCTAATAACATTTAGATAGACTCCAGGAATACTTAAGCAGCCTTCTTCATAAGTATCTATGGAAGCACTAAATTCTGTAATTTCAGGATTAATTAGAATAATTGGAGGAGTAGTAGAGTTTTCAAAATCTAAATCAATTACTAAAAGTTCTTTATTCACTCCTACTTGGGGTGCTGCCAGTCCAATACCTTTAGCTGAATACATACTATGAAGCATTTTTTTTACTAGCTCTCGAACAGAAGAATCAACCTTGCTAATTCTTTTAGCTGATTGACGTAAAGCTGAGCTTCCTAAAGTTTCAATTTTTAGTTCAGGTTCTTCTATAGGTTGTTTAGAAACAATAAGAGATGTTCTCTTTCTTTCTTCGTTTTTGGCAAGTTGAGAAAAACTTCGTGACAAGGATCATTTTTTCTAGCTCACCTTAATTTTATCTTTTTTGCTAATTAATTAAACGATTGCTCTATAAAATTCAAATATAGAGATTTCACGAGTTCTATTATTTTTCAAAATTCTCTTGATGCAGAAAGTGTTTTTAGCTTTTCTCCTAAGCTAAAAGAACCTCGTTTAGTTGGTAACTGGATTTTATGGTTAGAGCAAAGACCAAATGAGGGGGGAAGATCAACTGTCTTAATTCGCCCCTGGAATCGACCGGAATTGTCTCCGCAGGAGCTTACACCAGCTCCATGTAATGTTAGAAGTCGAATTCATGGTTATGGGGGCGGTGCTTTAGCTGTTGCTACTTCTTTGGACCAACTTTTTTTAGTTTGGGTAGATGATTGTAACGGGTGTTTATGGACACAAACATGGGAAGGGATATTAAATTTATCCAATCGCAAAGAATTAATTTTAAAGAAACTAACTCAGCCTATTTGTATTTCTAAAAAAGATAGCTCTTTTTTGGGTGATGGTCTTATTGATATAAAAAGAATGCGATGGTTAGGCGTTATGGAGAAAGATAAAAAGGATTTTTTAACATCATTTTCTTTATTAGAAGAATTCCAAGACCCAAATATTGTTTATAGGGCTTTAGATTTTATTGGTTATGTTCAACTAAGTCCTGATAGTGCAAAATTAACATGGATTGAATGGAATCAACTTTCCATGCCTTGGGACCAAAGTCAGGTTTTTGTAGGCTATATGACTAATTCTGGAGAACTATCTGCTTCTTTTTCGATAACTGAAGGTTGCTTCAATAGTGAATTACCTACTTCTTTCTTTCAGCCAATTTGGTTAACTAATTATAATTTAATAGTCTCTGAAGATAGCAGTGGCTGGTGGAATTTAACGCTTTTTGAGATTAAGAAGGAAAATCCATTAAAATTTAATTGTAAATCAATTTGTAAATTAAAGGAAGAAACAGCCATGCCTCAATGGGTTGCAGGTATGTCTACAATTTCAGTATCTAATAAACAAATTGTCGCTTTATCCTGTGATAATTCAATTTGGAAACTGAATGTTATTAGTTTAGATGGGAATCTTGAAAGAATTGATTTACCTTTTGATGATTTGTCTTATTTAGATGTAAGTAAAGACCGGGCAGTCATGATTGCAAGTAATCCATATAAGGAATCGACACTCTTGGAAGTAGATCTAAAAAAAAGAAGGTGGAGCAACGCAATTAAGAAAGAAACTTTTCTATTGGTTGATCAAGAAATTAGCGTTGGTGAAAGTCTATGGTTTTCAGGCTTTAATAATCTGAGAACTCATGCTTGGTATTATCCTCCTATTCAGAGAAGAAAGAATAAAAGCCCTTTATTAGTGAAAATTCATAGTGGCCCAACAGGAATGGCTTCAAGAGGTTTCAATCGAGTTTTTCAGTTTTGGACTTCAAGAGGTTGGGGTGTGCTAGATGTGAATTACTCTGGATCTTCAGGATTTGGAAGAGAATATCGTCATCGGCTTAAGGGGAGATGGGGTCAGATTGATGTAATTGATTGTTATTCTGCTGTTTTGGAACTTGTGAGATTAGGTAAAGCCGATAAAGAATACATAGCTATTGAAGGTTCTAGCGCAGGTGGTTTTACTGCTTTAGGGTGTTTATGTTATTCAAATATTTTTAAAGTTGCTGCTTGTAAGTATCCCGTAACAGATTTGATTGCTATGCATAAGACAACACATCGATTTGAGCAAGGCTATTTAGATTACTTAGTAGGTCCGTTCCCTGAGAATACAAATAAATATATTAATAATTCCCCTGTTAACAATCTTGATAAGATAACTTCTCCAGTTATCTTTTTTCATGGCTTAAAAGATAACGTTGTTATGTTAAATCAAGTAAGTGAGATTTATTATCAACTTAAAAATAAACTTATACCAGTAGAGCTAAAGACTTTTAAGGATGAGGGCCATGGTTTCAGAGATTCAATTACTAATATTCAGGTATTAAATCTTACAGAGGAATTCTTTAAACATCATTTAAGACTTTAAGAATTTTTCTTTATAAATTGAATATTTGTATTAAGTGCTTCAATAAACAGATCTATTTCATCTTTGGTAGTTGTAAAGCTTAGACTCGCTCTTGCTGTTGAGTTTAAGCCATAATATTTATGAAGTGGTTGGCAACAATGATGTCCACTTCGAATACAAATATTATTAGAATCTAATAATTCAGAAATATCATTAGAGTGTATGCCATCTATATAAAAAGTAACTAATGCTCCTCGATCATTTATCTCAGTAGGTCTGGGCCCTAAAATATTTATACCTTCTATTTTTTCGAGTTTATGGAAAAGATATTTTGTTAGTTCTTTTTCATATTTTCTTATCTCATCTAAACCAATAGAATTGAGATAAGTAATCGCTGCTCCCATTCCAATTGCTTCTCCAATAGAGGGCGTACCAGCTTCAAATTTAAAGGGTAAATCAGCCCAGCTACTTTCATATAATGATACATCTTGGATCATTTCCCCTCCACCTAGGAATGGAGGCATTGTCTCTAATATGCTTTCCTTTGCCCATAAGAATCCGCATCCAGTGGGACCGCATAGTTTGTGTGAAGAGCCTGCTAGAAAATCAATATTTAATGAATTGACGTTTATGGGTAAATGAGCAAGACTTTGACATGCGTCTAACAGTACTAAGGCTCCAACATTACGGGCAATTCTGGATATCTCTTCAATTGGATTACAACTTCCTAAGGTATTACTGATGTGTAGAAGACTTATAAGTTTAGTCTTTTGATTTACTTTGCTACGTAAATCATTCATATCCAGTTCTCCATCCTTCGTGATTCCTACATAACGAATTTTAAAACCTTTACGTTTTGCAAGTAATTGCCATGGAACAACATTGCTATGGTGCTCCATCAATGTTAAAAGAATTTCATCTCTTTCTTGTAATTGAGAATCACCCCATGAGTTTGCAACTAGATTTATTGCTTCAGTTGCATTTCGAGTGAAAATAATCTCTCTACTGGAGTATGCATTAATGAATTTTCCCGTTATATTTCTGGCTTCTTCAAATGCTTCAGTTGCTTTTGTGCTTAATTGATGGGCACCTCTATGAACATTTGCATTCTGAAAACTATAATAGTGCACAAGTTTCTCAATGACTTGAGTAGGTTTTTGACTTGTTGCTGCATGATCTAAATAAATTAGATTGTTACTTTCATTTGACTCTTCCGAGAAAAGAGGAAAATCTTTTCTTGTTTTTTCCGCAAGATTTTCCATTATTAATTAATGGGATTAAGATATTTTGAGAGATAAGACCATTTCTCTAGATTGCAAGGTAATAAATTAAGAATATCCTTGCAAAAGCCATTTAAAATTAAATTATTTGCTCTTTTCTTATCAATTCCTCGACTTTGTAAATAAAAGATCTCTTCCTTTTCTAATTGGCTAATGGTTGCACCATGATTGCATTTAACATCATCGGCTACAATTTTCAATTGTGGACTGGTATCTACTTTTGCTTGAGAAGATAAGATAAGGTTTTTGCTTAATTGAGAAGCTTGAGTCTTTTGGGCAATTTTTGGGACTTCAATCGATCCAGAGAATATTGAATGTGATTGATCATCCGAGATTGACTTTTGTATTTGATTAAGGTTTCCTCCAGGTCCATCAAACCGAATCAATGAATGTGTTGCTAATTGATTTTGATTATTTGAAACTTGTAAACCATTTATTTGTGTTGAAGCATTTCCATCTAATTGATTTACATATTGTTCTATACGACTAAGACTCCAGCCTTCTTGAAAACAAGTTAAAGAGTAATTACTCTTTTCTTTCTGCCTAATAGAAATAGTTGTTAATAGTTTTGAGGATGATTCACCCACTGCTAATAAACCATGATTAACTGTTGAATCTCCTTCAATAAAAATATCTATTAAATGACTATGGGCTGAAAATTCTGATCCTTTGATGACTTCTAGAATTTCTAAGGAGGCACCTTCTTCAACTATTAAAATCACTCTAGAAGTGGATAATTCTTTCTTTGAATTAGGTATAACTATTTCTAAAGATTGTATTTCCTTACTTTTAAGTTTCAATGCGATTAGGTTATTATTTATTGCATTATTTAGAGTTGCTAAAAAGTTTGATGACTGATTGATCAAATTATTATCTGATAGATACTTGATAACGTCATCATCATTAATTCTCTCAATTGTTTCATTTGAAATATCAGCTTTTACAATATCTTCAGAATTTAGGAAGATTTGGATAGAATTTTTTGTTGTATTTATAGGTAGTTTAAATACATCCCTTAATCTGCTCAGATTACTCAATCGCCAACCTTCTGAAGATTTCTGGGGTAAGAGTTCTTCGCTTAAAAAGTTCCTAGCATCTTGTTGTATTTTTGAGAAGCTTCCATTAATTTTAGGTAGACTTTCTATCCATTCAGTGGTTAGTTTTTCTTTCATTGATTATTTATTGATAGTTTCAAGCATTTCATAGCCTGATTCTTCTAGTTGAATTGCAAGTTCTTTATTACCTGTTTTGATGATTTTTCCATCTTTCATAACATGAACATAATCAGGCTTGATTTCATTTAATAAGCGTTGATAATGTGTAATTAATATAGTGGCTGTTTTATTTGAATGTAGCGTTTTGATTCCTTTAGCAACTATCCTGAGAGAATCTATATCTAAGCCAGAATCGGTTTCATCAAGTATTGAAATGATTGGTTCTAGAAGAGCCATTTGAAGAATTTCATTGCGTTTTTTTTCACCACCAGAAAAACCTTCATTCACTCCTCTATCTAGGAAGTTTTTCTCCATTTTCACGATATCTAGTTTTTCTTCAATCCATTCTTCAAATTCAAAACTATCTAGCTCAGCTTGATTTAATTCTTTTCTTCGAGCATTGACTGAAACTCTGAGAAAGTCAATATTTCTAACCCCTCCTATTTCTATTGGATATTGAAAGCCAAGAAAAATACCTTTTTGAGACCTTTCTTCCGGCTCTAATGAATTGATATCTATATTTCTAAATAGAATTTTTCCAGAAATGATTTCATAAGAAGGATGACCAGCAATAATTTTTGAAAGTGTACTTTTTCCACTGCCATTGCGCCCCATAATCGCATGAATTTCATTTTCATATATTTTTAAATTGACACCATTTAATATTCTTTCTCCTGGGATCCCTGCAACTAGATCCTTAACTTCTAGAATAATTTGTTTTGAAGACATTTTTTACTTAAGTTGACTATTCATAGAATGAAATTTAACCAATTGTACCTTCTAGTTTTAACTCTAGTAGGCTATCCGCTTCAGAGGCAAATTCCATTGGTAATTTATTAAAGACATCACGACAGAAGCCACTAACCATCATAGAAACTGCTTCTTCACTACTAATACCTCTACTCTTTAAATAAAAGAGTTGATCTTCTGAAATTTTTGAGGTGCTTGCTTCATGTTCGATACTTGCATTCATTCGTTGCGAATGAATATATGGATATGTATTTGCTTCGGCATTATCTCCTATTAATAACGAATCGCATTGACTATAATTTTTTGCACCTGATGATTCACTCCCTATATGAACTAAACCTCTATAACTATTCTTTGAGTGTCCAGCACTTATTCCTTTACTAATAATAGTGGATTTAGTATTTTTTCCTATATGAAGCATTTTCGTACCGGTATCTGCTATTTGCTTGTTATTTGTTAAGGCGACTGAATAAAATTCTCCAATAGAGCTATCTCCTTTCAAAATACAACTTGGATATTTCCATGTTATTGACGAGCCAGTTTCCACTTGGGACCAACTAATTTTACTTCTCTTGCCCTTGCATAGTCCTCTCTTGGTAACAAAGTTGTATATTCCTCCAATGCCATTCTTATCCCCTGAATACCAATTTTGGACAGTAGAATATTTAATTGATGCATCATCTAGGGCTATTAATTCTACTACTGCAGCATGTAGCGTATTTGTATCAAACATTGGTGCTGTACAACCTTCCAAGTAGCTAACAGATGATTTTTCTTCAGCTATAATTAATGTTCTTTCAAATTGCCCTGTATCACCCGAGTTAATTCTAAAATATGATGATAATTCCATCGGGCAGGTTACACCTTTAGGTATTAGAACAAATGATCCATCGCTAAAAACTGCAGAGTTCAGAGCTGCAAAGAAATTATCATTAATAGGAACTACTTTACCTAGATATTTTTTAATTATCTCGGGGTACTTCTGCACTGCTTCACTAATAGAGCAAAATATCACTCCATCTTCTGCTAATTTCTCCTTAAATGTTGTTGCAACTGAAACACTATCGAAAACAGCATCTACTGCTACATTGGACAATCTTTTTTGTTCATTTAATGGTATACCTAATTTATCAAAAGTTTTAAGTATTTCTGGATCTACTTCATCTAAACTATTTTTTTTATCAATATCTTTAGGAGCCGAATAATAAATTATATCTTGATAATTTATATCTGGATAACCTAAGTCTGCCCATTTAGGTTCTTTCATATTTTTCCATTTACTATACGCTTTTAGTCTGAAATCTAATAGAAATTTAGGTTCTTTCTTTTTTGCTGAAATTAATTTGATAACGGATTCGTTGATACCTTTTGGTATCTTTTCACTTTCAATTTCTGTAAGGAAGCCATATTCATAGGATTTCTCCAGTATTTGTGAGACAGCTGAATTTTGAGTCATGGCTATATCAAGCACTACCCAATATGGGTAAAAATGACATTTGTAATTAGGTTACATCCTATACAAACATTTTACGCTTATGTACCCACAGTCGGATGGACAAATTAATGGTCCACTGACCTTAGAGGAAGTTCAACGGATTGATGAAACGAATTTTTCTAGTATTGATAAGCATTCTCTAAGATTGTTAGCTCATTGTCTTGCATGCTTTAAAATCATTGCGAATCGTTCTAACAGAGGACCAGTGCCTAGTGAGTCTTCTTGTAAAGCTTGGTTGGATAATCAAAGTTTCTGTAAAGATGATGAGGGATTTCGTAATGCTTTGCTTGAACAGTTTGCATCAGCTGGCAAGCAGTTAGAATTTTTAGCAAATCATTTCAGGATATCTCCTTTGGAATTAACTATTGATCATTTAATTCTTTTTATCGAATCAAGGCGTTAGCTTGAAGAGAGCAATTAGCTTTCGACTGCAATTTTGGATCTACAGGTTGATCCCAAAGAAAAAATGGACTCATTCACGTTTTAATTTATTGGAAAAATCTAATGATCCCCTGAGCTTTACCTTCAAAGAAAATCATTATTGTTTTAAATCCATTTTATTGATAACTCTTTGATAGCAATGCTTTTACCCTCTTCTTAGGCTTTTGATTCACTCTCTGGTAGTCAGTAGATGCTGACCACAGCCACGAAAAACTTCCAATAAGACGAAAATCAGAACATACTGAATCCCGAACAAAAAGGAGGTTATGAAGACGTGGCCCAGGATAAAGAATCATTGTCACGTTTAACACTTCGTCAATTGCGTATCAAAGCGAGTGAATTAAATATTCCTCTTTATAGTCGACAATCAAAAGCTTCTTTAATTAAACAGATAGCTTTGCAAGAAGGTGGTAAAGACTCAGAAACGAATACAGCCTCTTTGGATGGAATGAATAATTTAAAGGAACAGCTATCAGAATCCTTTAGTGCTTCTATCAAAGAAACAAAGGTGGTTTTTCTTCCTAGAGATCCTGAATGGGCCTATGTATTTTGGGAAATTTCTGATGAAGATCGTAAGTTAGCTCAGTCCAAAGGAGCCAGTAGACTTTGCTTACGTTTATCAGATGCGACTGGACAGAATAATGATGTTCAATATAAGGGCACTTTGCGTGAAGTTACTGTAGATAGTCATAGTACAGAATGGTATTTACCTATTCCAGTGGGAGATCGTGATTACAAGGTAGAACTTGGTTATAGATCTTCAGCTCAATGGATTTCATTAGCATTTTCTTCTGCTGCAAGAGTACCTTCATCTCGACCTAGTGAACAGGTTCTTGATCAATTTGTTCCTTTTAGTTTGGATTCATCATCTAGTACGAGTACTAGTGATGTAATTGAGACAGAAAATAATTTAATTTCTGATCACAGAGATAGTGATCTTCATGAACGTCTATATCAAAAAGCAACTACCACTGTTCGTTCAAAACGTGTTGGATCTGAAGAGTTTCACGAACGAACATTATCAAATTATTCCTTAAGTGAACTTAATGATTCAGGATCTGGCTTGTGGGCAAGTGGGATAAATGATTCTGGCATCGGTCGAGTTGAGTTGGCTGAGCAGCGATCTTTTTGGTTAATTGCTGATGCAGAATTAATAGTTTATGGCTCGACTGATCCTTCCGCTCAATTAAAGATAGGAGGTGAAGAGATACCTTTAGCTTCAGATGGGACTTTTAGATTACAAGTTCCTTTTCGTGATGGAGTGCAGAATTACCCTATTGAGGCTATTGATGCAACTGGTAAGCAGAAAAGAAATATTAATATGAAGTTTGAACGTGTTACTCCTCAAGACAATACAAATCCATTAGATCAGGCAAAATCAGAATGGTTTTAATCTCTTTTGCAACTCACTTAATATGGCTCGTTGGTTTGTTGCATTAACTCCTCTTACAGGCGCGATACTGTTTCCTTTAGTGATCCCTATTACCATTCATAGGTTTGGTATAAGTTATGGAGTCTTTGCAGCTTTGATTCTCAGCACAATATGGTTTGTCTTGATGTTAAGAACTTCAGAGATGCCTCACTGAAACCTGATTTAGTGAGAAGCTCTTTGATGGTTTTAAAGATGTTTTTTTAACTGATGTCTCCTACAGAGCTTTTCCCCGCAAATAATAAGAGGATACCTATTGACAAACCTTTTATTGATCAAAAACCTGGTACTTCGGGTCTTCGAAAAAGTACAAGATATTTTCAACAACCTCATTACTTAGAAACGTTTATAGAAGCAATTTTGCAAACTCTGCCTGGAATTGATGGTGGAACATTGATTGTTGGAGGAGACGGGCGCTTTTGGAATAGAGATAGTATTGATGTCATCATAAAAATGGCCGCAGCTCATGGAGTCCAAAAAATAATTACAACTGTTGATGGGATTCTTTCAACACCGGCGGCTTCTCATTTAATTAGAACGAATAATGCAGTTGGAGGGATTATTCTTTCTGCGAGTCATAATTCTGGGGGAGTAGATGGTGATTTTGGAGTCAAAATTAATGGTTCTAATGGAGGACCTGCATCAGAATCTTTAACAAATCAAATTTATGCTGCGACAAAGACTCTGGATGGATATCAAATCATTGAGACTGAGCAAATATCTCTGGATAAAACTGGTCAATATGCAATTGCTTCTATGAACATAGAGGTCATTGATGGTATTGAGGATTACATAGATTTAATGCAAAAGATTTTTGATTTTGACAGGATTTCTGCATTTATCAAAAATGACTTTTTAATCGCATTTGATGCTCTTCATGCCGTTACAGGTCCTTATGCAAAGCGATTATTCGAAGATTTATTAGGTGCACCTTTGGGGACTGTACGAAATGGAAAACCTTTAGAGGATTTTGGAGGAGGTCATCCTGACCCTAATTTGACTTATGCCAAGGATTTAGCTGATTTACTCCTTCTTGGACAGGAATATGCTTTTGGGGCTGCTTGTGATGGTGATGGTGATCGTAATATGATTTTGGGTCGTAATTGTTTTGTTAATCCAAGTGATAGTCTTGCAGTTTTAACAGCTAATTCAGATTGTGTTCCTGCTTACTCGAAAGGTTTATTAGGCGTTGCTCGTTCAATGCCAACAAGTTCGGCAGTTGATATTGTTGCTAAAAATATTGGTATACCTTGCTATGAGACTCCTACAGGGTGGAAATTTTTTGGGAATCTTTTAGATGCTGGTCAAATCACTTTATGTGGTGAAGAAAGCTTTGGAACTGGAAGTAATCATGTAAGGGAGAAAGATGGATTATGGGCTGTTCTTTTTTGGCTGCAAATCTTGGCATCAAAGCAATGCTCTGTGAAAGATTTAATGAAACAGCATTGGACTAGTTTTGGTAGACATTATTATTCTCGTCATGATTATGAATCAATTTCTACTGAAATTGCAAATGATTTGTATAAGACAGTTGAATCGAAGTTACCTTCATTAATTGGCCAATCATTTGGAGGTCGCCATGTTTCATTAGCAGATAACTTTGTTTATAAAGACCCGATTGATGGCTCAATTACTAGGAATCAAGGATTAAGGATTATATTGGACGATGGCAGTAGAATTGTTCTCAGGTTGTCTGGAACAGGCACTAAAGGTGCAACCCTAAGAGTTTATTTGGAGAGTTACGTCTCACCTAAAGGTCATTTAGAACAAGATCCACAAATAGCTCTTAAGGAATTGATTGTTGCTATTGATTCTTTTGCAGAAATAACTAAAAGGACTGGAATGTTGAAGCCTACTGTAATAACTTAAGACTATGAATAAATGACGCAATTTTCTTTTCATTATTTTGAGTCAAGATCTGTTTGCTTTTAATAGTGATCAAGTACTCGAGAGGAATGCCCCTCTTGCTGATAGATTACGCCCTACTACTATTGATGAATTTGTTGGTCAGCATGCAATTCTCGCTGAAGGAAGATTACTAAGGAGAGCAATAGAGGCAGATCAAGTTGGCAATCTTTTACTACATGGCCCACCGGGTGTAGGTAAAACCACTTTGGCAAGGATCATTGCGCTGAATACTCGTTCACATTTCTCGAATTTGAATGCTGTTTCGTCTGGAGTTAAAGAGATTCGGAAAGAAGTTGAGGCTGCTAGAGAGAGGTTGGGCCGTTATGGACTGAAGACGATTCTTTTTCTTGATGAAGTTCATCGCTTTAATAGTGCTCAGCAAGATGCGTTATTGCCATGGGTGGAAAACGGTACCTTGATTTTGATAGGTGCAACTACACAAAACCCATATTTTGAAGTAAATAAAGCATTGATAAGCCGCTTTAGAATTTTTCGCTTAACTTCGATAGAACCGAAAGAATTGCATAAACTTTTAGTTCGAGCATTAAAAGATTCCAAAAAAGGTTTTGGAGATAAAGATGTTTGCTTATCTAACGAAGCAGCTAATCATTTGGTTGATATTGCTAATGGAGATGCTCGGTGTTTATTAAATGCACTGGAATTCGCTGTGTTAACTACTCCTCAAAATGAAGAAGGTGTAATCAATATTGACTTGAATATTGCCGAAGAATCTATTCAAAGGAGAGCCGTTCGTTATGACAAACAAGGTGATGATCATTTTGACACAATTAGCGCATTTATTAAATCTTTGCGGGGTTCGGATCCAGATGCAGCTTTGTTTTGGATGGCTCGAATGATAGAGGCAGGTGAGAACCCTAGTTATATTTTTCGACGCATGCTTATATCAGCAGCAGAAGATATAGGTCTTGCAGATCCTCAAGCGATTGTAGTTGTGCAATCTTGTGCTGCTGCTTTTGATCGTGTTGGCTTGCCAGAAGGAATATATTTTTTATCTGAGGCAGCTATTTATTTAGCATGTGCTGAAAAAAGTAATAGTATTTTAGCCATTCTTAAAGCACAACGTTCAGTTCGTGATTCGCAAAAACAAGATGTACCAAAACATTTGAGGGATTCACATAGAAGTCCTTTAGACTCAGGTGATGGAATAGGGTATCTTTACCCTCATGATTTTCCTGATAATTGGGTCTCTCAACAATACTTGCCGGATGATTTATCTAGGGAGAATTTCTGGCAACCTAGCTCTAATGGTTGGGAGGCTCAACGGATTAAGTTATTAAGTAAAAGAAAAAATATCTAAACTAAATAGGAAAAATATATGAATTATATTTCATATATAATAGTCTCTTGTTTTAGAAGAGCAATTCAAAAGATGAAGTTATTCAGAACATACAATAAGATTATTTTCTTTCAAATCTTGGTTTGAAGCTATACCTATTGTCCAGCTTTGATAATGAATTGTATATATTTTAACTTTATAATTTAATTCTGTATGAATCGCAAAATTTGATTTATGATTTATATTCCATTTTTTCAAATCTTTTGAAAGCTTGCCTTGTTGCCATTTTATAAGGGCTTCTTTGAGGATCCATTGGTTGAGAATTTTTTTGCGAAACTGTTCATTATTTTGATCTTGGCAATATTGCCTGTCTACTACATTAAAAAAACGATTGGCAATACGTTCTGCTGCAAAGCGCCTATCGGTTCTTTCAAGATCTATTCCTAATTGATTGGGTGACCAAGCTATTAGAAGTGCATCACTACAATGACTGAAACTGACAAATCCAAGGTTATTTTCCAAAATAGGTGGTTGACCAGGAGAAGCAAGTAGTGGAATTTCAAGAGGATTAATATTTAATAAGGTTGACAATACAAACCGAGCATTACCACGAGCATGTTTATATTCCTTAGATCGTTTCTCAGAAAGTAAATTAGCTGCTTTTTCTTCTTCAGTTGAAATTTCTTTTAAAGGGGAATCTAGTGGAAATAGCCAAAGAGGCAGTACGCTTGTTACTTTCATTGCATCTCAGTTAGTAATGTCTTTGCAAATTGGTGATCTAGCACCAGATTTCACTCTTCCTGATCAAGATGGTGTATTAGTAAAACTTTCATCATTTCGAGGTAAGAGAGTTGTTATTTACTTTTATCCAAAAGATGACACTCCAGGGTGCACAAAGGAAGCTTGTAATTTTAGAGATCGTTGGCAATTTTTTGAAAATCATGAAATAAAAGTGTTGGGAATTAGTAAAGATCCTGCAAATACTCATCTAAAGTTTAGACAAAAATATCAGTTACCATTTACATTACTTACTGATTTTGAGCCTTGTCCTGTAGCTACTTCCTACGAAAGTTATGGGTTAAAAAAGTTTATGGGTCGAGAATATATGGGTATGAAGCGACAAACTTTTGTAATTGATGTGAATGGCAAACTTGAATTGATTTATTTCAAAGTTAAGGCTGCTAACATGGCTGATCAGATTCTTGAAGATCTTGCTCTTTAGTTCAGAGGTAGATTCATTTTTATCAGTGCTTCGAGTCCAAGGTCAGGTGCATTGAATACATTTTTATTGCTATTTTTAAGTTGATCATAAATTAGTGTTGAATCACCACCACACAACCAAAGTGGCATCTTGGTAGTGCTTTGAGTTTCTTTAATAGTACTTAATAGAGATTCAAAACTCCCTTTTAACATTGCATCTTCTGTTGAGATAGGGAACAAAGTTTTTGGGATTGATTTATGTTGCACGGGATTGAGATTTTTAGTTCCTCTTGACATGGCAGTAAGTTGTAGCTGTAGACCAGCTATTAATTGCCCGCCCCCAAACTCACCATTCGCGGTAATATGTGTGATGCTAAGCACTGTTCCTGCATCTGCAATAAGGATACCTTGATTATGAAGGTTCTTGGTTTTGGCTATTGTGTATGCTTGCCAGCCTACTAAAGCTCTATCAATACCAACCCAAGTAGGAAGTTTTAATATTGGCACATCTGAGATCTTTATACATTTGGATGGATCTAAATGAATATCTTTGGGAATGGGCCCAACTGCTGCCCATTTCCACAATTTATGCATAACTGCTTTTAGTTTCTTTGTATTAGGAGCTGTATGAAAAAAACGCCATAGACCGTTTTTTTGAATTGCCCAATGCCAGCGGGTGTTGCCTATTAAAAGACAACATTTTTCTTCAGTCACGTTTGTTTTCCTTTTTCATTGTTCTCTGAAAGATGTATTCCGCATTCTTGTTTTAAACCTCCAAATCTTGTTTCTCTTCCAGTCACATCGTTGCTATCGGGAGCACTAGAATGCCAATCTCCTATGGTTGAAAAGCCTTTTGAAAAAAGAGGGTGTTCAGGAAGATGATTTTTTTTCATATAATAAAAAATATCTTTCTGTGACCACTCTAAGATTGGTCTGAGTGAGAAACGCTCCCTAATTTGATCTAAGACACTCATTGAACTTCTATTAGCTGTTTGATTACTCCTAACGCCACTAGCCCAACAATGGATTTGCAAATTTTCTAGAATTTCTTCTAGAGGCTGGACTTTCCGAATAAAGTGATAAGTTTCAAGGTCTTTTACTGAATTATTTTCCCAAAGTTTTCCATGTAAAGCTTCCATCCTTGCTGGGGACATGCTGCTTTGCACCACAGTTACATCTAATTGAAGTTGACTTGTCAGTTTCTCTGCGTATTGATAAGTCTCTTTTGGGAGGTATCCAGTATCCACCCAGATTATTTTTATACTATTTGCAATATTGATTTGATGAATCATATGAAGTAAAACGGATGATTGAATTCCGAAGCTTGTCGTAATTGCAAGATTCTTCCCAAATTGTTGGAAAGCCCATTCCAAACGATTTTGTGGAGATAGTGGTCCAAGATGTTCGCGAGCTTCTCTTAGGCTGATGTTTAACAATGAAAGTTCCTTCACGATTTTATGAGGCATGCTTTTATCATCCATTGTCGCTTCTCATTAGCTTGTTTTATTTTTTTCAACCATTTCAACTATTTTTTAGATGACTAATAATTCTTTAAAAAGTACTGCTGTTGTTGTGGTTGGGGGTGGCTTTGGAGGTTTAACAACGGCACTTTCTTTAAGTAGTTGTAAAGAACGGCCACCAATTATTTTGATAGAACCTCGCTCGAGGTTTGTTTTTTTGCCATTATTATATGAATTGTTAAGCGGTGAGCTGCAATCTTGGGAAGTCGCACCTGATTATAGGACTTTGCTTTCTGCTCAAGGAATAGTTCTCATAGAACAATATGTTGAAAATATAGATTTAATTAAAAAAGAGGTTTGTACTTCTAATGGCGAGAAAATTCCATATGGGCAATTGGTTCTTAGTACAGGCTCTAAACCAAATAGTATGGGAATCCAAGGTGTTCATGAATATTCTTTGATGTTTAATAAATACGAAGATGTGTTCAAAATAAAAAAGTTAATTTCACGTTTAAATAATTCTAAAAAAAAAGCACAAAACTTGTTAATTGTTGGAGCCGGCCCAACTGGGGTGGAACTTGCTTGTAAAATTTCAGATCTTTTAGAGGATCACATTACACTCCATTTAATTGAACTTGGTGACAGAGTTTTACCTCTTGGAAAATCCTTTAATCAAGAACAGATAGAACAAGCATTACGAAGAAAATCTATATCACTTCATTTGAACACTCGTGTTGAAAAGATCTTTGAAAAAACCATAGAAATTATTAACTTGGCTTCAAATAAAGATAAGAACATTTCTTTGAGCCATCAAGGAGTGATATGGACTGCCGGCATTTACCCTTCAATACCTAATGGTATTCCAAACAATTTATTTCAAGAAGGAAAAGTTTTAATTAATTCACAACTACAGGTTCTTGGATGCGAAAATATTTTTGCGATTGGTGATATTGCTTTGGATATAGAGAACCCCTATCCTTCTAATGCGCAAGTTGCAATGCAACAAGGTGAACATTTAGCTAAGAATTTAATTTATTTACGTAAGCGTGAACCCTTAACTCAATTTGAGTTTATAGATCGCGGCGAAATGCTTAGCATGGGTGTTGGAGATGCAACTATTACAGCTATGGGCGTTACAATTTCAGGTCCAATTGCTTTTCAAATGCGACGTATAGCTTATTTATCTAAATTCCCAAATTTATCTTTAAGTATTCGATCTGCAGGTGCTTGGTTACTAAGTTATAGGAAGAAATTAATTTAATGTAGAAAATAAAGCAATCAAGCTTAATTCTCTTACCATTGGCTTTAATTTAGTTTTATTGATTTATGAGGAAAAAACAAACGGACAAACATGGATGAATTAAGAGCAGTTTTAGAAAATCCTCATGCACTAATTACGCTAAGTGTTTTGTGTTTAGCTGTAGTTCTATTTATTGGTGGTTTTCTTGCGCCAGAGCTTACAGGACTTTTAAGTGTTTCATTGTTAATGGCTACGGGTGTCCTGGAACCGCAGAAAGCTTTGTCAGGGTTTGGTAGCCCTGCTTTGATAACTCTAATGGGTTTATTTGCGGTTTCTGCCGCTTTGTTTAAAAGTGGAGCCTTGGATCGTCTAAGAGAATTAATTGCTTTTGAAAGCATAAATACGCCTCGTCGTTTGATTGGGATATTAGGCTTAGTGGTTGCACCAATTTCTGGAATTGTTCCAAATACTCCAGTTGTTGCCTCTCTTTTACCTGTAATAGAGGCATGGTGTATCAAACGTAATCTTTCACCATCGAGAGTATTATTGCCCCTTTCTTTTGCGACATTATTGGGAGGGACACTTACCCTTTTAGGTAGTTCAGTCAACTTATTAGTTAGTGATATTAGTGCTCAATTAGGCTATGGTTCCTTGGAATTATTTAGTTTCACTGCCATAGGTATACCTATATGGTTGGTTGGAACCGCGTATTTATTATTAGCTCCCGAATGGCTTTTACCTGATAGAGGTAGAGAGAAAACTGATTTTGGTAGTAAGCCTGAACAAACGGGCTACTTTACTGAGGTAACTATTCCCAGCAATTCAGAATTAGTAGGCAAATCACTACATAACAGTAGGCTTCAGCGTCGTTTTGATGTTGATGTTCTTGAGCTTCAAAGAGGTAAAGAGAGACTGCTTCCTCCTCTTGCTGATCGCACTATTGAACCTGGAGATAGATTGTTGCTTCGAGTGACGCGATCTGATCTTTTGCGGCTCCAACAAGAACATACAGTTCAACTTGCTCAGCGAAGTGTTGAAAATGATCGAACAAATCAATTTGAATCATTTTTTGCTGAAGGTCAAAAAACAGTTGAAGTGCTTCTTCCTGCTGGTTCAACTTTAGCTGGAGCTAGTTTAAGAGAATTAAGATTTAGACAGCGTCATAACGCTACTGTTTTAGCATTGCGACGAGGGCAACAAACAGTTCAGGAACGATTGGGACAGGCGATTTTACATGAAGGAGATGTATTGCTTTTGCAAGCACCTTTAGATTCCATACGTGGTCTGCAAGCTAGTAATGATTTATTGGTTCTAGATCAGCTAGAAAATGATTTGCCAACTCTTAAACGTAAACCCATTGCAATTGCAATTGCAATTGCAATGATACTTTTGCCTTCTTTAACTCAGTTACCTTTAGTTGCTTCTGTTTTAATTGCCGTTATTGCGATGGTGGTAGGTGGTTGTATTCGTCCGACAGAAGTACAACGATCTATCAGACTGGATGTGATCCTTTTATTAGGTTCACTTTCTAGTTTTAGCGTTGCTATGCAATCTACTGGTCTTGCAGATATGTTTGCCCAGGGTCTTGAATATTGGTTGGAGGGACTATCTACGTATTTTGCATTACTAGTTATTTTCTTTGCAACAACTATTTCGACACAAATTATTAGTAATGCTGCCTCTGTGGCTTTATTAGCTCCAGTTGCAGTCCAGCTTGCTCCAGGTATGAATCTTCCTCCATCTGCTCTCTTGATGACAGTTTTATTTGGTGCTAGTCAGTCTTTTCTTACTCCAATGGGGTATCAGACCAATTTGATGGTATTTGGTCCTGGTCGGTATCGCTTTCTTGATGTCACACGTTATGGGGCAGGACTCACATTATTGATGACTTTATTAGTTCCTTTACTAATTCTTTGGCAATACTAAAGTGATTGAACTAAAACCAATACTATTAATAGTTTTTGTTTAATTAAACGAAGGTTATTCCTCAGTGCCCTCTTCTAAATCAGTCAATCTCAAATCTGTTTGGTATCGAAGAATAACGGTCCCTCAATTCACTGTGCTCACAGGGTTGTTGGTTATTTTTTCTGGAACACTTCTCCTCGTCAATCCTTTGTGCTCTTCAACCGAAGTTGGATTATGGGAATCTTTTTTTACTGCAACTTCAGCTGTAACCGTAACAGGCTTGACTGTAATTGATATAGGGAAAGATTTAACGATTATTGGTCAGATTGTCCTTGCTGGCATGCTTCTTATTGGTGGCTTAGGATTGATGGCCATCACAACTTTTCTACAAGGTTTTGTTGTGCGAGGAACAGAATTGAAATGTCGTTTAGACCGAGGAAAAACTCTTGATGAATTTGGTGTTGGAGGAATAGGAAGAACATTTCGAGGTATTGCTATTACGGCGACTTTTTTGATTTTGATTGGAGCATTCATTCTTTTTTACTTTGGATTTACTGATATTTCTGATCTAAAAGAACGATTTTGGGCTGCTCTTTTTCATAGTATCTCTGCTTATAACAATGCAGGTTTTGGACTTTGGTCTGAAAGTATGCAGGGTTATCGGCAAAATTGGGTAGTTAATATCGTTGTGATTTTACTTGTTTTCTTAGGGGGTTTGGGATGGCGAGTGACAAGCGATCTTTGGAGCAATCGGAAAAATATGAATTTTCGAAATTTAAGTCTGCATACGCGCTTGGTGATAAGAACTTCTTTTTTCTTAATTGGTTTAGGCAGTATTGGATTACTTATTACAGAGTCAATAGGGCAAGGGTCATTTTTTTCAAGTATAGATTGGCATGAACGTTTCCTGACTTCTGTTTTTGAATCCGTAAGTGCAAGGACAGCTGGGTTTACAAGTATGCCTATATCTATGGAAAGTATTTCGGATTCCGGTCTTCTTTTGTTAATGACCTTGATGTTTATTGGTGCCAGTCCAGGAGGTACAGGTGGTGGTATTAAAACCACTACAATTGCTGCTTTAATGGCAGCAACAAGATCAACGTTAAGAGGGCAGGATCATGTTGTTATTCGTCATAGAGAAATATCAGATAAGGTTGTGTTGAAGGCTGTTGGTATTACCGTTGGCTCCCTTCTTTTTATTTTACTTATGGCTTTATTAATCACAATGGTAAATAGTTTTGGAGGACAAGAAAATTTTTCATTTTTAGAAATTTTATTTACATGTATTTCAGCATTTGCAACAGTCGGCTTTGATATTGGAGTTACACAACATATCGCACCTTTAGGCCAACTTATTCTTGTTATTGGTATGTTTGTAGGCAGGCTTGGCATACTTTTATTATTAAGTGCAATTTGGCAAGCATTTAACAAAGCGAGCCGTCCACATCAGAATCGTATTGGCTATCCACGTGAGGATTTTTATGTTTGAATTTTTAGTAGATGAGGCAAGACAATGAGTCAATGGTTTAAATGGCTGCCTAAAAAAGAAGAAGAAGCATTAGGGTTTGCTGTCGTTGGTATTGGTCGTTTTGGGACAGCAGTTTGTCGAGAGCTGATTCGAAACGGAGCAGATGTACTTGCGGTGGATTCTTCGGATAGAGCTATTGAAGAATTACTGCAACTCGAACCTTCTATCGAAGCAAGAAAAGTTGACTCGACAGATGAAGAAGCAATGAGAGAAGCTGGTGTTCTTGAAATGGGTACGGTAGTAGTAGGTATTAGTGAGCCAATTGAGGCAAGTATTACTACGACTCTGATTGCAAAAGATACAGAAGGTAGTCGAGTTCAAAATGTAATTGCCAGAGCAACAAGTGATTTACATGAAAAGATGCTTAAACGGGTTGGTGCTGATAGGGTAATTTTCCCCTCTCGCATGCAAGGGG
Source organism: Prochlorococcus sp. AG-409-L21 (assembly GCA_003215475.1). Taxonomy (GTDB): domain Bacteria; phylum Cyanobacteriota; class Cyanobacteriia; order PCC-6307; family Cyanobiaceae; genus Prochlorococcus_E. Next base: position 138,938 of record QCKH01000001.1, read on the forward strand.
AGAGATTGGGGCTTGAATTAGTACGTCCGAATCTTATTGAGAGATTAGAGTTAGATGATCAAACAGGTATTGATGAAATCAAAGTTCCTGACATTTTTGTAGGACGTTCTTTGAGAGATCTAAATTTGCGTAAGAATTTCTTTGTGAATGTATTAGCAGCGGGACCATCAAATCGTTTAACTGTAAATCCTCCAGCTAAATATATTTTGAAAAAAGATCATGTTTTGGTAGTTATGGGATTGATGGAAGATTTACAAAAACTGCCTGAGGTTTGAATGTATGTTTTAGGTTTAATGAGTGGCACTAGTGCTGATGGTGTTGATGCTGCATTAGTTGACTTTAATGGCAATTTAAATAAACCAATATGGCAATTACTTAATTCGGTATCACTTGAATATCCTGGTGACTTAAAAAAAATAATTATTGAAGTTGGTCAGGGTAGAACACTTAGCAGTGCTCAATGGCTTACTCTTTCTGAGGAGATTACAGAAGTTCATTTTTCTGCAGCTAAGAATTGTGACCCTAATGGTCTTGCACGTGTTATAGGTTGTCATGGACAGACTGTATTTCATAGGCCTCCTGAAATTTCATCACGAGGAGCAAGTATGCAGATTATTCAAGCTCCTTTATTAGCAACTCTTCTAGGAAAACCTGTTGTTTTTGATTTTAGATCCAAAGATCTTGCATTAGGGGGACATGGTGCACCTTTATCGCCTTTATTAGATCTTGCATTAATTGGTTCAGCTAATGGGTGGAGAGGAGTGTTGAATCTTGGAGGTATTGCTAATCTCACATTAATTCCCCCTCTCTTTGGACCACATCGTCATTGGGCTGCATTGGGCTGGGATTGTGGTCCAGCAAACACTTTGATAGATTTTGCTGTGCAAAGAGTCAGTGATGGTGAAAATTATTTTGATCGTGATGGGTTGCTGGCTTTAGAAGGTGCTCCAGATTTTAAGGCTATCAATAGATGGTTGAAAGAAGACTTTTTCCAAATCCCTCCACCAAAATCTACTGGGAGAGAACAATTTGGCTTGCAAGATTTGGATAGAAGATTACTAGAAATAGCCTCGCAAAAGAAAACAGATTTGATTGCAACCATGACTGCTTTTTCTGCATCAATTATTGGACAGGATTTAAAGAATTTGTATCAGAGCAAAGGGATTCAATTAGTTGATTTATTTGTTGCAGGTGGTGGTAGCAAAAACCCTGCACTGATGAATGAAATTAGAAAGCAATGTAGAGGAGTGAGAGTTGTACGTACCGAAATGATTGGCATTCCTGTTCAAATTAGAGAAGCGATGGCTTTCGCTCTTTTGGCATGGTGGTTTATGCACAATAAACTAACTACAAATATATTTACTGGTGCTCAACGAGAATCCGTTCTTGGTTCTTTAGTTCGACCATAAGTAAACAGTTTATGGCCTTTGTAATTTAATTCTTCGTGGAGCCCCTCTAAGTCTGCGTGATTGTTGTGCTTCTAATGAAGATCTGAACTTTTCAGAATTAGCAATATTTGGGATTGAAGAATTATTTGTGACATGTTTTGACTCCATTCTATTTACGCCTTCTTGAATAAGCACTTTTGCCATATTGCTTACTGTCCTTGATTCATTTTCAGCTAAACAAGTTAGACGGTCGCAGAGATCTTCTGGAAGTACAACTTGTATTCTGGGAGACTTGGCCTTCCCGTTGGATGAGTTTTGTCGGGTAGCCATGCCCTTTTTGATGTAACGGGTACTTTTTAGTGTACACTTATAGTCAAGGATAGTATCCATTACTATGCTTGTTTCGAAATCAAATGAATTTTCTTTTGATCTCTGCTGATTGCAGTTATTTCTTTTTGGTCAATTCTTCGGTTTTGACAGTTCCTCAAGTAACGGAATTTCAATGACTAAAAAACCAACTCTTCCTTCATCAGCTCGTTCTAAAAGATCGCGCTTAATTCAGAACAATTCTCGACCTAAAGTAAATCGTTACAAGATTCGTAATTGTAATGAGAGTAGTGATGTATTAGTTTCCGCAGTTATTAGTTCTTACCTTCTTTCTCATTTGCATCATATTTTGCAAAAGGCTGAATATTCAGCTAATCAGGATGGCAGAATTTCTCATGCTGAAAATTTTGCACAATTAAGAAAGGTGCTATGTATGGATGCAAGAAGCATGAAAGATGCTTCTGCTGTAGGCGTTAAAGAGGTTGATTCAAGAAAGTTTCATGATTCAAATTTTGGGCCAAAAGTTGCTTAAGCGAATATGGTTAAAGTAGTTGCAAATTTTTGATGAGTAGTAATGCAAAAGAGCTCTATCAGCGCATTGAGTCAAATCCTTCTTATCGAAAACCACTTTTTCTGCAGGCCCTCCAAGATCCACAAGGAGCATTGAAAGCAATTTGTGATATTGGAAATGATTTAGGGTTACCTGTTAGTACTGAGGAAGTGAAAGAATATCTGTCAAAGCTTGATGATTTAGAGACCAAGCAATGGCTCATAAAAGCTAGGGGTGGACTTTGAGTGATCTTTTTTGATCAACAATTGTTTTTTCGATCACTGGAGCTTTCTGAATTTTTCTTTCTTTATAGCCTCCTCCACCTGCTAAGGTCCAAAAAAACCAATAGCTAGGGATTGCTAACCCTGCCGCTAAAATTAAAGCCGTGATTTGTTCCAGTCTCACCATTATTTAAGATCCGGAAACATGTCAGTTTAGTCTTTATAGTCTGCATTCGAAAGGATCTTAAAACTATGTGTAAGGGGATTTGTATTCGTGATCAGACTTGAGCGAATTAGTAAGAGTTATCCTTCAGCTGAGGTTCTCAAAGAAATTACTTGGGAGATCAGGGCTGCACAGAGGATTGGCCTTGTTGGAGTGAATGGTGCAGGGAAATCGACTCAAATGAAAATTATTGCTGGCTTGGAAGAGCCTAGTTCTGGAGAAGTCGTATTTGAAGGAGAGCCTAAGATAGCTTATTTACAACAAGAGTTTGATGTTGACCTGAGTAGAACTGTTAGAGAAGAACTTTTTCAAGCATTTGCTAAAGCAGCAAAAGTTTCAACGCAAATGGCAGATTTAGAAAAATCAATGGATTCAGAGCAAGCCCAATTAGATAGTATTTATCTCAATAAATTAGTGAATGAGCTTGGAAATCTTCAGATTCAGTTTGAATCCATGCATGGTTATGAATTAGAGGCAAAAGTTGATAAAATTTTGGCAAATATTGGCTTCACTCTTGAAGAAGCGGATCAATTAGTGGGTACCTTTTCTGGTGGTTGGCAAATGAGAATTGCATTAGGAAAAATTTTATTGCAAGATCCTGACTTGTTACTATTAGATGAACCAACTAATCATTTAGATTTAGATACAATTGAATGGTTGGAAAAATATTTATTGGATCAAACTTCTTCTATGGTTATAATTAGTCACGATAGAAGTTTTTTAGATAAAATATGTACACATATTGTATCTACTGAAAGAGGTTTATCTAGAACATTTATTGGGAATTATACCAGATTTATAGAACAGAAGAGTATTGAATCGGAGGCTCTTCAAGCAGCATTTTCACGCCAGCAAAAGGAATTGTCATCGCAACAAGAATATATTGATCGTTTTAGAGCAAGTGCAACTCGCAGTACACAAGCAAAGAGTAGAGAGAAGTTGTTAACTAAGATAGAAAAAATAGAAGCACCAATTGCAGATCTGAATAAACCACAATTTAATTTTCCAAAGGCACCTAGACCCGGTAAAACTGTTGTTAGAATTGATGATTTAACTCATACATACAATGAAAAGATTATATTTCTCGGAGCCAAACTTGATATAGAGCCTGGTGACCATATTGCTCTGATAGGACCTAATGGTGCAGGAAAATCAACTTTACTTAAATTAATTGCAAAAATCGAAGAACCTGAAGATGGAATAGTTGAATTAGGTTTGCATAATATTATTTTAAGTTATTTTGAACAAAATCAATCAGAAGCGCTTGATTTAGAAAAAACAGTCTTGGAAACTATATTTAATGCAGTACCTGATTGGAATCAAACAAAGGTTAGATCCTTATTGGGTGGACTTGGTTTTACGAATGAAGATGTTTTTAAAAAAGTTGCTGATATTAGTGGTGGAGAAAAGGCAAGAGTTGCTTTGGCTTTAATAATTATTAAACCTTGTAATCTTCTTTTATTGGATGAACCAACCAATCATTTAGACATTCCAGCTAAAGAAATGCTAGAAACTGCTATTAGAGAATATACTGGCTCATTAATGTTGATTTCTCATGACCGTTATTTTATTTCAAGAGTTGCTAATAAAATTGTCGAAATTAAAGATGGACAATTAGTTCTTTATCGTGGTGATTATAATTATTATCTTGACAAGAAACGAGAGGAGAAATTAAAAGCTGATCAGATTATTTTAAAAGCTAAAAAAGAAGCGTTAAGAATAGCTAAGAAGAAATCCATAAGGAAGGGCAAAAGTAAATCGAAATAAATCTTAGATTAAGGGATTTTAAAATTGCTAATATCTACAGGTTTAATTGTTAGCAAAAGTTTTTTCCGGTTTCTTAAAACTATAAATTCCATGTCTTTATTTATTCCATTTTTGCTTACCATTTCAACAACATCTTGAGGATTTTTTATCAACTTTCTATTAATTGAAGTGATAATATCATTAACTTTTAGCCCTCCTTTCTCTCCAGGTCCACCCGCTAAAATATATACAACTAATGCCCCTAAAGATTGCTGTTCAGTTACTATGTAATCATTTGAATTTATCGAAGATAAATTCACACCAATCATAGGATGAATAGCTTTTCCATGTATTACCAATTCATTGGCAATACTGATTGCTTTATTTATTGGAATAGCAAACCCTAAACCTGCTCCAGGTCCTGAATGCACTAATGTATTTATTCCAATTACCTGTCCTTCTGAATTCAGTAATGGTCCGCCTGAATTACCAGGATTAATAGCTGCGTCAGTTTGGATTAGATTTAAACGTTTATCTGAAATGCCCAGTTGAGATACGTTTCTATTCAGATTACTAATAATCCCTAAAGTAACTGTTTTTTCTAATCCATATGGATTTCCAACAGCAATTGCCCAGTCTCCAACTTCTATTTCATCAGAATTACCTAATTCAGCTTGGGGCCATGGTCCCTTCCCATCTAGACGTATTACGGCTAAATCTGTGAGTAAGTCCTGTCCAACTACTTTTCCTGAAATACGTCTTCCATCTGATATCCCCACAATTAATTCATCTGTTTTATCAACAACATGCGCATTTGTTATGACAAGGCCTTTCGCAGAAAAGATAACTCCGCTTCCTTGCCCTCGTTCAATTCTAGATTGAGGTGCCTGGAGATTTGGTAAACCAAATAACCGTTGAAAATATGGATCCATCAAAAGATTAGGTGGAAGGGAAAAGTTTCTATAATTAGTTGCTACTCTGCGTTTAGTTTCAATAGTGACTACAGCAGGTTCACTGCGACTTACGGCGTCAGCTACAAAAGATTTTTTGGATAATGTTGGAAAATTTCTTGGTGCTATCTCCCTATTCAAGGGAAGAGATAACGATTGATTGCTTAGAAAAGGTAGGCCCAGAATTAATAGACTTAGAGAATATACAGAGATGTTTTGATGTTGCTTTTTAACTTTCAGACTTTCTCGGAAGTTGGCTTTGTTTTGCATTAGTTCTATGAATTTCTTGGGGTGAAGGTCAACTGATGTGACCGCTCCCTATTGCTACAACGAAATATAGTCGTTGGATTTTAAGACTTATTAGCATTTTTTATGAAATTAAGGTGTTTTTCTATTGTAATTTAGGAGTTTTTTCTTTCTTGCTACCTATTAATTGCTATCTCATGCAATTATTAAGAAAGGTATTACTGGATCTATTAGCTATTCGAAATTCAAATTACTTTTGCTCTCCAGAAAACTATGTTGAGTGCTGCTTTCCCTTTCTTATATGCCCTTGTTTTAATTTTTCTTTTATGGCAAGCGTTTAGGGTCATGTCTAAAGGCTTTTTTGCCGCTAATTCCCTTCAAAGCCCACAGAAATCTTTTAAAACAGATCGCACTGGGCAATTTACTATTCATCCCGAATTGCTTGATGAAGAAGGGAAGATTACAGATGAAGATCTTCTAACAGTGCGTTTTTCTAATGATTTGGATCCTCCAAAGCAAACAGAGTCATCTTCTGAATAGATGATGTGACATTCTTATGTAATACAGCTATTTATTGAATCTAAAAAAGGAGGGCTAATTTTGGAGCAAAGAACACGTGTAGTTGTCTCAGTTATTAAGTCTTTGAAATTACCCCCAAGATTTAGGTTGCGCCTATTGAAGGAAGATCCTGTCCGCCTTGAGCTCAGTCTTACCCCTGCATATGGTAAAGAACCTGTTCAAGTTGGCTTGGTTGAGTCTCTTGATTTAGTAGCACGTCGTGATCGAGAGGGGAGAATACCTAGGGATCTTCAAGGGACTTGGGATTGGACTGTTCGTCATGGGAAAGTGAGTACTGGTGGATGGAATCCTTTTTTAAAAGAAGCTTTGCAAACAATGTTTGAAACCGGCCTCCCTGCAATTATTTATGAAGAGCTTACTGGTGAGGATTATCATCCAGTCGATGGAGCAAGACACGTTCGTTAAAACGTTTGATGAGTATTTCTTATTACCCGAACTACTTTTCTACCTAAGACTAGATAGAATCTAAGTAATTGATATACAAATTATGTCTCCTGAAGATATTGAACCTCGATATGGATTTGTAAATTATGCAGAAATCTGGAATGGCAGATTGGCCATGCTGGGGATTGTAATTGGATTAAGTACAGAGCTGTTAACGGGCCAAGGCATTCTTGGACAAATGGGCTTGGGCTGATTCTTTACTATTAGGTTTAATTTTATGATTTAAAAGAGATAATGTGAATACTGAGAAAGTACCCAGTTTTTCTGTTGGTGAGCTTAATAGGGCGATAGGAAATCTTTTATCTAGAGGTTTTGCACCTAGATTTGTTGTATATGCTTCAGTCTCAAAATGTCAATTGAAAAATGGTCATTTGTGGTTAACTCTTACAGATGGTACATCTAGTATTACAGCAGTTATTTGGTCTTCATCATTAAAAAAATGTGATTTCTATCCTAAAGAAGAAGATGGTGTTCAAATCCTAGGAAAATTAAATTTTTGGGAGAATAGAGCTAATTTAGTTGTTCAAGTCATAGATATTAAACCAACACTTTCAACAGTTTTAAGACAGTTTGAGGTAGTTCGCTCTTTATTATTTACTGAAGGCCTTATAGATCCAGCTAGACATAGGATTCTCCCTCAGTATCCTAAGGTCGTTGCTATTTTGACTAGTGTTCCAAGTTCTGCTTATGCAGATATTTTACGAACAGCTAAGGACAGATGGCCTCTTACCAAATTATTAATTTTCCCTATTCCTGTCCAAGGCTCAGTTTCAGAAAAAATTCAAGTTGTTTTAAAGAATTTGGCTAACTCTTATGTCGAGCTAGAACTCGAAGTTCTAGTTTTAGCAAGAGGTGGAGGTAGTAGGGAAGATCTAATAGTTTTTGATGATGCAGATCTTTGCAGGCAGTTGGCACAGTTTCCTATTCCAACAATTACAGGTATTGGTCATGAAGATGATTTAACTGTTGCAGATTTGGTTTCAGATCATCGTTCAGCTACTCCTACAGCAGCAATCGTAGATTTATTACCTAATAGGTTGATTGAAAAAAATAATTGTGAGCAGATTAGCAATAGATTGAATGATTATTTTGATTGGAGTATGGAGAGAAAATTGAAAAGGATTCATGAAGCCAGACAAAAACTCATAGAATATTCACCTTTACAACTGATTAGAAGGAAACGAGAATTGCTTGTTCAAAAAAATTATCTTTTAAATGCATTTTCTCCTAATTTATTGTTAAAAAGAGGTTTTTGTATAGTTAGAAATCTTCTTAACCAGCCAATTAGATCTATAAAGGAAATTACAATTGATAATTCATTAAAAATAGAATTTAGTGATGGTTATACTGAAGTAAGTGTTAAATCTGTCTCTTTAAATCAGGATAAATAATGCCTAAAGAAAAATCTGGATCTCATGAACCACAGTTTTCTAGAGATAATCTCAACTCTATAAATGATAAAAAGATATCCAAACTCTCTATTGCAATATCACAATTGTCTTATGAAGATTCTCTTAAAGAATTAGATGTTATATTGAATTCGCTACAAAATGAAACTCTTCTAGTAGAAGATTTGCAATTTAGTTATGTTAAAGCAAAATTATACCTTAAACATTGTGAGAAATTATTAGATAAAACCCAACAGGATGTAATAGAGTTTGATAGTAATCAATTAAACCCTGATGATAATTAGTTATTATTCAGTTGATTCGGCATTAATGTCAATTGTTGCCGAACTCGCAGGTACATTATTGTCAAACTTTTCTTTTTCTAATTGCTCAACTGATCCACAAATTGGGCATTGAGATAAATCTGAAAAGTATGATGAACCACAGTTTCCACAGGTTTTGATCTTTGCTTTAAGATTCCGCCAGCTCAACCATCCTACTCCAGTAATTATAAGAGTTATTATGAAAAGCATGATCATTATGCCTCCCGCCATATCTATAAAAAATCTTCCCATTGGGGTTGGCAATATAAAAATTAATATGAGACTTAACCAGATTATTGATGAGTTATTACTCATAGGTTATATAGATACGTGAATAGTTTTTGTCTTTCTATGTCTGTTAACTTTACTACTAATTAAACTAATACTCCAGCATTGACCAAAGTAGATAATTAATCCAACCAACCAAATCCAAAGAGTTAATACTAAAACCCCACTGATGATTCCATAGGCTTGAAAGCGTGATCCTAAAGAAAGGATAGTTCTACTAACAGCTGAGTTTAATATTGTTAGTAATATTCCAATCATTATAGATCCAGGTATTAGAGGCCGAATTGGTATTTTTCTGCGTGGAACTAATGCTTGCAACAATAATGCCATTATTGTAAAACCTATAAAAGGAAATATAAGTTGACTAACTTCAATTAATGGTATTTTTTCTAATGTATTTGTTAATTGGGGACTATTATCTTTTAGCTCAGTCCAAACAGCTCCTGGAATCATTCTTAAATAAGAACTTATTTCATCAAGAACCATTAATAATCCAACAAGTAAAACTACAACAAATGCTTCAATTCTATTTCGGATTACTCTAAAAGCTTGCAGCCGAAAAGTTTTAGCACTTGTATTTGATGGTAGTGCATCTTCCCAAAGTCTATCTGCACCTCTTTGAAGTGTTAAATATGCATTACCTGCAGTGATAATTAAAAACATTGCACCCAATATTCCTGCACCAAAACCCTGGTTAACTAGTTTGCCTAATGTCGTTTCGACTAAGCCTACAACCGAAGGTGGCAATACTTGTGCTGCTAAACCGATAATTTGTTGATCCAGACCTTCTTGCTTTCCAAGAAACCATGAAGTTACTGAAAGCGAAATTAATAAAATTGGAAAAAAAGATTGGAGAGTGTAGTACGCAAAGGCAGCACTGAGATCTACGCAATCACAACGACTCCATCTTTGAGATGCTTGCCATAAAGTTCTAACAAACCAGTTGAATTGGCGCCGCCATTGAATGACCACTCTTAATCAATATTAGATTATCTTTATTTTAGTCTAAAATTAGTAAAATGTTTATTATGAATTTCTTTCTTATTTATTGCCTACAAATTTATTTTCGTCTTAAAAATCACTCGTAAAGCAAGGAGTAAGTTGAATTATTTATTTCATTAATGTATTACCCCATGCAATCAGTTTTTTAAAATCCTCTATTGATGAAGCAGCTATTAAAGGGAAATTAACCGAAGTTAGATCTTGACCAACCCTTAGATTAATTGGATTAATATCTAGCCACTTTATAGAACATTCAAGTTCATTTAAAATAAGCCATGCTGCTGCTAAATCCCATATTTTGGGCGTTGCTTCTAGAGCACCAAAAGTTTGTCCCAGTGCAACACTAGTCATATTTAGACTTGAGACACCTAGAAGCCTAATTTTTCCTGGGAATTTTTTATTAGGTTGCTTTTGTAAGACAGATATAGAACGACTACAAACAGATACGCAATCACTTTTAGAAACACTCAAATCCTTTTTCCCTATTTTTTTGTTGTTTATCCATACTCCTTGACCTTCAATTGCAATAATTCTTTTGTGTAGTGGTGGTATATCTAATATTGCAGTTTGAGGTTTCCCAGATATGAAACGTGCAATTGAAATAGCCCAAAAAGGAATACCTGCTGCAAAATTTGTAGTCCCATCAAGAGGATCGACAATCCAATACGCTTTAGATGATGGCAATATTTTAGAACCTTCTTCACTTAAAACACCTTCCTGATTGCTTGTTATTTTTTTAATGCCTGAAACTATATTCTCATCACTCCATCTATCGCAATTCGTAATCAATGTTCCATCTTGTTTCTTTTCCGAAGCAATTTGCCCAAAATCTTCTAATTGTTTAGCAGCTACCTTGTCAACCAGTTGATTCAGTGATTGCAACTGACTCTCTTTAAGTTCGTTGGTCTTATTTTGATTCATTTTTTTCTAAATTATAAAAGCTCCATACATGAATCCTTGGTTAATGTCAGTAAATCTATTTCTATACCGTCAGTTAACTGATTATCAGATTGCTTGTTAAGCCTGCAGCTTTTGAATTCATTAATACCCGTTTCTCTTTGCAAGCTAGTGATATTCTTATTATATTCTGTTATGGCATTCACATGATTGACTTCTGCTTGTGTTAGATCTTTTTGATTGTTAAAGACTTCTCTCTGAGTGGTTATCCCTGCCTTCAGTCTTAATATCGAGAGTCGCAAAGATTCTTTAGCTGATTGAATTGCATCATATGAATTCTTAATATTTTCTTTGGCAGTATTCATTTTAATAAATATTTTTTCTATTTCATTTCTTATTTCAGTTTTCTTTATAGATAACTGAGTCTCTATCTCTTTAACCTTTTCTTTCTTTGCATAATATTTTGCTTTACTAGAGCCACCATCAAATATTGGCCAGTTGAATTGGAGTCCAATAGTATTAGTAAAATTATTAATTGTATTATTACCTCTTGGAGAGGGTACAGCTAATTCACCTTTGGATATTGAGCTATCAACAGTATTATATATCGATATAGTTGGCTGACTACTTCCTAATGCCAGGTTAGCTTTGTTATTGTTAATTGATATTTGAAGTAAAAGCTGATCCAACTCTTCTCTATATTCATATCCAGAATTAATACTTTCCTCTAGAGATGACTCCCAAATACCAATGATTTTAGGCATGGAATCAATTATTGGTATAGTGTTTGGATGTAAGTTTAATATTTGAACTAACTTACGTTCATTTATTTTTCTTAACCCTAACTTTTCAATTAGCGATTGCTTATCTTTTGATAATTGAGTTTTTGCTTCTAATAGATCGAATTTAGAACCTAAACCAGATTTTAGTTTGATACTTGCTTCCTTTAATGATATCTTAGACGTCTTTAGTGAATCTTTAGCAATACGAATATCTTGCAGTGATTGTTGTAATTTAAAGAATTCTGATCTTGCTTCTAATAATAAATCAAGATATTTAATAGAATAAGCAATATGAGCATTTTCAAGGTTATCTTTTGCTTCAGATATTTGTGGAATTCTTGCAGGATTAATTAAGTCCCATGTTAATGTTGCCTTTAAACTAGCCTTTGTTTGGTTGCTAGATGTATTTGTAGATAGCTCATTATATGAGTTGCCATTTAAGTATTGTGGTAATCCTGTACTTGAAAGGTTTAGATTTGGGTACCAAGAAGATATCTCACTTTTTAAAAGCAATTTAGACTCTTCTATCCGAAATTTCATTACTTTAAGCTCTTCACTATTTGCTTTAATCAAATCTTCTAAATCTATAAGCTTAATGACTTTTTTATTTCTATTTTTAATGTCTTTAATTCTTTCGATCAGACTTGGATTGAGGCTATTATTATCAATTGATTTATTTTTCTTTTGAATATCCGCTATAGAATTTACATTATTATTAGTTTGATATATTGTTAGACTTGAGTTATATCTTTCATTTGCAAATACATTGCTAATACCACTATTAAAAAGAGTCAAGAAAAAGATTAAACTTGTCGAAAGTTTTTGGAAATTTTTAAAGGTTTTACTAAATAACATGATTCTTTACCTCAAGTACTTGTCTGACGAGGTCATCAGCTCCATAAATAATCTTTATTGGAATCTTCAGATTTTTTTTAACTTCTTCAATAGTTATATCATCTAAAAATATTGATTCACCATCTTTCAACATTATAGAAGGTAACAATAATTCATCTCCAAGCTCTTTATTTCGCAATCCATCAATTATATCTTGTCCAGTTAACAAACCAGTTACTACTTGCTTGGTTCCCCAGTATGGGCTTTCCAGACCAAAGATTTTTAATGTCAGACCTTCAACTTTGTTCATTCTGGATGAGATAGGCCTGAGAGCTTCTTCTACAAGTTTACCTACTATCCAACTACACCTTTTGGTCTTAGATATTCTTTTTGGTAGTTCAGATGTGGCTTTATCAATATTTTCTAAAAATGAACGTATGCTTCCAACACCATTTTCTTCTTGCGGAAGGTCTTCATATACAATTCTTTCTGGTAGTGGTTGATTTGCTAGTAAATACCATTCATCTGAAAGCCATGCAAAGCGACTTCCAATAGCAGCCTCATATCTTGACTGTAATTCCTCGACCAATTGAATAACTTTTGATGAGCAGCCTTTATCTACAGGTTTAAGTCCATCTTGTTCAGGTCGAAAACGTGTAAGACCTACTGGAACCACTGCAGTCGAGAGTATAGTTGGTAATTCACCTTGCGCATATTGAAAAAGATCATTGAGTGTTTTCTCTAGATTCTCCCCATCATTTATGCCAGGACAAACAACGATTTGTGCATGCAATTGAAGTTTTCTGTGGGAAAACCATTTAATTTGGTTCATTATTTCACCAGCGTTTGGATTTTTTAATAACTTGCTTCGCAACTTTGGATCAGTTGAATGTACTGATACAAATAGAGGAGATAAGCGTTGTTTTTCTATCCTGATCCAATCATTTTTCATCAAATTTGTAAGTGTTAAATATGAACCATAAAGAAAGCTCAATCGATAGTCGTCATCTTTAAGATATAGCGTCTTACGTCGTCCAGGTGGTTGTTGATCAATAAAGCAAAAAGGGCAGTGGTTATTACATTGTTTAAGTCCATCAAATAGTGCTTCTGTAAAAATTAGTCCTAAACCATCATCAGATTCTTTTTCAAAACTAATATTGTGAAGCTTTCCTTGTTGATCTATTACTTCGAGACTTAATTCTTCCTCTGCAATTAAATATTTGTAATCAATAAGATCACGAGGCCTAACACCGTTAATGCTGACTAATTTATCTCCTGCTTCAAATCCTAGTTCTTCTCCGATTGAGTTTTTATCTACAGCTTCAATTAATGCTGGATGAGGCTTATTACCAATAGATTCCTCATGAATAGATGAGGATACAATTTGGTGAGAGGGTTCATTCCACACAGTTTCAGAGACTCTACCTTTAGTTTGATGCAAAGGTTGATGAATTTGCAATTAGGAATATAGAAGTTTTCCAGGCTTCAACAAATATAGAAGCTTGTAGTTTTTCATTTTAGAAGTAACTTCATGCAGTCAAAAAAGTAAAGTCTTTAGATATTTTATTTGTACCAGTTTTTTGTTTTTTACCTGATTTTGCCAATCGGTTCACTTGGCGACCTTTTCCCATTAAACAATCTCGATTTATTCAGTTCTGATCTACTTTCTTTCTTCTAAAGATTCCTCTAGTGAAGTGGAGGGATATTTGTCCAGACCACGAACCTTGCAATTTTGGTCTAGTGCTCTGGTTGTCCTACCTGTTTTTTTACAGGCACCTTGGGTTCATTTTTATCCGCTATCAGCACTGATTTTTACTTTTGTGCTTTTATGTTTGGGGATTTTGTTAGGGCAATTTATTGAAGGCAAGTGGTTTCGTATTGGTTCACTTCTTGTCGGTGTTAGTGGAAGTTGGCTTGGAGGCTGTCTCTTTTGGGGATGGTTGAGAATGCATCCTGTACTTCACCTACCAGTAGAGGCTGTAGCTATGCCTTTTGCATTTGTAGGACTGTTTTCAAAATGGAGAATAGGAGCTGGATTTTACTTGGCTTGTTTGCTTGGCACAGCCTTTACAGATTTGATGATGGTCTTAACGGGAGTAATGAGTGCCTGGCCTCAAATTGTTGCAGCGCCTCTTGATGAAGCAGCTAATACTCTTAATGCAACTTCCTTGCAATTATTTACTTTCCCAACTTTGTTAATGCTTTTCATTGCAGCTGCCTTAATAGCTTTTTTAGCTGATCAAATGAATCAACGTGGCAATATGAATTCAATTGCAGGAAGTGCTTGGTTGGTAGCAGGAACCGCATTGGCAACAACTCTTTGGGTTGATGGATTATTTCTTATTACTACATTGATTCAGCCAACATTAAGCGGATTGATTTAGTTAGAATTAAGCATTATATGGATCCTCTTTTAAAGCCTATTCAAAACAGATCTTGGGACGTTGTTGTTATAGGGGCTGGAGCTGCAGGCTTAATGACTTGTCTGGAAATACCCCCTCATTTGAAAGTATTGCTCGTTAATCGAAATACTAGTAAACGCTCTGCAAGTCGTTGGGCGCAAGGAGGTATTGCTGCTGTGACTCGTCCTGAGGATAGTTTGCAGAGCCATTTAGAGGATACCTTAAGAGCTGGTTGCGGTTTATGTGATCTTGATCCAGTAAGAATGTTGGTTGAAAAAGCTCCTAGATGTGTGGAAAGACTTCAAGAATTAGGGATGGAATTTGATAGAGATTCTGCAGGATTATCAACGACTTTAGAGGCTGCCCATACTCATAGGCGTGTCTTGCATGTACAAGATCAAACTGGAAGAGCATTAGTAGATGTTTTACGCGATCAAGTTGAACAAAGAAAAAATGTTTTACATAGACGGGGCGTAAGAGTTACCCAACTTTGGGTGGAAAACAATTCTTGTCATGGAGTTCAAGTTTTAGATGGGCCTTTTCTGTATTGGATTCAAGCTCGAGCAGTGGTTTTAGCTTCTGGAGGCGGAGGTCATTTATTTGCGAACACTACAAATCCTGCTCAAGCTTGTGGAGAAGGGATAGCTCTTGCCTGGAAAGCAGGGGCAGCAGTAGAAGATCTGGAATTTTTTCAATTCCACCCTACTGCCCTCAAACTTGAAGGAGCACCATCTTTCTTGATTTCTGAAGCAGTGAGAGGGGAAGGAGGCGTATTAGTTGATCATGAAGGCAATAGTCCGGTCTCTCATTTATTAAATAAGGATCTTGCGCCTAGAGATCAAGTTAGTAGAGCTCTGGTTCAGGCCATGCAAACTAAAAATATTAGCCATTTAAACCTTGATTTACAGCAAATGCCTTTTGAAAAAGTTCAAGCTCGGTTTCCTTCACTGATTCAAAGATGTAGAGAAGTAAACATTGACCCTTTAAAGAATTTGATACCTATTGCTCCAGCTGCTCATTATTGGATGGGTGGGGTCTCAACTGATTTGCGAGCTGCAACCTCATTGAATGGTCTTTATGCAGTTGGAGAAGTCGCATGCACCGGTGTACATGGAGCGAACAGATTAGCCAGCAACTCTTTGTTGGAATGTTTGGTATTCGCAAGTCAAATGTCAGAAATTGCGTTAACTGACCTTCCTATAGAAAAAATACTGCCAAAAAATTGCATTCCTTTTGATTACTCAATTGTTAGAAATGAGATTATTAGTGATAATTATTTAAGAGATTCGATAGAAGAATTAAGAGATTTACTTTGGAAAAAAGCAGGTCTGAATCGTTCCAAAAAAGGAATGAACTTGGCTTTAAAAGATATAAGAATTAAGTTGGAATCTATTTCTCATGACCCTTTATTAAAATTAGTTAATTGTCAACAAATTTGTTCATGTAATAGTCTTGACGAACATACTCGAAGTAAATTAAACCTTTTACTAGATTTAAGTCATCGATTATTAACTAGTTCTTTAACGTTAAATGCTTGCTTATTTAGAAGTGAAAGCCGAGGAGGTCATTATAGAATTGATTCTCCATCTCAATTACCATATTGGAGATGCCATAGTCGACAAGAAAGAGGAAAAACAATTTATACTAGACCTATAAAATATGAATAAATTAGAAATCTCTAGAACCTTGGTAACCACTTAAATCAGCTAATTGATTTAGACTTTGAGTACCAGAATAGATTTCACCGTTAATTTCCCATGAAGGAAAGCCACTAATTCCTTTGCTTTTGCATAGCTTTGTTTTGCTATTTTTACCATCTTCAGCACATTCAATTAATTGGAGATAAGAAACTGCTTCTTTCCCAAACATTTCTTTTTGATCATGACAATGAGGACACCAATATGCATTGTAAAGAGTAATATTGTTCTTGGTTAAGTATTTTGCAAGTTCGATTGAAGCTGAGGAACTTTTGCTTTGTACTATTGGAGGCATTCCTTGACTAATTGATGGAGCCTCTGCTTTATTGGGATCTACTGAAGCAGACCAGATAAGTCCACCTAATAAGACAATTATTGCAATTAATATCCCTCTAAATACTAATTCTCTTCGTTCTTCCCATCCACCTCCAGTTATAGAAAGTATAAGTATAAGACTAGAGATTACGGCAGAAAGAATACAAAAAAAACAAAAGGCTTCTATTTTAATAATCATTATACCCATTAACAGAAAGCTAAAGATGGACATACCAGTTGAGATAAGAAATAAACCCCACCATCCTTGTCTTGAAAAGTCTATTTTCTTCTCATCTAGTAATTGCAGAAATGGAATTATTGCTAGGAGAAGTATTGTGAGATAACTTAAAAAACCTATTAAAGATAAAGGTATTGCATAGCCATTAATATCAAAAATAGTACCCCAAGCACTATTCAGTACTTTGTCACAACCTTGTACACTACCAGGACATGAAAGTGAGTTAATCCATCCCCACCTATGAATGGTAATACTACCAGTATCAATAACTCCAACTGTGGCAAGAATCCCAATGAGAATCCTGGCAAACTTGGACCCTTGATCTTGTCTTCTTCGACTTTTGAGACGAGTTGTTCCCATTTTTATTTGATTGATTGCTTAATTCTTACAGTTTTTATGAGAGATTGGTTTTTTTATAAGTTCAAAAGATCATCTTATTGTTAGGAAGATTGATTTTGTTTGAACTTTCAAAGATGATTGCAACAGATCCTAAGGAGCTAATCGTAAACAACACTCAGTTTCATTCAAAAGAAAACCCCAAAGTAGCTTTTGTTCATTTGGGATGTGAAAAGAATCTAGTGGATACTGAGCATATGATGGGTTTGCTAGAACAAGAGGGGTATGGAGTCACTATTAATCCTGAAAATGCCTCACTTGTGGTTGTAAATACTTGTAGCTTTATTCAAGATGCAAGAGAAGAATCCATAAGAACTTTAGTTTCCCTAGCTGAGCAGGGCAAAGAAATTATTATTGCTGGTTGCCTTGCACAACATTTTCAAGAAGAATTACTACACTCAATTCCTGAAGCTAAAGCAATTATTGGTACTGGCGATTATCAACATATTGTGAGAGTTCTTCAGCGAATTAGGGGTGGAGAAGTAGTTAATCAGGTTTCTAAAGTTCCAACTTTTGTGGGAGATGAAAATTTACCCCGTTATAGAACTACTGGAAATGCAGTGGCTTATTTAAAGGTTGCAGAAGGCTGCGATTACAATTGTTCTTTTTGTATTATTCCTAAATTGCGAGGAAAACAAAGAAGTCGTTCTATTGATTCAATTGTTAGTGAGGCTCATCAATTAGCCAGAAACGGTGTGAAAGAGTTAATTCTTATTAGTCAAATCACTACAAATTATGGGTTGGATATTTATGGCAGACCTTCTCTTGGAGATCTTCTAAGGGCTTTGGGAAAAGTTGAAATTCCTTGGATTAGAGTACATTACGCCTATCCTACTGGCTTAACATCCTCTGTTATAAGTGCATTTAGAGAGGTCCCAAATCTACTACCCTATCTTGACTTACCCTTACAGCATAGTCATCCTGACGTACTACGAGCGATGAATCGCCCTTGGCAGGCTGACTTCAACCAAACCTTGTTGGACAAGATCAGAGATGAATTGCCCGAAGCGATTTTTCGAACATCTTTAATTGTTGGTTTTCCTGGTGAAACAGAAGCTCAATTCGAACATCTAGTTTCTTTTGTTAAGTCTCAAGAGTTTGATCATATTGGAGTATTTACTTTTTCTTTTGAGGAAGGTACTCAGGCTGCAACTTTAGCGGACCAAATTCCTCAAAGTATTGCTCAAGCTCGTAAGGATAAAATAATAGCTATACAAGAACCTATTGCGGCTAGGAAAAATCAAAATTGGATTGGACGTACTGTAGATGTATTAATTGAAGATAAAGATCAAGAAACTGGGGAGTTATTAGGAAGATGTTCTAGGTTTGCTCCTGAAATTGATGGTTTGGTTAGGCTAAATTGTGATTCATTATCTCAAAAAATTAAGCCAGGAATGATGGTTCCTAGCTTAATTACTGGTTCTCATATGTATGATTTGATTGGAAGAATTGCAACCGCACAAGATATGTTAAAACCAGCAAGGGATCATATTGCAGCAAACAGTTAATATATCTGATTTTAATTGAATGTGGTTTTTAAAATCTCAACTAATTCAAGTGTAATTAATGATTTTAAAGTACTTTTTAAATTAATTTGATAGCCGATAGGATCTTATTAATCCCAAATGCTGTCACAAGTCCAAAACCCACAAGACCCAGATAAAAAAGAATACCCATTTGAGAAGATCAATTCCTGTAAGCTTATTAGACCAGATTAAGGACCTGTTTTGCAATTGAGGATAATTTTTAAATTAATCTTGAACATAGGCTGTTTTATTTATTAGACAGTTTTCAGCTTTTTGAAGCTCTCTACCCAGATATAGAGCGTGATCAAGTTTACTGATCGGGTAAGGACCTTTACCTTCAGTAATTTGGATTCCAAGTTCTTTCGCGGTTTTTCCTTTGTAAATTTGAATTGGCTCGCGATGTTCTTTTTCAGAACAGCTTAAGGGCTTTCCAGTTTCCGGATTTGTGGCTCTACCTAATTCATCAATACCATTACTGAAAAGCTCGACTATTAATTCATTTGTATTAAAGCTTACTTTGATTAAAAAATATCCTTTTGGATCTAATTCAATAAATCTTTTAGAATACTTATCATCAATATCTTTTCTAATATTTTCTTGTTCTTTTTTTTCAGAATGATCATAACTCATAATAACAAATAGAATTTAGTAAGAAAAGATTTTTATACTTAATTGGAAGTTATATTTTTTAGAGCTACTAATAATATTAAGTTGATAATGATAAAAGAAATATATACAATTCTTGGATTCTTTAAGTTTTTTGGAGCTGTCATTTCAATTCCAAAAATTCTAAATAATGTTTGTTTATCATCGTTATCATCGATTAATATATTTTTGTTCAATTCTTCTTCTTTGAGACCCTCAGAATAATCACTTCTATCATTCATGGTATTTTTCTAAAGTCAATTAATTATAGATTTATCTTCTTATTTTTGAATGGAACTTCATTATTTGATGCATTGATTTCTTTTATCATTTGATAATTAGCTTTTGGAAGCCATTCATTTAGAATATTTCCCATCCTTTTTTCATACCATTTATGCAAGCTAAACCTTTGCGTATAATTAAAACCTCGACGTAGTTTATGGTTTCCTCCAGCACCAGGATCAAATTTCTTAATTCCATTTTTTATTGACCATGAGATAGGTGAGTAATAACAGATCTCAAAATGTAGATTCCTTATATCTTGTTTGCTACCCCAATATCTTCCCCATAATATATCCTTACTTGCAATACATAGAGACATCGCTATTGGATTCTCTGGATCACCTTTATTAGCATTAAATAATATAATGTTATTCTTTAATGAATCATTCTTTAAAAGATCAAAGAAATTCTCTGTTAAATACTTGCTACCCCATGGTCCCCATTTTGAGCAATGTCCTTCATATAAATCATGCATGATTGTTAGGATTTTTGGAGTAATTTCGTTACCTTTAAGAACTGATATCGAAATTCCTGATTTATTTATCGATTCTCTTTCTCTTTTAATATTTCTACGCTGATTAGAATTAAACCTTTGAAGGTATTCGTTAAATTCTCTTTCACCTTCTGAGGACCATAATGGCTGCTTATTAATCCAAGTTAAGTAATTTTGTTTTTCTATATATTCCTTCCATTGAGGATCTACATACAGAAAATTACAACTCAAAATGCCATTTTTAATCGCAAATTCATCAATAATCTCTAGGATTCTTTTTGTTAGTTCTTCCTCATTTTCATTTTTTGCAATAAAGAACTTATATCCTTCTACAGGACTAAATGGACTCATTCCTATTAGCTTGGGATAATATTTGAGACCTAGATGTGCTGATAGTCTTACGAAAGCACTGTCAAAAATAAATTCACCAAAACTATGACTTTTTAAATAAAGTGGAGCAAGACCAACAAGTTCTTTATTACTCCACAAAGATATGTGCAATGGTTGCCAGCCATATTGAGCAGAAACACTTTCTGACTCTTCCAATATTTTGAGCCAATCCCATTGATAAAATGGAATGGCACTCTCTCTTAATAAAGAGCTCCAGTCCTCTTTTTTAATTTCTTTGATTGAATTATGCCAGTAATTTTTTATTGATTTTTTCAAGATCTTTTTCGATAGTATTTAAGGAGTATTTCAGAGTTATTTAAGTCTTCTATTTTAATAAGTTCCCAGGCGTTTGATTTACTTAGTTTAAGCTGGAGATTATCAATTGAAATGCTAGTCCAAGTGTATTGACCTCCTATAATTCTCGGCGTTAAAGTGAGTTGTAATTCATCGACCTGGTCTTCTAGGAATAAAGAAGAAATCAGCTTTCTTCCTCCTAAAAGTACTATTTTTGATAGTCCTTTTTGCTGTAGTTCAGAGAGAGTTGCTGACCAATCATTTTTCATTAACAATCGATGATCAAAACCTTCTTCTAAAGATTTTTTGGTTTCCTCTTTTGTACAGAGAAGCCATCGCTCAATTGGTTGTTCAAAAAAAGGTAACTTCCTAGAAAAAGATCCTTCTGTACTAACTATGAGACAAATTGGTTGACTAGAACGACCGTCTTGAATTCTTCGGTGAATTAACTTTGTATTCCTAATTAAGCATGTATTTGTATTGGTTCTGAGTGTGCCGCTCCCCATTAAAGTAGCATCACACCAAGTAAGTGCTTGCTCTAATACTCTTCTATCACCTTCTTTCCCAAGATGTTTTTTTCCACCGTCAGGAAAAGCAAGACGACCATCAAGACTTATTGCTATTACTAGTCTAACCCAAGGTTTTTTATTCAATCTTTAGCTTATATATTTGTTTTTAAGTTTTTTAGTTTAGGTGTTTCAGGGTATACTTCAGCAGCATTATTTGGACTTTCTTGGAGACGTATTTTGTGTAGGTTTGCACCAATCTCGTAAATAGGCTTTTTTAATATGTCTGCTATGTGAAGTGCAATATTTTCGGCTGTAGGAACACAATTTGCAAAATGCGGTATATCTTTATTTAGAAAAGTATGGTCAAAAGGCTCAATTACTAGATTTTCTATTAGTTGTTGCAATAAACCAAGATCACAAATCATTCCCGTTCTGGGATCTATATCCCCTCTAACAGTCACATCCACGAGGTAGTTATGACCATGACCGTTTGTTCGTGCACATTTACCATATATAAGCTCATTATCCTCTTGAGCGAGCTCTTCTCGTGCCAAACGATGAGCTGCAGCAAAGTGTTTCCTAATTGTTAGAAAAGCTTCCATATTGTTTCCAAGATAGTCTGCCCATAGGGTTGGCTGTTCATACAACTTTAGGCTAATTATGGGTAATTTAGATTCTAATCTTGACCATATCACTTTTGCCAAAGATTCTGTTGTTGGTAAGCAACCCTTTGATTTAGATGTATCAAATTCTGGCCATGTTTCGTTCAGAAAGTGAAAATCGAGTTGATTAGTAATTTCTTCTTTAATGGCATGCTTAACTTCTGAGAGGTTTAGAACCATTCCATCCTCATTGAGATCTCCTGCCATTGAAACTATTAATTCATAATTATGTCCATGACCAGGAGAGAGTGAACATTTACCAAAGTATTTAGAATTTTCTTCTGCTGAAAATTCTGGTAGCCAATATCTGTGGCTTGCACTAAATAAGGCTCTACGCGTTATTACACAACCTCTCCCTTGCCCATGTTTCAGTGTGATTTCATTCATTGTGGTTTTATAGCACTACTTCCATTAGCTTCATCTTAATTACTTGTATACCCTTTTGTTTAATGAGTGATTTATTGAGACCAAATTCTTTAATTAAAATCTTAGGAGGAAGAAGTATCTATCTTGTAGGAATGATGGGTTCCGGTAAGAGCAGAACTGGACCACATCTTGCTAAAGCACTTCAATATAGTTTTCTCGATCAAGATCTTTTGATTGAGAAAGTAGCAAAAATGTCTATATTAGAAATCTTTCAAAAAGAAGGTGAAGCTAGTTTTCGAAATATTGAAACTCAGGTCTTGAAAGAAATTGCTCAACGTCATTCATTGGTTATTGCAACAGGTGGAGGAGTTGTAACTCGTCCTGAAAATTGGGGAGTATTGCACCAGGGTATTGTTGTTTGGCTTAATCTAAGTAAAGATCGCTTGCTTTCCCGATTGGAATCAGACTCTAATAAACGCCCTTTGCTAGAAGCAAATAATTCCATTGACTCCTTCGATTCACTAATTAAAGAACGTTATCCGCTTTACTCTGAATCTGATTTACATATATCTGTTCAAGATGAAACTCCAGAAGAAGTTGCATTGGAAATTGTAAGCAAATTGTCAAATATTCTTATAGATGAGGCTGATCAAGGCGCACAGCAAACCATTGCAACCTAAAACCTGGTTTTATTTCTAAATCGCATGAAGTATCCAATAGTCTTTGTGCAGATGCTTTGTTATTTGGTTCTTTTTTAATGTCGTCAGGAAGTTCTTCCATTTTATTGAGCCAGGTTTCTAACCACTGAAGAGTTTCTTGAGCAGTAAGAAATTTTTCATCTTTACCAGGTTCTAAAATTACGTAGTTTTCACAATCTCTAATTAGAGGATGAGACATTTATGAAGAGTGTTAGAGAATTGCAGGGTCAGTTTCCAAAATTTCATTTTCAAGTTTATCCCTCCAGCGAAATAATGGATCTAATTGAGGATTGTCAAGGAAACCTGGGCAACCTTTTCCGCGAAGCTTTGGGCCAGAGGAAGATGGAAATTTAAGGAGGGATAACTGAGCTGCAATGGCTATGTCCGCAATGCTCAAAGAATTTCCAACTAACCATTCAGTTGAACTAACTAAAGTTGCTAATTTTTCGAGGCTAGTAAGTAAAGCTTTACTTTCTCTTGGGTTGATAACGTCCGTAACACCATTAAGCAATTCACAAGGAATTTTCTTTACTAAACCGTTGAATGATTTTGGGAATTCTTCAGGTAATAGAGCTTCGCGCAGTGTTGAGTCAAGAGCGGTTGCTTTGATTAATTCAAGTTGTACTGCTTTAGCCAAAGTTGTATCTGCCCAATTCTCTAAAAGATGAGCCATTGATGACTTAATAGGGTCTTGGGGGAATAACCTTGGTTCTTTTGTAATGGTTTCTAAATACTGAATTATTAAGCTTGAATCAGAAAAAACTTTTTCTTCATCTTTTAAGACTGGTAATTTCCTCTGTCCAGATATCCGGAAAACATCGATTTGCCCTATTCCAGGTGTTGTTTCAACGATTCTAAATGCTAATTCCTTGGCTTTTAATGCTAAGCGTACTTTCAAGCAAAATGGAGAATGCTGAAATTGATATAGTTCCAACATAAACTTTTTGAGTCAAATAAGAGAAGAGTAGCTATTAAGGATATGAAATGGTTAGAAAAATGGGTGAGTTCTTTTCCAATGTTGCGAGATATCCCAAATATCTTATAACAATTATTCTTGGTGTTTTTGCAGCCTCTCTGGAACCGTTATTGCGTAGAAGTAAGAATCCAATTACTGCAATATCACTTATAGGTGCTTTGATTAGTGGGCTTTTGACATTATTTTTTATTGTGAGGGGAATGGTCTTGCCATCAACTTTAATTTAGTCATGGCTCAAAGTCGACGTGTTGAAAAGGTAGCTGCTCTGATTCGTAAAGAAATGAGCTATTTGCTAATGAATGGACTTAGAGATCAAAGAGTTAATTCCTCAATGATTACTATTACTGATGTAGAACTCTCTGGTGACTTGCAGCATTGCAAGATTTTTGTGAGTATTTTTGGCGATGAGAATCAAAAAGAATCAGTTTTCTTAGGTTTAGAGTCATGTCAAGTTTTTTTAAAAGGTGAGTTAGGAAGAAGATTGCAGATGAGAAGAGCTCCTGAGGTGATTTTTAAATTAGATAAAGGTATGGAGAAAGGTGCGTCTGTGTTGACTCTTCTTGAAAAATTAGAAAATGAACGAAAAAAGAAAGATCAAAATCTTAGTGAATTTTCCGATTAGTTTTGACTTCAAAATTACAGAAAGATCTGCGAAGAAAAGTAGCCAAGCTTTTAGTTGTTAGAGCTAGTGGCCATGCTTTAGATTCGCAACGCAAATACCCAGCTTGGGAACTATCTAATGAAGCATTGCAAACTCTATTGAAAGGAGGTGTGGGGGGAGTGATTTTGCATGGTGGTAGCGTTAACGAGCTCCAACAAAGGTGTCAGAGATTAAGAAGTTGGTCAAGCCATCCCATTTTGTTATGTGCTGATGTAGAGGAAGGAGTAGGACAACGTTTTGAAGGCGGTACTTGGCTTCCGCCACCAATGGCTTTAGGAAAGAAATATCTCAAGGATGCAAAAGAAGCAATTCTGTTAGCTGAGGAATATGGAAGATGCATTGGCCATCAGGCGAGGCTATGTGGATTAAATTGGGTTTTAGCTCCGGTGTGCGATGTCAATAGTAATCCATTAAATCCTGTTATCAATATGAGAGCTTGGGGTACAAATCCGCAAATTGTTTCTGAGCTAGCATCTGCTTTCCATAAAGGTCTTGTCTCACAGGGAGTACTGAGTTGTGCAAAACATTTTCCAGGACATGGCGATACAAGAGTAGATTCTCATTTGGAATTACCAATTATAGATAATAATCTTGAGCGATTAGAAGAAATAGAATTTGTTCCTTTTAAAGCTTTGATTGATGAGGGGGTTAATAGCGTAATGACCGCTCACGTTCTTTTAAACAAAATTGATTCAACCTATTTGGCTACTTTTTCCAAAGAAGTCTTAACAGGACTTCTTCGGAAAAAAATTGGATTTGATCGAATAGTGGTTACTGATGCTTTAATTATGAAGGCTATTAGTAATCAATATGGCTGTGGCGAGGCAGCAGTCTTGGCATTTGAGGCAGGTGCTGATTTAATTCTGATGCCTGAAAATCCTTTTCAGGCTATTGATGCAATTGTTGAGTCTTTAATCAATGGAAGAGTTTCTATAGAAAGATTAGAAGAATCCTTAGAGAGAAGGAGAAAAGAAATCTCTAAACTAGATAACAAACTAGTAGAGTCTATTAATGAAGATCGTTCCACAGAATTCATTGAATTTGGAGATCCAAACGATATTAATTTGCTAAACAAGATGCTGGCATCTTCTATATATATTAAGAATTCTTTTGATTGTGAAGGTGTTGAACAATTAATTAACTTGGTTAGGGTTGATGATATTTTACCTTGCCCATATTTATCTCTTGACTCTCCTACATTAGCCATTCCTAAACACTTTGGATTTCAAAATATCCTTATTCATCCTTTAGGCATTTCTCCATGGAAGGGTAAAGATACTAATCAATTAGATCTTGATCAGTTTGGATGTGGATCTTTTCTACTTCAGCTTTTTATTAGGGGAAACCCTTTTAGAGGACAAAACGATATCGATGAGCAATGGATTTCAATTGTGCAACAGTTGCAAAGTCATAATCGCCTTTCAGCAATAGTGATATATGGAAGTTGCTATTTTTGGGAGAAGTTACTTAAAATTTTAAATCCTTCAATACCAGCTGCTTATAGTTCAGGACAGATGCCAGCAGCTCAACTGATAATTCTTGAGAGTTTTTTGAAATTTAAAAATAACCAAGTGAAAATTAAAAATAACTCTATAGAGTTTACTAATTGAACAAATTACACCTGTGAAAATCTTCTTGACTGAGTATTTATGAATTCTGATTCACAATTAGCTTTAAGTGGTAAAACAATTGTTGTTACAAGATCTCAAGATCAACAAGCTGAGGCTCGTTCTCTTTTTGAAGAGAGAGGCGCTAAGGTTTTAGATTTGCCTGCTCTTGTAATCGGACCTCCTTTTGAATGGTCTCCTTTAGATGATGCATTGATTGAACTAGATAGTTTTCATTGGATCATTTTTTCTAGTGTTAATGGTGTAAAAGCAGTAGATCAAAGATTGCAATTAATTGGCAGTGCTCTAGCATCTAGGCCAAAAACATTAAAAATTGCAGCTATAGGAAGAAAAACGTCTTCTTCACTGAAATCACTTAATGTCACTCCTGATTTTGTACCGCCTCAATTTGTTGCTGATAGTTTGATTAAGCATTTCCCTGTCTCAGGGTATGGGTTGAAAATTTTGATTCCTCGAGTACAAACTGGAGGTAGAACTATTTTGGCGGAGTCTTTTGGAAAGGCTGGTGCCACAGTTGTTGAAGTTCCTGCATATGAATCCCAATGTCCAAATGATATTCCAATAGAAACTTTAAATGCCTTCACAAATAAGATGGTTGATGCAATTGTTTTTACTAGTGGGAAAACAGCAGTCAATACTGCTTATTTAATAAAAAAATATTTTGGAGTTGAATGGAAAAAGTTTCTTTCAGGTGTAAAAATAATTTCTATAGGACCTCAGACCAGTATTACTTGTAAAGAGAATTTTAATAAGGTAGATCAAGAGGCTTCTCAACATGATTTAGATGGTTTGATTGATGCTTGCATTCAATCTATGAAAATCAACTCTCAACAGTAAAATATATTTTAGATTATTTTCCACGACCACTTTCAACAAGATCTTTAAAGTTATCTAAGTTATTCTGTAGTTCATTTGTAACTAATTTACCTAATATTTCTTCTTTCATAAATCTAGCCAAAACCTTAGGTAACTCATAAGAAATTATTAGCTTTACAGTTGTAAAATTTTCTTTATCTTCGAAAAATCTTACACAACCTGTAGTTGGTAAACCACCGATTGATGACCATTTCAGTTTTTGCTTGTCCACTCTTTCATTAATCTTTGCTTGCCATTTGAACCTGAACCCATTAGCGGCTAATGTCCATTCAGTTAGATCCGGAAGAGTAGTTGTTTCATTATCAATTGTTTTAACTGATTCTATCCATGTCATCCATAATGGCATCGCTTCCAGGTCACTCCATACTTTCCATACTTGATCAATAGGAGCATTAATCTCACTAATAACTGTATGTTCTAACCATTGCCCCATTTTAGGTAACTGATGAATTTTTCTTTAATGTAACTTGCTTATTAAGCATTGCAGCAGCAGCTAAATGTCCACTCATTGTTGCACCTTCCATTGAATCTATATAATCCTGCTGAGTATAGCTACCTGCTAAAAAGAAATTTTTGATTGGTGTTAATTGCTGTGGTCTAAATGGTTCCATCCCAGGCGATTCACGGTATAGGGATTGATTTAATTTGACAACATTGCTCCAAATTAATTTCAGATTACTGGCAGAAGGGAAAAGCTCTTTGACTTGTGCATCTGTTTGCTGAACAATTTCTGCAGTTGATTTTGGAATCCATGGATCTCCTGGAGTAAGAACGCATTGTAATAAAGATCCCATACCCTCTTTTTGATAATCTTCGGGACTGGTAATTGCTAAATCTGCAAAACAACTGAAATCTGCATCAGCAGTATATAAAAGATTATTTAACCCTGATGGTACTTGAAGATTATTTTGGGCAGAAAAGTCTTTCAATTCAGTTACCCATCCATCATATCTAAGTTGTACTGTGGCTACTGGTACTGCTTTTAATTTGTAGATATTCTCAAATTCACTAAACCTTCGCCATTCTTTAGGAATAATTGCTTGAATACCTGGAACATCACAGGCAGCAAGATATTTATCAGCATTTATTACTTTGTCTCCGTCTGGGGTGCTTAGGAGTATTTCTGAAACTTCAGGATTATCACTATTATCAAATCGAATTTCCTTAACTCTATGCCTTAGATGAAGTTTTCCACCTCTAGCTTCGATATATTCAAGAATTGGTTTTGTAAGCCATCTATGAGGAGAACCTTTTAAAAGATTTAATTTTGAGGCTTCAGTTTTGGATGCAAACATCAAAAATATTGTGAGCATGCATCTAGCTGATATTGCTTCACAATCAATAAAACCTAGTGCATAAGCTATCGGATTCCACATCCTTTTAATACTATTGGGACTGCCACCATGATTTAAAAACCATTCTTGAAAGCTAATGACATCAAGATCTCTAATAGTTTGCATTGCCCCTTCATAATCAATTAGACCTTGAACAATGGGACTTGTTCCAAGTGCTAAAGCATTTCTTAGTTTGTCTATCCAGTTAAGTTGTGGCGTCGTAAAGAAAGCTTTGAGACCGTTAAATGGTGCACCTAGGCCAAAACGAAAATCTAGAGAGTTGACATCGCCCCCTTTATTTACAAAAAGATGGGTATGTTCTTTGGGTAATAAGTTTTCTAGTGCACCAACTTTTTTCATCAGTGAAAAAAGATTGGCATAGTTAAAGAAAAATACATGTAAGCCCATTTCTATATGGTTCCCATTGGAATCCTCCCAACTTCCTACTTTGCCTCCTAAGAATGGCCTGGCTTCATAAAGATCGACTTTATGGCCTGCATCTACAAGATCAACTGCTGCTGAAAGTCCTGCGAGGCCAGCGCCAACTATCGCGACTTTCATCACTTTTGGAATGCAATTCTTAATACTAATTAGAATAGAGGATATGCTGTAGAAGACAAAATCCAATGTTTGTTAATACACTGATTTTAAGGTTCGCTCAAATTCGATGAGTAGTTCTTCTTTACCTGGGATTTCAACCCATACAGCTCAAGATGGCAAAGGCATTTTAATTACTCAGTCGGCTATGGAACAATTGGCCCGACTTTGCAAAGAAAAAGGTTCTGCTCAATTACTCCGTGTGGGTGTTCGTTCTGGTGGTTGTAGTGGTATGAGTTACACAATGGATTTTGTGGAATTAGATTCTATAAAAAATGAAGACGAAATTTATCAATACCAAACTCTTGATGGAACAGAGTTTAAAGTTATTTGTGACCCTAAAAGTCTTTTATATATTTATGGAATGCAATTAGATTTCAGTAATGAATTAATTGGTGGTGGATTTAATTTCACTAATCCCAATGCAACTCAAACTTGTGGATGTGGAAGTTCTTTTGCTGTTTGAATTGTATTAGCACTAAATCTTGAATTTAACTACTATTTTCAATGGATTCTACTAACGAGAGCCTTTTTGATGAAGCAATGTCTAGATATCAATCTGGTGAAGCCCCAAGTGAATTAATAAAAGATTTTAAAAATATTACTAACGCATACCCAAATCAATCGGTAGGCTGGACTTGTTTAGCTTGGCTTCAACTGCTTTGTGATTTAAATGAAGATGCTCTTAGATCTGCTCGAATTGCAGTTAAATTAAATGCTCAAGATCCCCAATCTAGAATTAATTTAAGCCTAGCTCTTCTTGAAACACAATCTAAAGGAGTGAGAGAACATATTGAATTTGTTAAAAGAGCTTTGTTAATAGTTCCAGAGATAGAAAAGGAATTAAAAGTTTCTATTGAAGATGGTTTGCAACGTAAATCTGATTGGGATGCATTGAAAAAAATTAAGTTATGGTTGGGTTTTTAATTTGGCGAAATTTCTTCTCATAAGTAATGGTCATGGTGAAGATTTGTCAGGCTCATTATTAGGTATTGAGCTAACGAGAAAAGGGCATCAAGTTGAAGCATTTCCTTTAGTGGGAAAGGGAAATGCTTACAGGAGTGCACAATTAAGGGTTTTAGGGTTACAAAAAGAATTTAGTACAGGGGGTCTTGGATATACATCATTTCTTGGCCGTTTGACTGAATTAATACAAGGACAACTGTTTTATTTATTAGGGAGTATTTTTCGCTTATTTATTCTTTCTAAGAGGTACGACCTTTTAATTGTTATTGGAGATGTTGTGCCAATTGTTGCGACTTGGCTTACTAATCAAAAAGTAGTTGTTTATTTAGTTGCATATTCAAGTCATTATGAAGGAAGATTACGCTTACCTTGGCCTGTAAAAGATTGCCTTAAATCCAAACGCTTTCTTCAGATCTTTAGCCGTGATCAATTGACTGCTGATGACTTGCAAATTCAACTAAATCGTTCGGTTTTGTTTTTGGGGAATCCATTTATGGATTCAGCCTTCTCTTCTAAAAAAAAATTACCTGAGAAGGTTTTTAGACTAGGTCTTCTTCCAGGTAGTCGTCGACCAGAGTTAGATAATAACTTGTTAATGATTCTTTCCGTTATGGAATATTTTCCAAAAGAAACTTTGTTAAATAAAGATATTAGTTTTGACATGGCATTGGTTTCGTCTCTTAATAATACAGATTTGATCAATTTAGTTAACAAAAAAGGTTGGGAGCTAATTGAAGATTCTTTGAATATGCAACCAATTATTTTAAAAAAAGGTTTTTGTACTTTAAATATTTATAGGGATTCTTTTTCTGATATTTTACAAAGTAGTGATGTTCTGCTTTGCATGGCTGGAACTGCAGCAGAACAGGCTGTAGGTCTAGGAAAGCCAGTGATTCAATTGCCTGGTAAAGGCCCACAATTTACATCATTGTTTGCAGAAGCTCAGAGAAGATTGCTAGGGCAATCAGTACTTTGTGCAGAAAAAAATAATATTGCCAATCAAAATATTTTTCTTGACACTGCGAATTTAATTTTAGATATACAGGAATTATTAAATAAAGATTCAGAGTTTAAGGAAACTTGTCTGAATGAGGCTCTCTTAAGACTTGGAGAGCAAGGTGGTACTAAACGAATAGTGGAATTTATTGATGAATTCCTCTTAGCAACGAAATAGATTTTAAATTCTATCTAAATAGAAATTATTTTGAAGAACTTTTTACTATAGTTTCTAGTGCATTTTTAAGATCGGGATAAAGAAATTTAAAACCAATTTCGTTTAGGTGACTGCAAGATACTTTTTGTCCTTCTAAAACAATCTTTGCTCCTTCTCCTAACAAAATTTTTAAAAGTACCCCGGGAACAGGTAAAAGGCTTGGTCGATGAAGAGTACGTCCAAGGATCTTGCTGAAATCTATCATTTGAACGGGATTTGGACTAACTCCATTAAAGGTTCCTGACCAATGTTTATTAATGACCGCATTGTCAATAATTTGGCAAAGATCCGTTCTATGAATCCAACTCATCCATTGCATTCCATTGCCAATAGGCCCACCAAAACCTGCTCTAAAAACAGGAAGTATTTTCCCTAATGCCCCTCCATCTTTTTCAAGCACTATCCCTATCCGAATGATTACCAATCTTGTCTTCTTATTTTTTGTCCTGGCAATATTTTCCCATTGATTGCATAACCTCGCTAAAAAGTCTTCTCCTGGCAGACTATTTTCATTGAATACCGCATCTGCACTAGTTCCATAAAACCCTATTGCTGAACCATTTACAATTACTTTTATATCTGCCTTATGTTTAGTAATTGCTTCTAATAAATATTTAGTTGTATTCAAACGACTATTTTCAATTTCTTCACAATGCTTTTGAGTCCAACGTTTCTCTGCAATTGGCTCTCCTGCAAGATTGATGACACCATCAGAATTTCTGAGTGCATTGATTAGATTGCCTTTTTGCCAACTGGTGTAAGAGCTTGGATTTGCTTCCAAGAAAGTCACATTGCTGAAATTATCTTCAAAATTGACTTGACTAATTTTTTTTCGACTAACTAATGTGATTTGATGGCCAGAGTGAATAAGACGAGGCACCAATTCTGAGCCAATAAAACCTGTACATCCAAGAAGTAATAAACGCATAAAACCTCATTACATTGAAAGAGTTAAACTTGGTGCTAGAAAATCAATACAATTTATTTTAGTTGGAATAAGTTTTCTGATGACTGAAAATCCTTCTTCTATTAAGGCTATTCAACCTTTACGTAAAGGTTCATTAGTACGTGTGAAACGTTCTACCTACCTAAATAGCCTTGAATCGCTGGCAAGTGATTTAAGTCCTCCTGATTATATTTTCGAAGGCCCAGGCGAGATCTTGACAGTTCAGGGCGACTATGGCCAAGTGCGTTGGCGAAGGCCAGTTCCTGATGTTTGGTTAAGACTAGATCAATTGGAAAAATGGATCGAAAATTAAAAAATTTCTAAGTGATTTTTTTCTTTTTGAAGTGTTAAACGTTGTTTCTTTGCGCTTCTTAGCATTTCATTACCATCGTGAAGGTAACTTTCTACATAGCCTGCGGTAAATCTTTCCCATTCATTAATCCCATCTTGAATTTCTGAGAAACATTGATAAAGACTTAGGCTAAAGTTATTTATTTGAGAAGGTGTATGAACAGATTGATATATTTCTTGTATCTTGATAATCTTCTTTTGGCTTTTTTCAATATATTCACAGAAGGATTTCATAAGATCATCGTCATAAGGGTCAGCAGATAAATCTTTTAATTGCTGTGGAAAGCAATTAATGATTTCCCCCATTAGACGATCTATAGGTTTATATATTACTTTGAGCCAAAAAGATATTGCCTTATCTTTATTTAAACCATCGTTTTTTGGAGCATTTAATTTGGAAGTATTGGTGGGTATATTACTTAAATATTTTCCATAGGACTCTCTATTTTTCTTAACTTTAAGTATTTCCCAAGCAGCATTAATTCTAAGAATTCTTTCTTCATCACCTCCAGTATCTGGATGATACTTTTTTGCTAAATTCCTATAGGCAGATTTTATTTCTTTTAGGGTCGAATTATATGGAACTCCTAGTACCTTAAAGGGATCATTTTCCATAACTATTTCTTTTTTACATGAGGTTAGATATAGCCATCCTTTCTTGGTTGAATGGATGAGAAATTGTTAAACATAGAAGTAGATAAATATCTTTCACCAAAACTAGGTAAGACGACTACCAAACGTTTGTTTTCCATTTCAGGTCTAATACCTATTCTCAGCGCAGCAGATACTGCAGCCCCACTACTGATTCCACTTAAAAGGCCTTCTTCTCTTGCAAGTTTTCTACCTGCTTCAATTGCTTCGTTATCGTTAATTGCTAAAACTTCATCAATTAGTTCAGTGTTAAGAACTTTTGGTATAAAACCTGCTCCAATGCCTTGAATAATATGCCTACCGGGATGTTTGCCTGAAAGTACAGCACTTGAAGAGGGTTCCACCCCAAAAATTTTTATTTTTGGATTTCGATGTTTGAGAACCTTTGCACAGCCTGTAATTGTTCCGCCAGTTCCAATTCCTGCGATTAGTCCATCTATGTTTCCTTCACAATCTGACCAAATTTCTTCTGCTGTTGTAGCTTCATGAATTTTCGGATTTGCAGGATTATCAAATTGTTGAAGAAGATATGAGTTTGGAATTGTGTTGACTAATTCTTTAGCAAGATTGATAGCTCCTTGGATACCCTCTTCACCAGGGGTTAGTTGCAACTCTGCACCATATGCTCGCAACATGGACCTTCTTTCAGTACTCATCGTATCTGGCATTGTAAGAATCAAACGATATCCCTTTGCTGCTGCAACCATTGCAAGTGCTATACCTGTATTACCACTCGTAGGTTCTATAAGTACTGTTTCTTTAGGCGTAATAGTTCCTTCTTGCTCAGCAGCTAAAACCATTGCCCCTGCAATACGATCTTTTACAGATGCTGTTGGATTAAAACTTTCGAGTTTTGCTAATAAATCCGCTTTACACCCACAAGATTTAGGGAGTCGATTGAGTCTTACTAGCGGTGTTCGACCAACTAAACTTGTTATGTCAGATGCAATTGGCATTAATCTTTTTGTTGGGTTGCCTTTATTGAGGTGTTTAAGCTGAATTCATTTACATATTATTTTCAATTTCAACCCAAAATCAATAAAATCAATAAGTTTGAGAAACTACTGTGTATTTAATTGAGCTTGCTCTGAAATTGAGCCCCCTACCTTTGTCTGTTCAGCGTAAACAGTTAGAGGATGCTAAAGCCCTCTACAATTCTTTGAAAGAATCATTACAAAAAGGAGATCCAAAACTTTTGGAGATAACTTGCGAACAATCAGAAGATAAAAAAATAGTTGTTTTGTTGAGTGAAGTTTTAGCAGTACAAATGTATGAGAAAACAGCAGGAGTTGGTGGAAATAGACGACCAGGATTTTCTTTTGATGATTAAAGGCTATGAAAGTAAATCTAAAAGGAATAGCTGATTCTTCAGAATTTTCTAAAAACCTTGTTTTTGAAAATATTTCCTATTCCTGGAAGCCTGGTTCAAATACTTTAGATCAATGCAGCTTATCTATACCTGGTCCAGGCTTGTGGATGCTTGTCGGAGCCAATGGTAGTGGTAAAAGTACATTATTTCATTTGATTAGTGGACTTATTGTTCCAAATAATGGTCAATTTAGGTGTTTTTTTAAAACTGCTTTGATGTTGCAAAACCCTGATCGGCAATTACTTTTACCAA
Organism: Prochlorococcus sp. AG-409-L21; assembly: GCA_003215475.1. Lineage (GTDB taxonomy): Bacteria > Cyanobacteriota > Cyanobacteriia > PCC-6307 > Cyanobiaceae > Prochlorococcus_E. The sequence goes on from QCKH01000001.1 coordinate 173,859, forward strand.
GTTGTGCAAGTGATTTGTTGTTAAGTCTTTCGCCAGGTATGAATGCACTTCAAAGGAATCAATATATCAAGTGTGCACTTAATCAAGTTGGTTTAAATGGTATGGCTGAAAGGCCTATTCATACTCTTAGTGGTGGTCAAAAGCAACGCCTTGCTCTGGCTGGAGCTCTAGCAAGTCAGGCTAATTTACTATTACTTGATGAACCTACTGCTTTATTAGATCCTGCTAGTCAAATATCCATCTTAGAAATCGTAAGAAAGATTTCTCGGAAATCTAATGAAAACCCTGTTACTGCGCTTTGGATTACCCATCGTCTCGAAGAGCTGACATATTGTGATGGAGCGGCAATTATGAAACAAGGTCGTTTAGGACAATGGTTTTCAGGAGATTATGTAATTCGTACAATGCAGTGACTTGCGGTATGAGGGGTATGAAGGTTAGGTTCTCTGTTGACTATCCTCGGTAGCTCAGCGGTAGAGCGATCGGCTGTTAACCGATTGGTCGCAGGTTCGAATCCCGCCCGGGGAGTTTTTCTTTGAATTCATCTCCAATTCAGCTGGAGACAAAAAATTCTGTAGTGATTGAAATTCCCTAAAAAGACTATTCGTCACCTCGAAATATTTTTTTATTTCTTTAGTGGGATTAATTATATCCAATTTAACTCTTTAACTTCGCAATTTTTTGAAAAAGATGTTTTATTTGTTTGGAGGGCACCTCAAGGGGATTAATCTTGTATATAGTTTTGTCAGTATTCGGAAGAAAATCTAAAAACTTTTTTTTCTTTTTTAAGTCTGTATGAGGTTAGAATCATTGCTATGAATGCTTTCTCATTAAAATCCAAATTCTTCTCTTGATTTTTCAATTCTGCATTAAATAAAAAATCTGAGAGAATCGAACAAATTCTTAATAGGTAGCGTGTTGCTACTTAGTTTCTTCAAATCTAAGTTGATCAAATGAAGCCTTGCATTTTGCTAATTGAAGATGACAAGGATATGAGAGAGTTGGTTGCAGGCCACTTGGAGCATACTGGCTTTGATGTTCAGTGTGCTGATGATGGGATTAAAGGACAAGCTTTAGCGCTTCAATATAAACCTGATTTAGTACTGCTTGATTTGATGCTACCGAGTGTAGATGGTTTGACTCTCTGTCAAAGATTGAGAAGAGATGATAGAACGGCTTCGATTCCGATACTAATGATTACTGCTTTGGGAGGGACTAAAGATAAAGTAACTGGCTTTAATTCAGGAGCAGATGATTATTTAACTAAACCTTTTGATTTAGAAGAATTGCATGTCCGAGTAAAGGCTTTGTTGAGACGGACTAATCGTGCTCCTTTAGGCAGCACTAGTCATCCTGAAATACTGAATTATGGGCCATTAACACTAGTACCTGAACGATTTGAAGCTATCTGGTTTGACAACCCTGTTCGTTTAACTCATCTAGAGTTTGAATTATTACATTGCTTACTTCAAAGACATGGCCAAACTGTTGCTCCATCATTGATCCTCAAAGAAGTATGGGGTTATGAACCTGATGATGATATTGAAACGATTCGTGTCCACGTACGACATCTAAGAACCAAACTTGAACCAGAACCTCGCAAACCTATCTTTATTAAGACAGTTTATGGTGCAGGTTATTGCTTAGAGTTGCCAAAAGGTGATCAAATAGCAGAAGCTAAGTCATTAATATTAAGTAAGTCTGAACAAAAAAATAAAGGTAATACTATTTCAGATTAATCGGCATGTGAATTAATCTAGTTTCATTAGATTAATTAATGTCATTTCCCATGCAATTCTTTGGTTTATATATGATTTTAATTGTGTTTTAAGATTGCCTAGAATTTTTATTATTTTTGAATCAATTGTTTTTTCCCAATAGTATTGTTGCATCCAATCTATTAACCAGAACTGTTGATCTGGGAGAAGTTCTTCTGTAATTTCTTTGGCTAGTAAAAGAGCATCTAAAGGATTTTTATTTGGTAGTTGCTTAACTTTTAAAAAGATTTCTTGTGGAATCGAAGAATAATTCTCTAGATTTCTTCTTAACAAAATAGGTGAACCATAAGAAAGAGAGAGAATTTCATTATGATTCAAATTGAATTCTTTCTCAAATTTATTTTCTAAAATTTCGCGTTTAAGAAGTATTTTATTAAATGGTTTAAATGGAATAGTTTGACAACGTGATTTAATTGTATCTAACAGTGCATCAGGTCTAGTAGAAATTAAGATAATTACTCCACTAATTGGTTCTTCAATAGTTTTAAGAATTGAATTCGATGCTGCTTCATTTATTGTTTCCATCTCGTCAATTATCACCATGCTTAATTTTGACTTGATTGGCTTTTTACTTAGGAAATTCTTCAAATCTTTTATTTGCTCTACTCTAATTTGAGGCTTAAGATGTGTTTTAAAGCTCTCAACTTTTGCAGTAGATTTGGGTATTATTTTCCCTTGATATAAGTATGTTGGTTCAACAATTAAAAGATCTGGGTGATTGCCTGAATCCAATAAAATCCTTGTATTAGTTTCATTAGAATCTCTGTTTATTAGACCTTCAAAGAATCTAAGTGCAATTTCTTTCTGACCTACACCTAAAGGTCCAGTAAATAAATAAGTAGGTGCTATTCTTCCTTTTTGCAGTGAAGAGTATAGTAATTCTGTAGCGAATTCTTGGTAAGTATAATCTTCAAAAAGATCATGATAATTTTGCATCTTACATTTATTTAAAATTACTTAGGATATGTCTTAAATTGTCTTGAATTTCTTTTCTTACTAATGCTTCTTTTTTGTCTGCAGAGATAGTAATCCAGTCTTCTCTAGTTGCTATTGATTTAAACCCATAGGCAACCTTTTCTAGAAATAATTTACCTTCTGACTCTATTCTATCTTCTTCCTTGCTAACTCTCCTTTGTATACTTTCAGAGACAGTAAGGTTAAGAAGAAAAGTTATATCTGGCTTAAGACCTTGGGTGGAAATTTCTTCTAATCTCTTAATTAATATTTTATTTAAATCTCTACCAAATCCTTGATATGCCATTGTGGAGCTGCTAAATCTATCGCTAATTACCCAATCTCCATTTTGGATTGCAGGTACGATTACTTGATTAACATGTTGCGCTCTATCTGCTGCATATAGCAAGAGTTCTGTTACTGGTTGAGGTGATTCTTCTTTTGAATTGTTTAGAAGTAATTTTCTAATTGAATTTCCCAAAATCGTACCTCCAGGTTCTCTTGTAATTAATAATTTCGATTTTTTAGGCATTAGGCCGCTCTCAGGCAACCATTCTGATAAGTGATTAATTTGTGTGCTTTTTCCGCATCCATCGATTCCTTCAAAAACAATGAACATTCCTTTCATGAGCTTCTAAGTGATAGAGCATTTATTACTACAGTTATTGAGCTAGTGGCCATTAATAAGGCTGCAATTGGTGGTGAAAGTAGTATTCCAAATTTTGGTAATAAAATGCCAGCAGCTATAGGCAAAGCAATAATGTTATAACCAAATGCCCAAAAGAGATTTTGCTTTACCTTTTGCATCGTTTTTTGTGCTAGTAGAAATACTTCTGGAAGACTTTCTAATCTATCTCCAAGTAATACTAAACCTGCAGAATCTTGTGCTATTTGTGTTCCAGTACCAATTGCAATACCAAGATCTGAACTTGCTAGTGCTGGTGCATCATTAATACCATCACCTACCATTGCTACCTTATCATTAGCCTTTAAAATCTCTAATTGATTTAACTTATCTTCTGGAAGTAGTTGCCAGCTTAAATATTTAGAATCGAACCCTAAAGTTTTCCCAATCCTAAACACTGATTTTTTATTATCACCACTCATTATTCTTAAAATATGACCTTGATCCCTTAAGTTTGATATTGCTATATGGGCATCATTACGGATTGGATCATCAATCACTATGAAACCTAACAATTCCTTGTTAGTAAAAATAGAAATAATAGAATTTCCTGATTCTTCAAATTTACTTAATTTATAGTTTGTGTTTTTATCCCATATAACTTGTTCACTTTTTGCCCATTGAATTGTACCTATTTGTATATTTCCATTGATACTCTCTAATTCTCCAGATATTCCTTTTCCAGGCAAATTCTTGATATGTAATGACTTTAATAGAGGTAATTTTCTTGTTTGAGCTTCTTGTAAAATCGCATAAGCAAAAGGGTGCCTACTATTGTTTTCAAGACTTGCTGCTATTTGAATAAGTTTATCTTCATCACCAATGCTTATGCATTGAATCACATTTGGACGCCCTGTCGTTAATGTACCAGTTTTGTCGAATATAATTTGCTTAATGGATGCAGCTTTTTCAATAATATCTCCACCTTTAAAAAGCCATCCTTTTTTGGCAGCCTTGCCTGAAGCTACACTTATAACAGTTGGAGTTGCCAAGCCCAATGCACAAGGGCATGCAACAACTAAAACAGCAATTGATAGTTGTATTGCAAGTCCTAAAGGTGTTTGAGCTTCTTTGCCAAGAGAGGAATGTATTAGATGTTGATGACTATGAATGAGTCCTTGCCCTGAATTGTGAAGCACTTCAGGCCATAAGAATGTCCCAGCTTTCCACCAGAACAAAAATGTCGCTATTGAAAGAGCAACTACCCCATAACAAAAAATCCCTGCGATTTGATCTGCAAGACTTTGTATAGGTGCTTTACGAGCTTGAGCTTGCTCTACAAGTCTAATAATTCCAGCTAATGCTGTTTCTGTTCCTACTCGATTAACCTTAACTATTAGTGTGCCATCAAGATTGAGTGTTCCTGCTGCAATTTCAGTTCCTTCTGAAGCTGATATTGGTAGAGGTTCTCCTGTGAGACTGGAAATATCTATTGATGAATTGCCTTCCATCACAATTCCGTCAATTGGAATCCTATCCCCAGCTAAAACTTGTATTTGTTCTCCTACTTTTAATGCTCCTACGCGTATTTCTTTTATTTGATCATTAACTAATAACCTTGCCTTATCAGGTTGAAGTTGGGCTAATTCTTTGAGTGCTTTTCCTGTCCGGAACCTTGCACGCTCTTCTAAGAATCTTCCCAGAAGAACAAATCCAAGAAGCATTACTGGTTCATTAAAAAAACATGGCCACCCCACATTTGGCCATAAAAGAGAACTAATACTTGTTAAATATGCACTTGTAACACCTATCCCAACAAGGGTATCCATTGTGGGATTGAGGTACATTGCAGATCTGAATCCGCTTTTTAAAATTTTGAAGCCAGGACCAAATACTGCAAAAGTTGCCAGAATTGCATGGAAAGTTAGAGTTCCCATCACTGGAACTTCCAGCTTCCCGCCTTCTGCTAGGTGACCAATACCTGATAGAAGTAATAAAACTAATGAGATCATTAGTTGCTTCCACTGATTCCACCATTGATTTCTTTGATTTAGATCATTCTCTTCATTTGGACTCGTTTTTTGCCTCTCTTTTGCAGGAAATCCACGATTTTCGAGAGAAACAAGAATTGCTTCAATGTTGGTAGTCTCATCTGTTAATTCAATTAGAGCAGTCCGTTCAACTAGATTGACACTTGCATTGGTAACATTTGCTTGGTCAAATAATGTTTGCTCTACAGCACGAACACATGCTCCACATTTCATGCCCTGCACGTCAATCAAAACAGACTTGCTTTTAGGCTGAATGGTTTGATTAATCAAGAATCCCCTTAAGTTCCTTATACCTTAGATCTAATAAATTCTTTTTAGGAATTGATTATGCTTTTAAAAAAAAATTAAGGTACTTAAGCAGGAAATCAATAATAGCGGCAGGATGGTATTAGAACTTTTTTGAATGCATCGTGCCTAGCAGTAATAACAAAGACAATTTTCTAGATAAGGCATTTACTGTCATAGCCGAAGGTATAGTCAAGATGATGCCTATAGCTGCAAAAGAAAAGCAGGCTTACATCTATTATCGTGAGGGCTTTGCAGCTCAGAATAATGGAGATTATTCTGAGGCTCTTGAAAATTATGAAGAAAGTCTCAGACTGGAAGAAAATGCTATTGATAGAGGAGAAACTCTAAAAAATATGGCGATTATTTATATGAGTAATGGAGACGAGGAAAAAGCTTTAGTTACTTATCAGAAAGCTTTAGATGAAAATCCAAAGCAACCTTCTTGTCTTAAAAATATGGGCTTAATATATGAAAAACGAGGTAGGTCATTACAACAAGAAGGGAAACAAGATGAGAGTGATATTTGGTTTGATAAAGCTGCAGAGGTATGGTCTAAGGCTGTAAGACTTTACCCGGGAGGATATTTGGACATCGAGAATTGGTTGAAAACCACAGGAAGAAGCAAAGTAGATATTTATTTATAAGATCGAAGACCCAATGTTGAAAGTTTAGGAGTTTATGTTTAGTGCAATATCTAATGCTTCACTAATAGTTGATACTGCTTTGATATTAATTTTTCTGTCTTTCTCTTTTTGTGTATCTTGGTTTGAGATCTTAGGAATAATTGCGGTTTCAAATCCTAGCCTTTCTGCTTCACGAAGTCTTAACTGCATCTGTCCTACGGAGCGAAGTTGACCACCAAGACCAATCTCTCCTATGAGAACAGTTCTTTGTGGAAGTTCGACTTTTTTGTAACTAGACATGACTGCAGCTGCAATTCCTAGATCTGCTGCTGGTTCTTCTACTTCTAAACCTCCCGCAACCGCTAAATAGCAATCAAAATGAGATAGCCCAACATTCATATGTTTTTCAATTACTGCAAGGATTTGATGGAGTCTATTCCCTTCAATTCCAGTAGCGGTTCTTCTGGGTGATGAATAACTAGTCTTATTGATTAGAGCTTGTAAATCTATTGCGAGAGGTCTTGTTCCTTCGCAAGCAACAATTGTTGCTATTCCAGGAGCATTATCTGCACTAAGAAATAGTTCACTGGGATTAGGAACTTCGATAAGACCAGTTCCCTGCATTTCAAATACACCAAGTTCATTGGTTGCTCCAAATCTGTTTTTGACTGTTCTGAGAATTCGATGACTTGCAAATCGATCTCCTTCAAAAGTTAAAACAGCATCAACAAGATGTTCAAGAACCTTTGGTCCAGCTAGCATTCCTTCTTTTGTAACATGTCCAACGATTAATAGAGCGATATTTTTGGATTTTGCAAGTCGCTGTAGTGCTGCTGAGCATTCTCTAACTTGAGTTACAGAACCTGGTGTACCTCCTAGCGCCCCATCATGTAATGCCTGAACACTATCTATTATTGCTACATCTGGATGAAATTCTTCTAGCTCATTGAGTATTAGTTCAATATTTGTTTCTGCAAGAAGATGAAGATTGGACTCATTTTTTCCGAGTCTTTTCCAACGGAGTTGTACTTGGCTGCTTGACTCTTCGGCAGTTATATAAAGAACTGATTTGTAAAGAGCCATTTCAGTTGCACATTGCAATAGCAAGGTGCTTTTTCCTATTCCAGGGTCTCCTCCTATGAGTACAAGAGAGCCTGGGACTAACCCCCCTCCAAGAACTCTATCTAATTCTTTATACCCACTATCTATACGTTTAATTGCATCACTTTCTAAACTGGAAATTGGTGCAGAACGTTTGCCTTCCAGTCTGTTTGAGTGATTAGATTTGACTTGTTTGGATCTATAACTCGATGGTTCCACAACTTCTTCAACTATTGAATTCCAGGTGCCACAACTTGTACATCTTCCAAAAAACTGTTTTGTTTCTGCTCCACAGATTTGGCAAATATAGATTGTGCTAGTTCTTGTCACGAGGGGTTGTCTAAAGAAAGTTTTTTGTAGTTGAATGAAGTAGGTTTTAAATGATTTTAAACGTTTGTCTAAGATCTATTTTTTTAATGAGGGTTAAACAAAAGACCAAATGACGGCTGCCAGTCAAAGTCAATCAAAAGAAATCATCCTCGTTGCTGACGATGAGGCGAGTATTAGGAGGATCCTAGAAACTCGTTTATCCATGATCGGCTATCAAGTCGTGACTGCAGCTAATGGGAATGAAGCACTTCAGCAGTTTCAAAACTGTGAGCCAGATTTAGTTGTACTGGATGTGATGATGCCGAAGTTAGATGGCTATGGTGTCATACAGGAATTGAGAAAGGAATCTGATGTTCCAATAGTGATGCTAACTGCATTAGGTGATGTTGCAGATCGTATTACAGGACTTGAATTGGGGGCTGATGATTATGTAGTGAAGCCCTTTAGCCCTAAGGAGCTTGAAGCTCGTATTCGTTGTGTTTTACGTAGAGTTGAAAAGGAACAAATAGCAGGTATGCCTAATTCAGGTGTTATTCAGGTGGCTGCTTTTAGGATAGATACAAATAGGCGGAAGGTTTACCGTGGTGATGAGAGAATCAGATTAACAGGAATGGAATTCAGCTTATTGGAACTTCTTGTGAGTCGCTCAGGTGAACCATTTAGTCGTGGTGAAATTTTAAAGGAAGTCTGGGGATATACCCCTGAAAGGCATGTGGATACAAGAGTAGTAGATGTTCATATTTCTAGGCTTCGTTCTAAATTAGAAGATGATCCAGCCAATCCTGAATTAATTCTGACTGCTAGAGGGACTGGTTATTTGTTCCAGCGTATTGTTGATTCTCTTTCATCAGATCATTAGATATAAATAGTGGAAAACGACAATCCTGGAAAAACTGTTCGTCCAAAGGCTATTAGAAGATTAGTTATTTGGTATCGACGCAATACAGCAGTAACTAGTCTTGTTGATACAGCTGCTAGTTCAGCTTATGCAGCTGGTAGTGTTGCAGGCAATGTTGTTTCTAGTGCCGGTTCTGTAGTCTCAAGTGCTGGTTCAATGGCAAGGAGCACACTTGAACCTTTTGTGTTTGATCCGCTAAGAAGACTACAAGCAGGAAATAATGATCAAGAGAGAAAAGATTTTGATATTAAAAAAAGATTATGGGTTGCAGTTGATGGAATGGGAGGAGATTATGCACCAGGGCCTATTTTAGAGGGTTGTCTTCAAGCAATAGATCGTCTTCCATTACGCATAAAGTTTGTTGGAGAACATCAGAAAGTCCTTGATGCTGCAGAAGAAATGGGAATCACGGATTTGTTAAACCATTCCATTGACAATGGTTTTATAGAGCTTATACCCAGTGGACCTTCGGTTGGAATGGACGAGGAGGCCACAGTTGTAAGAAAGAAACGAGATGCAAGCATTAATGTTGCAATGAATTTGGTGAAAAAAGGAGAAGCATTAGCGGTTTATTCAGCAGGAAACTCAGGAGCATTGATGGCTGCTGCTATTTTCAGACTTGGTCGTTTAGAAGGGATTGATAGACCTGCAATAGGTGCATTATTTCCAACGAAGGATCCCAGTCAGCCTGTTTTAGTATTAGATGTAGGCGCAAATATGGATTGTAAGCCAACTTATTTGCATCAATTTGCTTTGTTGGGCAATATCTATTCCCGTGATGTCTTACAAATCTCCAAACCTAAAATAGGATTGTTAAATATTGGCGAAGAGGAATGCAAAGGTAATGATCTTTCTTTGCGTGTTTATGAATTATTAAAAGAAGAAGAACGCATTCATTTTGCAGGGAATTGTGAGGGAAGAGATGTACTTTCTGGTGAATTTGATGTTGTGGTTTGTGATGGATTTACAGGAAATATTTTGCTCAAATTTCTTGAGTCAGTTGGTAGCGTTTTATTAGATGTTTTACGAGCAGAGTTACCAAGAGGAAGACGTGGAAAAGTTGGATCAGCTTTCCTCAGAAGTAACTTGAAAAGGATCAAGAAACGTCTAGATCATGCTGAGCATGGTGGAGCACTTTTACTTGGAGTTAATGGTATTTGTGTGATTGGTCATGGAAGTAGTAAGGCATTATCAGTCGTTAGCGCTTTACGTATTGCTCATTCTGCAGCTAGCCATGGAGTCATGGATGATTTAGCACAGCTTCAAAGTCCTAAAGTCTTAACTTAGATGAATCGAATTGTTTTAGTCTGCCTAATGAATTGTTGTAGCTAAGTTTTTTCTTTGACTGGATATTCAAAAACTAAATTCGGAGTGTCTTTAGTAGGCAGTGGAAGTGCAATACCAGCACAGATAGTTACGAATGATCAGCTTTCTCTACTTGTTGACACTAATGATGAATGGGTTAGAACTCGAACTGGGATTAGAGAAAGAAGAATAATAGGTCCCGATGAATCTCTTGCTGACCTTTGTTCGGATGCTTCAAAATCAGCATTGGAAATGGCTAACTGGGATGCGAGTAATGTAGATATGATTTTAATTGCTACATCTACACCCGATGATTTATTTGGTTTAGCTCCAAAGGTTCAAGCCAAACTAGGAGCCGCTAATGCAGTGGCTTTTGATCTTACAGCCGCATGTAGTGGTTTCTTGTTTGCTTTTATTACTGCAGCTCAGTTTTTGCAAAATGGATCTTTTAAGAGAGTATTGATTATTGGAGCTGATCAATTAAGTGGTTGGATGGATTGGTCCGATAGACGTAGTTGTGTTCTTTTTGGCGATGGTGCTGGAGCTATTGCTCTAGAAGCTATTGATCAGACAGAAGACGCTTTAATTGGATTCAAAATGAAATCCGATGGAAGTCGTGGTGATTGCTTGAATTTGCCTCAAACAAGAAATTTTGTTCCATTGGTTGGTTCTCATCTAAATCAAAAGGGTGGGTTTTCTAATATTCAGATGAATGGTCAAGAGGTTTACAAGTTTGCTGTTCGAGAAGTCCCTGCTCTTCTTGAAAAAGTTTTAAATAATTGTGAAATTTCTCCTGAATCTTTAGATTGGCTTCTTTTACATCAAGCTAATCAACGTATTTTGAATGCTGTAGCAGATCGCTTTGCAATTCCCCAGCAAAAAGTGTTGACCAATCTTGCTAATTATGGCAATACCTCGGCTGCAACTATTCCACTCATGCTTGATGAAGCTGTGAGAGATGGAAGAGTAGAGAAAGGTAATTTGATTGCAAGTAGTGGATTTGGTGCAGGTTTGAGTTGGGGTGTCGCGTTGTTTAGGTGGCACGGTCCATCTTAGGCTTACTTTTATTGCTTTCAAAATGTTATGAAAATTGCGTGGGCTTTCCCTGGGCAAGGTTCTCAGAAAATTGGCATGGCTGAAGGAGTTTTAGCTCTTTCAGGAGCTCAAGAGAGGTTTGAATTTGCTTCAGAAATATTAGGCAGAGATTTGCTTGCTATTTGTAAGGGAGAGAGTAACTCTAAAGATGAATTAGGAGATTTAAATGATACTCGTAATACTCAGCCAGCAATGTTTGTTGTTGAGTCATTATTGTTAGACGATTTGAAGAGACAAGGAAGAAAAGCTGAGTTGGTGGCTGGACATAGTTTGGGCGAGTTTGTTGCGCTTTACGCAGCTGAAGTTTTTGATTTCAAAACAGCTTTGGTTTTACTAAAAAGGCGATCAGAATTAATGGCAGCTGTGGAAGGAGGTGGAATGACTGCGGTCTTAGGTTTTGATAGGTCTGAACTGGATGATTTGGTTTCTAATGTTGATGGAGTTGTTATTGCTAATGACAATAGTTTGGAACAGGTTGTTTTATCGGGTGCTGAAGAAGCTATTGATTTATTGACTGAAAAAATTAATTGTAAAAGAGTTGTTCCACTAAAAGTCTCCGGAGCTTTTCACTCTCCATTTATGCAAGATGCTTCCAAGGCTTTTGCTCTAGTCCTAGATGATGTAGATTTTTGCGATGCAACTATACCTGTCTTAAGTAATTCAGAACCTACCCCAACAATTGAAGGAGACTTGCTGAAAGAAAGGTTAAAGAATCAAATGACCTCTGGAGTTCGCTGGCGAGAGATTATGAACATCATGGAGACCGAAGGAATAGAAACATTTATTGAAATTGGTCCGGGAAAAGTTTTAAGTGGCCTAGCGAAGCGTTCAATTAATGGAGTGTCAGTTAGTCAATTATCCTCCGCAAGTGATTTGGGGTATTGAAATTGAAAAGCAAATTTCGGAACACCCTGCAACCAAAGCCAAGTCTTATTTATAGAATTGTGAGTTATATGTTTGTTTTTCCTGTTTTTAGGATTTTTTTTAGAGGGCATACTTCAGGAAATGAAAATGTACCTTTAAAAGGTTCTTTGGTAGTTGTCGCTAATCATGGCTCTCATTTAGACCCTCCTTTTTTGGGTCATGTTTTAGGAAGACCTGTTGCATTTATGGCAAAAGCAGAGCTTTTTAAGATTCCCATCATTTCTTCTATTATTCGAGCCTGTGGAGCATATCCAGTTAGTAGAGGGGCAAGTGATAGAGAAGCAATTCGTATTGCAACTGCCCGTTTGGATGAAGGTTGGGCCACAGGAGTTTTTTTAGATGGAACTCGTCAAGATAATGGAAGAATTAATAACCCAATGGCTGGTGCAGCTCTTTTGTCTGCGCGAACTGGATCATTAATTCTTCCAGTAGCCATTATTAATAGTCATAAAGCCCTTAGGAGGGGATTCTTTTTACCAAGGTTTGTCCCTATATATATACGTATAGGTAAACCTATCTTGCCTCCTGCAAGTCGTAAAAAGAATGATTTATTAGCTACAACTGAACAACTTAAGTTTGTTATTAATTCAATGATTGATCAAGGAAGCTTGGCTTGAAATTTAAAAAGAGTCTTTTGTAATTATTCCACTTATAGCTTTTGGTAATATTTGCTTGAGATCTTTTCCTGTCGTTACCCATGCTATTGCACGAAGGAGATCTATATGTCTTTTTCGATTCCCTTCTTCTTTGCAGAAAGAAGAGCATGGAACAGATAAACTTGTAACTCTTATGCCTCTACTCCCGCTAATAATCTCTCCAATTATCTTTGCTCTATTGAGATGGTAATCACTTGTGATTAGTAGTATATGGTTTACCTCTTCTTGCCAAAGTTCATCTACAATATAAGTAAAATTAGTCAATGTGTCCTTTGCTCTATAGTCTCTTTTAACAAGTGAAGATGGGATATTTTCTTTTTTGATAAGCCAATTTGAATATTCTAGATTGCTTCCACCACTAATTAATATTGGAAGATTTAATTGCTTTGCTATCTTTATACCAGCAATTTCTCGGTTTATATCACCTCCAAGAACTAAAATTAATTGAGGTGATTGATGATTTAATATTGCTTTTAAAAATGGATATAAAGGTATAATTAATATTACAGATATAATAGAAGTTGTTGCTACAAAATAAAGGTAATTTCTTGCTTTCATTTAATATCATTTACAGGTGATGTTGGATAGATTGGTAAAACATCTTGCCAGAGACTTTTTTTCTTGTGCAAATGTGATTCTAAACTTATATTTAATAGCATCTTAATATCTTTACTTACATCTTCGGAAAATTCTATAGCAGGAGTAACTGTCGTCTTGGAAGGTAATAGATAGGGTGCTTTCAATTCTTTAATTTTAATCTTATTTGGATCATTGTTATTTTGCAGCAATTCATATTTCCCTGCTATAACTCCTCTTCTTTGAAGTTCTTGCGTTATCCAAAATAACTTTGTGCTTTTTTGATCAATTAGTTCCTTTGAAATTCTGTGGGCCATTAACTCAAAACTGCTTATTCCATCAACTTGACATTGCAATTGTTGAGCAAGTGTTCTTGCGAGTGTCACAGTCAATCTTGTTCCTGTAAACCCACCAGGACCTATTGCAACCGCTAGTCTTTCAATTTGAGGCCAGAAACCAGATGGTAAAACCTCTTCTACATAATTAAAAAGATAATTAGATAGATCTTTACCAACTTTTTTAGTAGAGCTACGAAATGTTATTTTTGAATTCTTTATTTGTATTAAACCTATTCCAAGGTTTGCAGTTGAACTATGTAATGCTAATAAGAATTTGGCATCTTTAGAAAATAGGTTTGTATTGCCAGTTGAATTCATGAAGGTAACGTTTGATTAGGACGTAATCTCATCCATCGTCCACTTTCTAAAGAAAAACTTTTGCAGTCTTGGACGTCCCATTCAATTTCTGCAAGATCTTTTTCATTTTGAGGATCTATCAGACTGATATGAATTACTGGCTGATTTGGTTCAAAATCAGGACTTAAGTTCAAATGCCTGACTCCATGCTGTTTCTCTACTGAGTGATAAGCCTTACAGCGATCGACCCATTTACAGTCAACGCAAATGCACATCTCTTCAAGCTCTGAGACTGAAACTATTATTGAGGGTAATAGGTCATTTTTGGCAAAGAAACTTTTTCAAAGTCTGAAGCCCGAAATATGGCCTTTTAAATTACATGACTTGCCTGAAGGTTCTTTTCTGGTTGGAGGTGCCATTAGAGATGCATTATTAAGTAGGCAAACCTCTTATCCAGATCTCGACTTTGTTGTTCCTAAACAAGCAATTAATATTTGTAAAAACCTTGTAAAACAATATGGAGGGAAAGCAGTTGAACTTGACATAGAAAGGGATATTGCTCGATATGTCATTCAAGATTGGAAAATTGATATAGCAAGTCGGCTGGGAAAAGACTTGAATGAAGATCTTTTGAGAAGAGATTTTACTATTAATGCAATTGCATTGAAGATCTTTCCTGCCCCAAAATTAATAGACCCACTAGGAGGGATTGAAGATTTACATAGTAAAAAACTTGTAGCGATTGCTGAAAAGAATTTGGTTGATGATCCATTAAGAATTCTTAGAGCATTTAGATTAATGTCTGAGCTGAATTTGAAATTAGATGCTAGTACTCAAAACTTGATTAGAAAAAATGTAAATTTGTTGAATAGAGTTGCCACTGAAAGAATAAAAGTTGAGATTGAAAGATTGATCAGGGGGCCTTGGGCTCATGAAGTCATTCCATTGGTAAAAGAATTTAAACTCTTGTCTCCCTGGAGAAGTGAGACTCAAAAGGAAGAATTCGACGCCATATCTTTAAAAAATGTTTCTTCTTTCAGAGATTCTGAATTAGAGATTGCTTTACCTTTAGTTCGATTAACAAATTTATTAACTGAAGAAGGATTATGCAAATTAGGTTTTAGTAGGAAAACGATTAAAAGTTGTCACCTTTTAAAGAATTGGCTTAAAAGAAATGATGAATTTGCTTTTAGTGAACTCAATGAAATGGATAGATTCAAGTTACATAAGGACTTAGAAAGCCTTTTGCCTGCATTGATTTTGATGCTTCCTGTGAGTCATCAGAAGATTTGGTTGGATCGTTGGAGAGATCCTTTAGATCCATTGTTTCACCCCTGTTCACCAATTGATGGCAATAGCTTAAAAGACCTTTTTCAGGCTCCTGAAGGACCTTGGGTTGGAGATTTAATTAACTTTTTAAGCAAAGAAAGAGCCTTTGGACGCTTGCATAATCGTAAAGAAGCTTTTCAATTAGCTCGTTACTGGTGGCAACATAACCAACCTTTTTGTGATTAACTACACATTAGTAATTCAGTTTTTACTGATTAGGTTCATTTCTTCTAGCCCTTTTGATTTATGAGCGTCCGTCTTTACATCGGTAATTTGCCGCAAAATTTAAAAATTAAGGAGTTAGAAGAGCTCTTTTCTGCGATTGGAAAAGGGATTCGCTTTAAGGCTGTTTTAGATAGAGACACTAAGGTATGTCGAGGATTTGGTTTTGCCAACATTTCTGATGACAAGTTAGCGGAGGAAGTAATCGAAAAGCTTAATGGATTTGATTTTAATGGAAGTAATTTGAGGGTTGAACGTTCAGAACGTAAGGAATCTAATTCAAATTCTGGTAGACGAAATAATTCAGCGGGACATTCAAAAGGCAAAACAGCAAATCGGAAAGATGTTAAGAAAGTTGTCCATAGCGATGCACCTAATAAAGAAGCACCAGATCCAAGATGGGCTGGTGAGCTCTCAAAATTAAAGGAACTGCTCGCTAATCAAAAAACTCCTGTCTAAGGATTATTAGAAAGAAAAATTTATTTTGTTTGAGCTATTAAATAGCTGATAGGAAGTTCAATAAGTTTCATCATTCCATTGACATAAGCACGGTTATTAAATACGTCGTAATCAAGTCTTTCAATAGCGTTAAGTATCCCTCGATAAAGTCTTAAAGAAGTCCACACAGGCCATCTTGCATCTGCAGAAAGCCATCTAACACCCTCTTCAGATATTTCAAACCAATCTCGAGCTCGCCTTAATTGGAATGCCATTAGGGCCTTCCATTGCTCATTGATAGTTCCATTAAGTAAATCCTCTTCGGAATAATCAAATTTTTCAAGGTCCTCTTGAGGTAAATAGATCCGACCTCTTGACCTATCTTCTCCAACATCCCTGAGAATATTCGTTAGTTGATTGGCAATACCAAGAGCAATAGCAGCTTTGGATGGATCAGGGGGATTACTCCATGGGGCATTTGTATAAGCAGTGTCTAACCCCATAACATTTTGCGTCATAAGTCCTACTGTGCCTGCAACCCTATAGCAATAGAGTTCAAGTTCTTTAAAAGTAGAGTATCTAGTCTTCTCTAAATCCATCCTTTGCCCATCTATCATATCTAAATATGGCTGAATTGATTGAGGGAAATTTTCGATAGTATCTGCTAATACATGATCCAACTCATCTTTGACATCTCCTTCGAAAATGTTTCTTGTTTTTAATTCCCATTGATCTAGGCGATCAGATAATTCATTTTTACTAAGTTTTTGAGCCTCTGGACTATCCATTAGCTCATCAGTCCTTCGACACCAGACATATATTGCCCAAATTGCTTTTCGTTTAATAGGTGGCAGTAAAAGAGTCCCTAAATAAAATGTTTTAGCCCATTTTGCTGTTTCTTTTCTGCATATTTCATAGGCATTATTCAGGTTTATAGGATTTGCTTTACTCATTAAGTTACTTTAAGGGTTCAAAGGATTCCTGCTGAAATTGTATGAACATTATTTTTGACTAGCATCCATTAATCTATGCTTAGATTTATTAACTTTATCAGCACAAAGTTTCCCACTAAGTACAGCTCCTTCCATTGAGGCTAAATATCGTTGCATGGTGTAATCTCCCGCCAGGAAAAAATTGCTAATAGGTGTTTCTTGATCTGGTCTCAATTGTTGGCACCCAGGGACAGACTTATATACAGAAAGAGGAGTTTTAACAACTTTGTACTTTCTTAAAATAGCTTTATCATCACCCGAAAAATCTTCTGGAAAAAGTTTCTTAAGTTCATTCATTGTTGCATCAATGATATCTTGATCACTTTTATTTATCCAATCTTTAGCTGGTGCAAAAACCAGCTCCAGCATTGATTTTTCTGAGTCTTCATATTCCCTACAGGTGTTACTCATATCAGCATATACGCTTAATAAGGGAGATCTGCTAAATAACAGATGATCAATATCTGTAAGTTTTTTATTGAACCAAAGATGGATATTAATTACTGGAACTCCTATTAGTCCCTCTAGTTTTTTAAAGAAATCCATTTTCACCCATTCTTGAGGCATTAATAATTTAAATAAATCCACTGGCAAAGCACTTATGTAAGAATCAGCAATAATTTCTTTTGGGTTTCCATCTTGTGTTTTCCCAATAGTGAAACTTTTAACACTGTTGTCTTCATTTAAATTAATTTTGCGTAAAGGGCTATTTAAATGAACTTCCCCTCCAAGGGACTGAATATGATCAACGATTGGTTGACATAATCTTTCTGGAGGTGCCCCATCTAAAAAAGCCATTTTTGAACCATTTTTTTCTTGAAGAAATCTATTTAATGCAGTTAGCAATACAGTTGAAGAAATCTCATCAGGGTTAATAAAGTTAAGAGCTTTGCTCATAGCAATAAAAACTTCTTTATTAACTCTTTCAGGGATATTTTGTGCCCTTAACCATTGAGTCCAGGACATTGAATCACATTCCTCAACATATTTTTGTCCTCTAAGCATTGCCGGTATAAGTCCAATTCCAAATGACACTTTCTCTGAGAATGTAAGCATGTCATTATTTTTTAATATTGCTGCTACTCCATTAATTGGTGCAGGTAGATCAGGAAAATCGAAGCGACTATATGTTCCTGGCTCTTCAGGCCTATTGAAGATCATTGAATGACTTTTCCATTGCAGTCGGTCTTCAATTCCTAATTCTTTAAATAGTTGGAGCATATTTGGATAAGCACCAAAAAATATATGAAGCCCTGTTTCATACCAGTCTCCGTCTTCGTCTTTCCAAGCAGCTACTTTGCCCCCCAGTACATTCCGGGCTTCAAAGAGGATTGGTTTGTGCCCTTGGTCAGCCAAGTACTTTGCACATGCAAGTCCAGCTAGACCTGCTCCAGCAATGGCAACACGCATATTGTTTTTTTAGATTGATTGCAACTGTAGTGAGAAATGGGACCTAAAATTTCTATATATTCAATTATTTATTTTCAGTTTTTTTTATTAGCGGTTTTTTATGACTAAGTCTCTACTGAAATGTACAACACGGCATATACGCATTTTTACTGCTATAGCTGAGAATAATAATCTAATAGAGGATCAAAATCACTTGACTCTGGATTTGGATCCTGATAATGAATTTCTGTGGGATTCGAAATCAATAGAAAAAATCCAGAAGAGATTTAGTGAATTGATTGAATCTCAAACTGGTAAAGAATTATCTGATTACACACTTAGGAAAATAGGCTCGGATCTTGAGTCTGATATTAGAAGTATGCTTCAGGCTGGTGAATTAAGCTATAACCCAGATTGTCGAGCTCTAAATTATTCAATGGGCCTACCTAGAACCCCAGATTTATTGTGAGTCAACCACCCTATAGACCTTCCAGAAGGTCTTCACCTTCAAACTCCAGAAGAGGTGAAGAGTCAAGTTATGGATCAAGAGGTCGTTCTCAAAGAAGCTACGTAGGACGTCCTTATGGGCCCCCAGCTCAAAATGCTTCGGGTGTTGGAGATGGCGTCAATATAAACATGAATACTGGTACTATTGCAGTCTTGGCAGGAGTTTTGGTATTAGGGGTAGGTATTGGTAGTGCTATTACAAGTACTACTCAAGGTGGAGAAGGAAATATTGCCAGTCAGCAGCAATTGGATATGGCAGTTCCTGATCCTGAATTTTGTAGGCAATGGGGAGCAAGCGCTTTCGTTATAGATATAGAAATGTATACAACTTTAAATCCTTCTACTAGCTTTGTAACTCAACCTTCGTTACAGCCAGGTTGTGTTATTCGGAGAGAAAACTGGTCTCTTTTGCAAAAGCAGGGTGCTATTACCAATGAAGATGTTCGAGAATGTAAGCAGCGAATGAATACATTTGCCTATATTGGTTCGATTCGCGATAAACCAATTGTTAGATGTGTTTATCAAGCAGATGTTAATGACAACAAATTTATTATTAAGGGAGTAGAAGATGAAGGTATTCGCGTTAATCAAGAGGCTATACAGTTTTAAACTTATCTTTCTTGTTGAGATTTAATCTTCTGAATAAAAGGACTATTAGGACTTGCAAAAATTGGCAAAATCTCTTTAGTAAATGCTTCTGCTGCTCTAGATGTATAGCGTCCAGGATTGCTAATTAACTTTAGCTCTCTAGTTACTTCTAGATCTGCGATCATTGGTTTGTGGACTGTTCCAGCTAATAGTTCTCTTTCAATAGATACTACTGGTAAGAAAGCCGCACCTAATCCAGATTGTACAGCATTTTTTATTGCTTCTAATGAATTTAGCTCCATTTCTATCCGAAGACGTTGAATGTCTAATCCAGAATTTATAAGTAATTTATCAACTACTTTTCTTGTTGTAGATTGTGAATCAAGTGTGACAAAACCTAAGCGATATAAATCTTCCTTTGTGAGTTCTTTAAGCCTTGCTAACGGATGTTTCTGTGAAATAATTAATGCCAATTCATCAGTTGCATAAGGAATAATTTCAAGTAATTCATTTAGTTCTGATGGAAGTTGACCACCAATGATTGCAAGGTCAATTTGACCATTAGCAACGCTCCAGCCCGTTCTGCGGGTGCTATGGACTTGAAGTTGAACCGATACATCAGGAAATTTCTGTCTGAACAAGCCGATCATTCGCGGCATTAAATATGTTCCAGTTGTTTGACTTGCACCAATGGTTAATGAACCACCTTTTAAATTATGTAAATCTTCAATAGCGCCACATGCCTCATCACATTGGCTTAAAATTCTTTCGCAATATTTGAGTAATAACTTTCCCCCTTCAGTTAGTTGCGCTTTGCGTCCTCCTCTATCAAAAATTGCAATCTCTAATTGCTTTTCAAGGTTTTGAATTTGAAGGCTTACAGCTGGTTGAGTCACATAAAGACTTTCAGCTGCTTTTTTAAAACTACCCTCATGGACAATTGCCTTGAGGATACGTAGTTGATCTAGAGTGAAGGGCAGTTCGGCCATGGCGGCTGCTTAACTTGCAGCAAACATACAAAATTATTATGTGAGAACTTTAAGTCTCTCTGAAACTAAAAATGATTAGATAAAGCTTCTGCCACAAATGTTTCCTGAAAATATTCATCACAGCAGCATAGTTATGACTGCACTTTTGCTTGTATTTGCAGTCATTCATAGTGGAGGGGCTGCGTTTAGGAATCAAGCCGAGCGTTTGATTGGTGCTAGGGCTTGGAGATTAGTTTTTGCGAGTGCAAGCATTCCAATGGCTGCATTATTGATTTCATATTTTTTGGCTCATCGATATGACGGGGTAAGAATCTGGAATTTTCAAGGAGCTCCTGGAATAGTGCAATTTGTTTGGATTATTAGTGCAGTAAGTTTTTTCTTTTTATACCCAGCTACTTATAATCTTCTTGAGATTCCTGCTATAGCAAAGCCAAAAATACGACTTTATGCAAAAGGGATAATTAGAGTAACTAGACATCCTCAAGCTATTGGACAAATTCTTTGGTGCCTAGCTCATTGCCTTTGGATTGGTAGTAGTTTTGTTTTGGTTACTTCCGCAGGACTTATAGCCCATCATTTGTTTGCTGTGTGGCATGGAGATAGGAGATTGAAGATCAAATTTGGAGAAGCATTTGAAAAACTTAAAGAGGAGACATCAGTAATTCCATTTGTCGCCGTCATCGATGGAAGACAAACATTGCAATTCCAAGAATTTTTAAGACCCTCACAGCTCGGCATAATCATTGCTGTGTCTATATTTTGGTGGTCTCATAGTTTTATTTCATTGGCAATAGAATTGTTTTCATCTTCCAAGTTGGCAGAACTACTTGTCTGAAATGCCTACACTCACAAGGGTATGAACATAAGAAATGCAATCGACAGCTGAAATTGCTTGGTTAATACCATTGCTTCCTCTCGTTGGAGCAATTGCATCTGGTTTGGGATTAATTGGTTTCAACCAAGCCATGAATCGTTTAAAGAAGCCTGTGGCAATTATTTTGCTCACATGTGTTGGTATATCAACAGTCTTGAGTTATTCAGTCTTAGCAGAACAGATCTCGGCCCCACATACTGTTGAACATTTGTTTGTTTGGGCTAGTGCTGGAGATTTTACTCTTCCTATGGGTTATGTCGTAGATCCCTTAGGCGCTGTAATGCTTGCGTTGGTAACAACAGTTGCCCTTTTGGTAATGATTTATTCCCATGGCTATATGTCTCATGATAAGGGCTATGTCAGATTTTTTACTTATTTAGCTTTATTCAGTAGTTCAATGCTTGGGTTAATAATTAGTCCAAATCTTTTGGAGATATATGTGTTTTGGGAACTAGTTGGTATGTGCTCTTATTTGCTTGTTGGATTTTGGTATGACCGAGAAGGTGCTGCTCATGCAGCTCAAAAGGCTTTTGTAGTTAATAGAGTGGGGGATTTTGGCCTTTTGTTGGGCATACTTGGTCTTTTTTGGGCTTCAGGAACATTTGATTTTAATGGAATTGCGATAGGCCTCTTGGGTGCGATTGATGCTGGCAATGTTCCTATGTGGGCAGCTTTACTACTTTGTTTTTTGGTCTTTTTAGGACCAATGGCTAAATCTGCCCAGTTCCCTTTACATGTCTGGTTGCCTGATGCAATGGAGGGCCCTACTCCTATATCAGCATTAATTCATGCTGCAACAATGGTTGCTGCTGGTGTTTTTCTAGTTGCAAGGTTGGAGCCTTTGTATAGCCACTTCCCCTTGATAAACCTTCTAATTGCAATTTTTGGAACAATTACTTGTTTCTTAGGAGCTTCAATTGCTTTGACTCAGATGGATTTGAAGAAAGGTTTGGCTTATAGCACTGTCTCTCAATTGGGATACATGATGTTAGCTATGGGATGTGGAGCTCCACTGGCAGGAATGTTCCATCTAGTTACGCATGCTTTTTTCAAAGCAATGCTTTTCTTAGGTTCAGGGTCTGTTATTCATGCAATGGAAGATGTTGTTGGTCACGAACCAATACTTGCTCAAGACATGAGATTAATGGGGGGGTTAAGACAAAAAATGCCAATTACAGCAATTACTTTTTTAATTGGGTGTATTGCTATTAGCGGTATTCCACCTTTGGCAGGTTTTTGGAGTAAAGATGAAATACTTGGTCAAGCATTTAATACTTATCCAATACTTTGGGTTATTGGTTTCTTGACTGCAGGTATGACAGCTTTTTATATGTTCCGATTGTACTTTTTGACATTCGAAGGAGATTTCAGAGGAAATAACAATGATCTTCAAAAGAGTTTATTATTAGCTGCAGGAATGGAGATAGATGAGGAAGAACCTCATGTTTCGGGGGAAATTCATGAGTCTTCATGGTCTATGACTATGCCGTTAATTGTCTTAGCAGTGCCATCAGTTTTAATTGGCTTCTTAGGAACTCCTTGGAATAGTGGATTTGCAAAGTTGCTTAATGCTATAGAAGCTAGAGAAATGGCATTAAACTTCAGTTGGGGTGAATTTCTTCCTTTAGCTATTGCTTCAGTTGCTATTTCGATAGCCGGAATTTCCTTAGCGATCTTTGCCTATTATTTAAAAAAAATAGATTTGAATGTTTTATTTGCTGAAAGATTCCCTCTGGTAAATAATTTTCTTTCTAAGAAATGGTATTTAGATGATATTAATGAAAAAATATTTGTAAAAGGAAGTAGAAAGTTAGCTAGGGAAGTCTTGGAAGTTGATGCAAAGGTGGTAGATGGTGTTGTTAATTTGACTGGGCTTTTAACCTTAGGGAGTGGTGAAGGACTGAAATATTTTGAAACTGGAAGAGCTCAGTTCTATGCATTGATAGTTTTTGGAGGAGTTATAGCTTTGGTAGCTCTCTTTGGAGTTTTAGGCACTTAGTAAGTTGAATAGAAATTTTTTGTTGTGTGTGTCATCCCCTATCGATTGGATGCGAGAGCGCTAAGTATTTCTACACTCCAAAAAGTGGAGATGAACTAATTAAGTGTTTGATTTTTTGTCACTTTCAGTTTGGGCAACCATTTCTGGACAAGTGCCAGAACCTATTGCTGCAGATTTTCCTTGGCTCAGTCTCTCTATTCTTTTCCCAATTGCTGGATCTTTGCTAGTACCTTTTATTCCTGATGAAGGAGAAGGGAAACAAGTTAGATGGTATGCATTAGCGATAGCATTGATTACTTTCTTGATCACAGTCGGGGCATATTTAGAAGCGTATGATCCATCTCAAGAAGGGCTTCAGCTTTCAGAACGGGTGACCTGGCTGCCTGACTTGGGTCTCACTTGGGCTGTTGGTGCTGATGGTCTTTCAATGCCTTTAATTTTGCTGACTAGTTTTATTACTGCCTTAGCGGTTCTAGCTGCTTGGCCTGTCAGCTTTAAGCCAAAATTATTCTTCTTCTTGATTTTGGCAATGGATGGTGGCCAAATAGCAGTTTTTGCTGTCCAGGATATGTTGCTTTTCTTTTTAGCTTGGGAACTTGAACTTCTACCCGTTTATTTATTGTTGGCTATTTGGGGAGGTAAAAAAAGACAATATGCTGCAACAAAATTCATTATTTATACAGCTGGCAGTTCTTTATTTATTTTGCTTGCTTGCTTAGCAATGGGTTTCTTTGGAGGTGGCATTCCTAATTTTGAATTTACGCATTTAGCTAATCAAGATTTTGGAACCAATTTCCAGTTGCTTTGTTATGGAGGTCTTCTTATTGCTTTTGGTGTAAAACTCCCAATAGTTCCGCTGCATACTTGGTTACCTGATGCTCATGGAGAAGCCACGGCTCCAGTGCACATGCTTTTAGCAGGGATTTTATTAAAAATGGGTGGATATGCACTTTTAAGATTTAATGCTCAATTACTCCCTGCAGCTCATGCGCAGTTTGCTCCATTGTTGATTGTGCTTGGAGTAGTAAATATTATTTATGCTGCGCTTACTTCTTTTGCACAGCGAAATCTCAAAAGGAAAATTGCTTATAGCTCAATTAGTCATATGGGATTTGTCCTAATAGGTGTAGGGAGCTTTAGCTCGCTAGGGACAAGTGGAGCGATGTTGCAAATGATTAGTCATGGATTAATTGGTGCAAGCCTATTTTTCTTAGTTGGTGCAACCTATGACCGTACCCATACTCTTCAACTCAATGAAATGGGAGGTGTTGGGCAGAAAATGAGAATAATGTTTGCATTGTGGACTGTTTGTTCTCTAGCTTCCTTGGCTTTGCCAGGTATGAGTGGATTTGTTTCTGAATTAATGGTTTTTGCAGGATTAGTTACTGATGAAGTTTTTACCTTGCCGTTTAGGATTGTCATTGCTGGCCTAGCAGCAATTGGAGTAATTTTGACTCCAATTTATTTGCTCTCAATGCTTAGAGAAATATTTTTTGGAAAAGAAAATGTCGATCTTTTAGCTAAAAGAGAGCTTGTTGATGCTGAGCCACGTGAAATATATATTATTGGCAGCCTTCTTGTACCAATAATTGGAATTGGGTTATATCCTCGAATTATGACTGAGAGCTATACAGCTTCTATCAATGGACTGGTTCTTCGAGATAAGCTTGCGATCGAACAAATTGTTAAACCTGCCACTAAACCCCTTGAAAGTAATAACTTCTCTTTTATGAGAAAATCTGCTCCAAAGTTGAATCCTTATAGTGCTGCCAAAAACTAAGGAATTTTTATAATTTTTTAATTCCCTTATTCTTGCAATAAACAAAATATTGTTTATTTTTTGGTTGATATTATTTTTTAAATGCACCAGACCAATCTCAGAGCATTCAACTTTGCATTAATGTTTTCTCTGGCCCTGTTAACCGCTTATTTCACTTTAGAAAATACTGCTTCCACAACTGTAAATATTATTCCAGGAGTTTCTGGTTCTCTTCCAATTGCCGCTTTGGTAATAATTTCTTCAGGGATTGGGGCTTGTGGTGCTTGGCTTTTTGCTGGTTGGACTGCCAGGCTTAGAGGAGATGAGATTATCGAATTGGAAGTCACTAAAAATAGAATCAAGGAACTAGAGATTGATTTGAATAGGATGAAAACTAAGCAAAGTAATATTTTGCCATTTATGAGTTTTTCTGGAGAAAAGGAATCCTATTCAGATCAAGAGGTTGCTTAAATCTCTTGGTTTTTAATTTTACCTATGGCATCTTGTAAAGAGGATCGGTAACTTTTTCTCAGTAGTTTTAAGCCATTGCCTGTAGAAGCGCTGAAAACTCCATCAAGTGCAGGGGCTAGGCTTGCTATACGTCTTTTGCAGGATGCTGCTGAAAATGGAGATATTGATCCTTGGGATATAGATGTTATTCCAGTTATAGATGGCTTCTTAGATCAATTACGTCAAAGGATTGATTTACCTAAAAAACTTCTTCCAGACTCTGGTGGTACTTTTGAGAAAGATTTAGCTGATAGTAGTGAGGCTTTTTTAGCTGCTTCGGTATTAGTTGGATTGAAAGCTGAGGTGCTTGAATCCGATATATTCCCAATAGATGAGGATATTAACGATCCTTATGATTTGACTTTTTCAGAGCAAGGCTGGTTGGATCCTAGGCTTGCTATGCCTAGTAATCCTGAAAAGCATCTACATCGCCGTCCAGTAGCTCCTCCTCCCCTTAGAAGAGCAGTATCACTGGGAGAGTTAATAGATCAGCTGGAGTCGATTGCTGAAACTATTGAGGCGGATGAGTTAAATAGTCGTAGGAAAAGGCGAAGTAAAAGATTTAGTGATAAGCAGATCATTGAACAAGTAACTTCCCTTGCTCATAGGGAGAAATTACCTGAAACGACAGCAGCATTAGGGGTTTTTCTAGGTAATTGGGATGCAGCATTAAATTGGATTGATTTTGACTTCTTAGTAAAAAATTGGGCAGAGGTTGCTTCTAATGATTTAGATACTGATCGAGTTGGTGTCTTTTGGGCTTTGCTTTTTTTATCTTCTCAAAGCAAGGTAGAGCTTCAACAAGAAGGGTTTCTTTATGCTCCAATAAGGTTGAGAAGAATTCTTGCTCCAGGAACAATCACTCAATTACCTCTAAATACTTTGGAAGTGACAGCTCCTGCCAAGGCTGTAGCATAGTTAGTATTGTAAATAGCCTTTGTGCCCTAGTGTTTAATGAGGCCTAAGACGCCAATGAAGGCGATGATACTGGCTGCTGGTAAAGGAACTCGCGTCCAGCCAATCACTCATGTGATTCCAAAGCCTATGATTCCGATCCTACAGAAGCCAGTTATGGAATTTCTGTTGGAACTTTTGAAGGAACATGGCTTTAAGGAAATAATGGTAAATGTTTCTCATTTAGCAGAAGAAATAGAGAATTATTTTCGTGATGGACAACGATTTGGAGTTGAGATTGCTTACAGCTTTGAAGGACGTATAGAAGATGGTGCGTTAGTTGGGGATGCATTAGGTTCTGCTGGCGGCTTGAAGAAGATACAAGACTTTCAACAATTCTTTGATGATACTTTTGTGGTTCTTTGTGGAGATGCTCTAATTGATTTAGATCTTTCAGAGGCTGTTAAGCGCCATAAAGAGAAAGGAGCTTTAGCAACTTTGATTACAAAAAATGTCCCTAAGGATCAAGTCTCAAGTTACGGTGTTGTAGTTACAGATGAAGAAGATAGAGTAAAAGCTTTTCAAGAGAAACCCTCAATAGATTCAGCCCTTAGCAATAAAATAAATACTGGTATTTATTTATTTGAACCGGAGATATTTAAATATATTCCTTCTGGTAAACCATTTGATATTGGAGCTGATTTGTTTCCAAAATTAGTTGAAGTTGGAGCGCCATTTTTTGCATTATCAATGGACTTTGAATGGGTTGACATAGGCAAAGTTCCTGACTACTGGAAAGCAATTAGGAGTGTTCTTCTGGGAGATGTACGACAGGTAGAGATCCCTGGTAAAGAAGTTAGGCCAGGCATATTTACAGGTCTAAATGTTGCTGCAAATTGGGATAAAATTAATGTTAAAGGGCCGATTTATGTAGGAGGCATGACACGTATTGAAGATGGTGCAACCATTATTGGACCTTCAATGATTGGACCAAGCTGTTGTATTTGTGAAGGGGCAACTATTGATAATTCAATTATTTTTGATTATTCGCGAATTGGTCCTGGGGTTCAACTTTTAGAGAAATTAGTTTTTGGACGTTATTGTGTTGATAAAAATGGGGATCACTTTGATCTGCAAGAAGCAGCTCTAGACTGGTTGATTACTGATGCACGGAGACAAGATTTAGGTGAACCTTCCCCTCAACAGAAGGCTATGGCTGAATTATTAGGAACTGATCTTATTGGGACAGCAAGTTAATATTTGCCTTTTCTAGAATTGATGGGATAAGTTTTTCAGCTTTTATAGCCATAATATGAACCCCTTTTGTTATCCCAACAAAATCTCTTACTTGTTCTGCTGCAATAGATATTCCTTCTAATGCTGGATCGTTTGCTTTCTCTAGCCTATCTAAAATTGATTTTGGAATACATGCACCTGGAACGACTTTATTAATAAATTGAGCATTTTTAACAGATTTCAATAAGAAAACCCCAGCTAAAACTGGTAATTCAAGAGGTTCGGCAATTTCTTTGCAGAATTTTTCTAGTACATTGGGGTTCATTACCATTTGAGTTTGAATAAAACGAGCACCTGCATTTTTTTTTCTTTCTAGTCTTTTCCTAAGGCTTGAAAAGTTTGTTGAATTAGGGTCAGCAGCTGTTCCAGGGAATAAGTCAGTTGGTCCATTTGGTAAAAAGCCTGAAACTGGATCTAGTCCATTATTAAGTGAAGTAACTTGTTTTAGCAGTTGAACAGATTCATAGTCATGAACGGGTCGTGCATTTGGTTGATCTCCCACACGAACTGGATCTCCTGTAAGACATAAAATATTCTTAATTCCAAGTGCATGAGCCCCTAGTATTTCAGCTTGAAGTGCAATGCGGTTCTTGTCTCTGCAAGCGATTTGAAGGATTGGCTCAATATTTGCTTCTACAAGTAATTTGCAAACTGCAAGACTATGCATTCGCATTATTGCTCTGCTGCCATCCGTGACATTGATGGCACTTACTAATCCACGCAATGCCTTTGCAGCATCAAGGGTTTTCGAGGCATCACCTCCTCTTGGCGGCATTATTTCAGCAGTGATTGTTGTTTCACTTGATCCAAGAGATTTTTGCAGAATGGAATTCAAGTTTCTTATTAGAAAATTACTATTACTTATCAATGACACTAGCCTGCGTAATATGAATTCAAGTAAGTGAATATGGAGGGTATGTTTTCAGGAGAATTCTCCAATTCGGTTCAAATGTCCCTTTCTTCAAGAGAAATGGAGATTATTGAGCTAGTTGCGAGTGGGCTAACCAATCAGGAGATAGCTCAAAAATTAACGATCAGTAAACGAACAGTCGATAATCATGTTAGTAATATGTTTACTAAAACAGGGTCAAAGAATCGAGTTGCCCTTTTGAATTGGGCAATGGATCATGGCAAAATATGCAGAGATGGCTTTAATTGCTGCTCCTTGCCCGAGGATGAAGATTTTTCTTCCGATTAGCTTTGATTTCTAGTTGGTTTGTTCCAGGTAGATCCAACAGAGAATAATCATCTGAAGCAATTTCTAAAAGTTCTGCATATGCCATGCATGCTTCTCTATCTGAGCCAGTGAAACGGAGAATCCCGTCTATGTCGTACAAACCATACAAAGCAAGAACTCCTTAGGAAAGAATTGCTTGATTGGCTACAAGAAAATAATTCTAGAATATAAAGAGAATATAAAATTCTCTGCCTTTTGCTTTTAGGACAGATTGAAACTTTGCAGTTCTTCTTCTGGCCAATCACAAATTGGACATTGAGCAAGTGCAGCATTGCTAAATTTTTTTACTCCTGTTACTTCATTGCCACACCAATTAGGTTTTTGGACTAATTCTTTTTCTGAATCCAATTCCACTTCTGCTATGACTAATGGATAATTACTTCCAAGAAAGGAATCTATTACCCATTCTTTAGAACCTAAAGTAAGAAAATATCTTTTTTTGTGTAATTTCTTTGAGATGAGACTCAGCATAGATTCAGCATCTTTTAAAGGAATGGAGTATTCGAACTCATAATTTGACATTATTCCTGCTAATGCTTTTAGAGTTATTTTTGATTTGTTTTTATCAATAATTCTTACTCTTACAATCCATTCTTCAAAGTTAGTTGATAAATACCCCTGCTGTAGTTCATGCGCCTCTGTGTAAAGCTTTTGCCATTCCTCTCCTTTTACAAGAAAACGTCTCTCAATTTCCAGCTTCATTACTTTTCAAGGGGTTCATTTGAGGAGCTGACCAAGCTTCCAGCCCAATTAAGCTTTTGTATAAGAGTGCGGTAATACGAAGCCCTTTCTTCAAGAATTAAAATTTGCGCAAAATGGGTTGCTTTTTGAATTAAGCATTGCTCTCCTGAATTCATGAGGGCATTGCTAACGCCATCTTGCCAAATCTTTAAAGGCTGATTTTTTTGTCCATAAGGCTTAATTAGTAGCTTGGATTCAGCTGGTACCACAATAGGTC
>QCKH01000002.1 GCA_003215475.1 Prochlorococcus sp. AG-409-L21
ATCTTCACCGCCAAGCAATTAGGTTATTGCTAAGAAAAGGTTTGGCCTATAGATGTTATACAACCGAAGAAGAACTTCAAGAAATGAGAGAAAGTCAAACCAATTTGGGTGAAGCTCCTCGTTATGACAATCGGCATAGAAATCTAACTAAAGAGCAAGAAGAAAAATTCATCCAAGAAGGAAGGACTGCTGTTATAAGGTTTCGAATTGATGAAAATGATTCTGTTCATTGGCAAGACATGGTTAGGGGGCCAATGAAATGGAGGTGTAAAGACCTTGGGGGTGACATGGTTATATCTAGACGAGCTTCTTCAGATAAAATCGGAGACCCCTTATATAACTTGGTGGTTGTCATTGATGATGCACAAATGAATATTACTCATGTAATTAGAGGAGAAGACCATATAGCTAACACAGCCAAGCAAATACTCTTATATAAAGCACTTGAGCTAAAGCTGCCAGTTTTTTCTCATACACCATTAATTCTTAATGAAGAAGGGAAAAAACTGTCAAAACGAGATGGCGTTACCTCAATCAAAGACTTTAAGGAAATGGGTTTTACGGCAAACGCAATGACTAACTATATGACCCTTCTAGGTTGGTCTCCTCCCGAGGGAATGGGAGAAAGATTTACTTTAAAAGAGTCATCATCTGTTTTTAGCTTTGATCGAGTTAATAAAGCAGGGGCAAAATTTGACTGGGAAAAACTAAAATGGCTCAATGCACAGGAAATACACAATTGGTCAGCCGAACAACTGTTTGAAGCTTTAAATCCTCTCTGGTGCAAGGAAGGATGGAAAGTGCCCAAAAAAAATTGGGGTATAAAACTATCAGAACTAATAGGTCCTTCTATTACGCTCCTTACTGATGGGATTGAAGAAAGTCGAATCTTTTTTGAAGAACCTTCGCTTAAGGATGATGGTATTAAGCAATTAGAAATAGAAGGAGCCAAAAACGCTTTAAGAATGTTAGTTAGTGAGTTAGAGCAATCTCCTTGGGATGGAATAGATAATCAAGTGGCCCTGGAATTAATTGGAAATTGTTCAAAAGCTTTAGGATTAAAAAAAGGATTAATAATGAAAAGTCTCAGAGCTGCTTTACTTGGGAGTATTAATGGTCCAGACCTTATTGGCTCATGGAGTCTTCTTGCAATGACTGGTAATGATAGGGATAGAATTCTTAAATGCTTATAAAAAAATCAATCTATTCCTCTGCAAGTAATCCTAATTTCTTTGCCAATGGCTTAGCTGTTAATCCCTGTATACCTACAGTCATCAAAATAGTCAAAAAGACCAATCCTTGAAGGCGGCCAGCTCCTAAAACTCCTGCTTGTTCTAAGCGAATAGAAAAAAGTGAAGCGACTGCAGCAGTCACAATCCCTCTGGGAGCAAGCCATCCTAAAAACAAGCGTTGTTTAATATCTAGAGGGAGTCCTGTAGTTGCAAGGCTGACTGACAAAGGTCTCACTACCAACATTAAAACTAATACACAACTAACACCTCCCCAACCAAGAGGGTTTAATTCTCCCCATGAAACGTCGGCAGCAAGAAGAGGGAAAAGCATTGTGATAGCTAATTGAGCCAATTCTCTAATTAATTCATCTAATTGATCAACTTCAATAGAAGGACTTCTACCAACAATGAACCCTGCAGCAACTGAAGCAGGCAATCCTGATTCTGGCAAAATCCACTCGCAAATCCCATACAACAAAAATAAAACTCCGAGAGTCACTTGAAGCCTTAGACCAATTGCTGAATCAGTTTTGATTCGCTTAAGACCCTCCGCAAGGATCCATCCAGCCAAAGCACCCATTAAAACTCCACCACCTAACCTTGATAACAAGCCAAATAAAAGTTCTTTCCAGCCATGAAGATCTCCAACCAATAATTCAAGGAGCAATAATGCTAATACTGCGCCTATTGGTTCTAAAACTAATCCTTCTGCCTCCAGCACATCTCCAAGAGGAGAAGCTAATCGAATCTGTTGGACAAGAGGAGTAACTACAGTAGGTCCAGTAGCTAAAACAATTGCGCTATATACAGCGGCTACATTCCAAGCTAAACCCGCTAGCAGATGAGCCGTGATCCATACAGCTGCGAAAGAAACAAACAGCCTAATTACCGAAATACGTAAAACAGTTACTTTTATTGTGTCCCCGGGCAAACGAAGATTTAAACCACCATCAAATAAAACAAGACTTACAAGTAAACCAACAATAATTTCTAAGCCTTGTCCTAAGTCAAGAGGTTCAACAAGACCTAGACCTGATCTTCCTATTAAGAGCCCTGAGAGAAGCAACAGAACGACTCCTGGGAAGCCAGTCAAAGCTGATAAAAGTCTTGCACCAGCTCCAGCAAAGACAGTTACCCCCCATAGCAATCCCAGCCTCTCAGGAGTCATAGAAAAGAATTATACGGACCAAAAGAGTCGCTCCTAAAAATGATTTTTTTAAAAAGAGAGGTCATCTTAATGACTAAATCTTTTAAAAAACTTGTACTTCAGTGTTTTTGTGAATACCTTCAAATATAGTTTTTAGCCTAAATAAGGCAAATATTCCATAGGAGATAGTGGAAAAAAAATATTAGGGTTGCAATAAAAAAAATAAAATCTTTTTTGAGCTTGATTTAAGATCTCACTCTAATTATTTGATCACCATAATTTATTTATCAAAACTAAAGAAATTATTCCTATGATCAGTCCTATAGTAGCCATTCTACCATTCCATATTTCTGCTTGAGGCGTAAAACCTCTCTTCCATGAATTCAATTCTTGCTTGCTTACAGAAGCTTTAGAATCATCCTTATCCTTGTTTGTCGGATTAGAGCTCATCAGTTAAGGTCCTTTGACAGAAGAAAAATTAAGAATTTAGTTTTAGAATGGAGGTGATGCAGTCTGATACAAAAGATCAGATTGATCTAATTGAAACCTTGCAGAAACACCAAGATCTATTGAACTAGGAGTCGTGCCAGATACTAGTCGCACTAAAGCAGCTGTGCCTATCATTGCAGCATTATCAGTGCAAAAGGCCTTTGGAGCCAAATAAATATTAATTGATTTCTTAGAAGCTTCTTGAAGCATCATTTCCCTTAATCGATTATTAGCTGCAACGCCTCCAACCATAACTAAAGAGTTAATTCCATTATCCACAGAACATTGAATACTTCTTTCAACTAAAACTTCAGCAACCACTTGCTCAAAACTTGCAGCAATATTTGCTATAGGGATTAAATCTCCCAATGATTTGATAGTTTCTACTTGACGTAATACAGCAGTCTTTAAACCACTAAAAGAAAAGTCATATAAATAAAAACCTCCTCCAGGCTTAGAGACTTTTCCCTTAGGGAAAGAAAAACTTTTGGGATCACCATTAATTGCAATTTTCTCTATAGCAGGTCCCCCTGGATAAGGAAGCCCCAAGAGACGAGCAACCTTGTCAAAAGCCTCTCCAGCAGCATCATCATGGCTTCTCCCAACTCTTCTATATTGCAAATTCCTCTGAACATGAATTATTTCTGTATGTCCACCACTCACTAATAAAACCAAATAAGGCGGAATTGGAGGATTTTCTAAAAGCAAAGCAGATGAAAGATGCCCTTCCAAATGATGAATTCCTAAAAAAGGCAAGTTATGGAGACGAGACAATGTCCTTGCTGTTACTGATCCAATTAATAAAGATCCAGTCAATCCAGGTGCAACTGTTGAAGCAATTGCATCAATTTTCGAGAAATTTTTACCTGACTTTTGAAATACTTCATCGATAAGAAAAGGCATTGTTTCCAAATGTCTTCTTGAAGCTATTTCAGGAACAACACCCCCCCACTTGGCGTGTTCATTGGCTTGAGAAGCTATACAATTTGCCAAAACTTGAAAGGATTCAGCTTCAAATTGGACGATAGCCGCGGCAGTCTCGTCACAACTTGTTTCGAGGGCGAGTACTGTATGCATCATTTAGGCGTATCTCATTTAACTTAGTAGTAGTGAATCCTGTTCTATTTAAGACAGGTTAAATACGGATTCGAACAAATGCGTCGTCTCTTCTCAATTCTTCTATCAGCTTTCCTTCTGTTAGGTTTAGCTCCAATAGCAAATGCAGCTGGAGAAGCTTTAAATCCAGACAGAGCTAGCACTGAATTTACCGCCTCAGCTCTAACATCTTGTTCTGAAAATGCACGATTCCAAGAGCGGGCAAGTGCTGCATCTACACCAAAAGATGTAGCAAGGTTTGAACGCTATAGCAAAGCATCATGTGGAGACGATGGGTTACCCCATCTAATTATAGGGGCAACAATTGAACCTTTTGGAGCCCTAGCCAATAGGCATCATGAAGGGGATATTTTAATTCCTGGTCATATATTCATTTATATAGCAGGCATTATCGGATGGTCTGGTAGGGAATATCTAAGAGCATCTAAGAAACTAAAAAACCCTGCTGAAAACGAAATATTCATTGATTTTGAGCTAGCTAGAGCATGCTTAATCAAAGGGGCAGCATGGCCTATTGAGGCAAATAAGCAAGGTAGAAGTGGAGACCTACGAGAAAAGGATGAAAACATTACCTTGAATGGACCTCGCTAAAAATTCTCCTGATACTCCTTTAATTCATTACATCTAAAACTTCATTCTAAAATACTAATGTTTAAAATCTTCTCAACAAAATGGTTTAAATCAGCTCCTGTGGTTGCAACTATTTGGATAGTTCTTACAGCAGGAATTCTAGTTGAATGGAATCGTTTTGTTCCAGACCTGCTATTCCATCCTGGCTTATAGTTTTAATTTAAATTTTCATTAGGTTCTTTATTTCTAATAAAGCAGTATCTATATCATCATTAATTACAATTGCATCAAATTCATTTTGAGCCTTCAGCTCTTCTTTTGCTCTAATTAGCCTTTGATTAATAGCATCTGCAGAGTCTGTACCTCTATCTCTAATCCTTTTCTCAAGCTCATCAAAATTTGGTGGTGCTATAAAAATCTGAAATGCTTTTTTCATAGTTTTTCTAACCTGCCTAGCTCCATCCAATTCAATTTCAAGTAATACTTTTTTCCCTAAAGCGAGTTGCTCTTGAACTGAATCTTTAGGAGTTCCATAAAAATTGCCTGCAAATTGAGCCCATTCAAGAAATCCCTCATTTAATACAAGCAGATTGAATTCTTCTTTATTTAGAAAAAAGTAATCTTTACCATTTACTTCACCTTCTCTGGGAGAGCGAGTAGTTGCAGAAATGGAAAGCCATATATTTTCATTTAAGGTAAGCAACTTCTTCACCAAAGTGCCCTTACCTACTCCACTTGGCCCTGTAATAACTATCAAATCATTCTTTTTAGTCATAGCATTGGTTGAAGCTTAACTGTGGAGCAAAAGAAAATAGCTGTGACAAATGCCCAAGACAATCATATGAGCTATTCATCTCTTCAAATGATGGATATAACCAGTCTGAAAGCTGTGCTTGCAGATTTAAGAGAAAAAATAGTTCCGAGTCGTTTCGAAAAAGTACAACAGTCAAATCCTCATACGCTCCAGATGGCTTTTCGCACCTTAGAGAATTTAACTTGGGTAGAAATTAATTGGCATGCTGATTCACCAAGAATAGTAGAAATAAATGCTCCACCCCAAATCGATGGAGAAAGCACTCTAAGCAAACAAATAAAATTTGGGACCAAAGGGATGGCCTTAATAGAATTAAAGCAACCTGGATTTGATCGAGTAATAGAATTCTGTCTAGCTTTTCGCCCAAAAGGAGATGTTCAAAAGTCTATTATTTTGGAAATTATGGGCAGGCACAGCAATATTTTGTTGTTAAACCAAAATAGGCAAGTTATAGCACTTGGGAAACAAATACGAGATTATCAGTCTCGATTAAGACCAATCAGTACAGGTGATAACTATATTTCACCTCCTCCCTTAAAAGGGAGGAGGCCAAGCCTAAATGAATCATTTCAAGACTGGAGGAGAGAACTGTCTATAGTTAATACTTCACTTAAGAACGCATTAACTAGTACTTATCAAGGCATTAGTCCATCATTATTACTTCAACTAGCCAATGATAATAAAGAGTCTGCCTTGAAGCTTATCAACCTTAATGTTAAAGAATTATCTGAAAAAGATTGGATTGAAATATATTCAAGATGGAAGAAATGGATAAAAACACTAGAAGAAGAAACGTTTTGTCTTTGCTTCAAAGGACCGACCCCCTATCGAGTATGGAAACCAAGTTCTTCATCATCTGAGAAAGAACGATCACCTGGGCTACTTCTAGGAAAGTATTACAAAGATTTTCTAGAGAAAAGGATTCTCTCAACGACAGTTATACAATTTTTAAAAGAATTAAATAACAGAAAGGAGTCAGAGAAAAAAGCCTTAATAAAACAAGAAGTATTATATGCAAAAACTACTAATGCATTGTCCTTAAAAGAAAAGGCTGACAGGATTCTCTGCATAAAAGAGCCTAGCAAACAAAAGGTTTTGGAAGCTCAAAGACTTTATCAAAAATCAAAAAAAATCAAGAGGTCAAAAAATATTCTATTAGAAAGAATTAATCTTCATAAGGAAAAAATAAAGTATATCAACGAAACAGAGTTATTCCTTGAATATATTACAAATAATACTGATGATAACAGAATCAAAAAGATTGAAAATATTTGCAACCTTAAAGAGGATATAGCAGAATACCTTTGTTTAAAAAAACCACAAAAAAATATCATTCGTAATAGTAAAAACAATAAAATTGGGATACTTATATTGAACAGCCCAAGTGGTTTAGAAATACAAATAGGAAAGAACCATAATCAAAATGATCTAATTAGTCTAAAAAAAGCTCGCAAAGGTGACATTTGGTTTCATGCTCAAGAGTGCCCAGGGAGCCATGTGGTCATCAAAGGTTCGCATGGGAACCTTGAAAATACTGATATACAAGTAGGTGCTGATTTAGCATCTTTCTTCAGCAGAGCAAAGCGTAACAAAACAGTCGCAGTAATGATGGTAGAGACTAATCAACTTAAAAAGCCCAAAGGATCTCCTCCAGGGATGGTCAGTCCAAGAGATTTCAAAGTAATATGGGGCAACCCATCTAATGGGGAAAAGTATTTCGACCAATCAACTAAAAAAGACTAGAATGGCCTATTATCTTTAGCTAAGCAGATTAGTTAAGTACTTTTAAATGTTTGAATTTCTTCTTGGGTCTCATGAATTTCTAGGGAATCATTCCTTCGCTGAGTTCCTAGTTGGTTATATATTTGGTGCGGCCTTGATAGTAGGAGCCCCAACAGTCTTTCTGCTATTAGTTTTCATTAGCGCACTAATGAAAACTAATGGAAAGATGGGAGGTTATAAGGAATACAAAGAATACGGAAAATCATCTTTAAACGACTGTCCTCCATTCATACTTCCTGACCCAACCAGTCCAGAATACAGTCAAAATAATTCGAAGAAAAGTAGATTTGCCTGAAAATATAGCTAAAATATTAAAAGCCTAAAAGAAATAAATATTTAATAGGGCTATTAATTTTTTATCTAATTTATCTTTAGAATTAATATAATTAAAATGAATTATCAACCAATTAACATGAATAAAAATTGTTTTTCCTTGTCTGATTAGCTCCCTAAAAATGCCCCAAGAGCTTGATCAGGACAAACATATGTCCTTTGTTGATCACCTAGAAGAACTTCGTCATAGAGTATTCAAAAGTTTTTTGGCTATTTTTCTTGGAGCTCTTATATGTCTTGCATTTGTGAAGCCATTAGTTAAAACTTTGGAAGCTCCTGCAAGCTCTATTCGTTTTCTGCAACTTGCTCCAGGTGAGTTCCTCTTTGTATCAATTAAAGTCGCGGGATACTCAGGTCTAATTATTGCGCTGCCTTATATAGTATTTCAAATAATCCTGTTTATTTTACCTGGTCTTACTCAAAGAGAAAAAAAACTTATAGCGCCTGCTGTCGCAGGCTCAGTGGTTCTATTTTTAACAGGTTTGTTTTTTGCATGGTGGGCTTTAGTTCCTGCAGCATTAAATTTCCTGTTGAATTACGGGGCGGATGTAGTAGAGCCCCTTTGGTCAATTGAAAAATACCTAGATTTCGTTTTACTTTTAATGCTTGGGACAGGGTTGTCTTTCCAAATACCCATCCTTCAATTAATTTTAGGAATATTAGGACTTGTAAAATGGAAGCAAATGCTTAGTACCTGGCGATGGGTACTAATGTTATCTGCTATTGCTGGAGCAGTTATTACTCCGTCAACTGATCCAATCACAATGCTTCTTCTAGGAAGTTCAATATCACTCTTATTTCTTCTTGGAATTCTACTGGTTGCAATTGCTGATCAATTTAAATCACAAATTCCTCCAACGAATCATCCCCCTTAAGAGGTAAACTAAGCGCCCTACCTAATCTAGGTTTACCTTTAACTTGCAATAACCAAGCCCTAACTTCTCCTGACATACCTATTCTATTAATAACTTCTAAAACCTTTGAAAGATTTTCACAATAATCCTTTTCAGTTATATCAAAGGATTGCTGTTCTAAAAATCCCCACATTATTTGTAAATAAATTTTTTTGCCTTTGACTACAAGTCTTAACTCATAAGACACTCCCCAACGTTTGCGAAGAAATCGTATTACTTCATCAACATCTAAGGGATTAATAGATTGACTTTTAGAAATGGAGTTCAACACAAAATCAACTAAATCATATTAAATCCCTCCTTTTTGAAGCAGTGAGGGACCTTTACAGGTCATAATGGTTACAATTATGAGCTGTGTGAACATCTGGCATGACACAAATGAGTCCTAGCGATGTGCCATCAATGGGGAGGCGTCAATTCATGAACCTTCTTACCTTTGGGACAGCTACTGGAGTTGCATTAGGAGCTCTATACCCTGTAGCAAATTTCTTCATGCCTTTAAGGTCTGGGGGTGGCACAGGGGGAACAACTGCTAAAGATGAGCTTGGCAATTCCGTAACAGCAAGCGGGTGGCTATCAACTCATCCTTCTGGAGACAGAAGTCTTGTGCAAGGCCTGAAAGGAGACCCTACTTATCTGATAGTTGATGGAGACGACGCTATTGGAAATTTCGGAATTAACGCAATATGTACACATTTAGGATGTGTTGTCCCTTGGAATAGCGGGGAAAACAAATATATTTGCCCATGTCATGGAAGCCAATATGACGCAAATGGGAAAGTTGTTAGAGGTCCTGCCCCACTCTCATTAGCATTAACTCATATTGAAGTTGAGGATGACAGCGTATTTGTTAGTCAATGGACTGAAACAGATTTCCGAACAGGTGACAAGCCTTGGTGGACATAACTAAATTATCAATTATTTCTTTTTTAATACTCAATTAAATCAAATCATGCGCAACATACTTAATTTTTTCCTGGCCTCCATTCTCATTGGACTTTCTATTCTAATTTCACCCTCTTCAAGTTGGGCATATCCATTTTGGGCCCAACAAAATTATGAAAATCCTAGAGAAGCTACAGGCAAGTTAGTTTGCGCTAATTGTCATCTAGCAAAGATGACTACTCAGGTAGAGGTTCCTCAATCAGTCGGAGCAGATACAGTTTTCAAAGCTGCCGTAAAAATTCCCTATAAAGCAGGTACTGAAGAAATCGGAGCAGATGGAAGCAAAGTACCACTTCAAGTAGGTGCAATAGTTATGCTTCCTGATGGTTTCAAACTTGCTCCTCAAGATCGCTGGAATGAAAATATCAAAGAAGAAACTCAAGGGGTTTATTTTACTCAATATAGTGAAGACAAAGAAAACATTATTCTTGTAGGCCCATTACCTGGTGATCAAAACAAAGAGATAGTATTTCCTATTCTTTCGCCTGATCCTGCAACTAATAAGAATATTCGTTTTGGTAAATATTCAATTAATGTTGGGGGAAATAGAGGTAGGGGACAGGTATATCCAACTGGAGAAAAAAGTAATAACTCTATTTTCACTTCTACTCAAGCAGGAGTAATTACAAATATTCTTCCTGGAGAAAATGGGGCTACTGATATTACTATTCAAGCTGAAGATGGAAAGACTATTACTGAAACTGTTCCAGCAGGGCCAATTCTTCTAGTTAAAGAAGGAGACATGCTGGAAGCAGGTGCTCCCTTGACCAGCGACCCTAATGTTGGTGGTTTTGGACAGATTGATACTGAAATTGTTCTCCAAAGTCCTGCAAGAGTAATAGGACTGATTATCTTCTTTGCAGGTGTTGCGTTAACTCAAATCCTACTGGTACTAAAGAAAAAGCAAGTGGAAAAAGTTCAAGCTGCAGAGGGGCTTTAAGGTCAAAGTCTAATTGTTTGATGGAAGCTGTTCTTGTAACACTTAGGTCTCCAGGAGCTGAATTAATCAGACTTGGGCCTTTGGTATTTCGCTGGTATGGAATACTTATAGCAATCGCAATAGTGATTGGGTTAAATCTCTCGAATCAACTTGCATACTTTAGAAATCTAAATAAGAACTTTATAAATGACTTAATGCCTGTGCTATTAATTAGCTCAATAGCTGGGGCTAGAATATACTACGTTGCATTTGAGTGGAGAAATTATAGTGGAATTAACTTTTGGAGCTCAATAAATATTTTAGGGTTAGTAATTCCCATCCCAACATTTATTGAAATCTGGAGAGGAGGCATTGCTATCCATGGAGCATTGCTTTTAGGAACAATTTCAGTGATATTTTTTTGTAAATTGAAAAAAGAAAATTTATGGGACGTCCTAGATGTTCTTTTACCATCTGTTGCTCTTGGCCAGGCAATAGGACGTTGGGGTAATTTCTTTAATAACGAAGCTTTTGGTTTACCTACCAATGTTCCATGGAAACTATTTATCCCGTTTTCTTCAAGGCCAGAAATCTTTTCTGATCAAAGATTTTTTCACCCTACATTCCTTTATGAGTCAATTTGGAATTTAGGTGTCTTTCTAATTCTAATTTCACTCTTCAGATTGAATGTCCATGGTTTTCTTAAGCTTCCTTCTGGAGCACTTAGCTGTATATATTTAATTACTTACAGTTTAGGTAGGATTTGGATTGAATCTTTAAGAACTGATCCGCTTTGTCTGGCTTCTCTTCCTCCTTTGTGTGAAGGAGGATTCCGAGTTGCACAACTAGTAAG
Organism: Prochlorococcus sp. AG-409-L21; assembly: GCA_003215475.1. Taxonomy (GTDB): domain Bacteria; phylum Cyanobacteriota; class Cyanobacteriia; order PCC-6307; family Cyanobiaceae; genus Prochlorococcus_E. The sequence continues at coordinate 11,115 of QCKH01000002.1, forward strand.
CATTTTGATGGTTTCCTTTGGCTCTTTTGGCCTTTGGTGGATTTATCAAACTAAAAGAAAAATGCCAAGTTTTGGCATACTTAGTAAAAGGGGAAAATGAATCCAATTTCAATCGTAGGTGCAGGGCCGGGAGCTAAAGATCTACTAACCTTAAGAGCATTAAATAGACTTACTAATGCTGAGGTTCTTATTTGGACAGATTCCTTAATATCCCCAGAAATTGTAGAACTTACCACTCAAAAATGTGAGAAATTTAAAACAAGCTCATTAACTCTTGAAGAAATTCTTGATTTAATTATTTCCAAAGCAAAAGAAGGTAAAAGAATTGTTAGGTTGCATGATGGAGACCCATGTCTCTATGGCGCAATTTCTGAACAAATATGTGGCCTAGCAGAATCAGGGTTGGAAGTTGAAGTAATCCCAGGGATAAGCGCCTATCAAGCAACGGCTTCAGAACTTCAGAAAGAGCTCACCATCCCAGGCCTAGTTCAAACAATTGTACTAAGCAGAGCTAGTGGCAGAACTGGTATTCCAGAATCAGAGAATATTGAGAATCTTGCTAAAATAGGAGCTTCTTTGTGCCTTTATCTCAGTGCCAGACATATAAAAGATGTACAAGAGAAGTTATTAAGATATTATCCCAATGATACTCCTGTGGCTATTGGTCACAGAGTGACTTGGGAAGACCAATGGTTAAAGATTGTACCTTTAAAAGATATGGCTTCTACCTCAAAAGAAAAAGGTCTTTTCAGGACTACACTTTATATAATAAGCCCAGCTTTAAACTCAAATAATCAAAGATCAAAACTTTACAACCCAGAACATAAGCATTTGTTTAGAAGTAGTTAATTATCATGAATACTTTATTTAAAGAATTTGTTAATTATTTGAACATCTTTATGTCCGAGTGAATCTATTAAAACTGTTAATTTAACTCCTGTTAGAGCCTCAACTATAGGAATACAATTGCGTAAACTCCAACATTCAAGTCCCAAGTTCTGATTTGGATCTTCGGGAATTAGATAAATAGTAAGCTCTGAAGGTGTAGAAAGAAATCTTAAAGAAGCTATTACTGGACTAGGTCTTCTATGTAATGCTGCCGACATTCTTAAAAGCAAAGACATTTCTGAGACTATTCGTCGATGTACTTTGCTTTCAAAAATAGACCAAGCATCATGTCTCTTTTTAGGAAGACTTTTCCGATGGTATCTAGCTATAGAGGCAATCATTAAATGCTCTGCATGGGAATATCCCAACAACTCTCCATGTTTAATCAAATACCAAGAATGCTTGTGGTATGAAGCTAAATTTATATGTTGCCCACAAGAATGAAGCATAGCCGCCGCCCAAAGCAAGTCTCGTCCAGATCCTTTGTCATTATGCAAAGCACCATAAGTATTGTCGTAAATAGCAAGTGCAGTACTAGCTACTCGCTCGGAATGTTGCCTATTTACAGAAAACCTTTCAACCTGATGAATTACTGTCCTTTTACGAATACTTCCTTGAAAACTAAATCGATCCTTTAACAACCCTTTACTAATCATCCAATTAACTACCATTCCTTCTCGCAGTGCCCTTTCACTAAGAACAACATCTTCTACCTGCAACATTTGCATTGCCATCTGCATAATCAAAGCACCTGGAACAATAATTTCCGATCGACGATCACTTAATGAAGGTAATTTTCTCCTCTCATTAGGTGAAAGCTTTAACAATTTCTCAATTAATTTATTAAGTCTTTGTTTCCCAAATTTATATCCATGTTTTTTTAAAAATAAATCTTGCTCTTCTAATGCTGCTAGAGCACCTACTGCCAGTGCAGTCCCACTAGTAGCAACTAATTTAACTTTCTCTCCAGGCTTAACGCGAGAGGAAACCTTCTTAATAGCTGGTTCCAAAGAACCCTGTATAAAAACCCTTAAGAAGTCAACCCTTTCTTCTGACATTGGTTCATCCCTAATAAAATCTCTCTGTAGACTTACTGCACCAATTTTTGTACTAGTTAAAGCTCTTGCATCTTTCCCATCAGCAAGTATCAATTCTGTAGAGCCACCTCCTATATCTAATAAAAAGTGTGGACTATTTTGAAAGTTCATTCCAGAAAGAACACCTAAATAAATAAGTCGTGCTTCCTCTGGGCCACTAATCAATTCAACTGCAAGCCCTAACTCTGTTCTAATCTGAATCAAAAAATCACGGCCATTTGGAGCTTCTCGAACTGCACTTGTTGCTGCTAAAAGAATTTCATCAACTTTATAACTTAATGCTAATTCTTTGAATCTCTTAAGAGTTTCAATAACCTTGTTCTTCGAAAACTCTGTCAAATCTCCAGTATGTTCATCTCTATCTCCTAATCTGGTAGAAGATTTTTCTGCCAAATCAATACTAAAAGTATTCAGAGTAGGGTCTACAGATGCAATAACCAAATGAGTTGAGTTGGTGCCTATATCAACAGCAGCTACTCGACAGATCTTTTTATTATTTCTAAATCGAGAGTCTTTACTACGATATCCTTCTTCATCATCAGATGAGAGTGATTCAAAACCTGGAATGCCAAAAGTACTCTTTGACACAACAAGTCTCAAAGTTTCAACAGAAATCTAGCAGCAAATGACTAACCTTTCTAAAACAACCTAAAAGTATCAAATTTGCTTTCTAAAAAAACCATTCAAAACTTTTTCAAATTACTCCGGTGGAACAAACCTAGTGGGAGACTAATTTTATTAATTCCTGCAGGATGGTCATTGTGGCTTACTCCATCAGCCCCTCCCAATAACAATCTCATCGTTTTAATACTAATTGGAGGCCTCCTAGTTAGTGGTTCAGGATGTATTGCAAACGATCTTTGGGATAGAAGAATTGATTCGCAGGTCAAACGAACTAAAAACAGGCCAATAGCTAATGGAGATATCAATATTCCAACTGCTTTGGTTCTACTTGCAATACTTCTTTTTCTAAGTTTAAAAGTAATCTTCCTGCTACCAATTTCAAGCCAAAGTATTTGTTTAAAACTTGCATCAATTGCTTTAGTGCCAATTTTGATCTATCCATCCTCCAAAAGATGGTTGAAATATCCACAAGCACTTCTTGCTATTTGCTGGGGATTTGCAGTGTTGATACCCTGGGCTGCAAGCGAAGCCTCTTTAAATGCTGATTTTTCATTAATAACATGCTGGCTAGCGACCATGGTATGGACTTTCGGTTTCGATACTGTGTATGCAATGGCAGATAAACCTGATGATAAGAAGTTAAATCTAAACAGCAGCGCCATAGCGCTTGGCTCTAATGCTTATCGGCTTGTATCCATTTGTTATTTGCTAACATCCATTCTTATAGCTTCAAGTGCATACATTAAAGGTGTAGGAATAATATTTTGGCCTATTTGGCTTCTTGCAAGTATAGGAATGCAGCAAGAAGTAATCTCTTTGAAAAAACACAAAACCAAATCGAATCGATTTAGCAGGCATTTTCTTTACCAGGTATTTTTAGGAGGACTGATTTTATTGGGATTGATACTGGGAAATCTATAAAAATGCCTCTTATTAAATCTGAAACTATTACTACACGACTTAAAAGAGGAGATGAAGTACTAACGATCGCCGTAAGTTCACCAGTCAATAATGAGCATGCTGTAATTGAAGGATTGAAAATCTTTGAAGAATGGGGATTAATTTGTCAGAATAAAGTTATAGAAGGTAGGCATTGGGGATATTTTTCAGGCGAAGACACACTCAGATATAAAGAGCTTCACCAAGCAAAGACATCTAATTTAATAGCATTTGCGAAAGGAGGATGGGGGTCTGCTCGATTACTAGAGCGCCATCAGCCATGGAAAAAGGGTTGGCTCCTAGGGTATTCCGATTTATCATCTCTTCTCCTCGCCAGATTATCCGCAGGGTATGATGGGGGGATACATGGTCCTCTTGTTAGCTCTCTTTCAAAAGAACCAGAGTGGAGCAAGGCAAGGTTAAAATCTCTTTTATTTAAAAAAGAGGTGCCTGATCTATACGGAGAGTCCTGGTCGGGAGGGATTGGACAAGGTCCACTCATAGCAACAAATTTAACCGTAGCTTCACATCTACTAGGCAGTCATCATATGCCTAGTCTTAAAGGTGCAATTTTAGTTCTCGAAGATATAGGAGAAGCTCCCTATCGAATAGATCGAATGTTAACGCAATGGAGACTAAATGGCCTGCTTCAGAAGCTCTCAGGGCTTGCTTTTGGGAGCTTTGTGAACTGTGAGAGTGACCTAGAAAATAACGACAATCAAATATTTACTCTCAACGAAATCTTAAAAGAACGCTGTTCTGATTTGAGTTGCCCTGTAATAGCGGGTTTACCTGTAGGGCATTGCCGTGGGAATGCAGCTTTACCTTTGGGATGGTTAGCCACACTAGATGGCGACAAAGGAGTTCTCAGCCTTCAGTCCTCGTAGCAATCAAAGCACTAGCAATCACAAGATCAAATGGGGTAGTAACTTTAATATTTGAAGGAGGCGATTCTAAAATTTTTACAGGCCATCCTAGTTTTTCAAAAAGTGATGAATCGTCTGTAACACTCCAATTGTTTTCAATCCCTTTTTGATGCCCCTCCTTTAATTTATCCACCAAGAAAGCCTGAGGAGTTTGCGCACCCCATAATTCAGATCTTTTAGGAGTACTTGTAATAAATCCGTCTAAAGATACTTTTTTAATCGTATCTGTTACAGGTGTAGCAGCCACGACAGAAAATCCTTGCTGTACAAGCTCAGAGCATTTATCAATTAAATGAGGTTCTACTAAACATCGAGCACCATCATGAATAAGTACATACTTAGCATCAAGAGGTAAACCAGCTAATCCTAATTGAACAGATTCTTGACGAGAGCTTCCACCATTAATCCAATGAGCTTTCAATGAGATTTTTTTTGCAATAGAGAGAATGGGTTCTTTATCTGAAGGCTGACCAACAATCCCAACCCAGTCGATGGAATTAGCAGCTTTAACTGAAAGGAGAGTCCATTCCAGAATTGAACGCCCTGCAACTTTAAGTAGCAACTTGTTGCAATTAGCACCCATACGTTTACCACTACCTGCCGCTGCAATTAATAAATGCAAAACCTCCTCCTTTTAAGAAAGGACTTTAAAAAACCTTTCAACTTAATCAACACTGATCTAATTTATTAGGTTGAGTACAAACTACTTTGATCTTTTTAATCAAAGAAACAAAACATCGCATGACTTCTTCACTTCTTCTTAAAGGCCAAACAGCAATTATCACTGGAGCCAGCCGTGGTATCGGCAAAGCAATTGCCTTAAAACTTGCGCATGAGGGAGCCGAAGTGGTTGTTAATTATTCACATTCTCAACAAAAAGCAGAAGAAGTGGTTTCATTAATTAAAAAAAGGGGTGGGAATGCATATTCACTTCAAGCAGATGTAGCAAATGAAGAGTCTGTAAACAATCTAATGAGCAATGTTTTAGAAAAAAGCGGTCAAATCGATATTTTAATCAATAATGCTGGCATTACTAAAGATGGCTTATTGATGAGAATGAAGTCCGAAGACTGGCAAGCAGTTATAAATATAAATTTAACGGGGGTATTCCTTTGCACCAAAGCAGTATCAAGAACAATGCTAAAGCGAAAAAAGGGGCGAATAGTAAATATTACCTCTGTTGTTGGTCTTATGGGTAACGCAGGACAATCGAATTATGCTTCAGCAAAAGCAGGAGTAATTGGACTTACAAAAAGTACTGCTAAAGAATTTGCAAGTAGAGGGATAACAGTTAATGCAGTTGCTCCTGGCTTTATAGAAACTGATATGACCAAAGATTTAGATGCAGAACCTATACTTGCAGCTATCCCCTTAGGAAGTTTTGGTCATCCTGATCACATAGCAGGAACTGTTTGTTTTCTTGCTGCAGACCCAGCAGCTTCATATATAACTGGACAAGTTTTACAAGTTGATGGAGGAATGGTGATGAGCTGATACGCACTTTAGACCAATACTAAAAGCTAGTGACAGCAATGTTCTTTGGCGGAAAACTTTGGCTTAATCTTGATACTGTTGAACAAATAGAAAATGGTACGAATAACAGCCAATTATCTATTGCAAATAATTAGGTCTTGAAAGTTAGTTGCCCATTGTATTAACTCACGAGTTGGCAGGAATATTTTGATCTCTGGAACATCTATGAAATAAAAAGATAAAGGAGAAATGGTTCATGAACGCAAGCTTTTAAGCTTTTTAATTCATTCAATCGGCTGACCCAATTCATCACGCAATTTCCTTATGCGCTGGAGCAAACGCAATCTTCTACTCCTTGCAGTGGCTGTTAAAAACAAGCGTAAGGGAAAATATATCAAGGTCATAGTTCCGGCCAGACCAGCCATCAACACGAAAAACAGAGATCCTGAATCATTCATACTTGAAACCATAATTGGCCAAGGGGCATTAAGCATTATTTAAATCAAAAAGTCAAAGGATTCGGCTTTCCCCACTTATTAACATCTGGGTTTTCGTAAGAGTGTTAAATGGAATTGTGAAAGGCTTCAACAAAAAATGTCAAAAATCATTAGATCTTCAGATGAATCTAGAGGTGCTTTAGAAAACGGTGTTAACTCTCTAGCTGATGCCGTTAAAGTGACCATAGGGCCAAAGGGCAGGAATGTAGTACTAGAAAAGAAGTTTGGCGCTCCAGACATAGTTAATGATGGGGTCACTATTGCCAGAGATATTGAGCTTGAAAATCCTTTTGAGAATCTAGGAGCAAAGCTAATTGAACAAGTTGCTTCAAAGACTAAAGATAAAGCTGGTGATGGTACAACTACTGCCACAGTTTTAGCTCAAGTAATGGTCCACGAAGGATTAAAAAATACTGCCGCAGGAGCTAGTCCTATAGAAATTCGTCGTGGGATGGAAAAAGCCGTTAATTATATTGTTGAAAAATTACAAAACCAAAGCCAAGAAATCAGTGGGGACAAAGTACTTCAAGTTGCCACAGTAAGTTCAGGGGGAGATGAAGAAATAGGAAAGATGGTTTCTGAAGCAATGGAGAAAGTGAGTGTCGATGGAGTGATTACAGTAGAAGAATCAAAATCTTTAAATACAGAGTTAGAAATTACTGAGGGGATGGCATTTGACAGAGGCTATAGCTCCCCATACTTCGTTACCGATGCCGAAAGACAAATTTGTGAATTTGAGAACCCATTACTTTTAATTACTGACAAGAAAATAAGCTCTATAAGTGATCTTGTGCCAGTCTTGGAAACGGTACAGAAAAGCTCTTCTCCTCTTGTTATTTTGGCTGAAGAAGTAGATGGAGAAGCTTTAGCAACACTTGTAGTAAATAAAAATCGTGGTGTCCTTCAAGTTGCTGCAGTCAGGGCCCCATCTTTTGGGGAAAGAAGAAAAGCCGCTCTTGCCGATATAGCAGTTCTTACTAATGGAACATTAATCAGTGAAGACAAAGCAATGAGTTTAGAAAAAGTCTCAATATCCGATTTAGGGAAAGCAAGAAAAATCACTATTACTAAAGACACCACAACAATAGTTGCGAGTGATGATACTAAAAGTGATGTTGCCTCTAGAGTTGCTTCTATAAAACGAGAGCTAGATCAAACTGATTCTGATTATGACAAAGAAAAGTTAAATGAACGTATAGCAAAGCTTGCTGGAGGTGTTGCAGTTATAAAAGTAGGAGCCCCAACTGAAACAGAATTAAAGAACAGAAAATTGCGAATAGAAGATGCCTTGAATGCAACTCGTGCAGCAGTAGAAGAAGGAATTGTCGCAGGTGGAGGCACTACACTTCTTATGCTAGGAGAATCTCTAACTTCCCTATCCAATGAGTTAATTGGTGACCAAGCTACAGGTGTAGAAATAATTAAGAAAGCGCTATCTGCTCCTGCAAGGCAAATTGCAATTAATGCTGGAGAGAATGGAGATGTAGTTGTCTCTGAAATTCAACGCTTAGGGAAAGGATTTAATGCTGCAACAGGGAAGTATGAAGACCTAATGTCTGCAGGTATTATTGATGCAGTGAAGGTGATTAGACTTGCTTTGCAAGATGCAGTATCAATTGCTTCACTGCTTATTACGACAGAAGTAGTTATAGCAGACAAGCCAGAACCTCCTGCAGTACCTGGTGGGGAAGGTGGTGGAGACCCAATGGGTGGAATGGGTGGAATGGGTGGAATGGGTGGAATGGGCATGCCTGGAATGGGTGGAATGGGCATGCCTGGGATGATGTAGACGAAAGGATAGATATCCTGAAAAGATTATCGAGTCAATCAAATAAAAGGTCCAATTAGAACATTTAGATTTCAAGAACCATATCTGGACTAATTAAAGAGTCTCTCAAAGAACTTGGAAAGTAAGCTTATTCAATAAGCTGCAGATTTCAACTGAAAGTAGTAATGCTAAAAAGTATTGCCTTTCACTTATATCAATATTAAAACAAGCTCTTAGGAAGCCTTCCTTGTAGAATCATCAATTGAAGGGAGCCAACGTCTTAAATGTTTAACAGATGGAGTCGGTGGGGGTGGAGCGATAGCAACCGGAAATGCACATGAGGATGATTCTTCCTCTTCCTTAGAATCAGAAGCTGATGATTCCATCACCTCATCTTCAAAAGTCGTTTCCTCTTCTGAATCAAAAGACAAATTATCTTCTATTAAAGATTCTGGAAAATTTTGAGTAAATAAATTCTCTTGTTCTATTGAGGAGAATTCCTCTAGTTTTGGGGGGATTTGTATGTATTCTTCAGGAATAGAAGAAATTGAATCTAAATTATTTTTCTGAGATTCTTGAAGAGTTTCAATTCCATAACGATGAACCCATTGGGACTCTAAAAAAAGGATCTGATCGTTAGCACCAATTTCTTTTGCTTCAGAAATCAGTTTCAGAAGCTGAGTTTTTCTCAAAGGAATAAATTCATTTAGCATTGGCGAAATCAAGAATTAAATAAGTTTGCGATTAAGGAGTGGTCTAATAACCAAGAATAGAGCAATTGTTAGAACCATCAAGAGCAATAAGCACCCATATCCTGTAATGTCTCCATAAGGAGCATGAATAAGAACACTTCCCAAACCCGAAGAACTGCTATAAGCAGATCGAATAGGTTCTATAGCAAAGGTAAGAGGATTAATTGCTGCTAGCCACCCCAACCAAGAAGGCATGAAAGAAATTGGAACTAAAGCAGTACTTGCGAAAAGCAGCGGAAGGTTCGCAACAAAGATGATCGCAATTAATTCAATATGACCTGGCAAAAGGAAAGCCAGTCCTAGACTTAAAGCTGTAACGCCAAAAACCAATATCAAGAGAGTAAGTAAAACTATAAAAATTCCACCAACCCCAGGGAAGCCATAACCCAGCAGGGAGCCAGCCCCCATAATCGCAAAACTTTGCAAAATACTAATCGATGCTATATAAATTACAGATGAAATCACAATTGAGTTTCTACTATGCAATGGTGCAACCAATAATCGATTTAAGAATCCAAACTCGCGATCAAACATTACTGGCAACCCTGCATTAAGAGCACCACTAAATGCAGTGAAAACTATAATTCCCGAGCCAAGAAATCTTCCATAATCCATTCCCCCAGGAAGAAAGTCAATTGGAGCATTTTCAAATAAAGCTCCAAACAAAACAAGCCATATCAATGGCTGAATAATCCCTGCAATCAAAGTGGAAGGCCTTCGTATTAGTTGCAAAAAAAGCCTTTTTGTTAGTGCAATAATTTCTTGAGAAATTTGCCACAATTCTGAAGTCTGATATTTTGGACTTGCTTTTGGTAAAAGACTTGTTTTCATTGATTCGAAAATGAGAAAGAGTTTCTAAAAATTTTTGTGGAAAGTAATTAAATAAAGGTTTTATCGCATAGCTTGTTTTGCCTCTTTTTTTAAATCTCTTTGAGTAACAACTTCGAGTTCAGCATCCATAAGTGTTTTACCCGTTGCCTGCAAATAAACATCATCCAAACTAGGACGACTTTCAGAAAGAGAAAAAATCTCAAATCCTTCCTCAGTTAGTTGTCTTCTTAAACTTGACAACCCGTCAGTATTATCAACGAAAAAATTAACTGAGAAGCCCTGTGCTTTATTAACTACTGGATTATTTAAACCTTTGACTTCTTTTATCAACTCTAGAACTTTTTGACCTTCAATTTGATTACTAAACTCTCTTACTTTAAGAGTAACTCTATTTTTGCCTAATTGCTTCTTTAATTGAGATGGAGATCCTTGTGCAATTACATTCCCAGAATCAATAATTGCCATTTTATCGGACAACTCATCAACCTCCTCAAGATAATGGCTACTTAAAAGAATTGTTGTCCCCTGACCATGCAGTTCTCTTAATAATGACCAAATTGTAGAACGACTTTCAATGTCTAAACCAGATGTTGGTTCATCCAAAATCAATAATTTAGGCTCGTGTAACAACCCTGTAGCAAGATCTAAACGTCTTTTCATGCCACCTGAGTAAGAGCCTGATCGTCTATCGATCCAACTATGCATATCTAATCGATCAATTAAATCATCTATTTTCTTATTTCGAAAAGATCTCTTCAAATGATAGAGATCACCATGCAGTTGAAGTAACTCTCTACCTGTAAGGATCTTATCTAATGCTACCTCTTGAGCAACATAACCAATTTTCTGTCTAATATTTCTTGGATTCTTTAGGGCATTTTCACCATCAATAAGAACCTCTCCGGAGTCGGGCTCAAGCAAAGTACAAAGTATTTTTAGTGTAGTGCTTTTCCCTGAGCCATTAGGACCAAGAAGACCAAAAAAAGAACCTTGAGGAATTGTCAGAGTTAATTTCCTGAGAGCCTTTACAACTCCATACGACTTCTCTAGATCCTGTAGTTCAATCAATGACATTGAAAGGGATCAGTTAAGTAATTACTAGAAATCTAGGGAGTAAATTCAAATAAAGTTAATTTCGATTGCTATTAATAATATTTTCTTTAAGTAATTGACAAACCACTAACAATATTCGTTAGCAGGTACATAGCTTGATTATGAAACTGATCAGCTAATGAGACCCGACTAATAACGAGCAAAAGACAAATACCAAACATGTATAAAATTGACCAGCGAAAAAGTCCCTTTGCACGTGTCAGATCTTCTGGATCAGCAGCGAGCCTTTTAACCATTTGAATCAAACGAACATTAAATGGGGCTAAGAGAATTCCATATAATAACCCTCCCTCAGGTAATGCAAAAACACCTAGGCAACTTAAGAAAACTGTTGCCCAACCATAAAAAGAAATTGCCTTAGCTGTAAACACTTCACCTTTAACTACAGGTAGCATAGGTATTCCTACAGATTTATAGTCATCTTTCAGGAGAATTGCCAAAGCCCAAAAGTGTGCAGGTGTCCAAACCATTACCAATGAAAACAACCACCATCCACTAAGTCCTACATGTCCTGTTGCAGCTGCTGCTCCTACTAAAGGTGGGATTGCTCCAGCAACTCCTCCTATAACTATATTTTTAGATGTTCTTGGCTTTAGAAATACTGTATAGAGAAGTACATAGCTACATAAACCAAGCAACGAAAGTCCTGCCGCTAAACAATTAACACCACTAACCAAAAGAGTGGCAGCAGCCAACGTACAAGAAATCGCACCAGCAAAGACAGCTGACGGAGATAATTGGCCAGAAGGTAATGCTCTCGAACTGGTCCTTTGCATTCGACCATCTAAATCCTGTTCCCAAAGGCAATTCAAGGCTCCAGCAGCAGCAGCAGCAAGTGCACCGCCTCCAAGTGTGCATGCAAGCCTAGGAGAAGGTAATGGCCATCCTTCACTTAATGCCATACCTCCTAGCGTTGTAGCGAGAAGCAAAGGAATCAATCTAGGCTTTGCTACCTCCAACCAAGGTGGTAGCTTTATTTTTTTTCTAGAAGGTACTACTTGATCACGAGTAGTAACACTTGAGAGCATTTGAGGGTTTGAACTAACCATGACATACCTCCAAAGAATGGTCTCCAAAACCCTCTAATTTGGTTGAATTTAAAGAGTTCTCCTTTCGACAGTAAAGAGCTGATAAAGAAGCAACTAATAAAGATGCGATCAGTTGATGAAGAATTCTTAGAAAAGGTTCATTTAAATTTAAATGCACAGACAAAATACCAATAGTAATTTGCAAACCTATTAAAGATAAAACAAACAAAAAATAAGGCCATTGAGTACGAAACCACCCTCCCGAAAGAAAAGCTGTGATTACAAATAAAAGAGAAGTTAAAACGACAGGTAATGCTGAGATTCTATGAAGATCTAACAAGTGACAACCTATTCCATGATTAATACACCTCTGCACTGACCATGTAGTTGCCATTCGACTTCCAATCAAACTTTGAACGATTATTGATAGAAGAGATGCTCCAGATAAAAACTTCCACCAAAAAGGAGTCTCTAATCCATTTTGTACAAGTAATCTCTGAACAAACCCACTCATCAAGGCAATCAAAGTCAAACCCAAAAGCAAATGAGACATAACTATTGTCGATGGTAGAAGCTCTATAACTGTTAAAGCACCTAAACTTCCTTGCAAAATAACTACTAACAACATGCTTCCAGTTACCCATGGAGTCCACTTCGGTAAATGAGATTTAAAGACCAAAGAAACAAGCCATTGAAGACAAATTGCTATGCCAACAAAGAAAGCATCTAAACGATGAAACCATTCAAGAAAGACTTTTAAATTCATTTGCCCCTTAGGGAATAGAGACCCAAAACAAAAGGGCCAATCAGGGCAAGCCAATCCTGCTTCCATAACTCGCGTTGCACCACCAATTACAAACAGCACAATAAGAGCTACAAGAATATGGGCCGAAAACTTCGCAAGTCGGCTTCTTATTATGTTTGAAGTCGAACTGACAGCCAATCTGATAAAAATTATCCTTGTATAGCAAGTTAGCCATTCAGGAAGTTACGGCACGTTATTTCTTATTACTTCAACTAAAATATATTGAAAAATCTCCCATCCCTGACACAAATATCAGTTAAAGGCTCGATACCCATTGAAAAGTCCTACAAAAGGAAGAAATTCTATGGAAATAAACTCAAATGCATTGCTCATTAATGCGAAAAGAAGTGATTTTATCTAACTTAGATAATAGGTAAATATATGGGTTTTCGTAATTGCTCTCACCAACCGCTATATATACAATATTGATTAGTGTAGCAATAGTAATCGGGGGTATTTGGGCTGAAGATCACTTGAAAATTTTACCCGATATAGCTAGTTCAAATGCGCCTATATATGATGAGCTTTTCAATGTTCTTTTTATTATCGGGACAATCCTTTTTGTTGGGATGACCGCATTAGTGGTTTATAGCCTTATTAATTTCAGACGCAAGCAAGGTGAAACTGGTGATGGAATAGCTATAGAAGATAATCTTCCTTTAGAAATATTATGGACTGCTGTACCTGCTGTCGTAGTTTTATTTGTTGGTCTTTATAGCTATGACATCTATGAACGCATGGGTGGCATGCAATTACAAAGCCATGACAATTCTCATAGTCATCACTTAATGAAATCTGATAAAAGGATCTGGGGCGGAATTGGCTCTGCCTCAAATGAGCAATCCTCAAATAATCTTCCTGTTATTGATGTTGAATTAACAGCAATGCAATTTGCTTTTCTATTCAATTATCCAAAAGGAGAAATTATTTCAGGAGAACTTCATGTACCTCTAGGTCATTCTATAAGTATGAAGATGGAATCGAAAGATGTTATTCATGCTTTTTGGGTACCAGAATTCCGGCTTAAGCAAGATGTCATTCCAGGCCAACCCACAATTTTGAACTTCACACCTACCAAAGCAGGTCGATACCCAATCATATGCGCTGAACTTTGTGGACCATACCATGGGGGAATGCGTTCAACTGTTGTAGTAGAAGAACCAGATGATTATCAAGCTTGGTTTGAAAAAAATGCTAAAAAGACAGAATTAAAACTATGAGCATTTCACTCCCACCATCTTTACAGGAAGATCCCAAAACTCTTCAACCAACTGGTTGGTTGAGATATTTAAGTTTCAGTCTCGACCACAAGGTAATAGGTCTTCAATATTTAATTTGTGGGTTTCTTTTTTATCTTATTGGTGGTTTGCTCGCAGGTGCAATTCGAATAGAGCTGTCTAGTCCTATTTCTGACTTTTTATCCAGGGATGTATACAACCAAGTCCTAACACTTCATGGGACCATAATGATATTTCTTTGGATTGTTCCAGTAGTTAATGGTGCATTTGGAAACTATCTAATACCTTTCTATGTAGGTGCACGTGATATGGCATTCCCTCGCCTAAATGCAGTTGCATTCTGGTTGATTCCCCCTGCAGGGCTAATGTTAATTACTAGTTATTTTATAAATGGTGCTGCCCAATCTGGCTGGACAGCATACCCACCTCTAAGCATTACGACTCCTGCAGCTGGTCAAATTGTCTGGATATTAAGTGTCCTTCTTTTAGGAGGGAGTTCTATTTTTGGTGGTATTAATTTTATAGCAACTATTCTCAAACTTAGAAGACCTGGGCTCAAATTAATGCAGCTTCCTATGTATTGCTGGGCAATGCTAGGCACAAGCATTTTAGTCGTTCTCTCAACACCCGTATTAGCTGGTACTCTTATACTTTTAAGTTTTGACATTGTTGCGCATACAGGTTTCTTCAATCCAACTCTTGGGGGCAATGTCATTGTTTACCAGCATCTTTTCTGGTTTTATTCTCATCCTGCTGTTTATATCATGGTATTACCAGCCTTTGGGTTGGTAAGCGAAATACTACCAGTTCATGCCCGTAAACCACTTTTTGGCTACACCACAATGGTCTATTCGATCATGGGGATAGTGGTTTTAGGCCTTGTCGTTTGGGCTCATCACATGTTTACAAGTGGTACTCCACCATGGATGAGGCTCTTTTTTACTATTGCCACCTCCTTTATTGCTGTCCCAACTGGAATTAAATTCTTTAACTGGGTTGCAACTCTTTGGGGAGGACGTATTTCTCTCAACAGTGCCATCCTCTTTTCTTGTGGCTTTATTGTAAATTTTGTTTTAGGTGGAATTACCGGAGTAGCTCTTGCTCAAGTCCCCTTTGATGTACATGTTCACGATACCTACTTTGTAGTCGCTCATTTCCATTACATCGTCTATGGAGGATCGGTTTTTGTGATATTCTCTTCGATCTACCACTGGTTCCCGAAATTCACAGGGAAAATGTTAAATGAAAACCTAGGTAAATTTCATTTTGTTCTTACTTTTATTGGTTTTAACCTATGCTTTGCTCCACAGCATTGGCTTGGGCTTAATGGAATGCCAAGGCGAGTAGCCGAATACGACCCTCAATTTACACTGGTCAATCAAATCAGCAGTTTTGGGGCACTTCTCATGGCGTTAAGTACACTGCCATTCCTTTGGAATATTATTTATAGCAGTTTTAAAGGGAAAGCGTCTGGAGACAATCCATGGCAAGCATTAACAGCAGAATGGTTAACCAGCTCACCTCCTCCAATAGAAAATTGGATTGGAGAGGCTCCACTAGTAAAGAAGCCCTACGGATATGGACACCAGGAAAAATTACAACCATCTTCCAAGTCAATCAATGAGGATGAAAATTCATGACAACTACTGCCTCTCTAAATCAAGAATCTGAAACCTCCTCGACTAGCGAGCAGGAACATGCCGATCACAGATTATTTGGCCTTATCTCTTTCCTTGTTGCTGATGGGATGACATTCGCTGGATTTTTTGCCGCATATTTAACTTTCAAAGCAGTTAATCCTTTAATGCCTGATGCAATATATGAACTAGAACTGCCTCTCCCTACTTTAAATACTGTCTTACTACTAATTAGCAGTGCGACTTTTCATCGAGCAGGGAAAGCCTTAGATGAAAGAAACACAAGGAAATGTCAGACTTGGCTCCTTTTAACAGCTGGCTTAGGGATAGCTTTCCTAGCCAGTCAAATGGTGGAGTATTTTTCTCTTCCATTTGGCCTGACCGACAACCTTTATGCAAGTACTTTTTATGCACTGACAGGCTTTCATGGTCTCCATGTAACTTTAGGAGCAATAATGATTTTAATTGTCTGGTGGCAAACACGTTCTCCAGATGGTCGTATTACGAACTTAAACAAATTCCCCTTTGAAGCAGCAGAAATTTACTGGCATTTTGTAGATGGAATTTGGGTTGTTTTGTTTATCATCCTTTATTTACTTTAATTTAATCTTGAATTCTTGATAGTAAAGAAATAAAATTCAAGTAGTTTGTTGCCACAATTCCAGTTATTCGTCAGAATTACTAGAAATCAATAGAACTATTAAATGCTAGTAGGACAGGAATTGCTCGATAAAGCCAGATCCTTAAGCAAATATTCTGAGGATGAAATCGCGCGTGGATGCGGCTATGTAGGACCAAGTGGAAGGGTTTTACGTAAAAGCTTCTACAGAGCCTTAGTTCAAGCTAAAGGTTACAAACTTCGTTCCAATGGCCCTGGCAGACCTGGGAATAGATCTTCAAGAGGACGTCAAGCTGAATTCCGAACCAAAGTGCATGGGAATGGAAATCTATTAATTGGTCATGCTTATACCAAAAAGCTTGGACTAGAGCCTGGTCAAGAATTCAAAATAGATATAAGAAAAGATTCTGGGGCTATATCTTTACTTCCCTTAAACGGAAAGAAACTAGAGCTAAAGAATTAAGAGTTATTTTCAAGCAAATCATGATCATTGAAAAATTCAAAAGTTCATAGAAATCCATTTTTGGTGAGCCAGTCCTTTGAAATGTTCAGATTATTTTCTAATTTATTTTTATGACTATTTTCTGTAATAAGAAGACTTTCAACATATTTAGCCAAAAGATCTGCTTCTAAATTTACAGTCTCCCCCTGTGTTAAATATTGCAACGAGGTATTAGTCCAGGTATGAGAAATAATTGCTATTGAAAAAATATTACCTTCTTCTTTAATTTCAGAAATAGTAAGACTTATTCCATTTACAGCGATACTTGCTTTATCACAAGAGTACTTTGCAAAAGAGCTATCTTCCCATCTGATTTCTAAGTTCCAAGAATTTGCCAAAGGTGTAATTGATATTACTTTTCCTAATCCATCAACATGACCACTTACTAAATGTCCACCTAAACGATCAGAAAGTCGAAGGGCTGGCTCTAAGTTAACAAAGGCTCTTCTAGAGGCCTTTTCTCCTAAACCAGTTCTCTTCAAAGTCTCTTCACTTACATCAGCTACAAAAGTTCTATTCCCTAGAGACGCTACAGTTAAGCAAACACCGTCAACAGATATGCTTTCACCAATAGTTAAAGGAAAGAAGGAAGAGGGTACATCTATTGATACTCCTGAGCCATGATGACTAATAGTTCCTATTGCCTGAACAAGACCTGTAAACATTTAAATACACCTAAAAGAAAATCTTTAGTCATTAACAATAAGAAAATATTAAGGTGAAAAAGTTCAAATGAAAATCCTATTATTCCGGTTGATAGATCGTTCAGTATAAATCTCTTCTATACGCAATGAATCCACAACGCAATTCATTTGGAATAGGACCAAAGGTAAGTCTCTTCACCCTGGGAACAATGAGAGCAAACGAGTCTATAGAGCAGATGTATTCAGTTGTAAAAGAAGCTTGCTTAGCTGGAATCAATCATGTTGAAACAGCCCCTGCTTATGGCCTTGCAGAAAGTCTCTTAGGAGAAGCAATAACTATGCTTGATTCAGAAGGAATTAGTCCTTTTGATAAATGGGTAATAACTAGCAAGATTCTTCCAGGAGTTTCAAGCAAAAACGGAAAAAGACAGCTTCTAGCAATGTTGAAAAGATTAAGAGTTTCAAAGATCCACAACCTTGCGATTCATGGTCTTAACATACCCGAGCATTTATCCTGGGCACTCAATGGCGAAGGGTCTGAATTGCTGAAATGGGCAAAGAGTCAAGGTCTTATTGGTCAAATAGGATTTAGCTCTCATGGCTCATTTTCATTAATCGAGGAAGCAATTGATAGTAAAAAGTTTGACTTCTGTAGCCTTCACCTACATTTATTAGACCAAACAAGAATGCCGCTTGCAAAAATAGCTTTAAAAGCAGGTATGGGTGTAATGGCTATCTCACCTGCAGACAAAGGAGGCCATTTACATACACCGAGTCAGACTCTTATTAAAGTTTGCTCGCCAATTGAGCCATTAGAACTTGCCTATAGATTTCTACTATCTCAAGGAATAAGTACTCTTACATTGGGTGCTTATAGGCCTGAAGACTTGTCTCTTGCTAGAAGACTCGTTAATGAAAACAAATCCCTAAGCCAAGCAGAGCAAACTGCTATTAACCGTGTCACCAAAAGTCTTAAAGATAGGTTAAGAGAAACATTTTGTGGACAATGTACAAAATGTTTACCTTGTCCTAAAGCAGTACCAATACCAACAATATTACGCCTACGAAATCTGGCTATTGGACTTGATTTGAAAACCTTCTCAAAAGAAAGATATAATCTAATTGGGAAAGCCGGACATTGGTGGGAAAAGAATGATGCTAGAGCTTGTGAAAATTGTGGTGAGTGTCTCCCTAAATGTCCTAATAAGTTAAATATTCCTAAACTTCTTGAAGAGACACATATTCAATTAGTAGACAATCCAAGACGAAGGCTATGGGGATGAATCAAGCCATTGCTGCTCAAGAGACTTTTCTTCCAAAAGTGTTAAAGGTGGAAGCGACCAAGATCTCTCCCATAACGACTCAGACTTATAAATTAATTTGTAATCATCAGGCAACAAATCAATAGCTTTAATCAATTCTGAATCAAGGACAGGAGGGATCACTCCCCTAACAAGAAGCTTAACTAACAATGGCAACTCCCATGTTTGCTTGATCCATGATGATGGGAAAAGCTCAACAGAGAAATTAGGCCTTAACAAGAGTGTCCAATTTAAAGGGCAGCCGTCTCTAGGCAAGGCAATACTTAATCTAGGATCTTGTCTAATAGCATTTAAGCAAGATTGAAGTGGCAAAACAGCCACCTTTGCTTTACCTGAAAGCAACCAATTTAATCCATTCTTATCGTCATAACTCCTAGCTTGCGATCTGAGTAGACGTAATGAATCATTATGCCTCATACGTTTAGCTAAAGCCATAACAAGGCGAGGACTAGTTGGTAGGATTACTTTCTTTCTAAGTCTAGAATCCAGAAGAACTTCCCAGGATTCCCTTGCTTTAGGTAAGAAGCTTTCTCCCCCACGAAAAATCAATACCCAAGGACTAACTAATACCGGGTAAAGCTTTTCTGAAAAATCAGATCCAAAGCTATTTAGGAAGTTAATTGCTTGACCGTTAAGATTTTCATACAGCTCTTTTTCTCCTATAGCTTGGAAAGATTCAAATGGACAGTCTTTTAGCCATCCATCCCCAATAGCGATTAAATCGACTTTTTTCTGTAATTGCGATTGATATAGGTTGATGCCTGGGTGAACATCTAAAAACTCAAAGCTCCAGGGTTTAGTGAGAGCCTGTAAAGCCTCAATAGGCAGTATTCCTCTAGGTAAACTAAGTGTAGGTCTAGGCTTAGTAAATGAACAACCAGCCAAACTAAAGACTCCGCCCAAGATGCCTAGACGAATGAAATCTCTTCTTCCAAGAGTCAAATCTATCATTTTATAGACCCTAACTCTTCTAATACCATAGCTAAAAGCCCTTCATCAATTGATCAACTGCGAGTTCGCATTCTTCTAGTAATCTCTTACAGCTTATTCCATTGTTCTGCGCTAACAAGGTGAAGGCTCCTGCACCCACGCCTTCCTTAATAAAGCCAAGTTCATAATCTCGTAAAACTTGTTTGGAACTTTCTAAAAAATGCAATCCAGCAGATAATCCTAAAAGAGGTACATCGAAACGATATTCTATTTTTCTTAACAAGTTGGGGAAGGCAGCCTGGTTAGCAGATGGAACGATCAACTCATCTGCTAACCAGGCTGTTGTTCCAATTGAGACATCTTTCACAAAATCCTCCCTCCAAGAAGAATCAATAAAAGAAAGAGCTATAGCTAAAACTGCTGCCATCTGACTACCTCCTCCTAGCAGGACAGGTTGTTTTGCTTGCCTTGCTCCTATCAAAAGTCCAACAGCAAATGGTTGAAATGGATCACCAATAGCAGCCAATAAGTCTTTTGGATTTGGATCATCTCCTAAACGTCCAGCTTTTAAACCCTTGGCAACTAAGTTTTTTTTTAACAATGTAGGAGGAGTTTGATTACTACTGCTAATCAAGTCCCCCACTTGAAGTCCTAATCCTGTTAATGCTGCAAGTGCGGTAGTCGTTCCACCAGGGACACACTCCGCTAATAGCAATGGTTTACCGAAATTTTTCCCCATTGCGACTCCATTTTCCCAAAGCCTTTCTACCCGATTTCTGTCCATAGCTTTCCCAGTAGTCAAGCATTCCGAAGGTCCAAGAGAAGGAGACTCAGCCATTAAGCAAGGGAAAGAAGGAGGCTGAAACAAACCAGCAGCAGCAACTAATGACTTAACCCCAATTAAACGCGAAGCTACATAACTAATTAGAGCCGGAGAGACTCCACCAGGCAATTTAGGCAACGGCCATCGTCTTCTAATTGATGGACCTTTTAAGAGTAATTCTGCATCTGCCACAGCAGTATAGCGACGCGACTCCTTCGTAGACCCGGCAGCAGAAACCCCTTCTATCTCTGCAGTCTTGGAGCCTCCCAAAACCAAAAGACTAGTTATATCACCAATGGAAGTGCTCCAAGTATCCCTCCAACGGTTCAAAGTTAAAGTTGACGCTCCGGAGCCAAATCCCCTGCACTTTTCAGGAAGTAGCCGAGAAAATCTTCTTTCATCTATGGAGTTAAAGTTCGTCAAACCGGATCCCACAAAATCAAAGATTTCAATATGGAAGGTGGCATTGGAATCGACGCTTTAAGCTTTGGAAAAACCCAAAAAGCAACAGCATGCAAAGTAAGAACGAAAATCAATTCTTGAAAAACGACTAAGCACAAGGCAACTATTTGCACATAAAACAAGTCTGGGACAAAAGCAAGGTTGAATATATCGACAACTCTTTCAAGTAAAAGTGCCCCTGCTCGAGTAATAACAACCCAAAGGTTCTCCCCAACGAGAAAAGAAAGTAAAAAAACCCTAACAAGAAATCCTAGTGTCCCAATAAGGACTCCGCCAGCCCAGCTTAGCCACCAATTAATCCCTTTAGACCACCCCCAACCAAGCCAAAGAGAAAGTAACCCATACGGGAATAAAACCAAAGGGCCTCTAATAGGACCCATAAGTGCTATTAACAGCATTACCAAAAGACAAACACCTTCAACGCCAGCAGACCTACCCCTGCGAACTTGTAGAAGAGCTAAAGGAAGTGGTAAAGCAAGTCGAAAGAAGGCTCCTCCAACTGGGAAATAGTAAAGGGCAATCCAAATCAATGCAGAAGCAGCTGTAAGATAAGAAGTTTCGACTAATCGAATTGCTTGTCGTCTTGAGAGAGGAGTACGAGAAATATAATATTTATCTTTAGATATAGGTTGTTTGAATTTTCTCAAGATGCCTACCTCAAAGATGAGCCATTATCTTTTGATTTCTTTTCTAATCGTTCTATTGTTTCAATCTCAAAAACAATGCCAGCATTTCTTAAAGCATTTGTAATCACTTCTGCAGGAGCAGAAGGATTTGCTCTTGGAATCTTAATTATAACTCTATAAGGTTTAGGAGTAAAAGATAAATTTTTCTTTGAGACAAGTTTTGATTGACTTTTTATTTCCTTGCGACGAAAGTTTTTACTTTCATTTACATTAGTAGAGATATCCTTCTTTATTAGTTTGCTATTTTGGTTAATTGAATTAGACAATTCATTCTTATATTTTTCAAGCTCTATAGAAGACTCACTAGATTCAAGAGGCGATTCAAAACTATTAGCGAGCCTTTCCCCAATCTTAGATCCTGAACATGATTGGAGAGCAAGAAATAATCCTAGGGAAAAAGATAGTTTCAATCCATTTGTTCTAATTGAAATTAATTTCAAAATATTCATTACGAATCATTTGCTTTGGGTGCTCGTGCAGAACTTGCTCTCGAACGTCCTAACTTCGTTGTGGTAGTCGAAGTTGATTTAGTTGACTTCTTGTTGAGTTTTTTCTTACCTTTCGAAGGCTTTTTGTTTGACTTCTTAGCTTCTAACAATTGAACCGCCTCCTCAATTGTTACCTGATCAGCTTCTTTCCCTTTAGGTAGAGAGGCATTTATTTTTCCTTGCTTAACGTAAAGACCGTACGGGCCATTATAAACATGAATGTTCTCTTTATCACCTTTAGGAGCTCCTAAGTCTCTAAGGGCCATTCTTCCACCCCTACCTAACTTCGGTATAGATAAAAGTTCAAGAGCTCTTTGTAGCTTTATCTCATAAACATCATCTTCTTTTTTTAAAGAGCGGTTGTCGGGCTTTTCACCATTACCTTTATCCCAAACAACATAAGGACCAAACTGTCCGGTTCTTGCTTCTACTATCCCACCGTCTGGGTGCTCCCCTAAAAGACGAGGTAGCCTCAAAAGTTTTACTGCATCATCTAACGATAGATCTTCTGTTTTTATTCCCTTAGGCAAAGACGCACGTCTTGGTTTATCTTTTTTATCAACCGCCTCCCCAAGTTGAACAAAGGGGCCCCATGGACCAAAGCGAAGATAAACTTTTTGACCAGTTTCGGGATGCTCTCCTAAATCAGAAGGTCCATTAAGTATTTGTTTTACTTTCTCGTTATCAAGATCACCTGGGGTTATATCCATTGGCAAATTTCCCTTTGCATCAACTTCCTCGCCATTTTCATCAACTCTTTTGCCCTCCAACCAAGGTCCATTTGATCCAATGCGAACTGTGCAAGAAATACCCTCAAGATCAACTTTGCGATAAGCCTTTCCATCAATATCCCCTTCTCTCATGTCAACTTGTGCAGCCAATCCATCGTTGCCTTTATAGAAAGATTCTAGATAAGGCAACCATTTGACCGAACCAGCAGAAATCTCATCTAAAGAAGATTCCATTCTTGCTGTAAAAGTAGTATCTACTAAGTCTGGGAAATGCTCTTCTAATAGAGAAGTTACCGCAAATGCTGTAAAAGTAGGTGCCAGAGAATTAGCATTTAAAGATGCATAACCTCGATCAACAATTGTCCCGATAATACTTGCATAAGTAGAGGGTCTTCCTATCCCTTCTTTTTCTAAGGTTTTAACTAAAGAAGCTTCACTGTACCTTGCAGGAGGCTTTGTTTCATGGCCAATCGCATCAACATCATTTGGCACAAGCTCATCACCTACAGAGAGAACTGGTAAAACAACCTCTTGTCCTTCCAAAGCCGCTTCCGGATCATCACTCCCCTCAACATAAGCTCTGAAAAATCCTGGGAAGTCAATATTCTTACCGGTCGCTCTGAACATAGAGTCTTGAGCACATATATCAACAGAAAGCATTGTCAACCGTGCTTCAGCCATTTGACTCGCGACTGTACGTTTCCAGATCAATTCATATAAAGCCAAGTCACGGCCATCTAACCCTGACTCGTTTGGAGTCCTAAAAGTTTCTCCTGCAGGCCTAATTGCTTCATGCGCCTCTTGTGCATTTCTAGTAGTTGAACTGAACTTTCTTGGAGATTCGCTTAAATATTCCTTTCCATATTTTAATTCAACGCATTTTCTGGCAGCAGTAATTGCTTGTTGAGATAAATTTACTGAATCTGTTCTCATATAAGTAATAAAGCCTCGCTCATATAAACCTTGAGCACATCGCATGGTTTCTCTAGCAGAAAGTCTAAGCTTGCGATTAGCTTCTTGTTGAAGAGTACTTGTGATAAAAGGAGGGACAGGTTTTCTTACTGTTGGTTTTTTTTCTACTGAATTTACTATCCATTTTTGATTTAATAATGAATCTGCAAGCTCATTAGCATCTTTTTCATTTAACAACTTAGCTTGATTGGCTTTTTTTAATTTCCCTGTTTTCTCATCAAAATCACTCCCTTTTGCAATTTTCTGACCATCAATTGTGATTAGACGGGCTTCAATAGGAGTTTGATCCTTTTTAAGCGTAGTTTTTAAATCCCAGTAACTGGCACTTTGAAAAGCTCTTCTCTCTCTTTCACGTTTTACCAAAAGCCTTACTGATACAGATTGAACTCGACCTGCTGATAGCCCCCAGGCTACTTTCTTCCACAAAAGCGGTGACAATGTATAACCAACCAACCTATCAAGAATCCTTCTTGTTTCTTGAGCATGGACCAACTCCATATCTAAATCTCTAGGATTTTGAAGAGCTTTTGAAATTGCTTGTTTCGTAATTTCATGAAAAACCATCCTTTTAGTTGGTACTTTTGGCTTCAAAAGCTCTAGTAAATGCCAACTAATACTTTCTCCTTCTCGATCTTCATCAGTTGCCAGAAGCAGTTCTTTTGCATCCTTCAAAGCTGACTTCAATTCACGAACAACCTTTTTCTTATCTTTAGGAACAACATATAAAGGGTCAAAATCTTCAGCTATGTTCACACCAATGCGTGACCATTTTTCTTTCTTCATAGCTGCTGGGATCTCACCAGCTCCTTTAGGAAGATCTCTTACATGACCCATTGAAGCAATTACTTGAAAACCCTTGGGCAAGAAGCTTTTTATAGTTCTTGCCTTTGTGGGACTCTCAACGATAACCAATGTGTGCGCCACAGGCGGACAAATAACTGTTATTCATCTTTATCGCATCAACCACCAAAATGCATAGACCATAGTCATAACTAAGGCATAATTCATAACATCGCTAGAGTTTAAAAACCTGGTCTTTTTTGCAAAAATGATGGTTGAGATTGGTTCACTTCTTGCAAACACCCAAGCAATGGCAGCACCTGAAGAATTATTAAATCTGTCTCTTAATGCAAAAGCTGTCCTTCCTGAAGGCTTTGTGCTTTTAGCCTTAATTGGTACTTTGCTTGTTGACCTTGCTGGAGAAGAGACTGCAGCCAAATGGTCACCTCCTCTCTGTTATGTAGGGCTAGGGACTGCTTTAATTATTCTTGCTTATCAATGGAATGGGCCTGCAGAATCTTCATTCCTTGGTGCATTTGTTGCTGATAATTTTTCAATTGCCTTTCGAGGAGTTATTGCACTCTCAACGCTTTTCTCTCTTCTTATAAGTTGGAGGTATGCAAAGCAAAGTGGAAGTCCAATAGGCGAATATGCTGCCATCCTTCTTGCAGCAACCTTAGGAGCAATGCTTTTATGTGGATCTACAGACTTAATAAGTGTTTTCATTTCCCTTGAGACCTTATCAGTTGCAAGTTACTTACTTTCTGGTTATCTAAAGCGCGATGCAAGAAGTTCTGAGGCAGCTTTAAAATATCTACTTGTTGGGTCGGCTGCAGCTGCAGTATTTCTATACGGAGCCTCATTACTTTATGGCTTAAGTGGGTCAACGAGTTTAGAAAGCATCGGAATATCGATACAAAATAGTCCCACTCCATTAGCAGCGTTAGCCCTTGTTTTTATTCTTGCTACGGTTGCCTTCAAAATCGCAGCAGTACCTTTCCATCAATGGACTCCTGATGTCTACGAAGGTTCTCCTACTCCTGTAGTTGCATTTCTATCAGTTGGATCAAAAGCTGCAGGGTTTGCATTAGCAGTAAGGCTTCTTGTTGGTTGTTTCAGCGCATTCGATATTCAATGGAAACTACTTTTTACCGTCTTAGCAGTTCTTAGCATGACCTTAGGAAATGTTGTTGCTCTTGCTCAAACATCTATGAAAAGGATGCTTGCATATAGCTCTATTGGCCAGGCAGGATTCGTCATGATAGGCCTAGTTTGCGGCACGGAAGAAGGCTATGCAGCAATGATTCTCTACATGGCCGCATACTTATTTATGAATCTAGGAGCATTTGCATGCATTATTCTTTTTACTCTTAGGACAGGTAGTGACAGAATTATTGATTACGCAGGGTTATACCAGAAAGATCCTTTAATTACACTTGGACTAAGTCTCTGTCTGCTTTCTTTAGGAGGAATTCCTCCTATGCTTGGTTTCTTTGGGAAAATATACCTGTTCTTTGCAGGATGGGCAGATGGGCAATACTTGTTAGTAATAATTGGTCTTATAACCTCAGTGGTATCAATTTATTACTACATTTCAGTAATTAAAATGATGGTAGTTAAAGAGCCAAAGGAAGCCTCAGAACTTGTAATGGCTTATCCATTAATCAAGTGGGATGCAATGGGAATGCCTACATTAAGATTTGCCTTATTGACCTGTGTATTAGCAACTGCAATTGGTGGTGTCCTATCCAATCCTCTGTTCAAATTGGCAAATAGTGCCGTAGCAGGGACACCTCTGCTACAACAAGCCTTAGCAATTGCTTCTGAACAAAGCGCAATCGGCTAGTCATGCTTAATGAAGTTGTGGCAAAACTTACCAACATAAGCAAGCATTATGGTGAAGGAGAATTAGTTGTAAAAGCTCTAGACAAACTTAATCTTGACGTTCATAAAGGAGACTACTTGGCAGTAATGGGAGCCAGTGGTTCAGGAAAGAGTACTGCTATGAACATTTTAGGTTGCCTGGATAGACCAACATTTGGTCAATATTTACTTAATGGAAATGCTGTTGAAGATCTTAGTGACGATGAACTAGCAGATCTTCGCAATCAAGAACTAGGCTTTGTTTTTCAACAATTTCATTTACTACAAGACGCATCAGCATTAGAAAATGTAATGCTTCCAATGCTTTATGCCTGTATTACTCCATCTGAAAGGAAAAAGTTAGCTGAGACAGCCCTAGAGAGAGTTGGATTAACTGACAGAATGAACAATCGGCCAAATCAACTTTCAGGAGGTCAACAACAACGTGTTGCGATAGCACGGGCCATTATCAATAAACCTTCGCTTCTGCTTGCAGATGAACCAACAGGAGCACTTGACTCCAGCACAACTGAGGATGTGCTGAACTTATTTGATGATTTACATAAGCAAGGAATTACTTTAGTGCTGGTAACACATGAGGACGAAGTAGCATTAAGAGCAAAGAAAAAAGCTCTATTCAAAGATGGGAGAATCATTAAAATTTCTTAATCTCATAAAGAAACTATTTTGGTTACCAACGGGTCCATTTTTCCTTTCTTAGCCCCCTGCTGACTACAAGCTGACCATCACAATCCAATCCATCAATATTCCACATTTCATCTGAATTAGGTTTCTTAGTTTTTCTTGACCACAGAAATCTCTCAGCGTCAAAGCAAAGGGCCTCAGGGTTATTTATAAGTAATGTTGCTTTCTCAATAGCCACAAGGACCTCTAAAGACCATTTATTAATTGAAATATTCTTTTCGTTCGAAGCGTCTAACAAAGATATTCCTTCAGAAGGAACACGGTTAGATACGTTTAAACCAATTCCCACGCAAATGAGGGTAGGTTTTTCGCCTCTATAAACAACACGAGGTAATAATCCAGCTATTTTTCGATGCTCTACCAATAAATCATTAGGCCACTTAATTTTTACTGGGATGAGGTCCTTTTCCAACCGTTCTGCCAATGCAAAAGCAATTGCAAGACCAAACAAACCAGCTGATTGCTTTGATAATTCACAAGGTATTGCAGCACTAAGCCAAACCCCCCCTAGAGGAGCTTCCCAAATACGACCTCTCTGTCCTTTTCCATGAGATTGTCTTCCAGCTAAAAAAGCTCTTGGGTTGTTTTGCAATATAGGTTTACTCTTAAGCCATCTGAGAAGTTCTGTTTCAGTGCTACCGCAAACAGGTTTCCATCTCAACTGCCAACTTCTTGTTAATAAACCTGTTCTCTTGATTTGATGGTTGATTGGAGCTGCTCCAGTCCATGAAGGAAAATACCCCATTGAAGAAAACCTATTTTAAACTTTCACAATTAGACGTCTATTAAGAATATCTTTTTTTGGATAAAGACTCAAAAGAAAAGATACTATTAACAAAAAATTATTCCAAAACTCTAAATACTGAACTATAAGAACATAAGACTAGTTACGAGATTAAAATACAACTCTCTTTTTATGAACTTGGGCTTAGAGTAAACAAATGAATTCAGATATCTTTAAAAATAAATACAAGAATTTATCGAATCTCCAAAATGAAGAGGCTTCTAAAAAACCGTCACCTATATCAAAATGTCTTAACCATATAAAAGTTGATTGGCAAAAAAACAAGAATGTTGCCTCTTTATGGCAAGACTGGCCTAAGGTTGCGGGTGAAAAGCTTGCCTCTAATTGCACTCCTTTAACTTTTCAAGCAGGCGTATTAACTATTGGGGCATCTCATCCTCAATGGCTACAAGCCATCATGTTCAACCGAAATCAACTTCTGGCAGCACTTAGAGCAGAAGGGCACGATATTAAAGACTTAAGAATCAAGCAATACTATCCTCAAAAAAAACAATCAAAAGAGGGTGAGAAAAAGATTTGGAGCTTACATCCAAGTCGATGTGATGTTCATGGGAAAAAGATCTGCCCAATCTGTAAAATTTCTTCCCCTGCAGGCGAAATTTCTTTGTGGAAAAAATGTGGGCTTTGCAGAAGAAAAGATCTATCCATTTAAATTGCAAAGGGCACAAAGTCATGCTTTAAGCAATAGTGCTCCCATAAGACCGCCAGCTAAAACCTTATACTCAACCTTCTTAAACCCTATTTCCTTAGCCATTTTCTCTTGCAATAATCCAGAAGGAAACCTTTTCAAACTCCTTTCCAAATAAGCATATTCTTCTTTAAGACCAATTAATGAAGCAATAGGAACCACAATTTTGCGCAAATAAAATTTCTGAAAAAAGGATATTATCGAGTTTTCAACAACATGATTGAAATCTAAAACACCTGCTTTTGCTCCAGGTTTTAAAAGACGGTAGATTTCTTTTAGCCCAGCTTCTGGATCTTCAAGATTACGTAAGCCATAAGCCATTACTACTCCATCAAAAGATACAGAAGGCAATCCTGTTTTCAAAGCGTCCGCTTGGACCCATGAAACTATTCGAGAAGAGTCTGACAGAGATCGTTTTTTTGCTAATAGTATTTGAGAATATGAAAAATCAACGCCAAGAACACTTCCAAAAGGATTAACTGATTTTGCTAAAAGGATTGACAGATCTCCAGTGCCACAACAAAGATCTAACCATTTTTCTCCTGAAGAGGGTTCAAGCCAGCTCAATAATTTCCTCTTCCAAAGCCTATGCAAACCAAAGCTAAAGAGATCATTCAAGAAATCATACTTGTGAGCAATCGAATCAAACAATGCTTGAATTGCTTTAGGATCTCTAGGCTGCACTTACAAAAATTTCATTAGAAATAAGAAGAATTATTTTACTGATATATTGCTTTCCAAAATAATTTAATAATTAATTGGCCTAATCAGCAATTTTTTTTGCAAAAGATAGTCTTTGATTTCGTCAATACTTAAGTCATTATCATGGAGTAAAGATGCTAAAAGCGCAGCTGAAGCTTTGCCATATTCAAAGGCTTCAAAGACATCATTTAAAGAGCCAGCGCCTCCAGAAGCAATTACTGGTATCGACAAGGCTTCTGAAACAGATCTGGTTAATTCCAAGTCATATCCCTTTTGGGTCCCATCACCATCCATTGAAGTTAAAAGGATTTCTCCTGCACCCAATTCAGCAACTCTTTTTGCCCAAGACAAAACATCTATATATGTGTTTTTCCTACCTCCATTCACAAAAACATCCCATCCAGAAGGGTCTCCCAGTCTACGTTTAGCATCTATTGCGACAACAATACACTGACGACCAAATTGACTGGCTCCCCTAGAAACTAAATCAGGATTTTTCACAGCCGAGGAATTCAAACTTATTTTATCTGCCCCAGCTCGCAATAATTCTGTTATCCCTTCTATAGAACTTATCCCACCACCAACTGTAAATGGAATAGTTACAGATTCGGCAGTCCTTCGAACCATATCCAACAAAGTTTCTCGTCCTTCATGTGTTGCTGCTATATCTAAAAAAACCAATTCATCAGCACCTTCTTCACTGTATCTACAAGCTAGTTCTACAGGATCTCCAGCATCGCGAAGGCCAACAAAATTAACTCCTTTTACAACTCTTCCATTTGCAACATCAAGACAAGGAATTAAACGAAGCGCAACCATAAAATTTAATTTAATGTACAGCGACTGTTAAGGTTGCAAACTAACCACTAACTGTTTGCATATTATGCCCCAGTCAGAAAACCTTACAAGAATAGGTTCAACAGTCAAAATCAGCTTGGACAAAGTTCGAGATCGGATATCAGGTGCTTTAATAAAAAAAATATCCTCTAATCCACGAGCAACTGTGATGGACTACAAAATGACTGATGGTGGTGGAGTTGGAGTTGTGGTAAAACTTGTTGATGGAACAAAAAACTGGTTCTTTGACAATGAAATCGGACGAGGATAAGGAGAAAGACAGTGAGTGATACCCGACAGCTCCTTGGAATCAAAGGAGGATCAGAAACAAAGAATATCTGGAAACTGCGTCTTCAGTTAATGAAGCCGATCACTTGGATCCCTTTATTGTGGGGGGTCATTTGCGGTGCAGCTGCTAGTGGAAACTTTAGTTGGACCATAAGCAATTTCCTTGCATCGCTAGCATGCATGATCATGAGTGGTCCCCTCTTGACAGGATATACACAAACTATTAATGACTACTATGACAGGGACATTGATGCTATCAATGAACCTAGTCGCCCTATACCTTCAGGTGCCATATCGCTAATTCAAGTGAAATTACAAATATGGGTTTTACTATTGTTAGGGTTAGGTTTTGCTTATGGCCTTGATGTTTGGGCAGGCCACTCGACTCCAGCAGTATTTTTCCTTGCGCTAGGAGGTTCTTTCGTAAGCTACATTTATTCTGCTCCACCATTAAAACTCAAACAAAATGGATGGCTAGGTAACTATGCCCTTGGGGCCAGTTATATTGCACTCCCTTGGTGGGCAGGACAAGCACTTTTTGGACAACTTACATGGATAACAGCTTTGTTAACTCTTGCCTATAGCTTGGCAGGATTAGGTATAGCGGTCATTAATGACTTTAAGAGTGTTGAAGGGGACAAAGAACTAGGACTAAAATCTTTACCAGTTGCTTTTGGTATAAAAAATGCAAGTTTAATTAGTGCAGGAATGATTGATATTTTTCAATTGGCTATGGTGGTGGTATTGATAACTATTGGACAACATCTAGCTTCTGTTTTACTTGTTTTACTAATAATTCCACAAATTACCTTTCAAGATATTTGGTTACTGAGAAATCCTCTAAAGTTTGACGTAAAATATCAAGCTAGTGCACAGCCATTTTTAATATTGGGCATGTTAGTCACCGCATTAGCAATCGGTCATAGTTCCCTAATTAATCTTTAGTGCAGCAAAAAGTTAAAGCTTGTTTATTAATAGCAACAAGTTCAATGGCGATAGGTTCGTTAATAGCAATCTCAGAGATACTTTTAAGTAAATCCATAGATTCTTGGTTACCACCAGCCAGCAAAGTCGATGTATTTAGCCGTCCAGGAACCATTGAATTTTTTACATCAAATGGGGAAGCAATTCAAAAATTAGGTCCAGTTACTCGTGAAAAAATCAGCTCAGGCACAATGCCAGAAATTGTTAAAAAAGCATTTATTGCTGCAGAAGATAGACGCTTCTATAACCACAAGGGGGTAGATTTCTGGAGTATCATTAGAGCTATCACTAAAAACATTAGAGAGAGGTCAGTAGTCGAAGGTGGAAGCACTATTACACAACAATTAGCTCGAATAATTTTCCTAAGTCAAGATAGAACTTTGCAGCGAAAGCTTAAAGAAATTGCTCTCGCTTTTAAATTAGAGAGACAACTAGGTAAAGAATATATTCTTGAAAAATATTTAAATAATGTCTACCTAGGCTCAAATGCATATGGGATCTCAGACGCAGCATGGGTCTATTTTACAAAGACACCTAATCAGCTAACACTAGCAGAAGCATCTCTAATTGCCGGTTTAGCACCTGCTCCTTCATTGTATTCCCCATTAGTTAATAGTGATTTAGCTCTAGAGCGTAGATCAATTGTTCTTCAAAAAATGAGGATTGAAAATTATATCTCTGACTTAGAGCTTTTAACGGCCTTAAATAGTCCTCTAAATCTTAAACCGGGCATACCTAAATATCTAATGAGCAAAGCTCCTTTTTTTACTACCTACCTTGAACAAGAATTGCCAAAGATCTTGTCACAAGAACAGCTCGAAATTGGAGGCTTAAAAATTATAAGTAGCCTCATACTTGACTGGCAAATTAAAGCAAAAGGAATTCTAGCTAAAGTCCCACCAGATCTTGAAGGTGCGATTGTTTCGATCGAACCTAATACCGGACTAATTAGAGTCCTCGTTGGCGGAAAAGATTACAAGCGGAATCAATTTAATAGAGCGACTCAAGCTCTAAGATCTCCTGGGTCAACCTTTAAAGTCTTTCCATATGCAACTGCAATTATTGAGGGTTACAAACCAGAAGACATGCTTTTTGATACCCCAAGATGCTGGTACGGATATTGTCCTAAAAATTTTGGTAACAAATATTTTGGAGAAGTTTCATTAACCGATGCTTTTAGCAACTCTTTAAATACTATTGCTGTAGATCTCCTAGAAAAAGTAGGCTTTCGAAAGGTTATCTCAATAGCCAACAAACTAGGTATCGGGAATGAACGAATACTCGGCCATTATTATCCCTTAGCAATAGGAGCATATGAAGAAACTGTTCTGAACATGACTGGAGCTTATGCTGGTATTGCTAACAGAGGTGTATATATAAAACCCTCACCCATTGAAGAAATAAGAGGACCTGAGAATCAAATTATCTGGAGTCAAAAAACGCATGGAATGCAAGGAGCAAGAGCTATATCTAGTGAAGTTGCTGACACAATGAATTGGATGTTAAGGAAAGTTGTTTTAGAAGGCTCGGGGACGGCTGCTGAATTGAAAAATCGCCAAGTTATCGGGAAAACAGGCACATCAGAGGGTAATAGGGACCTTTGGTTTATAGGTTCTATTCCACAACTCACAACAAGTGTTTGGTTTGGAAAGGACAACAATGAAAAGACCCAAGGGAGCAGTGGAGATGCAGCGTCTGCCTGGAAAACATTCATGCAACAAATAGAAAAGGATTTCGAGATTCTAGAATTTCCCTCAAGGACAAAAATAGAAAATTAATTGGTAATTGCTCTGGAATCTCGTCGAGATAATATCGCTGACTAAACCGAATCAATAATTGCAGCATAAAAACCATCTCCTCCTTCCTTGTCTCCAGGCCAAATTTGTTTTTGCTCCTTAAGGGCTAATTGATGATGAGACAAAAGAAAGTTTTCTATTTGCTTTGCATTCTCATCAGGGTGAATTGAACAAGTGGAGTAAACTATCCTACCCCCAACTTTTAACAATGGGACCAAGGCTTTCAACAACTGTGCTTGCAAAAGAACTAATTCTTTTATCTTGTTAGGCGACATTCTCCATCGACAATCTGGATTTCTTGCCAAAGTTCCTAATCCAGAACAAGGTGCATCTAACAAAATCCTATGAAAATATCCTTTCCATTGTGGCATCTGATCTAACAGGGTAGTTGAATCAGCAAGCAGATATTTTATACAATGGAAGCCAAGACGATCTGCATTAAGAGCTGTTCTCTTGAGGCGTTTCGCAGATCGATCTACCGCCCAAATTTCACCAATATCATTCATTAATTCTGCAAGGTGAGTTGTTTTCCCGCCTGGAGCTGCACAAGCATCAAGCACATTTTCTCCTGGCTTTGCCTCAACTAGAGGTACAACCCACTGAGCAGAACGATCTTGAACAGACCACTCACCTTCCTTATAACCCGGCCATTGGCGCAAGTCTCCTGAACCAGATATTACATTGATTCCGCTAGAGTATCCCTCTATACATCTACTCTGAATTCCAAAATCTTGTAACTTCTTTTGGAGCTTGTGAATACTGGATCGCTTGCAATTAACTCTTAAATCAATGGAAGGGGCTTGATTAAAAGCTTTAGCAATAATTTCAGCACTTTGTTCTCCCTTCCATCTAATTAAATCTTTGGCTAGCCAAAATGGAATAGAATATGTCTGTGCAAATGACTCTAGTTTGTTTGTCAAGGCAGGTAGTTCTTCCCTTGATTCACGTGCTGTAACAGCTTTTCTTAAAACCGCATTAACTACTGGAGCAAGATGTCTTAATCGATGGCTCTTTGCAATCTCTACACTTGTATTGACTGCAGCTGATACAGGGATTCGGTCCATATAAAATATCTGATAAAGACCTATATGCAACAACCAACGAAGTAAAGGAGGCTGCTTCGATGATGGGATCTTTGCCAAGCGATCAACCCAAGCATCTAATAACTTTCGTTGTCTAACTGCTCCACATGCCAATTCAATTGCAAGTGCCTTATCATTACCAGCAAGATCATATTTTCTAAAAACACGTTCTATCGCTACATCAGAATATGCACCTCCACCTATAGCTTGGAGGATTTCCCAAGCTGCAATTCTGGATAACAATCCTTTTATTAATCCATTATTTGAAATAACTATGTTTCTCCTTTATGAAATTCATTTGTACCAAGCAGAATAGCTTACCTACAGCAATATTATCCAAACAGTTCCCAATCCAATTAAACCCTATCCTAAGAAAAGTCTCATTGAAGAATCCTTTTTCTAAATAATTCTCACTTCCCATGACTCTTTTGCCACGTCGTTTCGAAAAAATCAAATCAGTTCTTAAACGTCGAATGTTCAATCTCACTATCCTTACTGAAGAAGTTGAAAAACCCCACAATCTCTCTGCTATTCTTCGAACATGTGATGCAATTGGAATAATTGAAGCGCATGCGATTTTCAAACAAGGTAAAACACCAACTTTTAATAGTACAGCTCAAGGTAGTCAAAAATGGGTAAAGCTTAAGGAGCATAAAAGCGTTGAAGTCGCCATAGAATCTTTAAAGGCAATGGGATTCAAAATATATGGTACCAACATAAATCAGGATGCTAAAGATTATCGTCTCTTTGATTACAAAGGAGCCACAGCATTTGTATTAGGCGCCGAAAAATGGGGCCTTAGCGACTCCGCATCTACATTAGTAGATGAATCAATCTATATACCTATGCGTGGAATGGTTCAATCTCTAAATGTATCTGTTGCTTCAGCCACACTTCTATTCGAAGCATTACGTCAGCGTGAAGAATCAGGAGTATTACCTAACTCAGGTGAAGGCTTAAATGAAAAACTTTATAAGCAAACCTTATTTGAGTGGTCTTATCCTGAGGTGGCACTTTGGTGTAGAGAACAAGGTCGCGAGTATCCTAAATTAGGTATCAACGGAGAAATCCTAGAGCAACTCCCTAGGACGGTAAAATTACATCATTAGAAGGTATTGAATTTGGTGAAAACAAACAGAAGAAATTTTCACCCTTTAAGTTCATTCCCTCCAAAAAAATCTTCTAACGCTTCTCCAATTAGTGACAAAGAAAGAACTAAACCAAACATTGCAATACCAGGGTAAAGAGCAGTCCACCAAATACCTACAGGCACTGCATCTAAAGCCATATTTAAATCACTACCCCATTCTGGAATAGTTTCAGGTAGTCCAAGCCCAAGGAATCCAAGTCCCCCTAAGACGAGTACTGCATCAGCAGCATTTAATGTTAAAAGGACAGGAACTGAAGTAATTACATTTTGGAACAAATATTTTCTCATAATCCATAGAGGACCAGCACCTATTGCCCTAGCAGCTTCAATATAAAGCTCAGTTTTAACTTGCTCAGTTTGATTCCTAACAACACGAAAATATTGTGGGATATATACGATGCATAGCGCAATTGCTGCATTTATAATTCCCCGTCCTAAGAGAAATGCAATCACAACCGAAAGCAATAACACCGGAACTGTGTATAACGTTTCCATTATTAGGACTATTACTCTATCGAGGAGGCCACCAACATAACCACTCAAAATTCCTATAGGCACACCAATTAAGACAGCTAAACTAACTGCCATAAAAACCACTTGTAAAGCCACACTGCTCCCTTGCAAAGTTCTTACACAAACATCCCTTCCTAGTCGATCGGTTCCACACCAATGCCCCCAAGAAGGAGGTGCATACATTGGACTATCTAAACCTAATTGCCCATCAGGGAAAAAACCTAACTTGATAAAAGTTGGAGTAAAGCAAGCAGCAAGTAAATAAATAACTAACAAAAGTATTCCCCAAGCTGCCATTTTCCGTGAGAGTTTTGATTTACCTCTTATTCTTAGAGCAGAAAGATACCTCAAATCAAAAACTCAACTATTTGAACCATAATAAAAGTTAGAATTTTCAATTGCAAAGCCCTTACCTAAATCTTAAAATAATATTCTTATAAAGTTCAATCTTAATCATTGGTTTAATTTCAGTACTGCCATAAAAGCTTCTTGAGGCACGTCTACTTTCCCCATGGACTTCATCCGTTTCTTACCTTTTGCTTGTTTCTTAAGCAACTTCTTCTTTCTTGAGATATCCCCTCCATAGCACTTTGCTAAAACATCTTTTCTAAGTGCACTGATGCTTTCACTTGCAATGACTCGACTACCTATAGATGCCTGCAAAGGAATCTTAAACTGTTGTTTAGGAATTAGTTCTTTTAGCTTCTCTACCAACCCCTTACCTACTCCATAAGCTTTCTCTCGATGAACAATTGTTGTAAGAGGATCCGCTCTCTCGGCATTAATCAACACATCTAAGCGAACTAAATCATTCTTACGGTAACCAATTACATGGTATTCCATCGAGGCATATCCCTTTGTTCTACTCTTCATCTGATCAAAGAAATCTGTAACGACTTCGGCTAATGGAATCTCATATATAAGAGTAACCCTATCAGTAGTTATAAATTTCATATCTACAAACTCACCTCGACGATCTTGGCAGAGTCCCATTAGCGTCCCGTTATAATCATTGGGAGCATAAATCTCAATACGAACATATGGCTCTTCTATTGACTCTCGCTTTTGAGGATCAGGTAAGGTGGCCGGATTATCAACCAAAAGGACTTCTCCATCTAACATATTTACTTGGTATATCACTGATGGTGCAGTAACAATTAAATCAAGATCATATTCACGCTCCAACCTTTCTTGAACGATCTCCATATGAAGCAAACCTAAGAATCCACATCTAAAACCAAAGCCCATTGCACTGCTAGTTTCAGGCTCATACTTCAACGCAGCATCTGAAAGTTGCAATTTATCCAACGCCTCTCTCAAATCAGGATATTGATCTGCATCAGTAGGGAATAGGCCACAAAACACCATTGGATTTGCCTCTGTATACCCAGGTAAAGGTTCAAGAGCAGAGTCATTAGCCAATGTAATAGTGTCTCCAACTCGAGCATCTGCAACTGCTTTGATTGAGGCAGCCAAATATCCAACCTCTCCAGCATGTAAGCCCTCAACTTGACTCTGGTCTGGTGACATAATCCCAATTTCATCTAACTCATAACTCTTGCTACTAGCCATTAATAAGATCTTATCTCTAGCAGAGAGACTTCCTGTAATAACTCGAAAATAAACGATTACTCCTCTATAAGGGTCATAATATGAATCAAAAATCAAAGCTTTAGTAGGCTCATCCACAAAGTCTTTAGGAGCAGGGATTCTATCAACTACAGCCTCCAAAATCTCAGTAATGCCTACTCCCGTTTTTGCAGAACAAGAAATTGCATTAGATGTATCTAAACCAATAATAGATTCAATCTCTTTCTTAATTCTTACGGGATCCGATCCAGGTAAGTCAACCTTATTTAAAACTGGGATTATTTCGAGGTCATTATCAAGCGCTAAATATACATTTGCGAGAGTTTGCGCTTCTACACCTTGACTCGCATCAACCACCAATAAAGCCCCTTCACACGCTTGTAAAGATCGACTTACTTCATAAGAAAAATCAACATGACCTGGAGTATCAATCAAATTAAGTACATACATCTCGCCATCACTAGCGTAATAATTCATTCTTGCTGCTTGTAATTTTATCGTGATGCCTCGTTCTCTCTCTAAATCCATATTGTCCAAAAACTGATCTTGCATCTCACGAGAAGAGACTGTACCTGTTTCCTGCAAAAGCCTATCTGCCAAAGTCGATTTACCATGATCAATATGAGCAATTATGCAGAAGTTCCTTAAACGAGAAACAGGTACATCAGTCATGTTCGTTCATCTCATTAGATTGATTTCGTTGAAATTCGAAAGTAGAAAAAACATTCTATTTAAGAAAGGATCATTAAACCCCTTATTTTAATCCAAGCAGATAATCACTACGATTTCGAAGTTTTTCAAACAAAGATTTGTCAGCATTAATATCTTTCCCAAAACTTGGCAACAGTTTTTTCATTCTCTCTTGCCAGTGATGAGTCTGCATTTTCTTTCTCCAACAACGTTCTAAAACCTCCAACATAATTGATACTGCTGTGCTAGCTCCTGGAGATGCTCCAAGCAAAGCAGCTAAAGAACCATCAGCAGACGTAACTACTTCTGTTCCCAATTTCAGGACTCCTCCTTGCGATCCCTGTTTAATTATCTGTACTCTCTGTCCCGCAACTGATAATGTCCAATTTTCTGGTTTAGCCTCTGGGAAAAAAGACTTTAAAGAATTAACACGATCAATATGGTTAAGCTGAACTTGTCTAAAAAGATATTTAATTAAATCATAATTTTTGAACCCTGTTTGAATCATTGGGACAAGATTGGAAAGTTGAATGGACCTGAATAAATCTAGATTGGAACCATTCTTCAAAAATCTAGTATTAAAACCTGCAAATGGACCAAATAGCAATGATCGCTGTCCTTTTATCCATCTTGTATCCAAATGCGGAACTGACATTGGGGGAGCACCTGTAGCACTTTTACCATAAACTTTCGCATTATGTCTTTCAGCTAAATCCGGATCATTACAAACCAACCATTGTCCACTAACAGGGAATCCTCCATATACTTTACCTTCCGCGATTCCAGATTTCTGTAACAAAGGCAAAGAACCTCCTCCAGCTCCTATAAAAACGAATGGGGTTTGAATAGAAAAGCTACCTGTCTTGTTAACCAACGAGATTTCCCATGGTTCGTTACCTGACCTATGTATATCAATTACATTAGTAGATAGTAATAACTCTACAGCTCCATCCTTTTTCAATATATCTAAATAAGAGGAGGTAAGTGCTCCAAAATCAATATCTGTACCTCGATGCATTCTAGTAGCAGCTACTTTCTGGGTAACATCTCTATTCAGCATTACCAATGGAATCCATTCTTCCAACTCTTTAGAGTCTTCACTCCATTGCATATCTACAAAAGGTTGATGATGAGTAAGCTCTCTGTAACGTTGTCGTAAAAAAGAAATGTCCTCTTGATTCGACACGAAACTTATATGAGGTACCCAATGAAGAAAATTCTCTGGTGATAGTTTGCCCATTTCGGTCATTGAGGCCCAAAATTCCAGACTGCTTTCAAAAAAAGAGTTAATAAGTAATGCTTTCTTTATGTTTAAACTTCCATCGGCCTGACGAGGTGTGTAATTAAACTCACAATTAGCAGCATGTCCAGTCCCTGCATTATTCAACGCAGAGCTGCTTTCTAAAGCTGGAGCATCTAACTTTTCAACGATAAGAATTCTCAGCTCAGGTTCTAACTCATGAAGCAAAACAGCCAAAGTTGTGCTCATTATCCCAGCACCAATTAAAACTGCATCAAATCGAGCTTCTGAACCTAGAGCGTTAGAAAAAATCAAAATCTATATGTTTCCTAATTAGGGCATTATTGAGTAGGCTAAACCTAATTAAACACTATAAAAGTATTATGGAAAATCAAACTATGGCACTTACACAAGAAAACGTTGAAACAGTTCTAGATGAATTAAGACCATTCTTAATGGCTGATGGGGGGAATGTAGAAATAGTGGAAATTGATGGCCCAGTAGTAAAAGTAAGATTACAAGGGGCATGTGGTAGCTGCCCCAGCAGCACTATGACACTTAAAATGGGAATTGAAAGGAAGCTTCGAGAAATGATTCCAGAAGTGAGTGAAGTGATTCAAGTCCTTTAAATATAAAGAAGTCTCAATTTTGATAATTATTATTTTCTTTCCTAAGTGCTGATTCGAGATCTAAACAATCTAAAGGTAGCCCTCTATAAATAGCAATGAAAAAGGGTGTGAAAATACCTGCAGTAAAAATCAATCTATAAACATCAGACTGCCCTGACTTTGCGAGAAAAGTAAATAAATAGACACAAAAGAGATATAAGTGAAAATACAAAAATCTGCTTGGGTTAACCCCCATCCATCTAATTGCTGATCCGAGGAAGAATAAAAGTGTTTTCATCTTCTAATCATTTTGCTAAGAGGGCTTAAAGAAGAATGCTTAATCAAGCAGCCTTCCAAAGGCTAAGTAACCCTCTTCACCTTACTCAAAAGCCAAAGCCAAATGTTTAAAAGATTAACGAAATCTTGATTTTGACTTTCTTTGTATCAATACGAACGTCAAGGAGGAGTCAAATACCTCAAAATAATAATGTAGCAATAGCTACAAAACGTTCACCCTGTTAATCTCAGGGCGCAGTTCCAACCAGGCCATGGAACGGGGACCTGGCGACCTATCGGAGTCTGCAAATGGCTACACTTACTTACCGCGGAAAAGCCTACATCCAACATAAGGAACCGTCTCAAAAGCAATTCGTTGAATTGACTTATAGGCGGAATATCTATACAAATAGAAAACAAGAGGTTTCAGCTAATCATCCTCTTTTAACCTACCGTGGTATTTCTTATCAGAAGTGATTTAACTTTAATTTAAATACACAAATATAAAAATAGGAGGCTGTGCTAAACACAGCCTCCTATTTTTATATTTAAACACTGATTTTAAAAGCCTTTAATGAAAAAGGACTTATGATTTTTTAATATAAGGTACCAATTTAATGGTTGAGCTAACATTGACAGTACTTCTCAACTTTGTCGGAGATAACTTCTGTAAATACCGTTCTGAAGGAACTGATACTTATAAATCAGTTTTATTAGCTTATAGTGATGCCAGTGAAAAGTATGGTGTTAAAAAAGTCAAAAAAGTAATCAAAAATGCTCAAGGTTT
Organism: Prochlorococcus sp. AG-409-L21; assembly: GCA_003215475.1. GTDB lineage: Bacteria > Cyanobacteriota > Cyanobacteriia > PCC-6307 > Cyanobiaceae > Prochlorococcus_E. The sequence goes on from QCKH01000002.1 coordinate 52,294, forward strand.
AAACTTCACAGCAGTAGGTATTGCACTTTTAAAATGTCCTCAACACCTAAAGTGAAATTCATTCATATAAACTTAGAATTATAATTTTTCTACTTACAATGAACAAATATAGGTATCCACTTTAAATAGATTTTCTTTAAATGAGCTGCCTTAGATCAGAACTCTCTGCCTTAAAAAATAAGCATTACTTTAACTATGGTGGTCAAGGTCCTTTGCCTGAATCTTCACTAGAAGCAATTCTAAAAAGTTGGCAACAGATACAAGAATTGGGTCCCTTTACAAATGATGTCTGGCCTTATATTGCTGATGAGATTAATAAAACTAAGAATCTAATTGCAAACTTCTGTGGTGTAACAACCAGTCGAGTAGCTCTAACTGAAAATGTAACTAGTGGGTGTATTTTGGCTTTGTGGGGACTCTCTTTTTCAAAAGGAGAAAGAATTGTAATAAGTAATTGTGAGCATCCTGGTGTGGTCGCAGCATGCAAAGAACTTGCTCGAAGGAAAGCACTTGAAATAGATATTTTAGATGTTCAAAGTCTACGAAAAGGAGTTATGAAAGAAAGTATAACTAATGATCTTATAATTAAACGCTTGCAAGGTATTTTAACAGCGAAAACCAAACTGGTTGTGATCTCTCACCTCCTTTGGAACACAGGAGAGATAATGCCAATTGAGTTAATAGCTGAGATGCTTCACTTATACCCAAGCAACCCATTTTTATTAGTTGATGCAGCCCAAAGTTTCTGTCAAATCCCAATAAAACAAGCTGCATCAACAGCAGATATCTATGCTTTTACAGGTCATAAGTGGGCTTTTGGTCCAGAAGGGTTAGGGGCAGTCATTCTCTCAAGAAGGGTTTTAGAATCAGCTAATCCAACATTGGTGGGATGGAAAAGTATTTCACATGAAGGAAGTATTTATAAAGATAGTCCTAACCCTTTTCATGTTGATGCAAGAAAGTTTGAAATTGCCACCTCTTGTACGCCCTTACTTGCAGGACTGAGAAATTCAATTGAGCTCTTGGAGACAGAAGGTACTGATATAGAAAGGATTGAAAAGATTAAACTCCTTAGTAAAAAATTATGGGTTGAGCTCAAAAATACTGAGGGGATAGAGACGGTCCTTGAAGGTCCTCCACCTGCAGGGATTGTAAGCTTTTCAATGAATTCCGTAATTTCGCCTAAAAAGATTGTCAAAACACTTGGGAAGCAATCCCTTTGGATAAGAGTTTTAGAAGATCCTATTTGGCTACGTGCATGTGTTCATATTCCTACTAATAAAAAAGAAATAAATAAACTAATTTCTGTACTAAGAGAGATTGCCTTAAAAGGTAAAGGGTTAGACTCAACTGTTTAACTTTAGATTTAAAGCTGTTTTTGCTATTTCTCTATCATCAAATTGTATTGTTTCCATCCCAATGATTTGATAGTCTTCATGTCCTTTACCAGCAATTAAAACCATATCCCCTGGAACGCTCATCAATATAGCCTTTTGGATTGCGATAGCTCTGTCGACTTCAACAAATGTCTCCATATTTGTAGGTATTCCAGAAAGTATATCTTTAAGGATAAGATGTGGGTCTTCAGTTCGGGGGTTGTCGGACGTAAGGATTACTCGATCCGCCAACTCTGATGCAATAGCACCCATCTCTGGTCTCTTTTTGCGATCTCTATCACCACCACAACCAAATACACACAAGAGAGTCCCCGATACATAGGTTCGCAGAGTTTTCAGCGCATTTTTCAGGCCATCGGGAGTATGTGCATAATCAACCACTACTTCGGGCAAATGACCTTCAACCTTAATTTTCTCCATTCGACCTGGAACTCCAGGGAAAGAGTTTATTGAAGACAATAATTCTTCTAAAGGCAAGCCTTGTTGAAGCAATGCACCAACAGCCTGCAGCAAATTCATCAAATTAAATCTCCCTATTAAGGGAGAACAAAATGCTCCATTCCCTAAAGGACTATGCAAAATACCCTCCATGCCTTTAGAAGTCCTTTTTAAATGCGTTAAGAATAATTCTGGGCTTAAAGACTCAATTAAGCTTTCATCTAAAGAAGAGCGCCAACATGTTTTTTGTAAATATTTAGATAAGCGCAACCCCCATGGATCATCGATATTTATCACAGAACATATCTTATCCCTATATAAATAAGGGGTTTTAAACAACAAGGACTTGGCTTCAAAATACGCCTCCATTGAATTGTGGTAATCCAGATGTTCATGAGTAAGGTTTGTAAATATCGCTCCCGAAAAATGACAACCTGCGACTCTCCTTTGCGTAAGGGCATGGGAGCTAACTTCCATAACTCCAAAATTAGCCCCTGAATTCACTGCTTTAGCAAGTTTGCGCTGAAGCTCATCACCAAAAGCGGTTGTATGAGTTGCTACTTCAGAATATTGAGGCCAACGGTTATATAAAGTGCCAAACAAAGCAGATTCCCGTCCACAGTGTGAGCTGAGGTGTTCAATTAGATGTGATGTTGTGGTTTTACCGTTCGTTCCTGTAACACCTATTAAATCCATCTTGAAAGAAGGTTTATCCCACAAAACAGAAGCCAACTCACCCATCCAATATGCAACAGGGTCAGGGACAACAATAACCAAATCTTTTTCCCCAGGTGGATCGAGTTCTGCTGCTGCAGAACCAATTACGGCGGCAACTGCTCCATCTGAAATAGCCTGACGCCAAAAACAACCTCCATCAATTTTCTCTCCAGGTAAACCAAAAAATAATTCTCCCTTATTAATGCGGCGTGAATCATGAGTGAAATTTTCTATGAGCAAATTTTTAAATTGCTCAGAAAGTTCTATACCTACTTGTTTAAAAAGCGAATGAAGCGGAAAAGTCATAGCAACAAAATCAAATAAATATTGTTATGCTCTTTGAATTTTTCCTTGAATTGCTTTTTGAAGCCACTTTAAAAGGCCTTCTTCAGAAAGTCTTGGAGAAACTCTTGGTAACTCTACTTTCCTTAATGGGTTTTCTAATTCAATAAACAAAACAGGAACTTCTAAGTCATAATTCACTCTTTCAGAAGTAGAAACATCTTCTCCATCAATATCTATAACTAGAAGTTTTAATGAAGGGTCTATAACCTCCAAAGGAATTTCTTTTAGACGTTCTTCTAACCCTTTGCATAAACAACAGCCTTGCCTGGTTAGAAGGATTAATGATGATACTGTCATTAATCTGGAACTGGATCACAACCACAAGGTGTAAAGGGATGGCAACGTAAAAGTCTTTTAAAAGTCAACCATCCTCCTTTCCAAGGGCCATGCTTTGAAATAGCTTCCAATCCATATTGACTGCAAGTAGGAATAAAGCGACACCTAGGGCCATACATCGGTGAAATCCATTTCCTATAAAAATGAATTAAACCTAAAAACAACTTGGAAATAAATTTATTTAAATTTTTGATCATGCTTCAAGATAGAATATTTAGCTGTTGAGAAAGTAGAAAATGTTTGATCCCAAGTTCAAGCATTACTAGCCTCTCATCAAAGCCCTCTATCATTATTTTACCTATGTCTAGATACCGTGGGCCTCGACTGAGGATCACGCGTCGCTTGGGAGATCTTCCAGGTCTCACTAGGAAAGCCGCTAAGCGGTCAAATCCTCCTGGTCAGCATGGCAATGCCCGTCGCAAGCGTTCTGAATACGCGATTCGCTTAGAAGAGAAACAAAAGCTGAGATTTAATTACGGGATTTCAGAACGTCAGCTTGTTCGCTACGTAAAAAAAGCACGTGCTATGGAAGGTTCTACAGGTACAAACCTTTTAAAGCTTTTAGAGAGCAGACTTGATAATGTGTGCTTCCGTCTTGGTTTTGGACCAACGATCCCAGGCTCACGCCAGCTAGTTAATCATGGGCATGTAACTGTTAATGGAAAGACACTAGACATTGCAAGTTATCAATGCAAAGCAGGCGATGAGATTTCCATTAGAGAGCGAAAAGCCAGCAAAAAACTTGCTGAAGGTAACTTGGAATTTCCAGGGCTGGCAAATGTACCACCTCATTTAGAGCTGGAAAAGTCAAAAATGAAAGCAAAAGTGATTGGGAAATGTGACAGAGAATGGGTTGCAATCGAAATAAATGAACTCTTAGTTGTGGAATACTATTCTCGCAAGGTTTAAGGCATATATGCCTCTGAGGGATCAAATACCTCAGAATCTATTTCGAATGACATGAACAAAATCCCTTATCTCCCAAGGTTTTTGTTCATGTAACTACTCATAATTGTTCAGGTTTTTTCTCAAGAACCTAAGGGATCTATTCATTGATGTATAGGCTCACTAAAAACATTCAAGGATTTTTCATGGAGCTTTTTTCTGACGAGCTGTTACTTTAAGTAATCATATATAAAAAAATCACTGTGGTTACGGACAAGGCCCTGCTCAAAGAAGTAACAAAAGAACTTTGGCAATCAGTAAAGAAACTACGTCCAGACCTTGGCCCAGATCCAAGGATGCAGCTTGTACTGAAAGCCCTTATCACAATTGGGGACCTTCCAAATCATATTGAAGCAGCAATGGTTGTTGCTTCATGTTTAGAGATGGAAGCAGAATCAGAATCCTCAGACAAAAAAGAAAGTAGTGAAGAGACTAATAGTTCAGGAACAGAAACCTCCTCAGAAGGCAGGAGAACTGTACGCAGAAGGTCTGCGGCCAAGTGATATAGCCTGGCTCTAATGAGAAAAGTATTTTCTCTTCAGAATTAGAAGCTCAAATAAAAGTTAAGTTTAAAAGTTGATAGCTTTAATTAATAGCCTTTCATTTAAGACAAAGCTAAGCAATATCAATATTTTCATCTTTATTAAGAGACAGATCACAAGCTAATTCACATTCAGTTAATTCTTTATTTGTTAATCTTTCTAGAATTCTTGCCTTATCAATAGATGATAACTCTCCATCTGAAGTCCATTTCAGGGTTGTTTTCCTCTGTCTAGTCAGATTTTTTTTCATTATTCATTCCTCACTTTTTAAATGAACTTCTATGCATCGTGTAATACACTCTGCTCCTTTGCTGTCTAGGCTGCACTCAGTAATACACTCAAAATAAGAATCAATAGCATCCGTCTCAGGACTCTGCAAAAAATCAGTCTTCTTTACAGGCATGATCTTTAAGCCTTTAAAATGGTAGATATTTTTAGCACGAATCTGCTCAATTCAATCAAAATCATGAACGAACATAAAGTACCTAAGTAATAATCACTAATGGTGTCAAGACGCTCTTGGTTGACAAAGCAAGAGCACTAAAGACTAATTAAAAGAAGTTTTTTGAGAGAAATAAAATATTAACAAGACATTGAAGAGCAATCTATCAAAATAAGATAACGACCAACGATGTTTTGTCCAATCAACTTGTAGAAACTGTAAATGAGCTTAAACTTCTTGGATGGTCTGAAGAAGGGGCTAAGACTTATGCGGAATTACTAGATGGTGATAGATTCAGATTCTTTTCTTCTAATGCATACAACCTAGCAATTTTCTTAATAATATTTCTTCTTTTTATTCTAATATATTCTTCAACCAGATGGCATTTAAAAAGATCAATAAAGTCTTACGAAATAGCAAAAGAAACTAAAGATTCTCAAATATTGTTAAATGATAGCAAGCAAATTGAATTAAATCACTTAAATACGAAAAGCAATGAGATTCTTCTGCAAAAGAAAAAAAAGAAAACAGAATTAGATGAGAGTTTGAAAAGATATTTTAGAAACAACTCTATAGATCTAGAAAAGATCGCAGATAGCATAATAGCAATAGGAACTTTTTCCTACCAAATAATAAAGCTATCTATAAAAGCATCGTCTATGGGTAAGGGTGAAAAGTCAGTAAAGAAAATGGATGAAAAGGATATTCTTAAAAGCAGATTAACCAAAATGAATAGTGTCGAGTTAAGGTCTTATTTGAAAAGTGTAAATATTATTCCAAGCTTGTCAAGAGAGCAGTTGATTGATTTAATTGCATCAAACCCTAGTATAATTAAAAAGATTCAGTCTAAAGAAAGACAGGCTATCTTGATGAAAAAAACAAACACTGAGCTAAGGTCACTCCTTTCAAATGTTGAAAATGTCTCTAGACTAAAGAAAGTGGAGCTTGTAGATAAAATATTAGATTTAGAAAGTAGTGTCTAAATAAATTTAGCTGAAAATCTACGCTATAATTTCAAGGTTTAAAAGTATTCTCTTCTTTTTTAAATAAGTTTTATTATTAGCATTTTATAGGGAAAGAACTTACATAAAAGTCAAATAGATTGCAATGATCTAGTTTTCTTTAAAAAATGCTTTTTAATACAATTATTACCTAGAATGTAAAACTGCTCTCGAATCAATTGGCATCTACAAACCCAGAAAAGAGTTATACCCCTGGCTTAAATACTCGGGTAATCCATCATGGTGAAAGCTTTGCCAAGGATACAGGCACAGTTATGCCGCCTATTTTCCCAAGTTCAACATTCAGGCATGGCAATCCTGATGGTTTTGATTACACACGCTCAGGGAATCCAAATTTTCGAATATTAGAGTCTGTTTTATCTTCCCTTGAAGGCTGCAAGTATTCAACTGTTTTCAACTCTGGTGTTAGCGCTATTACTGCCATAGCAAGCTCTCTTAAAACAGGAGACCTAATCTTATGCGAAGAGAATCTTTATGGTTGCACAATAAGGTTATTCGAAAAGGTTTTCCAAAAATTTGGTCTTCAAACTAAATGGGTCGATTTTTCAGATAGGTCTTCTATTAGTGAAATAAATCGTTTAAAGCCATCAATGATATGGATAGAAAGCCCTACGAATCCTCTGTTAAAAGTTATAGATTTAAAACCAGTTTGTAGTGTTGCCAACGAAAATCAAATTCCAGTAATAGTGGATAATACTTTCGCAACTGCATTATTGCAAAAGCCTCTGGAATTAGGAGCAACTATTTCACTTACCAGTACTACTAAATACATTAATGGCCATTCGGATGCTTTAGGGGGTGCCGTATGTACTAAAAGTCTCGCCTGGCATGAGCGAATGAAATTTGCACAAAAAGCTCTTGGACTCCAACCTTCTCCGTTCGATTGTTGGCTGATTACAAGAGGAATCAAAACTCTTCCTCTGAGGTTTCAAAGACAAATTGAAAACTCAATAGCTATAGCTGATGAGCTGGCAAAGCATCCATCTGTGAAATGGGTTAAATATCCTTTCCGTTTAGATCATCCTCAAAATGAAATTGCTAAAAAACAAATGCTTGCAGGGGGAGCAATAGTAACTCTTAGCCTAAAAGCAAACCAAGAAGACACATATTCTTTTTGTAAAAGCCTTCAATATTTCACCATGGCTGAAAGTCTTGGCGGAGTTGAAAGTCTTGTATGCCATCCTTCAACAATGAGCCACGCTTCTGTAGATTCTCAAACCAAATTAAAACTAGGTATTGACGAGTCTTTAATTCGTTTATCTATAGGTTGTGAGGATTTGATTGATCTGAAAAAAGATCTCTCTCAAGGCTTAAAAAAATTATTGTGATTACAAGAGATTTACTAATCGATCCGTTTTGGGAAGCGAAAGACCTTGGACAGCCAATTCCGCAGAGTCCTCACGCTGTATCTGTGGCATTACCTAGATGGGAAGATGTAATTGCCTATGAAGAAAAAGATCCTAAATGCATTAATTCACTTCAATCTATTTACCCCCGCTTTGGCTTTAATCCCCTGGTTCAAGAAATAGCACAAAAGAGCCTTCAAATAATTGGTAAGAGCTCAAGCAGTAGTTGGCCATATCCAAATATTCAGACAGCAGAAAAAGCTAAAACGTATTGCGATCAAACGAACAAAAAAGCAAAAACATTTATCCAAGAGATCTCTGGTGTTCAATGCTTAATTGTTGATAGTGAAACCACTCGAATAGCAAAAGCATTTTGGCAACACACAGGTCTAGGGATTTCATCTCGACAAGCAGCAATAGCTCTTAATAAAGAGAAAGCTCCATCATTCAACGCTGGTGAAGGAGCAAGATTATCTATTCGAAAAAAACTCGCAGGAATTTATGGATGTGACTCAAGTTTAATTCAACTTCACCCTTCTGGGATGGCTGCTCTCACCACCGCACTTGAAGCGTTAAGAAAATTTAGACCTAAAAGTACTGCTTTGCAATTGGGATTCCCATATGTAGATGTCTTAAAACTGCCACAGGTAATTTTTGAAGGAAGTGAGCTAATCCTTAATCCAGAACCTTCAAAGCTTGCAAGCAAACTAGATAGCGTTAAGCCTTCAGCATTAATTGTTGAACTCCCAAGCAACCCAATGCTCCAATGCATTGATTTGCCTGTCATAGCAAAGATGGCTCATGAACGTGGCATACCAGTTATCGCAGATGACACAATTGGATCAGCCGTCAATATTGACCCAATCCCCTATGCAGACTTAATTTTCACTTCTCTAACAAAAAGTTTTTCTGGACGAGGAAATGTTCTTGCAGGCTCTCTAATTATTAGCCCCGAATCTCAATGGAAAGAAATACTCCAAGAAATAATTCCAATATCATCTGTTACCAATCTATCTGATGCAGATTCTTTAGTTCTTAATGAAGCAAGCCAAGATGTAGAAAGTCGCATAGATCAATTAAACAATTCTTGTTTAAAGATCAAGGCTCGTTTAGAAAATCATCCTGATATCGAAAGAGTTTTACATCCAGAGCAATGTTCCAACTTTCAATCACTAATGAAACCACATGCAGGCTATGGATGTTTGCTTTCTTTTGAATTAACAGGGGGACTTTCAAAAGCACAAAGGTTCTATAACGCACTAGAAGTATGCAAGGGACCTAGTTTGGGAACTATTTTCACCTTGGCATGCCCTTACGTTTTATTAGCTCATTACGAAGAATTGGATTGGGCCAAAAAATGTGGAGTCCCATCAACATTAATAAGAGTTTCTGTAGGACTTGAACAAACTGAAGATCTCTGGTATCGATTTCAGAAAGCATTGAACGCATAAAAAAATTTCAATGGTTTTTAGATCAACATCAGAATTGTGCAAGAAACAAAAACCTTAGCTAATTATAAATTGATTGAATAATCTCAATGGCTCCCATATACGAAGACAACAGTCTTGCCATAGGCAACACTCCTCTAGTCAAGCTGAATTCTGTCACTAAAGACTGTAAGGCTACAGTTTTGGCAAAAATAGAAGGACGCAATCCTGCCTACAGCGTAAAATGCAGGATCGGGGCAAATATGATTTGGGATGCTGAAAAAAAAGGTCTTCTAACAAAAAATCAAACAATTGTTGAACCCACTTCAGGTAATACTGGCATTGCGCTCGCTTTCACGGCAGCAGCTAAGGGTTACAAACTAGTTCTCACAATGCCTGAATCAATGTCTTTAGAAAGACGCAGAATAATGGCAGTACTTGGTGCTGAGCTAATTCTTACTGAAGCAGCCAAAGGCATGCCTGGTGCTATCGCTAAAGCACAGGAAATCGCTCAAAGAGACCCAAAAAAATACTTCATGCCTGGACAGTTTGATAACCCAGCTAATCCAGAGATTCATTTCAAAACAACAGGTCCAGAGATTTGGAATGATTGTGATGGAAACGTTGATGTATTTGTAGCTGGCGTAGGAACTGGAGGGACTATAAGTGGGGTATCTAAATACTTCAAAGAAGAGAAAAGAAAAAATGTTCTTTCAGTTGCGGTTGAGCCTTCTCATAGCCCAGTTATCACCCAAACTCTCAATGGAGAAGAAGTGAAGTCTGGACCTCATAAAATACAAGGAATAGGAGCAGGGTTTATTCCGAAAAATCTGGATCTAGCTTTAGTGGATCAAGTTGAGCAAGTAACAAACGAAGAATCCATAAATATGGCATTAAGGCTTGCTAAAGAAGAGGGACTACTTGTTGGCATTTCTTGTGGGGCTGCAGCAACTGCCGCTATTCGATTGGCCAAACAAGATAAATTCGCCGGTAAAACAATTGTTGTTGTACTACCTGATCTTGCTGAGCGTTACCTTTCATCAGTTCTGTTCTCAGAAGTTCCAACGGGGATTATTGAACAACCAAGTAGCAATTAAAACCTCGCTGAAGTTAATACCGCTTCTGGTGAAATGTACATTGCATCACCATAAGAAAAAAACCTATATTTAGCTTGTTTTGCTTCTTGATAGAAAGAAAGCAACTCTTTTCTACCAATAAGAGCACTTACAAGAAGCAACAAGGAACTTTTAGGCAGATGGAAATTTGTCAATAAGCCATCAACTACTCCAAATTTATGTCCAGGTTTTATGACTAAATCAACCGGCCCTTGAAAAGGTTTCAAAGTACCTTGACCAAAAATAAATGCTGATTCAAGAGATCGAACTGTTGTTGTTCCAATGGCAATAACGCGTCCCCCTCGAGATCGACAATCTTGAATAGCTAATACTAGTTTCTCCGTAACTTCTACCCACTCCTTATGAAGGCGAAGATTACTCAAATTCTCATCTTCTAATGGCCGAAAGGTTCCCAGGCCCACATGCAGTGTCACCGTCGCTTGCTCTATCCCTTTCTTTGAAAAGGCCTGTAGCAATTCATCACTCAAATGCAAGCCTGCTGTAGGAGCAGCAACAGCCCCTGGCTTAGATGCATACCTGGTTTGATAACGTTCTATATCATCACAACCATGTCGATGAATATAAGGGGGAAGAGGCATTTCACCATACTTTTCAAGTAACCTCTCTATTTTCTCACTGTCGGAAAAACATTCTGGAAACTGAATTATTCTACCTCCAGTTTTAGTATCTGTTTCTAAGACTTCTAAGGGAAGAAGTTCTTGACCCGGAGCTTCTACAACCAAATTGTCTCCAGGACGCATTTTTTTTGCGGGTTTCCCAAGACATAACCATCTTCCACAACCTTTAGGTTCTAGCAATAAAAGCTCTGCAAAAGCTCCGGTTTTCAAACGAACCTTCAATCTGGCTCTTAACACACGCGTATCATTCATTACCAGCAAGTCTCCTTGCTTTAACTCATCCAACAAATCCCAAACTCTTAAATGAGAAGATCTTAAGGTTTCCCCAGGTTTCTTAGCTAAAACCATCATTTTGGCATTATGTCTAGGCTCAATTGGCTCTTGAGCTATAAGTTTAGAGTCCAACTCATAGTCATAAGAACTCAGCCAAAAATCTCTTGGGTCAGCTACCAATTTATTTAGAATGAAAATCTAACCAAAATAATCAGAGTCCCAAAGAAGCGCAAAAATATTTTAATTTGCAAGGGTCTCAGGATTATTCTCAATCAAATTAGAAAGATCTTTTAAGAAAGCTGCCCCGTCGGCACCATAAACAACTCTGTGATCAGCGGTAAGGTTAACTTGCATCTGACGCTTAACTGAGATAGATCCATCCTTACTAGCTACTACTGTTGGTCTGGAGGCAGCGACTGCCAAAATAGCACCAGTTCCAGGTGGAAGAATCGCATCAAAACGGTCTACTCCATACATGCCCAAATTAGAAAGCGTAAAAGTCCCACTATTGTATTCATTTGGTTGGAGCTGCTTTGCTCTAGATCTTTTTACCAAATCAGACCATTGCCTAGACAATTCAAACAAATCGGTAATATTTGCATTCTGAAGTACAGGGGTAATCAGTCCTCCTTCTTCCATTGCAACAGCCACAGCGACATTTATTTGATCTGGATATGACATTCCTTGACTACTAAATGCAACATTAATCTGAGGATGGCGAGCTAAAGTTTTTCCAACAGCTTTCGCCAATAATGCAGTCATAGTTACACCTTTAGGCTTAACTTTTTTATAGAAAGAATCCAGTTTATCAGTAGAAATAGAATATCCCACTCTGAAGCATGGGATAGACAAACTGGACTCCATATTGCGATTTACTGCCTGTTGAAGAGTATTAAATGAAATGGTTTCACCAGGAGAACCAAAACTTTTACCTTTAGGAATTTCAAAAGATTTGGAATCCTTTTGTGATAGAGCATCAAAAGTTGATGGGGTTGAAAAATTTTCTAAAGATACAGGAGCATTACTTTCAGCAATCCATGGGACAGTAATAGGTTGTCCTTGAGTTCTTTGAACATCCTCTGCTTGAATCCTTCCATGAGGGCCAGTCCCTGAAACAAGAGATAAATCAACACCTAATTGAGTGGCAAGTTTCTTAGCCCTAGGCGTTGCAACAATTCGCCCTGAATTAACAACTATTTGAGAGGTTTCCAGCTGGGCCGGAGATTCTGTTGGAATGGCTGGGGGAGGATTTTGTGATGCTTGCTTAGCAAAAGGTTCTTCCTTTTGAGAAGGAATTTCAACTGGTTCAGCAGGCTTCGTGATAGCGATATTGGTTTGGGCAGGATTATCTGCTTGCACTGAAGCAATTTCCTCTTCAGTTTCAACAATTAATCCGATCGTTTCTCCAACTGGCACTGTACTTCCTGATGGCATTAAGACCGCTGCCAAGTAACCATCCTGAAAAGACTCAACATCCATATCAGCCTTGTCAGATTCAACAACAAGTACTGATTCTCCTCGGGAAACTTTTTCTCCTGGCTTCTTTAGCCATTCAACAATCTTGCCCTCAGTCATAGTTGAACTGAGAGCAGGCATAAAAATGTCGTGACTTGCCAATACTTTCTCCCTAGTATCCTTCTTCTACAATCTTAAAGACCTATTGGCAAAGAAAGCAAAAGAAAATTTACTCTTGATCAATAGATTCAACAACTCCATCTCTAACAAGCAGTGAGACCTGCATCTTTTTAACCAAATTATCTCCAACATTTAAATCACAAAAGCTTTCTATCTGACCCTGTTCAACAATCTGTTCCATTTCTAATTCTCTTACTTGAGCTTGCTGCTGAAGCAAATTTCTTTTTTGTTCTTCCAACTCAGAACGTTTTGCTGACACTTGTTGTCGCACTTGAGAAAGTTGTTCTTGAATTCTTGGGTCTAAAGGATTTGCACTTTGCGTTCGTAATCCTTCGATTACTTGTTGACCTTCTTTCTCCAATTGAGCTAATTGCTGATCACTTGTTCCTATAGCATTACTTATCTCCTTTTCTGCTTCTTCTTTCCAAGAAGGCGTAACAACAGCTCGGATTGTGATTGAGCGTTTAATTGAAATAGAAGTTACTTCAGACATGTGAAAACATTTATCAATGCCAAGGCTCTCAGTCAATGTGCAATAGGTCAACACAATATCCAAAATATTGTTTAATTATCTAGCAAAAATTTTTTCTATTTCCACATAATCACGTTCAGAGATTTTATCTCTCCTTTGCTTAAGAGTCTGAGTCAACAAACCATTTTCTATAGAAAAAGGCTTCACTAAAGCAACGCCACAAATTCTTTCATCTGGGCGAGAGCCCTTCCTGCTAGCGAGCAATTGGTTTAATTCTCTTTGAAGAAGTTTTCTTAATTCTCTATCCCCCATAGGAGCTCCTAAATCTTCTTTCAAATACAGATCTCTCTTACTTGCCCAAAGCAAAATATTTTCCACATTGGGAACTAATAAAGCTCCTAATTGCCTTTCGTCTTGACCCACCAGCATTACCTGATCGACAAGAGGGCTAGCCACCAGAACTTCTTCTAACGGCCCTGGTTCAATATTTTCGCCATTACTTAATACGATCGTATCTTTAGCACGGCCTGTTAAAACAATCGACCCATCTTTCAACAACATTCCTAGATCACCTGTATCAAACCAACCCTTACTATCAAGAACTTTTGAGGTTTCCTCAGGTTTTCTTAAGTAACCATTCATCACCTGAGGGCCACGAACTAATACTCTTCCTTGTTCTCCAAAATCCATAGGTTCCCTAGAGGTGGGATCCACAATTCGAATCTCTGTTTCAGGTAAAGGTAATCCAGAGCTTCCGCGAATATTTCGCCAAGTTCTTCTACAACTTAAGACAGGACTTGTTTCTGTAAGTCCATATCCAACTAATAATTCCACTCCTAAAGATTCAAAGAATTCATCTACATGTGGCGCTATTGCCCCACCTCCATTAATAGGGAAAAGCAACCTTCCACCAGAAAGCTGTTTTAAAACCTTTGGCCACAAAACTACAGATGAAAGAGCATGCAATGGCCAACGAAAAACCACTTCAAAAAAGGCAAGAATCCTTCTATAGGTTTTAACTTTTTTCAATAACAAATCTCGGGATTCTCTTAATGCTGCTTTAAATAGGCGACTGTTTTTAAGTGCGAATAAAATTAGTTTTCGACGTGAATCAGGCATTTTCTTTAATGCATCGTCGAAACCAGTTTTAACTGATTCCCACAATCTAGGGACAGTTGCCATTAAGACAGGTTTTACCAGTTGAAGATCTTCCTTTAAATGCTTAATTGTTGTGTAATGCTGCGAACATGCGCATGAAAAAAAATAATATTCTGCACTTCTTTCATAGGAATGCCAAATCGGCAAAATACTTAGCAAGGGTGTCCCTGGAGGGGGGCTTGCAACACATCTCAAAGACCTTATTTGATGAAGAAAGTTTTGATGAGTAAGTGGAACGCCTTTAGGCCTACCAGTGGTGCCAGATGTATAGAGAATAGTTGCGATAGGTGAAGACAAAGAATTATTTCTATCTTCATTAAAAGCATTAATTGGATTCTCAGTTACACCTCCTTCTAAGAATGACTCCCAACTAATTAGATCATCTATTGGATCTCCTTCTATTTGCAAAACAAACTTTAATTGCTTCTTTTGATCTTCACTTAAAGCCAGATCCTTCCACAATTGACCAGACTGAACTATCAAACCAACAGAACGTGAATCATCAAGAATATATCGAAGCTCTTCAATTGGAGCTGATGCCCCACGAACTGCATTTGAAGCTCCAATCCGCATCAAGCCTTGATCAACTATTAACCATCTAGGACTATTTTCTGAAAATAAGGCGACAACGTCTCCTCGTAAAACACCTAAAGAATTAAAAGCTTTAGCTGCTATTGAGATCTTGTCTGCAAGTTGTTGATAGGTATAACTCTCTGGAGGGTTAGTGTGTGGGGCATTAACAGCTAGAACTTGGCCATGATTTTCTTTCAACCATGGCCAAATTTGGTCAACACGATCGATTTGTTTTGCACAGTGATGAGAAGCTAATGCTTTTAACTCATTTTTCCTAGGACGCCAAAAAGCTCTTGCTTGATCTGAATCTCGACAACCTCTTGGATAGTTAATTCTCTTTAAGAAGTCCAAACTATTACTCCAGAATTTAATTAGTTGAAAACAATTTATCAACTAATTAATTCTTATCAATTTCTGAAGTTGTTTTTAATAGGTCCATAACAATCCGAAACGCTTATTCAATCTTAACTTCAATAAACGGTGAACTTCTTCCATCTTTAAATTAGGAAGCCAATTAACGAGTCTTCCTGTTTTAAAACCCTTCAGACCACAAGGGACAATCCGATTAAAGCCCAAAAGATCGCAATCAACATTTAATGACATCCCATGTTGAGTTATCCACCTTCGACAACCAATGCCTATTGATGCGACTTTCAAATTATTGCACCAGACACCTGTCATGCCATTAACACGATAACCATTAAGTCCTAAATCCTTTAACAAATCAATTAACACATTCTCTAGTTCTCTCATATACCAATCCAGGTCGGTTTTATAACGACGGAGATTGAGAGTCAGATATACAACCAATTGTCCAGGCAAATGATGCGTTACTTCCCCTCCTCGATCAATTCGATAACAGTCAAGAGGGGGTTTATTGAAATTAAAAAGCAAATTATCTTCAGTAGCGCCTCTGCCAAGGGTATAACAAGGGAAGTGTTGAAGTATCCAAACGGCCTGTGGAGAAAACGGATCTAAGAATAATTTTTCTTGCCATTCTTTTTGCCAATTCCATGCAAGTTGAAAATCTATTAATTCAGATGGTTCAAAAAGAGTAGTAGGGGCACCTTCTTCTGTTAGATGATTTATAGCTACATTATGCATATCTTGTTAGAGGAGGTTGAAAACAAATGAAGTTGCTGATTCATGGCAGAAACCTTGAAGTAACTCCTGCATTACGTGAATACACACAATCAAAACTTGAGAAAGCTATCCATCACTTTGGTGAAATGGTCAAAGAAGCTGATGTACATCTATCTGTAGCAAAAAACCCAAGGGTACCTCATCAAACAGCAGAAGTTACAGTTTTTGCAAATGGTACTGTCATCCGAGCACAAGAACGAAGCCAAAACCTTTATGCAAGCATCGATCTAGTTGCCAACAAATTGTCCAGACAATTAAGAAGATATAAAGAACGTCATAGTGATCATCATCACAGCCCTGGGCATAGCGCGTCAGCAACACCAGCCACAGAAGAAGTTTTAGAAGAAAAATCTATTGATGGATCACTCCTAGAAGGCAAAGAACCCAAAATTCCATCCCCTGGAATACGAAGGAAATATTTCAGCATGAATCCAATGAATATCGAAGAAGCTCGTCATCAGCTTGATCTAATAGATCATGACTTCTATGTTTTTAAAGATTCCATAAGCGAGCAATTGCAAGTTATATATAGACGCAAGCAAGGTGGGTATGGTGTCATTCAATCAAAAGAGTAATGCCATACGATTCGTTGAATGATCCCAATTCTGACATTAGTTCATTTATTCATCAGGCAGCATTAGACCCTTATCTTGATCTGAATTCTCTAAATATTCTTTGTGATGCCTGTAACCATTTTAATTTCTCAGGATTGTGCACAAACCTCATCAGGATACCAGCTGCAAGAAAACGTCTTGGTAAAAATAAAAGCACAAAGCTTATTGCAGTTATAGCTTTCCCTTTTGGAGATATCCCCGCTGAATTCAAGAAAGCAGAAGCTGAATGGGCTGCAGAGTATGGAGCAGATGAACTTGATGTAGTGCCAAACTTCTTAGACCTTCAAGAAGGAGCCATTGAAAGTTTTGCGGAAGAACTTGCAGAAATCTCATCCAAGGGTCTTCCTACAAGAGTCATTCTAAACACCATGAAACTTCCTAGAGATAAACTTCCCTTAGCAATCGAAGCATGCATAGATGCTGGAGCAAGAGGGATTCAAACAAGTAATGGTTTTGGCTCAGCAGTAACCCATTCTCATATTTACGAATTACTTTCGCTTACAAAAAACAGATGCTCAATTAAAGCCGCAGGAGGTATCAAAGCCTTGCCTCAAGCATTAGAACTTATCAATGCAGGAGCGTCTTCTATTGGCACAACATTTGGAATAGAAATTACCAAGCAATTCAAAAATCACATGCCATTAAAGTGAGTATTGATAAAAAAGTCAAAGGACTTTCTTTAAAAGTTGGTCCCCTTGGAGAAAATGACAGGTTGCTGACCATTTTGAGCCATGAAAAAGGTATTATTCGAATTGCTATACCTGGCGCGAGGCGTCCAAAAAGTTCACTTGCTGCAACTTCAGCCCTTACTTTTCTTGAGCTACATATTAGGGATAAATCCAAACTTCCCAGAGCGCATCAAATCAAAATAGTTAAGAGTTTTAGCAAGTTAGGAGAAAAACTAGAAACACTTGCAGCTGCTCAAGCTTTAACCGAATTATCATTACTATTAGTTGGAACAAATGATCCTCAACCTGAAATATTGCAAACTATTCTGATTCATTTAGAGCGCCTTGAGAAGCCAGAAATTGAGCCGTTAGAAGTTTTAGCTAATTGTGTTCAATCATTTGTTCATCTTCTTGCACTTGGAGGGTATGGATTACCTATTCAAAAATGCTGCAAATCTGACAAAGATCTAATTCCTCCTATTGGAAACTGGGAATGGCGTTGCAGCCTTATTGCAAATGAAGGGTTTGCAATAGGTGAAGCAAACAATTCTGAATTGTCCTTAAACCCTTCTGAACTAGCACTATTACAACGTCTTACGAGGCCTCCACTCCCTTTAACAAAAGCGGGCACCATTCTCGGCCCATTAAATGTCTGGATGAAATTACTACTGTTAATTGAATTGTGGATAGAAACTCATCTTGATCGAAAAATCAACTCACTTCAGATTTTGAAGAAAACTATTTGTTAAAGCAATAATTTTATAAAGCGACAGGAAGTTAGTGCGAATTTATTTATACCAATACCACCTGCTAACTTTCAGTAAGTGTCTAAAAAAGTTCTAGGTGTCACATATAGCCTGGCTCGGCAAAAAGTCACCATTTTGTGGGAATGTCAGCTATGGATTAACTACCACAAAAACTTTAAGAGCAAGAGGTCATCAAGTAAGCTTTATCCACTTTGACAACCCAACCAACTTAGATAATTCCCAAACATCACTTTTAGCTAACGATCCCGATGTAAGCCTTCCTTATTTAATCAAGTCTCAAGTTTATACAATTCCTTCACTTCGAGCTCAACGTGAACTTAGGGAGTCTCTGGAAAGACTAAAGCCTGATATTGTCCATGCAAGCCTTACTCTTTCTCCTCTTGATTTCAGACTGCCAGATCTCTGCCAACAAATTAAAGTTCCTCTAGTAGCGACATTCCATCCACCTTTCGATGCAAACATAAGAAGTCTTGCAGCCAGTACTCAACAACTTACTTATCAATTATATGCACCTTCTCTATCTCGTTTTAACAAAGTCATTGTTTTTTCAGAGAAACAGGCTGAAGTCCTAACAAAACTAGGTGTAAAAGAAACTCAAATTGCAATTATTCCAAATGGAGTAGATGCAGATTTATGGACACCTAATAATCAAAAAGAAAGTAATCCCAAGAAAGATGAGGTTTTAAAAAAACTTGGGAGGAAAAGAACATTCCTTTATATGGGAAGAATTGCTGCGGAAAAAAATGTAGAAGCTCTTTTAAAAGCTTGGAAAGCAACCGACACTTCGGGATGTCAGCTTGTAATTGTGGGTGATGGTCCTCTTAGACCAACATTAGAAAATAATTTCTTATCAAAAAATGATGATGGAATAGTTTGGTGGGGGTACGAAGCTGACTTACAAACCAGAGTAGCTCTTCTCCAATGCACAGAAGTCTTTATCCTTCCTAGCTTAGTTGAAGGCCTATCCTTAGCATTGTTAGAAGCAATGTCTACAGGTACAGCTTGTATAGCTACTGATGCTGGAGCAGATGGAGAAGTACTTCAATCAGGCGCAGGAATTGTTATTAGCACAGAGGGTGTGTCATCACACTTGAAGACTCTCTTACCAGTTCTTAAAGAACACCCTTTCCTAACATCTGAGCTTGGAAGGCTTGCAAGAGAAAGAGTTCTAAAAAAATTCACCCTGAATGAAAACATAAATTCATTAGAGAGTCTCTACAGGAAGTTGATTTAAAGTTCATGCCATTTCACGACTTTTCTGAGCAGCAAGAACAACTGCTTCAATCAATGCCGAACGAACCCCTTCCTTCTCTAAATGTCGGATAGCTCTAATAGTTGTACCAGCAGGAGATGCAACCATATCTTTCAATTGTCCAGGATGTAGTTCCTTGCTCTTTAGTAATCGAGCTGTACCTTCAAGTGTTGAGTGTGTTAATTGAAGAGCTAAATCCCTAGGGAGACCTGCGGCTACAGCACCATCTGCTAATGCATCTGCAATTAATGCTACATAGGCAGGTCCAGAAGAAGTTAATGCTAAAAAAGCATCTAATTGATCTTCAGGCAATTCACATACCTGGCTAATTGGAAAAAAGATTTCTCTTACCAAATCTTTCTGTTTTAAAGATAAATCATCTCCCCAAGCAAGACCTGTTAGCCCTGCTCGAACAAGCGCAGGAGTATTAGGAACTGCACGAACACATGAATGAAAAGGGAACATGGATTGCAGCCTATCCAATTTCACGCCTGCAAGAATAGAAATCAATAATGGTTTTTGGCCTGACTCAAGTTTGATTGATTTAGAAGACTCCTCTTGAATCTGCTCCAAGTGCTGAGGCTTAACTGCCAAAATCTTTACAGGAGCCTCCCAAACATCATGAGCTTTACCATCATTAGCACTAACGACTAAAAGTTTATTAGAAAATTGATCTGAAACCTTTTTCACACTTCCAGGTTTCCCAACAACACCTAAAACCTCAGCTGGATTATATTTCTCAATTTCGAATAGGCTATGAAGAATGACCTGAGCCATCCTTCCCAAGCCAATCACACCAAGAGAAAAAGACACTTAAAACTCAAAGAGCAGAAGCTATTGATGATCCTGATGCCCCCCAAGCAGGTTCTGGTGCACTTACACTGTCATTTGTAATATTATTGCCTGAATCCTTGTTATTCATAACACTGGATGGGGATGGTTCTTCTTGAAAAGAATTTGTCACCGTTACGCAACTTGGTGCAAAAAGGAAAATACTCTCCCCAACTCGTTCTTGATGGCCATCGATTGCAAAGGTTCCTCCAGCTACAAAATCAACTGCTCTTTGAGCCTGGTCAGGATCCATCATAGTCAAATTCAAAATAACAGTTTTCCTCTCTCTTAATGCTTGAATTGCCTTAGGCATTTCATCAAAACTTCTTGGCTCCATCAAGCTGACTTCTGATGCTGCTGTCGAAATACCAGGCATTCCTATAACCTTTGATGACCCCCTATTGTCAAAAGGATTCGAATTCGAAAGGGATGCTAATCCACTTGAATAATTTCTATCCATTTCATTCCCATCATCAAACCCACCATCTCTACGGTATTCCAACTCATCAAAATCATCATCTAAATAATCATCCCCTGCGACAACGGCTCTAAGGCGTGAAATAAGCGACACCAGTTAATCCTCTCTGAATGATTTTGAGCTGTTTCGGTTAGCACCGAACTTAAGGAAAATTCCCTTTGAAAAGGAAAAAGATACCCTTAATTAACTAAATAACGTTTTTAATAGGCAGGGGCAAGGTTTTCAATTGCATTTATTGATATCTCTGAGTAACAAGGTCTCTATTGCCAAAGACAAGAGACCCTAAACGAATCCAGGTTGCTCCCTGTTCCACGGCTTCTTCCCAATCGCTACTCATCCCCATAGAGCAATCTTTTAAATTTAATTTGTCTGCTAAAACTCGACATTCTCTAAAAAGCATCCTCCTTTGACTTAAATCGAGTTTTACAGGAGAAATAGTCATCAATCCAGCTAATTGAATATTGGGCAATTCAACAAACTCATCCCAAATCTTCAACAATTCTTTTTCTGTAAAACCAGACTTATTTGGATCTTCTCTTAATTTAACTTGTGCCAAAACAATAGGTTTCTTTATTTCTTCACCAGCAATCCTTGAAATCCTTTTAGCTAATTTCAAAGTATCAATTGAATGTATTACCTGAAAAGCCTTTACCACTTGTCTAACTTTGTTTGCTTGGAGAGTTCCAATAAAATGCCATCGAATATCCTTAAAATCTTTTAATGCCTCTACTTTTGGTAAAGCCTCTTGGACTCTACTCTCTCCAAAATCAACTTGTCCTTGAGAGGCCAAAGCACGAATTCTGCTAATAGGTTGACCTTTGCTAACTGCTAGTAAACTCACTTCATTTGGAAGAGAGTTGGAAAATTCTCTAAAGTTCATTTTGTTTTTAACTTGCACTAAAACCTAAATAAAAGTCTGCTTAAACAATTCCAGCCAAATCTCTAAATCTGCTGATCTATTCTTTTTACAACGTGAAATGTTTATGTCTGCATAATGTCGTGCATCCAAATAAGGAATGACTTCAAACTCTGCCCCTCTGGGCTGAAGAGTAACGAGGAAAAACATTTTCTGAGCATAGAGGGTCGCATAAATATCACGACCTTCCCCTGCAGGAGCAACTAAATACAGCATCCCAAAAGTAGGATGATTAAGATATTTTTCTGAAAGTGAACTCAATTTACAATCAATGAATTTTTAAAAATAGGATACTTGCATATTAACCAAAACTTTTTTGTTTATATTTGAATGAAAAGGGTTGTTAAATTGTTCCTTAAAAAATCAAAAAGAAATAGACACAGAACAGATCAAAGAGAGCCAAATTTAACTCTAAGAATGAACATCATAAAAAGGGCTGTTGCTGCTAAAAAGTTTAATAAAAGAATTTTTGAATTAATAAGACGTTTAGGCTTAAACAATTCTGGTGATAATATAAATCCACCATTTCTAATTAAAAGTGAATCTGCTCCTTGTTCTGCTCTTAACAGAATATTTGTAAGTAATCTCTCCCCAACTGTTAATGCAATACCTATCGTTTTCTTAAAGCCAAGCTGCTTAAAATTAATAGATCTAATGATAACCGACCTTATCAGATTTTGTAATTCTTCTTGAACTAAAGGTATAAAACGCAATGTTAAAAGAAGTTGAAAACTAAACCTATCTAATGGCAAGCCAAAGACAGCCAGTGGATTAAGGTACCATCTTAAGGTCCACATTAAGTCCTCTGGAGAAGTTGTTATAAGCATCAAATTAATACTATGAACAACTGTAAAAATCAAAGTTGAGGTTTTAATAGCCAATTCAGCCGAGCGTCTATCAATAACCAATGGGCTTAAGGAAACTGGTCCCAAATTCAATGGATTAATTCTTATCAGCTCCCAAGAACCTTCTAAGGTAATAGCATTAGGGATTTCCTGAGGGAAGCGAACTGTCAATTCAGAAGAAGTTTCACTTGTTGGAAGAAAAATAGCCAACAAACCAAAAACGCAAGAAAGAGTAATTAAAAACGCAAGAGGACGCCAAATAATTCTTATAGGTAAAGAACCTAAGAAAGTAATAATTAAAAGTAATATCACGAGTCCTATTCTCCAGGGAAGTCCTGCTAATACAGGAGAGATTAAAAACATCAATGCCCATGCAAATTTTAATCTTGGGTCAAGACTGCGTAGCCAACCAGATTCACCGGAAACATACTGACCAATAGGGACATTTCTTAAAAACTCCATTTATGAATTATTAGATTTGCTTTGTTGTCGCTTTAAGTCTTTTTCTAAATCTCGTTGCTGTTTCCCTCGCCAAAAAAGCTTCAAAGGAGTTCCTTCAAATCCAAGGCCTTCTCTTAATTGTCTTTCTAAGTACCTTCTATATGAATCTCCAAATAACTTAGGGTCATTAACAAATAACGTAAAACTAGGAGGGGAACTTGCTACTTGAGTTGCGTAATAAACACGGCCTTGTCGCCCTCCCCGACTTGTGGGTGGGCTCCTCCAACTTAAAGCTTCAGAAACAACTTCATTAACTACAGAGGTTGAGACTCTCCTTTTGTGTTGTTCAACAGCTAAAGAAGCGTATTTAAAAATAGGCTCTATTCTTTGCCCCTTAAGAGCGGAAGTAAATAGCATTTGAGCCCAATTCAAAAAATAGAGCTTCGAACGAAGCTCCTTTTCCATCAATGGCATTGTATAAGTATCTTTTTCAACTGCATCCCATTTATTGACAACCACCAAACAAGCTCGTCCTGCCTGCTCAATTCTGCCAGCCAAGCGTTGATCTTGTTCTGTAACTCCATCTAAAGCATCTATCACCAAAACACATATATCACTTCTTTCAATGGCTTTAAAACTCCGATTGATTCCAAAGAATTCGGGTCCATAATTAACACTCTTACGTCTCCTAATACCTGCCGTATCAATTAGTTTCCAGGTTTTACCTTCTCTCAATAGAGAAGTGTCAATAGTGTCTCGAGTAGTGCCTCGAATAGAGCTAACTATCGCCCGATTTTCACCGCATATTGCATTTAAGAGGCTTGACTTCCCTACATTTGGTCGACCTACTATTGCAAGCTGAATAGGGTCGTCTTCGTCCTCTTCGTCCTCTTGAACAGGAAGCAATGAAATTAGTTGATCAAGCAAATCTCCTGTCCCAGCCCCATGAATAGCCGAAACAGGATACGGCTCACCAAGACCCAATCCCCAAAACTCTCCTGCTAATGAAAGGCCAAGCTCAGGAGACTCACATTTATTCACAGCTAATAAAGTCTTGCATTGATACTTTCTCAACCACTCAGCTATAGCTTCATCAGCAGCAGTAATACCTTGCTGTCCATCAACTATAAGCAAAGCTATTGAAGCTTCTAAAAGAGCTGCATCAGCTTGTTGACGTATTTCTGGAAGAAACTCTGTATCATCATCAAAAACAAGGCCTCCAGTATCAACAACTTTAAACTCTCTATTTGACCAAAAACCATTTTGATAACTACGATCTCTAGTTACTCCAGGTTCATCATGAACAATCGCCTCCCTACTCTTGCAAATTCTGTTAATAAGGGTTGACTTTCCAACATTTGGACGTCCAATGATGGCGACGATCGGACGCGCCATTTTCTAATCATCTCCTTAAAAGATTGTTTACTGACAATACTTAGTGAAAGGGAGATAAAACAACTTTTGTTTGCATACTCTTCAATCAACGCAATTTATATTTGCAATATTTAATTGAAAATTTAATTCCACAAGAAATCATTTAAAAAGCCTACTCAACAGGAAGATCACCAGGGTGACCTAATAATGGATTAATAGGTTCAACAAGCAAAGGAGGCAAAGGACCGCTTTGAGGTAATTGTTCTTTTCTATTTAAAGTCCATGCTACAAGCCAATTAACGGCTGTAGCTCGACGGGTTCTCCTTGGATATAGCTCACCAATAGCGTAACCTTTGAAATCCAAATATTTTTTTAGTGCTTGTTTATATTCAGCTGGAATTGACCTAGTTAAATGAACTGATGCGGATCGTTGAGCAATAAACTCAGGGGCTTTAGGGAACTTCTTTTGCCAGTAAACAGGGGTATCAATGCCAGCAGAGTAACTGTTTAAATCATGCTGATCATTCTGATACCCTAATCTTTCCCAAATAAGTTTGCAGACAAAACTATCACTAACATGGTCAGAGAGAATCTCAAAGAAAAGATCTTTACTAAGTGGCCAAAAATCAACCTGAGAATTTTTCATATATTTATATCTTATATCGCATTATGCAAGAATAATTAAAGAGCATAAAAGAGTTGTGAAAGAAAAGTATTTTATAAATTCAAAGGTTCGGTTCTTCTCTTATAATTAGCAAAGAAAAATATGGAATGTGATCAGTATCAATTTCACTAGCTTTAACAATTAACTCATCATCAGAACCAATATTTTTAGCCAGAGTAGTTTTTTTAAGAAGATCTTTTTTGTATAACAAGTCTCTTACCCATGGCCACCTTTTTCCTAATTTCATCAATACGATAACTCTTCCTGGATAAACTAAATTGTTGTCCAGTAAATCCTCAAGCTCATCAAAAGTATTGGGTACTGGGCTTACTAAAAGATCTTCTTTTTGTAGAGATAGAGGCAATTGTGCAGCAGCTGCTGCTGCAGAAAAAGAAGTTACTCCAGGTATAACTTTTACAGGGAATAAGGGATCATTTAATTTTATTTGAATAAGAATATAAGCACTAGTTGCATATATAGATGGATCCCCTTGACAAAGCAGAACAACCTCTTCTCCTTTGGAAATAGCTTCTATTAATTGAATACTTGCTAATCTCCATGCACTCCTAAGTTGATTATAATCTTTAACCATAGGGAAGTAAATTGGTAAACATCGCTTATCTCGTAAAAATCTCTTAGTTATTTCTGCTGCTATACTTTTACCTCCTTTTTTAGCTACTGGGTAAGCGACTAAGGTTGCCCTATTAATTGCATTTACTGCCGCAATCGTTAAAAGGTCAGGGTCACCTGGTCCTATTCCTACAAAAGTTAAGCCTGCCTTAGAAAAAAAACTCTTTTTGTCAATGCGAAATATAAATTTAAATAACCTATAAAGATTAAATAATAACATCGTTAACTATGCATTCTTGGGGCTGAATGGAGATTGGATAAGATTGCAGTCTCAATCACTGCCAATTCTTTTAATCTAGAATTAATTATTTTTTTCTCAAAACGTTCTTCAGCTAAATGCCAGTAAAGATGAGCATGACGAGCCTCACTTCTCAATAAATCACTATATAAATCTCTAAGTTCTTCCTCAGGACTATGTAATGCAAGCAAGGTCATTCTTTCATGACTTCTTGCCTCAATCAATCCCGCAACAAGAAAACTATCAAGCATCCTAGACGGCTCTTCTTTCCTAACATTTTTAACTAACAGCCCTCCATAAGGTGGTGCTGGTAATTGCTTAAGACAACTTCCCCTTGCATGAAGAAGAAAAAGTACTTTCTCAAAATGCTCTAATTCTTCACGCGCAAGAGGACTTAAAACTTCCGCTAATCCTGGCTCAGCTAAATATCTGAACATCAACTGAATAGCCACCCCTGCAGCCTTCCTTTCACAATTCGCATGATCAATAAGAATTTCTATAGGATTATCAATAGCTTGCTTTAACCATTTAGAGGAGGTTGAACTCAAAAGCCATTTATTTTTGGAAGAAGGCTTTGATTTTTTACTACCAAGCTCCATAGTCAAGTTTTTTGACTTTTTAAGAAAGCCAGCATCCCATCCAAAGCTAGTTCATAACTCTTTGGACCAAAGCCACTGACAACACCAATAGCAAGATCTGCAAGTAAAGATTTTTGTCGGAAAGATTCTCTTGCGTATGTATTACTCAGGTGTAATTCCACGTAAGGGATTTTGGTGCCTAACAATGCATCTCTAATGGCTACAGAAGTATGCGTATATGCCCCTGCATTAATCAAGATTGCATTTACTTGGCCTTTCGCCTGTTGAATGCAATCAACAATTGCTCCTTCAGAATTGCTTTGAAAGCTTTCAAGCTGAACTCCTTCTTGTAAAGCTTTCTGTTTTAGATTTGATTCAATCTTTTCTAGAGAAATCAAACCATATATTGAAGGCTCTCTATCTCCAAGCAAATTAAGGTTGGGTCCATTAATCAGCAAAAAATTCATTAAGGCTTATCTAGCTGTTACTACAAAGATCGTATCCATATCTCAACAAAACGCCCAACATATTTGAGAAATTGAGTCGCTTTAACTGTTAATGTCCATGAGTGGTTAGGGTCGGTGCCCGAGTGGTTAATGGGGGCGGACTGTAAATCCGCTGGCTATGCCTACGTTGGTTCAAATCCAACCCGGCCCACCTTCCACAAGCCCTTGTAGCTCAGCGGTAGAGCACTCCCTTGGTAAGGGAGAGGTCTCGGGTTCAAGTCCCGACGAGGGCACTAGCCCAGACCTCTTCTAAGAGAAATACTCTGAGGCACCAGAGGTTGTTTATATCTGAAAGTGGACGTCCACTTTTTAGTCCACTTTTGCTCTCCCGATCATTCTTGCTTGATGCATCTGACCTGATGCAATTCAAGACATGGCAACCATTCGCAGAAGCGGCAAAGGCTGGCAAGCACTCATTAGAAAGAAGCAATATCAAGGACAAAAAGCCAAAACGTTTAGATCAAAAAGCCAAGCTTTGTTATGGGCAAATGCTGTTGAAAGTTCTCTCCAAAAACCAGCCCAATTAGATCAACCGCCGCCGCAAACTCTCAAAGAAGCCATCGATCTGTATATCGATGGGCCACTGCAAGAGCACCGCAGTGGTCATAACGAGCAATATCCCTTAAAGGCAATGGCTAATAGTTGGATCGGTGGAGTTTATCTCAGTGAACTTTCGATCAGGCATTTTGCACTCTGGCGTGATGAGCGCCTGCTCAAAGTGAAGCCCAACACGATCATGAGAGAACTCAGGATCTTACGAGTTCTATTGGATTGGGCTAAAGATGAACAAGGATGCCTTCTCAAGTCCAACCCTGCACGAGAGCTCAAAGTCAGAGGGACCAATGACGCCAGAATTCCTCACCTCACTAAGACACAAGAACAAGACTTGCTGGAGCAATTAGCTCAAGCCAAAAATCCCAACCATCTGCGCTTAACGCAGCTTGCTCTAGCTACTGGAATGCGCCGCTCTGAACTGCTTTCAATGCAATGGAACAATTTGGACCTAGATCGAAGACTTGTTCGCCTCTCAAGGAAAGATTGTGCTGCACAAGGACTCCAACGCAGCGAACGCTTAGTTCCACTCTCACCGAAAGCAGTTGAGCTCCTTGGTCAATATCCAAAAGAGCAACAACACATCATTGGCCTGAGCTCTGGTTCTGCACGAAACGGATTTAATCGAGCGAGAAAAGCTGCTGGATTGAATCAACTGCGATTCCATGACCTACGCCATATCGCCATCAGCAAAATGTGGGCAGAGGGAATGAACGCTCTACAAATATCAGCAGTTAGTGGGCACAAAGATATAAGAATGTTGATGCGCTATAGCCATTACGGCCTGGGGTATAGGGGGACCTAATTGAACATATTCAAAGTGTAATCTATCAAGAAATTTGTTCCAATTTATCTAACCCTTGAGTTGATTTCTTTTCTTCTTTTTCAGTTATTTCAATACTATCAGCCTTATTTTTCTCACTAATTAAGAATTCAATAAAACGGGCTTTAAATTGAGCAATTCCTTTGACAAGTTCTTCACTAGAGTCACTCTTTTTAATACCATCATTCATTTGTTTGGCAATAGAAGCTCCCTTTTTTTTTGATTGCATTTGCCTAACAGTTGGAAATTTAAAACTAGTAGGGTCTTGGCCTGGAATTAGGAAACCAGAGTCCTCCATAAACTCTCTAGTATCATGAAGGAAACGTTCTAAATCAGATTTTTGATACACGCTTAATGTTTTAGAGTGATCACTTTTTAAAGTTAGAATTTGACTCTTTAAGCTAATTAACTGCTCCCAAAGAGCTCTCCATACAATGGCTCCTTTAACTTTTGGCTCAGTTTTATCTTTATCTACAATCTTTTTACACTGAAAATAATGATCCTTAAATACTTGTTCTACATATTTAAAATGCTTATCTGTTAATTCTATTTCTTCACCAATAAGTGGAGCATGCTTAATTGAAATATTAATTCCTTTCTCCTTGAATTCTTTATCATCATTTAAGGTATTTACCAAGAGCATCTTTGTATATAATTCATAAATTTCATAAGATCTAGGACCACTTTTGTGAGGATCTTGCATCACTTTAAAAATAGAATCACTTTCAAAGTCAAACTCTACATTTGCTTCAACGCCTTTATCATCCCAATTAATCTTTCTACCAGCAGCTGCTAAACCATCCTTGCAAAATTCATCTTCTATATCTTTTGAATAGATATTTAAATAATCTCGCACATGAAAAGGAATGACTATAGGAGTTTCTGGCGAAAGATTCTTCACTAAGAACTCAAGTCCTGGCTTAGAGTCACAAGATTTCAACACAGTACTTAGAAAAACATCAAAACCGAAGAGCTGCTCAACAAGGCCGATCAATGAAGTCAAGCTTGCTCTATTTACTTCTATTCCTTGCTTCCTGCTTGATACTTCGACAAGGTTCAACTTAATCGCATCTAGATGTTTACCAATCTGTTTCAAGGATTCAATAGCATTTATCAACTCACCCTGATCCAAAAGATGAAGCTTAGTTAGCTCATAGCTCATAACTAAAAGAGTAGAGGAAGAAACCTCAATGCCAGCAATTCGATTCTAATCATAAAATATACAAATATCAGCATTATTTAGAAGTTTTAATGCTAATAAGTTTCTACAGAAATAATAAGAGCAAGTCCCTCTGAGAGGGGACAAAGAACAAGAAGATTTCTCAAAATCAGCAAGTATTTAACTTTCTTAATATTTGCTTAAAGCTAATAATAGCAATGCTTTATAGCGGATTATCCCGCCTTTGAAATGTTGTTTTTAATTTTGTTCAATTTACTCGACAAAATCGTGTTAGCGTGATCGGAGTCAATAAAACAAAATGAAAGCTTTAAACGAAAATGATGCCGAAAGCATCACCAAGCATGGAGAGCAGAAGAAATCTGCAGATAACCATGCCTATCAAAGTTGTAAGAAAGCAATTGGTTCCGTGAAATCTCATTATCAGAAAGGTTTCTTTAGTTCCAATGAAATAAAGAGAGATTTGTATTTTTCAAAAACTGTTCATTCCCCTTACAACTCATTTTCCTGTGATGTTTAAAAATCATGCACAACTAGAGATGAATACAGGAGGGATAGCAATCCCATCTGATTCCTGTAGAAAATTTCTATTAGTTGACTCAGGCTTCTGCCAAAAAATCCTAAATGAAGTAAGGGTTTCACCTAAAGGTACTGAATATCAAATTGGCTTCTTTGAAGACCAAAAAGGACAGATAGGTAAATTTCTAATTTGCCAAGAGAAATGGCCAGATTTAAGTCACACCAAGTATTTAGAAGGCCAACGAGTGACATTTACTGTTACCGAAAACGGTTTAAAACTAAAACCATTTGATTTACAGCCACTTCCCACAAAAGAGTACATTCAAAATTCACTTCAAGAAAGCAACACGAGCCTAAAAGAACAGTCACAAGGCTCAGTAGAAACTAAGGGATTAAAAAAAGACGGTATGTCTACTGCAATTGAGGCAATAGAGAGAGTCGCTTCTGTTCTAACAAAAAAAGTTGCAGAAGAAGGAATACCTATGGCTCTTGGGGTGTTTATACCTCCGATCATGTCATCAGAAAAGACAACAAATTAATTCAACCATTACTAAAAATCATGGGAACAATCTCAACTAAAGGTCTCAAGGCAAAAAATAAATCCTTTTATTGCCTTGGTGCCACAGGTGTGGCAAAAGCTGCTACCGACACAAATAATTGTGCACTGTCTCACTACTACTCGTATGAATTCAAGCAGGAAGCAGATCCAAGCTTTGATAGTGAACAATGGAGGAATGACCACGACAAAGTATTATCTAAAACAATTCCTCAAATCAAAAAGCGACTTCCTAATACAAAATTTTTAGAGCCAGAAAGTCAATTCTTGAAAATGAGAATTGAAAATAAAACTGTTTTTGGGGTTCCCGATATAGTTGGAATTAAAGAAAATAAAATCTTTATAATTGATGCTAAATCTGGTAAGAAAAGGAAAGAGCATTCATATCAAGTAAGTTTATATGCATTGATGGGCATAGCTAATAAATTAGCCACAGAAATTGGTGGCATTTTCTTATCGTATCCTTCGAAAGGTAATGACTCAGAAAAGGTTGAACTTATAGATTTAGGTGATCAGGAAGCTGTTGATAAATTATGGACTAAAGAGAAACGAACTAAGGTGAAGAGTCTTATGAAGAAAATGGGAGAAGGGCATGAACCAGATGCCAATCCTTCTATTAGCAATTGTATGTATTGTTCCTGGAAAAACAGGTGTTCATTAGCAGTTAAAAAGGAAGAAAAAGAACTCATAGATATTTTTTAAACCTTATTTAATACAAAACTTCTCACATTTAATCATGCAAATTCGTTCAGGTGTTTTAACCCAAGTCCTATGCAGATCTCGAGATGCATATGGAGAATTTTTAATGGTCGCAATCCTTGACTCAGCTTTAGGTGAAACACACCTAAGGGCAAGAGCTCAAGATCTCGCCCTAGAGACTGTTCCAAAGTTGATTGGTGCAGAGGTCGACTGGATCCAATCAGAGTTTGAACCTGGTTTGTTACTAGGTTTTAATCAACAATCAATGAAAATGTTTGCCTTTGTCTTTAATGAATTTCTTAAGGCCAATAAAGACGGCCTAAAAGAAATCCCATTCATACAAGATCCTTGGGCAAAAGAAACAAATAAATAATATAGCCAAATTATATTTAAATAAAACATTATTGGTATTAAAGTATGACTAACTTAAATGATTTTAAAGCATTACATGAATTCAGAGTAGCAGTTTTCCAAAGACTTCGTTCACTTGAAGCAGAACTGTATAAAATGAAAGATATTTTCATTTTAATGGATGCTAAAAATAGACTTAGATCACTTGAAGAAGATCTGAGTAGAATGAAAGATATTATCATGTTAATTGATGCTAAAAATGAACATAGCGTAGATAAATTAGAAAAGAAAATCTTATATATTAATGATCAGTTAACAAGGAATATTGCATGTGATCAATTTCTAAAGTCAGCTGATGTGAATGAAGATAGAGAGATTATATCTGAAGATGAAAAAAATAAGGAAAACCCATTATTTGACTTTTAAAAAATTATTTTTGAAAAAATGATTGATTTACCTAAAGATGATCAAGCCTGTAAAAATACACAATCAAATCATTATCTTGCTTTAAAATTCTTACAGGCCAAAGTTAGAACTAAAGCAAGAGTTCAAAAAGTTCCCAATCAAAACAAAGCTCTTAAAAAAGCGAAGCCTTGTATTTCTAAAAAAGAAATTGTTGGAAGAACTTTTGGGAACTGGATTTGTTTCTCGCAAGAAATGATTCATTCAGGCAAGTGTCGGTATGGGTTCCGGTGCAAGAAATGTGGCTTTTCATTCTATGGGCTCTCTAAAAGTAGCCATATGAAGGTCTTACATACGTGTAAAGGGAACAAAAGTCATTTTCATAGGACGCAAGCGTCATGAAAACTACATCTCCTATTTTTATTTTTGCCATGGTATTCATCAGCCTGATGGCAGGGAAATCTGTTGCTCATATTGCTTACTTCAATATCTGCAACATTCCTGAAACACGTAACTATGCCTGCTTGTCTTATTTCAGATTCCCTAAATCCCCCCTGAAATTTTTAGCTCAATAAAAAAACTCTCTTGCTCTTGTCTGGCAAACAAGGCAACATGAGCAACCGTCCTAAAGATTGGCACACTAACGACGTACCGCAGAAGTCAACAGGATTGCTTGGTCGTTAGGGGTAGACATTAAGACCAGTCAAACCTCCATTTCTTTCACGTTCAAATTCCTCCTCACAACTTCAATACAGTTTCCATGAAACCTTTCTATTTTTTAAAAACCGTCTCAAACAATTCTGTTCAACTCATTCGCAAGACTCCTCCTCTTGTTTTTGCAATGGCAGTTCTTTCTTTCGGAGGCTTTATTGGCGCATCTACTGTCCTAGTAACAGGTCTTAGAACTGTAGAAAATTCAATCACAGTTACTGGGGCAAGTACTGAGTCCATCGAAAGTGATATGGCGAAATGGAAAGTCAGAGTTAAAACCAATGGCTCATCACAAATTGACTCTTATAACAAGCATCAGAAATCAATGGACAAAGTCCTGAAATTCCTTACAGCTAATGGGATTGGAATAATTAAAGATAAAAATGAATCAATGGAAATCGGCCCTGCCTATACATCCAAAAAAGAAGTTAGGAACCCTAAAACAGGTGTCTTAATTTCTACAAATTGGGTTACAAGTCAATGGATAGAAATACAAAGTAATGATGTTTCCAAAATCGATAAAACACATCGAAAAAGCAGTGAATTGCTAGGGCAAGGTGTTCTAATTTCGTCTCATGACCCAAAATTCACCTTTACCAAGCTTGCGGAGAAGCGAGTGGACATGCTCGCGAAAGCAACTAAAGATGCTCGCATAAGGGCCCAAGCTATCGCAAGAGAAGCAGGTTCAAGTATTGGAGCTGTGAAAAGAGTTAATACAGGTGTTTTTCAAATCACAGTTCCCAACTCAACAAAAGTAAGTAGCTGGGGTTCTTATGACACAAGCACAATCCGCAAAGATATTACGGCGGTGATGTCTGTGGTATTCGGCGTTGAAAAATAATTAACTTTCAAGACCACTTATCAAAGTCATCATGTGCCTAGAACCTGAACACTGTGAAAAATTCTTTACTGAGATGAAAACACTCAGCTATGAAGGGCTAAAAAACTTGGATCGTTTTCAGCAAGAAAACACTACTACCTCAATGGATGAGCAACTCCACCACTTGATAAAAGTTGCTCTCAAGTTAAGAGAAGGTCAAGTCATCCAACTGGAGAAGTGCTTCGCTTTAAAAAAAACTAAAGGAAACCTGCTTAGTCAAATACTCAAAAGAGTCAAAAACCTTGGTTGGTTTCTTCATGCAGCCAATGCCTATCAAAGATTCAAAAAGAAACAGCAGAAATTAGATGAAACTTACTTTTTACTTGACTGATTAAGAATTGCACTTCAAGGGAGTTGATTTACGAAGTTACGACTAAAGGTCATTCATCAAACTAGAGAGGCCTCCTAAGGTCGTTTTTTGCAAATCACACCTTCAGATGCCTCTATCCATAAGCCCATATTTTGATTGATTTCGGGAAGCCCCAGAACAACAAAAAATGTTCATGCTATATTTCTAATTAAGGAACCGCTCATCCTCTGAAATAGGAAAACACGAGCTTTCAAGGCAAAACAACGCAACGCACTCGTTTGTCGGTTTAACGATTAAAGACCGAATTTAAACATTGTTGTTTTACTTAGTTCCAATGTCTTTTGAAAAAGAATCATCCATCGTTGATCGCTGGATTTTTAATGGGAAAGTTTCCCGCAAAAACCTTGCTTTCCTAGAGCAA
The DNA here is from genome assembly GCA_003215475.1 of Prochlorococcus sp. AG-409-L21. Classification (GTDB taxonomy): domain Bacteria; phylum Cyanobacteriota; class Cyanobacteriia; order PCC-6307; family Cyanobiaceae; genus Prochlorococcus_E. The sequence continues at coordinate 86,461 of QCKH01000002.1, forward strand.
GAGTTCCAACAGGGGCTGGATGTTATACCAGAAGCTATCAGTCTAAATATTGCTGATGGTAATACTTGCGAAGAGCTTGATCTTCCAAGAGGTAGTTACTGGATTCAAGTAATAGCTTCACTTTTAGATTTGAAAGCTCCACTAACTGAAGAAATGCCTCGCCTAGCTGAATTAAATAAGCAACTTATTTTTTTCGGCCATTTAAAAGAAGAGTTCCATTAAATTTTTCATTGATGGGGTGTTTTCACCCCATCGCTACTCCGCTAAAAAATCTTAGTTGAATGAATTTCTCATAGCAGCTAAGCATTTCATATCATTCAATTCTCTGATCGAAATCCTTTCTGAATGAGCTTGAATATGACGTTCAACAGCTTCCCGTTCTCTCTTGATCAATGTCTTCCCAGAATTAAGTAATTCGTTGATAGATCTCATAGTGAATATGTGATGGTGGTTTCTGCCCATAAAAAAAGAGACCCATTCCTGGCTCTCCCTTTAAATATGTGATGGTGTTCTCTCAGCTTTTAACGTCTTCAGTGAGGTTGGATGTCTCAACCCATTGGATCTGTTGATTTAGATCTGCCTCAACAATGTCCTAGAGAGCTCAGTTATTCAGACAATCAATGACTTTGAACTGAGTGTTAAAGACGGTATTCACCAGCCGGTTTGGAATAAGAAAGGTAAAAAAGTCCCCTATAAAACATTCCTGTTTTAAGTGCTTTTGATTTATCAAAGAGATGCGGCCATGTAGGCTTCACCGAGCTCGGATACGCAAAAGAAATAGGGAGTCCCCAACCCTGAAAGAAAGCAAAGTCTTTGACCTGTCAAAGGGACAGCATCTCGTTTACTTCGATCACCAGTACCCATGACTGGCAGCATGAATCCGTTGCTATCTCGGATTAGCGGTCTACGTCAATGACTTGACTATGTTCTCTGCGTTTAACGTCCAGCTCAACCAACAAGGGACCTGACTGACTCAATCTCCTATCGTCCTAGGCGCCTTGATCAGTTCTCCCCCTGTATAATAGCGTGGTTACCGAGAAGCACTGCAATCAAAGCGATCTCAGCAACAAAAACCACACTCAATCCAGTGGCCTAAAACTACAGAAAAGTGGACTAAGAACAGATCCCAGCACTCCCTAAAAAAGATTTGGTCTTCCTCAATAGTTGGTCTAAATTATTTGAGCATTAAGCAATTGACTGCCTTGCAAGGCTCTTTAGGTGATCCAACCCGGCCCACCTTCCACAAGCCCTTGTAGCTCAGCGGTAGAGCACTCCCTTGGTAAGGGAGAGGTCTCGGGTTCAAGTCCCGACGAGGGCATCGTCGGAGGGACATATAACTGAATCAACCGCATTTAGGAGACACCATTAGGTGTCTTTTTTAATGCTGATTAGTTGCAAATACTGGGGAGTTGCAAAAAATAAGGCAACAGGAAACTTCAGCATAAATCAGAAAAGCAAAATAAATGTTCCCGTTTTGTTCCCGTTTTTAATTTCTAATGTTCCCATTCGGTAGACATAAAAAAATCTCTCAAGAACAATTTTCAAGAATCTGATCTCTACTATTTCTTCCCTGCATAAATCGAATCAATAAGGTCTCCCAAATAGTTCTCAATATTCTTCTTACTACCTTTTGCTAATTCGGTCAGCATTTGAAATCTGACTGGATTTACTTTGACTTGTCTCATGGTTCGATCACACCAATTGAAGTTGCTTTTCTTGTCTTGAGTTCCAAAGGCGTTTAATTGCATTCTTATGAAGATCACTTCTTGTAAGTCCCATCTCCTTACATAACTGTTGTTCTATTGGAATCAAGATAGGAACCTCACGCTTTTTATAAGTGATATGGAATTGATTGGATACTGGATTAAACATTGGTCGTAAACATGTCTTAATTGCGTTGTATTGATCTGGATCTTGAATTAATTGGTCTTTATAAACTGCTATCCAAGATCACGAGAAAGAAAGAACTCAATGTTATTTATTTAATGCTTTTAAATCCATTCCCTTCGGGAATGATTCGCTTCGCTCATGGTTATTAGTTGTTTAAGTTATAAGTCTTTAGAACAACCCTTGAAACCCAACATGATTATTTATACAAATTCAGTATTTCAAACCTACTAATGTGTTAACTTTTCCTAACAATTATATACTCTAACCCTTATCTAAGAATTTTTCTAATCGAGATTTTTTTTCATGCAGACTGGAACACTTTATAGATTACATTTGGGCAAAAGATATAATAAAGAATTTACCGAGAAAAACACTATATTATTAAAAGCAAATGAGCGAGTTGTAATCATTGCAAATACTAGCAATCCCAATGTTAAGCATGAACTGTAAAAAGGCAAAATAACTGATTTTTATGGTATAATAGTATCATAGCAAAAGAGCGAATTACTTCCTCACTGCTATGCAGTCAAAGACCTTTTTAGTTGCAAGAATCTTCTAAAAAATGAGGGCACTCGTTTCAGATTTAAAAAGCAAATAAGGGTTTAGAACTGATCAATACTTTTACGTATTAAACGACGAGCAGACCGTCGTAATAACCCTCTGCACTTTTACTTAAACACTATCTACTTTTTACAATGAAAAACTCTCAACCAACCTTCGCAGACGTATTCGGGGATTTCACTATCCGAAAATGGGATCACGAAAATGGGTTTAGCAAAGGGTACAAAATCGAAACTATTGAAGACCTAGATTTCTTTGAAAAAGAAGAATTTCCGAACTAACGAATCCAATCAACGATTGCTTTGCCTACAAACAGAACAAACAATCCTTCTGTGAAAAGGATCCATCCAATCGTGGAATTATTCATGCCCAACTTTCTATACCGATCAATGGTGGAGTCGTGAACTCGTCTGATGGTGGCAAGCATTTAGTTTGTCACCATTACTTTGATTTGATTTCCAGCATCGCTTAATTTCATCCACTTCTTTTCTTCCTCATCAGTAAAAGTCTCTACCCTTCTTGCATACACGGCATCTGCATTTAAGTCTTCGATCATTTCATAACCAAAGAAGTCCAATAATTCTTCCTGACTTTTAAAGCATCGATCACTCCACTCATAATTTTTATTCCCCTTCGCATTTTCATACTCATAACACTCATAAAAATAATCAGTTCTATATCGCTCTACCAATGCAAACTCCTTTTGCTCTTCCTCTGGGAGTTTGTCATAAACGCTCCAACCAATTATCAAAACTGGCATTACTTCTTACTTCTGCTCTTGTACACAAGGAATCCCACAACACCAGTAATCAAAACTGCATCAAATACTAAATGCCAAGCAAAGAAGTTCATACCTGCACCTCTTTGAGAAGGGGACAAACGCTGTCTCTATGCATCACGCTTTCTCCCCATACTTCTTGAACTCATCCAAGTCACTCACAACTATGCTCTTGTAGTCCTCTGGAAATCTTGCCTTCATGATTGCTGGAATCTCCAAGCAATCTGGATAGGGATTATGCAAATAAAAAATAACTTCCTTCTCTTCCTTCAAAACAATGTAATTAGATAATCCACCTGCATAATTATTTTTTTTATTCATGCTGCCACCTCCCTTTGAACAATCATCTGTACTGTAGATTTCTTCATGCCCAATGACTTGGCAATAGAACCATACCCAAGTCCTTGTTTTCGCTTATCCATAATTTCTGCAATCTGGAATTTGTCGTATTGACGCTTTCTTCCAAACTTCACTCCTCTGCTTTTTGCAACTGCTCTTCCTTCTGAAGTTCTATGTTTGATATTTCTTAGTTCGCACTCTGCGGCATATCCCATCACTCCAACGATCAGTCTCACAATCTCATCATTCATCAATGAGGTATCAAGACGACCATCAAGAGTTTTTATATAAACGCCTCTCTCAATCAAGTTATTCACCTCAACCAACATCGTGACCATTGTTCTCCCAAGACGGGTCATATCTTCCAGAATCAATAGATCATTGACTTGGAGTAGATCTAGGCATTTGGAAAGTTCTTCTCTATCTCCGTAGTTACTTGTGCCTGTGATCTTGTCTCCAAAAATATTTTTCTCAGGAACACCCTCTTCTTTAAGAGCAATCACCTGACGCTCTTGATCTTGAAGATTGGTTGAGCATCTCCAATATCCATACAACGCCATTGATTCGCCTCCAAATCCATGACCGTATAATAATAGATTTTTATACCATATTTCTATACCTTAAGACACCAGTTATATCGGTCCATCTGCTTAGGTATAAAATATTTTGCTTTTATATACCCCCCTTACTTGTCAATCAAAGTCAAAGACTGATGTTTAGTTTAGAAAAATCCTTTATCTTAGAGAAACGGAAAAGTATTCAATGAATTCAATTATCAATTATGGATAATCGTTCTTATACTCTTCCGAAAGGTGATTACTATTTTGGTGATCTAAGTCATGTGATATCAGACAGGGAGGAATGGGGAATTATTGCTGATAACTTAGAAAAAGAAATTGGTGAATATAAAGATCAAAAATATATCATCATTGCAATTTATGGCAATGGATATTTCTCTAATCATTGCGGGAAGAAAGAAAGCGTTGGAGTCGATTCAGGAACTTTAGGTTTAATCCCAGTCAATGTTCTTAATAAGTCGCACCTAAAACAGATTCTTGATAGAGGTGATCTTGGATATATTTACAGTTCTAATTATGATTTAAAAATAGATATTCAAGGTGGTAAAGGAGATAATTATGGTTTTCATATATATCCTAAAAAAGAAACATATCTAACGCAGGATGCGATTTTTATTGTAATAGATCAAGATGAAATAGATGAATCAGCGTTCATTGATAGATGTCCTCCTTTTGATGAAGATGAATGCGGCGAAGGAATTATTTTATATGGTGATGATGAAGATGAAGAAGAAAATAATTTACTTACGGACATTGAAAAGAATAAACTTGAGAAAGAAATTAATAAATATACAAGAGAAATTGAATCTAATAGATTAAGTTATCGTGCTTATTACTATAGAGGTCTTGCAAAAAAGAAGTTATATTCTTATGGATCCGATGATTTAGAAATAGTACTTCAAATCATAGAACCTCTTTCTTTTAATGCAAATGAGCAGATTTTTCGTGGACTCTCAATTCTTGAGTTAGATGATTCTTTTGATGGTAAAGAAAAAGCAATAGAATGTTTTTCTGAAGCACTTAATATTGATCCAAGTAGAACATCTGCTTATCTTCATAGAGGTCGCACCAAAGAACAAATAGAGGATATCAAAGGTGCATGTGAAGACTGGAAGAAGGCAGCAGAATTAGGTGATGAAGATGCTGCAAAATTACTTCAATTGGCATTAAAAAAAATATCTACAAATAAAAGTGTAGAAAAGTTTTTCGATGATGCTAAGACAAAGTTAGAGAGTGGGGAATACCAAGGAGCATTTGATGATTACACAAAAGCAATAGATATTGATCCTGATAATTCAATTGCTTATTACAAACGCGGAAAATTAAGGAAGGGACAACTCAACGATTTAGAAGGTGCTATTAATGACTTGAGTATATCAATAAAATTAGATCCAAAACCAATAAGTGCATATCTTGATCGTGCTCACACAAAAGACAAATTAGGTGATCATCTAGGAGCAATTATTGATAATACTAAAGCAATAAAACTTTACCCTAATTCTACTATTGCATTGTATTGCCGTGGGATGTCAAAAGTAAGACTGAATAATATCAAAGGTGCCTGCGAAGACTTTAGAAGAATGATTGAATTAGGCGATGAAGATGGATACGAACTTTTAGAGGAATATTCCAATTCAAATTATAAATCTGCGAACTATTATATGAAAAAAGGACAAGAGGAGTTTGAAGAAGATAACTATTATCATTCAATTTCTTTTTATACTAAGGGAATTAAGATAGAACAAAACAACCCAAAACTATACTTTTACCGTGGGCAAGCAAAACAAATGGATGAAGACCTAAAAGGTGCTTGTGAAGATTGGAAGAAAGCAGCAGAATTAGGAGATGAAGAGGCAGCAGAACTATTGAAGGAGCATTGCGAATGACTAATCCAACGGATAAACCTCTTGTTGGTCAAAAGTTACTAGACAAAATCAAAGAACTTGGCGATTCAAATTACTCAGATATTGTGCGTGCCTGCGGATATGTTTCAACTTTTCAAGATGGTACTGAGCGACTAGATCTTGTTGACTTCCGTGTCGCAATGTTAAAAGCAAAAGGAGTAAAAAGTGCCAATATTAATCTTCTTGAGATTGATGCAGGCGATGAACGATATTGGGAATTAGGGCGTGCTAAAGAAATAACTGGTGACTATAAAGGTGCTGTTGAGGACTACAACAAGGCGATAGAGATAAACCCCGAAAATACACATGCTTTAAATAGTCGTGGTTATTTGAAATCAACTCTTGGTGACTATAAAGGTGCTGTTGAGGACTACAACAAGGCGATAAATGTTGATCCAAATGACACTGTCCCTTACAGAAACTGTGCTAATGCAAAGTATGATATGGGTGATCCTTCAGGTGCAATAACTACCTACAATAAATTAATAGAGTTAGATCCAATTTGTTATTTTTATTATATTCAAAGAGGTGCAATTAAAATCGAATTAGAAGATAATAAAGGAGCACTATATGATTATGACAAGGCAATAGAGATTATTAGTAATCACAAAGACAAAGCAAGATATGATTGGTTAGATGATCCTAGAATAGACACTATGTATCATTACCGTGCGACCATTAAATTTAAATTAAAGGATTTTGAAGGTGCAGTATCTGATCATAAAAAGGCAATAGATTTAAACCCTAATTATCATGAGACATACTATGCAAGTGGTCGTGCTAAGAGTGAGTTAGGTGATCGTCAAGGAGCAATAGAGGATTACAGTAAGTCAATAGAAATCAATCCTAATTATGCTTTTGCTTATTTAAATCGAGGTATCGAGAAAGATTCTTTAGGTGATCATCAAGGAGCAATATCTGATTACAGCAAGGCAATAGAAATTAATCCTAATCATGCTTTTACTTACTATGAGCGCGCCAGAGTAAAAGGGAATACAGGTGATATTAAAGGAGCAATTGATGATTTGACTAAAAAAATAGAACTTGATCCGCAGGGCAAGAGCATCTATGCAATTCGCGGTGCTTTAAAGAAAGAGCAGGGCGACCTAAAAGGTGCATGTGAAGATTGGAAAGTAGCAGCAGAGTCAGGCAACAAACGTGCTGCCGAATGGTTGCAGGAACATTGCCAATGACTGAACCAAAAACTGCTGCTGAATACCTTGATCGTGGATGCGATAAGGACGATCAAAAAGACTCCAAAGGAGCAATAGAGGACTACAACAAAGCAATTGAACTTAATCCCAACTATGCAGAGGCATATGCAAATCGTGGATGTGCAAAGGAAGAGTTAGGCGATAAAGAAGGTGCACTTGCTGACTGGCAAAAGGCAGCAGATTTAGGAGACGAAGAAGCAGCAAAGTGGATTAAAGAAATAAAAAATGATCCGAAAGTGTCCCTAGAACCTGAATTTAATGATAATAAGAAATTAGAATTTTATAATTACAACAAGAAATTCTTTCTTAATTACTATGACGAAGATGTCTTTAACAGAATTGTTGAAACTGCAACTAAATTACCAATAGATGATTCAAAGGAATATCCAGATATAGCAAAAATTGCATTAATTGATGACTGTATAAATCTGATTGCAAAAAAAACGAATCAACAACCAAAAACACTTTTAGAAATTCTAAAGCTTGACCCACTAAACGAAGATTTAGATACAGACTCACTATCCCAAGAGGGTATTAACTATGTATTTGATGATCCAAACCGTGTTTGCAAAGGCGAGCAGCTCAAAGAAGTAATGGGGGATCTCAAAGAAACATATGAGAAAGATCCAGAGACAGTTGCAATCGCACTTGGTTATAAAAACTCTGAAGACGAACCCTTATTAGACGTATTTAAGAAAGCAGTAGAAGAAGCGGGAATTGGTAATCCAACTTGGGAAAAATATGAAATATGGGAAGGTCGACTTATCAAGGAAGATGGAAATCATGGCGGAACAGTCTTCATCCCCAAGAGGTGTGTTGATGAAGATCCAGATTATTACGCAAAAGCAAACTTAGAACTAATGGATGAAGAGGAATTGGAAGATTATGTATTTACTGAACCAATGATGCGTACAGAAGTATCAATGCATCACTATTTGAACCCTGCCACTCTTGATGATGATGAAGATGCTTGGGATAGTTGGTTTTCGGATAGCGAGACTGCTGAGTATTACGGCATTCATACATTGGATGCTCATGAATGTTCCAACTGGCACGACGGTTGAGCAATGATTGACCTCAAAAGAAACGGCAAAAAAGAACCTGTAAAAGCAACTGGAGTACGTAGTAGAGAATCATCGTCTTATACCCCTAATCAAAAAGAAGATTTCAAGATCAGTAGAGGTCGTTTTTCTAATTTCCTTACTTGTAAAAGATGCTTCTATCTAGATCGAGTGATGGGTCTTGATCCGCCTGGAACGCCAGGTTGGACGCTCAATGAAACCACTGACCTTCTACTGAAAAAAGAGTTTGATGAGTGCAGAGAATCGCAGACACCGCATCGTTTATTTGCTCCTAACGGATTAGGTCATGTCGTGCCTTTTGATCATCCAGAAATGGACAACTGGAGGAACTCACTGCACCGTGGATTGATGCTCAGACACAAAGACACCAGCATCATTTTGACGGGTGGTGTAGACGATATTTGGCAGGACACAAGAACTAAACAATTGATTGTCGTCGACTACAAATCTCAAGCAAAGAATGGACTAGTGAGCAAACAGGAATATCTAGATGATCCATATCATGACGGATACAAAATCCAAATGAACTTCTATGCCTATCTATTGAAAGGAATGGGATTTGATGTTCATCCAACTTCTTACTTCTTGGTCTGCAATGCCAAAAGAGATGATGATGGATTCCATAAGACGATGAACTTTGATGAGTATCTCGTTCCCTATAACTGGACTATTGATGGACTGGAAGAACAACTGGATGAGATGGTTGCTTTGATGAACCAGCACCAGATTCCTGAACCTAATGAGTGCTGCAAGAACTGTGCTTATTCAGAGCAGTATGCAAAGGCAATTCATCAAGTAGGTGGTAATGGGACTCAAAGACAAGGATCACTTTTCTAATCATGAACCTCAAAACTATTAAAAGTGTTTGTCTTAGTTGTTTCGCACTTCTAATTATTTTTTATCCGCTAAAAACAGATGCTTTGTCGCATGATTGGGTTGCAGTCCCAAAGAGTCAGTATGGAGAACAGTTATGGGATAAGAGCAGTATTCAAAAAAACCAAGATGGATCTATAAGAGTGTTCAGCAAATTCCTTCCTAATAGCACTACTGAGATTACGACAGATATCCTCTACACAATGGATATTGATTGCTCGAAAAATTACTTCAGAGATGTTGCAGTCGGAGCAAAAGAATTCAATGAGTTCAAAAACAAGGATTCAGAATGGAAAGATCCCAATGGCGACAAACTGATTCTTGGTGTAATAGATCAAGTTTGCACCTTTGGGAATACTCTCGACGCTTCTTAGATCCTCAATCCTTCCTTAATCAGAAGTTGATTCCAGTATTCGTGAATCTCTCTTCTTTGTTGAATCCGTTCAGCAAAGTCATAATGACCAATCGCACCATCATTGTGGAGATGCCCTAAACAGCGAGAGACCATCTTTTCATCAAACCCTCCTTCATCAACCAAAGTGTTAGTCGCAAGATGCCTAAATCCGTGAGCGTCTTGCTTACCTCTAATGCCGTTCTTTCCATACCCAAGATTCTTTAGGTGGTCGTTAGGAGTTTGTTTAGAGAGATATGGATTCTTGCCTTTATAAGGACTGAAGAAAATATATTTTTGCTTTCCATTGATTGCATATAAGGCATTCATCAATGTCTCCAACTGTGGAGTGTGGGGAATGCAATGGTCGTTAGTCGTATCTCCAAAACTTCTTTTTACCCCTGTTGTGTCTGCGGGTATTACCCAACACTTTTTATCAGCATCCAACCAACTCCATTCCATACTTACAACCGCAGAGACCCTTGTAGGCATTAACAAAACTGCTTTAGTTGCCAAATCAACCAAACGGTCAGCATTGCAATGATTCTGATTGAGGTCTGGAATTAACTTGCTTCTACACTCATCCCAAGAAAGGTGAGGATGAGGTTCCTCTTTAGGTAAATTCGCCTCAAAAGGAAAAGGTTTATTTAATTGGAAAGGGATTCTGTCGGGATGGATTAAACGGTCAGCAACCGCATAATCAAAAATATTGTTTAGGAATCGCCTATGCCTCATTGCTTGTTTTGGATGACCTTTTGCAATGCTTGGATTGAGAACTATTTCCTTGATTAGTTGCGTTCCTTCGTATCCAGCAAGTTCATCAACCAACATTCCATCAGGCAAGTAATTAAGAATCTGATTAAGACGATTTCTATAAGTTCCATCTGAATCTTTTATATGTTGCTTCTTCCATTCATAGAACTTGTTGAAGACCTCCTCCAATGTCGTTTCAGATTTGTTGAGGTTGAGTCGCTCACTATATTTTCTTAGATCACAATTATTTTCTTTACCCCATCTCTTCATCTCCTCCCACTTCTGTAAAACTTCACCAGGTTTCTTGAAATCAATTCCCCAGAAACCAAGCGGAACTTTGTAAGGTCTCTTACCTTTAGGCAAACCAAACCGAGACATCCCAACAAACCTTTTCCTTGCCATCGGTGATTTAGATACAACCAAATAGCAACCAGAACCATCAGCAACAGGAATCCACTGTTCTTTTTCCTTTGCTGGTTGTCTATCAATCCACTTCGCAGTCAGAGGCATTACTCACCTCCTTCAGGACTCCACCTCCCCTCACACCAGAGGTAGATGTCTGCTCTTCTGAATCCAACTCTTCCTTTATTCCCAAACATTGGAACAGGTGCTGGGAATTGCTTCCTTTTAATTGCTCTACGGATAGTTGCCTCTGATGAATCGGTAAGAGTTTTCACATCATCCCAAAACAGAAAATAATTCCGCAAATCATCAGCATCAGTTAGTGTTGCCGTCATAATAAAATTACTTTTTAAGTTAAAAGTTATAGATTCTAATTACATTTAAGGGGATCATTTCCCTGCCTGTAATAGTATTATTATACCACAGAACCAAGTCTGCGTCTACCTTCTGGAGTGATAATTGCATATACTTAAGGGGGGTCTGGAAAAAATGTTCCCGCTTTGTTCCCGTTATTCCCTATAAAATGCAGATACCTCCCTCAAGGGGAGTCGCCAACTAATCAGATACAATCAGGTCAAGTCCCGACGAGGGCACTAGCCCAGACCTCTTCTAAGAGAAACTATCTCAGGGAATAGAGGTTATTTATAGATGCCTTAGATATTCCGCTCTGAAACGTCATTGCCTTTGTAAGGACAGATATCTTTTAAATGGTTTGTCGTTAGATCAGGATGAATGAGAAGAATTAAACCTGGTCTAAAGAGGGGGATTTACATTAGATTAAAAAAATAGGTTCCGATGGATATCACCCATTGGAGGCAACAGGGAAAATGTGGTGAGAATCCACTGCTGTCCCGCAACTGTGAACTATCGAGACTATCGGTAGCAGTCAGAACGCCTGCCTAATTAAACAATTCGACGAGGATCGACTTATGTGGCTTTCTGTTTGGAAGAATAAATTGCTTGCGTCAACCAAAATATTCCCTTTGCTTATATTGCTTAATTTCACTAAACCAGTATTAGCTCATCATCCATTTGGGGAGGTTAGCAGCACTGAATTGTCAGCATTGGAAGGCTTTGTAAGTGGAATTGGGCATCCATTACTTGGGCCTGATCACTTACTATTTATTTTAGCTATAGCCCTGGTGGGTTTAAGAAGGCCTAAAAAATGGGTTCTTCCTCTTGTTGCTATTGGGATAAGTGGTAGTGCCTTCGTACAGTTCCAACCATTGCCTGAGTTTCTGATTCCTTGGACAGAAGCACTTGTTTCTTTATCGTTAGCAATAGAAGGGTTAATTATTCTCAAACTTTTAAATCCTAAATGGCTCTTACCAATGTTTGCATTGCATGGCTACTTACTAGGAAACACAATTGCTGGAGTTGAGCCTACACCGCTAATAGGTTATTTCCTAGGACTTCTTATTGCTCAAGCAACTTTACTGCTAATAGTCACAACAGCCTCCAAAAGAATCATGAACTGGCTAGGAGTGAATGGGCAAAAAATAACTGCTGGAATTTGGGTTGGTATAGGTCTAGCATTTTCATGGTTTGTACTAACTTGATGAGAAAAAACAAGTATAAAAATCAACTTCAATGACAATTTAATAGGCTTTGGAGATTTCTAGCGTTGAAGATTGATGCCTAAAGTGAAAAGTTAGACAAATCCCTTTTTACTTTCATATCGGCCATCAAGCCTAGACCCCTCACTTCTCTGCGCAAATCCTTTCAAGTAAGTCCCATTACTTTGACTCCATAGATAATTAGCCCACACCCAACTAAACAAATATTGACCAAGCCCATCCCCACAAGACCTACGGAAACAATTCCCATTGAAACACCTCCAATAGCAACAAGCCCCATTGGGACTAATCCAATTGCAATAATTCCACGAGGAGCAATACCAATAGCTACAAATTTGCTTATCGCATTAAAATTTGAATTGGTTTTCAACTGGCTTGTTGGTTCTGAATTAGAGGTCAAATTACTTTAGGCAGTGCTAATAAATCATTTAGTTAAAGGTATGGCTAGAGCATGGCATCCAAAAATCACCCATTTTATGTACACCGAAACATCCAAGTTTTTTTGCTTCTTTTTCTGCCTTGGCTTTGGAAGAATAAGAAAAAATATTCTTTTGAGGCGGAGAACCTTCATTATTTCTTACTTCAACAATATCTGATTCAATAGGATTCCAAACTTTTAGACCCATAGTTGTAATCCCAGCTGAGAAGATTCCCATACCAACTATTGAGGCATTGACAACTCCCATAGCTACTACTCCAAAAGAGATCACCCCCATGGGAACTATTCCAATAGTCACAATACCCATTGGAACTACGCCAATAGATATGAATCCAAGTGGTGCTATTCCAAAGGCAATTGTTTTAGGTCGCCCCCCACAATGTGAAGGGGTATTTATTAGCTGTTGATCTGATTTACTTGAGTTTGTCATTACGAGATTCAATGGTTGTGGTGATTATGTCCATAGCCACTTTCTTTCTTATCCTTTTCATGAACTTTATGAATTTTGCAAGGCATCCATTTATCTCCCATTTTATGAGCACCAGTACAATTGAAATGGACAGATGCTTTTTCAGCTTCTGATTGAGAGTTGTAAAGCATAGGAATTCTGTTTTCTTTAGAACCCTTCGCACAGGAAATCAAGCTCACAGAAGCAAGCATGATTAACAAAATACTGTTCAAAGTAACCAAATCATCTTTATATTATGTTAACCAGGGTCTAGAGATTGTCACCATAAACATAAAAAAAATGCAATTATTTTTAAATAAAATTGGAACCATCTCAAATTGAATATTCTAAATCTATAGATAAAATTTTAAATATAATTTGAAAAAATTGAATATGGTTAATATTCTCAAACAGATCTACTGCAACAATTTTAGGCAAGTTAGTTCACTGCGACCTATACATGGTTTCCAAATGATAAATAACTCAGCTTAATCTTTTACAATCAAACCATTGTGCTATATCTATCCAATTCCTGGGAGATCAAAAGATAGCTTGTCTTCTAAAGCAACTAAGTATTTCTGAACTGCTGGAATACGCAACAAAGCTAGAGGAGCAACAATATTGATAAATATCCATGCCCCACCTAATATTGGGGCCCATTTACCAAATCTCTTAAGAAAGCCTTTTTCTTTTTTTTCTTCTGACATTGCCAAAGCCCATAAAACTTGCCAATTTTAAATTAGGTTAGTTTTCGAGCATGGCATCAACTTTTACTAAACAAAAATATCGTTGCAAAGATTGCATATATTCTTACGACCCTGCAAAAGGAGACAAGTCTCAAGGAATCCCTCCAGGAGTTCCCTTTGAAGACCTGCCTGCAAGCTGGGTATGTCCATTATGTAAGGCAAATAAGAAAAGGTTCGTGCCTCGTAAAAGCTAATAACCCTCATTATTAATTTTGTTTGATAGTAATTATATTTATATTGCAATAGATCCAGGAGATAAGATTTAAATATCTCTAGATCTTTTAGTAACAAGTAAATTAAGAACACCTAAAATAAATATCGTTAAAATAGAAAGTATAAATATACTTAAGTAAGGGCCTTGTAATGCACTTACATCTCCCTTTAAAACTTCTCCAAAACTAGCAGATCCAAGTTCTTTTATAGTGAATCCACCAGCAACAAAAGGAGCATCAGAAATCAATATGCTTATAATTAGTGCTGGCATAAACTTTCTCCAGGATATCTTTGTCAATCCAATTGCATAACAAACAAAATCAAAGAATTGTGTCATCAAAAAAGCAGTCATTAAAAAGAAATTATGCTCAATATATTGCTTGCCAATCTTTTCTATTCTTTTCATCTGTCTATTCCCTAAAAATTTCTCAACAAAACTTTTACCCAATCTTCTTGATAGAAAGAAAGAAGAAGAGCATGAAGAGAAATCAGCCAGAAAAATAATTATCATGCCAGCCTCAATTCCAAATAGATAACCGGCAATAACTGAACAATATGTTCCTGGAATCGCAGGAATAATAATGCTTATAAACCTCAAAGTAAAAATTAATAATAAAGCAAATATATTTAAATTTTTGATCTCACTTTGACCGGTCTCAAGTAACCTATTGATTTGGTTAATATCAAATAATTTATAGCTAAGAATCATAGCCATAATGATAAAAATTAAGATTATGTATTTACACAAAAATTTTTTTTGGTTCCCATCAATCATAAAATCTCTATAAGAGTTTAATTATCATCTGCTAATTAAAGGCGTATCCTTTAATTAGCAGATAGATTAAAAATCACTTTACCGGAGCCCATCGATCTAATAGTAATTGGAGGGGGGGCTGCAGGTTTCATGGGAGCCATTACCGCAGCAGAAGAGGGTCTTAATTCTGTAGCTATTTTTGAATCAACTTCAAAAACACTCGAAAAAGTAAGAATTAGTGGAGGAGGGCGCTGCAATGTCACTAATGCATGCTGGGAATCTAAAGATCTAGCAAGGAATTACCCTCGAGGGGAAAAAGCATTATTAGGGGCGTTTAGCAGATTCTCTACTGGTGATGCCGTCGAATGGTTTAAAGAGAAAGGGTTGCACTTAACTATTGAAAAAGATGGGCGTATGTTTCCTCGGTCAAACTCTTCTATAGAAGTAATACGATGCCTTCAAGATGCTGCTCAAAAAGCTGGAATCAAGTGCTTAACTGGCTTAGATATTCAGAAAGTTGAGTCCCTAGGAATTAATAAAGGTTTTCGCATAAAATCAAGAACCAAAGGCTTCTTCTATGCAAAAAGAATTCTTCTGGCTACTGGTGGAAGCCCTACTGGAAAAAAAATTGCTAGTGAACTTGGTCACAAAGTAATTCAAGCAGTACCATCACTTTTTACATTTAAGATTGCTTCTTCTTGGCTTAAGACTTGTGCAGGTATTGCAGTTGATGATGTCAAAATTAAGTTAAAAGTAAAGGACAAGATGTTTGAGCAATATGGAAGAATATTAATTACTCATTGGGGCTTAAGTGGCCCTGCTATTTTAAAGTTATCTGCATTTGCAGCAAGAGATCTAAACTTGGAAAAATATAACGCTAAATTATTTATTAATTGGTCAAGTCAAAATATTAAAGATGCACAAGATTTATTAAATCTTTGCAGGAAGGACCTATCAAATAAAAAAATTAAAAATCATCATCCATTTAGAAATATTCCCAAGAGACTTTGGTTATCTATACTTAAAAGTATACAGCTTAACCCAGACATAAACTGGTCAAATCTCTCCAAGTCACATGGAAACTCTCTTTACAAAGCCTTAACAAATAACGACCATATTATTTCAGGGAAGGGTCCTTTTGGAGAAGAGTTTGTGACTGCAGGAGGAATTAATTTAAATGAAATTAAACCAAATACTATGGAAAGTCGTATATGTAGGAATCTATATTTTGCAGGTGAGATTTTGAATGTAGATGGTGTAACTGGAGGTTTTAATTTCCAACATTGTTGGACAAGTGGGTGGATTGCAGGGCAATCAATTGCAGCAAATACTTAGAAAGATAATGTTATATCTATAAAAAATGGTGTAAATCAAAATAAAACCTATACTAAATAAAAAAATCATTTCATGATTGGAAATCCATACTTAATTGCTCTTGCTCTTATTGAGCAAGATGGGAAAAGAGCATTACCACTCGGGGGTAAGTCTTTGGGTAAGAGCATCGATTCCAATTCGAATCCCGAGAAAGCTGGTTCAGATCTCATTCAACAATTACTTTTAAGAATATTCCAAAAAAGTGATCAATCTCCCTTGAAAAGATCTTTTCAAAATAATAGTCTTCTTTTAATTCAAATACCTATGGAATTAATGCAAGAGAGAGTCCCTAAAATCAAATCTGAATGGATCAGGTCTGGCAACAATGAAAAACTTATCAGCGAGCTTAAAAACATCTGTGAAAATGTATGGAGCATTACCTTTACTAAGGCTCAAGGAGTCCAATCAAAAAAACTCTAATAAAACCTCAACTTATTTGCAGATCTCAAAGGGTGATACAAGCATCCTGATAGAATATTAGTCTTTAGTTTTAAAATCTTTCTTTTGACTCAAGTAACTGTTGGCGAAAACGAAGGTATTGAATCAGCTTTAAGACGTTTTAAACGTCAAGTTTCAAAAGCTGGTATTTTTGGAGAACTAAAGCGTTTGCGTCATCATGAAACCCCTGTCGAGAAATATAAGAGAAAGCTCCAACAAAGGCGAAGAAGTCGCCGTCGCTAAATAATTGAACTTAGGCTCAAAGCAAATCAAAACAGAAAGGAAAAAATCGAAACACTTTTTTTCATTAATTCATTTTTGAATGCATTCAAAACTTCCAAGAGAGAGATAAAATTTTTATGATAAATCTATGGTTTTAACAAACCAATAAGTCTTGCAATTACAAAATTTTCAAATAGAAGGCCTCAGAAGCAAAGTAATCAAAGGGGAAACCAAGCCTGAAAGCTGGAGAAGGCTACAACTAAAACGTTTAAAGTCTCTTATTGATGAAAATGAGTCTTCGATACTAAAGGCATTATTTGAAGACCTTCAAAAACCTTCTACGGAAGCATTCTTCGAAATTATCGCCCTTCGTCAAGAGCTTAAACTCACAGAGAGAGAGCTCTCCTCTTGGATCAAACCTAAAGAAATAAATGTCCCTCTTTGGCTTAAACCTGGTGAAGCCAAAGTCATTCCGGAACCTTTAGGTTGTGTCCTAATTATCGGAGCATGGAATTACCCATTCATGCTTGCTTTACACCCACTCATATCAGCATTGGCAGCTGGCAATACAGTGGTTCTTAAGCCTTCTGAATTTTCGCCAGCAACGGCGGACTTAATAGAAAAACTTTTTGCAAAATATTTCCCAAAGGACATAGTAAAAGTTTTTCAAGGCGATGGGTTATTTACTCAAGAATTACTAAAAGAAAAGTTTGACCATATTTTCTTTACAGGTGGCAGCAAAATTGGGCAGAAAGTTATGAGTGCTGCTGCAAAGTACTTAACACCAGTTACCCTGGAACTTGGCGGTAAAAATCCTGCATTAATCCTAAAAGATGCAAATCTAGAAGTTACAGCCAAAAGGCTTATATGGGGTAAGTGTTTAAATTCTGGTCAAACATGCTTAGCACCTAACCATCTGTTAATAGATAAAAATATAAAGAATCAATTAGTAAAAAAAATGACAAGTTATATAACTGAATTCTATGGAGAAGATCCTTCACAATCAAGTGATATTGGAAGTATTAATAAGAGACAATTTCAAAAAGTTGTTAGCTTAATTGAAAATGCAAATAAAGAGAGTAAAATTCTTTTTGGTGGTCAAATCAACCTTTCAGAAAGGAAAATAGCACCAACATTAATTGAAGTAGAAGACATCAACGAATCAATTATGATTGAAGAGATTTTTGCCCCTATTCTTCCTATATTAGCTATATCTAGTCTAGAAAATGGTCTGGACATTATTAGAAAGCAACCTAAACCACTTGCTATTTATTTGTTTGGTGGAAATAACCAGGATCATCAAGAGGTTTTAAATCAAACAAGTTCAGGAGGAGTCTGTATTAATGATGTTGTGATTCAAGCTGGTATACCAGATCTTCCTTTTGGAGGCATAGGGTTAAGTGGAATCGGTCAATATCACGGTAAAGCAGGTTTTTTAACTTTTTCGCATCAAAGGTCGATCTTGCAAAGACCTTTCTGGTTAGATCTCAATTTTCGTTATCCACCTTATAAACTTGACATCTCTTTTTTAAGCAAGCTAATGAAATAATAAAATATTCAATTATTTATTAAATCTCTTAAGTAAGCTGGCAAATTTATTTAAATAGAACTATCTTTTCTAATGAATTTAAAAAATAATATGAAAAGAACGATCCTAAGCCTTCTCTTTGTTTTATCAATAGCTCAATCTCCTTCTAAAGCAGAAGAGATCATAATACAACCTGGGGACACCTTGTCTGAAATAGCAAACAATTATGGCATTAGTGTCCGTAAGATAATGGATCTAAATAAGTTATACAATGCTGATAATCTAGAAATCGGTCAAAAGATTATTCTCCCTACTAATGCAAGAAGATATAACTCGGAAGGCAAGGTTAAGCATACTGTTCTACCAGGAGAGAATATAGGGAAAATCGCTAAAATGTATAGGATACAAAAAAAAGATATTCTTAATATAAATAATATATATGATCCAGATATTCTTTACCCAGGCCAGATTTTAATACTTCCTAAAGAGGCAATGCAAATCAATAAAGCTCAAGCGAATAAGAAAAGTTTTCATATAATTTCAAAAGGTGAAACTTTATACAAAGTTGCTGATTATTATAACAAGAAAGTTGAAGATCTTATTGCAATAAATAGAATATCAAACCCAAATTCTATTAAGCCAGGTGATAAAATATTTTTAGGCAAACACAACCAAAAAACATCTTCTAATGTTGGGGATAGTTCAAATATCCTGAAGAAAAATAAAAGTAATAATCTTGCATTGTCCTTTAAAAGGAATTCAATTGATGAATGGAGAAAATATGGTCCCTTGGAAATTAACTGGACAAAGTGGAAAGTCTTTGAAGGAAGTCTCGTTGCCCCAGCTATTAATAACAATGGTAAGCCTCTTCTTTTAGCTGTAAATTGTACTTCAAGTAAATTAACTTGGAGAGCCTCAAAAGATAACTGGAAGAAGTGGTTTTTACCTAAAAAAGACTTTGAATTCAACTTAATAGATGATCTATGTATAAATTCAAACTAAACGTAGTTGATGATCTAAAGCTGAATGAAATATTTATATTGTAGGAGGTTCCAATTGATCTGCTTGTTCTTCTACTATTTGCAACCTGATTTTTTTACCCCCAAAAAGATTGCCTAGAGATACTCTCATAGTTGCTCCGCTAAGAGTCTGCAGCGTGTTCAAAACCTCTCTTAAATAGGGAGTGCTACTTCCACTCTCTAACCATAACTTTTCATGTAAATCTCCTAGTTTACGCCAAGAAGAATGAAGTCTTAAGACCGAAGCTTCGATAGTTTTCGCTTGAGTCAAAGCATCTACTAACAAGCCCAAAGATTCAATCCTTTGAGCTTCTTTAGTTGCTTTTTCTAAATCTATACCTTCACACTGCAAAACCCTTAAAGATAATGAAGCATCATTTGACTTTCCAATCCATTTTGCCGCAGTAGTTACTTCTTTAACAGCTTCTACATTTGGTGTTTCTCTCAAAACCTTCCTCAAATCCTCTTGAAGAGTTTCAGGAAGTTTTGATAACTCTCTTGCTAAAGGAGCCACAATTTTGGGAGGGAGAAGATTCTCTTGGGTTCTTTTACGAACTTCTTCAGGTAAGAAAGGGCTTGTAGCAGACGTAAATTCATCAGAAAGTCTACGAACTTCCTTCCTAGTAATTTCAGTACCTTTATTAGCAGCCTCAGCAACCATTTGCTGCACTTCAGGAGATGACTGAGCAGTCTCTATAAAAGACCGTCGGGAAAAATTATTCACACTTTCTTCGTCAAGCATTCCCCCCACGACCAACTCATCAGCAGAGTCTGCTAATTGAATCAGAGCATATGCTCGTGTTTTGCTTATATCCATTTCTCTAAGCCATTGTAAAAAACCAGCTCCTCTCCCTTCTCCACCTCGCTTTTCTTTATCTCTAACTACTCGTAAAATCTTACCTCTCCAAATATCTGTATGAAGATCAAATCTTTCACATACTGACCAAGCTTTTTGAAGTCGGTCCAAAAACTCAAAATTATTTAGATCATCCTTTTCTGGATCAGGCAAATCCAATTGAAGAATTGAAGGGTCAGGATTAATTATTGTTTCCACAAAACAAAAGGAATAAACTCATTGCTACTAAAAAAACAAAAAGCGACGACATTCTGTGACGCTAGAGAGAAATTGTACTTCTCTCACGATAATCTTATTATTGAAATAACAGATTAAAAAAAATGGCTATTTCAAGAGGAGACATGGTTAGGGTCAAGAGACCTGAATCTTATTGGTTCAACGAAGTTGGGAAAGTGGCTTCTGTAGACACTTCTGGTATCAAATATCCTGTTGTGGTTCGATTTGATAAAGTAAACTATGCTGCTTTTAGTGGTGTGGATGGAGGCAACAATACAAACAACTTTGCAGAAAATGAATTAGAGGCTGTTTAGATTTTTGCCAGAACTTCCTGAAGTAGAGACTGTTCGCAAAGGATTAGAAAAGCGTTTAAAGGGTTTTTTAATATCACAAGTACAAGTAATAACAGAAAGATCTATCTCTAGTGAGGGTGGTTCTATAGCCTTTTGCAAAAATATGCAAGGTTCTCTAGTTGGAGGGTGGACTAGAAGAGGCAAGTATTTAATTTGTCGACTAAAGGGAACAAGACAAGAAAAACAAATCGGATGGTGGGTAATTCATTTAAGAATGACGGGTCAATTTCAATGGTGCGACAATAATGATAAAGCTTGTCCACATACAAGAGTTCGTATATGGAACAAGAGTAATTCTGAGATTCGTTTTGTTGATACTCGAAACTTTGGACAAATGTGGTGGGTCTCGGCCAGTTATTTACCAGAAGAAAAGATTAATGGATTAAGAAGGTTAGGTCCCGAGCCTTTTTCTAAAGAGTTCAATCCAGAATATCTTCAGCACTCATTACAGAAACGAAAAAGATCAATCAAAGCATCCTTACTGGACCAATCTGTGATTGCTGGAGTAGGGAATATTTATGCAGATGAAAGCCTTTTCGATGCAAAGATTTTGCCCACAAAAGAATCACAAGAACTAACCCCAAAAGAGATTGCAAAACTATGCAAATCTTTAATTAAAATTTTAAAGCTCAGTATTGGCAAAGGGGGGACTACATTTAGAGACTTTAGAGATCTAGAAGGACTTAATGGAAATTATGGAGGTCAAGCTTCGGTTTATAAAAGAGAAAGAAAGCCATGTAAGGAATGTGGCTCAATCATTTTAAAAGCAAAAGTAGCTGGCAGAGGAACTCATTGGTGTCCCAATTGCCAAAAATAAATCCCCCTATGAGGAGGATGGGAAAATATTTTGGAAAATCTTTCGAAAAATTGTTGAAAAATGTTTTACCTGGCATTGAGCTATTTTCTCAGGGGGCTGCCCCCCAAATATCGTCGCCGCTTATGCGTTTCACAACCGAGTTCGGGATGGATCGGAGTGGGTCCACATCGCGATGAACACCAGGAAAACATTTTCATGTTCAAGGTATGAGCCTTGAGAACTGCATAGGGATATTTTTATGATTCATAAAAATGTCTAGATAGAAAAAGAATCTCTCTTTTGTTAGATGAAGAAGTAGGTCAAGCCCTCGGTCTATTAGTACTCCTCCGCTGCACCTGTTACCAGGCTTCCACGTAGAGCCTATCAACGGGTGTTCTTCCCGTGACCTTACTGGCTTATGCCATGGGAATACTCATCTTGAGGTGGGCTTCCCACTTAGATGCTTTCAGCGGTTATCCACTCCGCACATGGCTACCCAGCGTTTACCGTTGGCACGATAACTGGCACACCAGAGGTGCGTTCCTCCCGGTCCTCTCGTACTAGGGAGAAATCCTCTCAATATTCCTGCGCGTACACCGGATATGGACCGAACTGTCTCACGACGTTCTGAACCCAGCTCGCGTACCGCTTTAATGGGCGAACAGCCCAACCCTTGGGACCGACTTCAGCCCCAGGTTGCGATGAGCCGACATCGAGGTGCCAAACCTCCCCGTCGATGTGAACTCTTGGGGGAGATCAGCCTGTTATCCCTAGAGTAACTTTTATCCGTTGAGCGACGGCCCTTCCACTCAGAACCGTCGGATCACTAAAACCGACTTTCGTCCCTGTTCGACTTGTAGGTCTCACAGTCAAGCTCCCTTCTGCTTTTGCACTCAGCGACTGATTTCCAACCAGCCTGAGGGAACCTTTGTACGCCTCCGTTACCTTTTAGGAGGCGACCGCCCCAGTCAAACTGCCCAGCAGATACTGTCCGCTTCCCGGATAACGGGTAAGCGTTAGAACCCTAGCTCTGAAAGAGTGGTATCTCACCATTGACTCAATAGCACCCACAAGCACTACTTCATAGTCTCCCACCTATCCTGCGCATTCAGAGCCCGAGACCAATATCAACCTACAGTAAAGCTTCATAGGGTCTTTCTGTCCGGGTGTACGTAGTCCGCATCTTCACAGACAATTCTATTTCGCCGAGCCTCTCTCCGAGACAGCGCCCAAATCGTTACGCCTTTCGTGCGGGTCGGAACTTACCCGACAAGGAATTTCGCTACCTTAGGACCGTTATAGTTACGGCCGCCGTTCACCGGGGCTTCAGTGGCCAGCTTTGCTTGCGCTAACCAGCTTCCTTAACCTTCCGGCACTGGGCAGGCGTCAGCCCCCATACATCGTCTTGCGACTTAGCGGAGACCTGTGTTTTTGGTAAACAGTCGCTTGGGCCTCTTCACTGCGGCCAGCTCTCGCTGGCACCCCTTCTCCCGAAGTTACGGGGCCATTTTGCCGAGTTCCTTAGAGAGAGTTATCTCGCGCCCCTCGGTATTCTCTACCACCCCACCTGTGTCGGTTTCGGGTACAGGCAGTTATGCCTTAACGGGTATAGGGCTTTTCTTGGAAGCATGACATCACCAACTTCGTTGCCGTAGCAACTCGTACTCACGCCTTAGCTCAGAACGTTTTCTCCGTTCCTCAAAGCCTCGAACGCTTGAACCAGTAACCAACATCTGGATTGGCTAGCCTTCTCCGTCCCCCTTCCCAAAACATAACCGGTACAGGAATGTTGACCTGTTATCCATCGACTACGCCTTTCGGCCTCGCCTTAGGTCCAGACTAACCCTCCGCGGACGAGCCTGCCGGAGGAACCCTTAGGGTTTCGGGGCATGGGATTCTCACCCATGTTTTCGCTACTCAAGCCGACATTCTCACTTCAATGCAGTCCACGCCCGCTTACGCTAACGCTTCACCCCACATAGAACGCTCCCCTACCATTTACAAGTAAATCCGCAGCTTCGGTACAACACTTAGCCCCGTTCATTTTCGGCGCAGGATCGCTCGACCAGTGAGCTATTACGCACTCCTTTGAGGATGGCTGCTTCTAAGCAAACCTCCTGGTTGTCTAAGCAATCCCACCTCCTTTATCACTTAGTGTCAATTTTGGGACCTTAGCTGGCGGTCTGGGCTGTTTCCCTTTCGAGTGTGGAGCTTATCCCCCACAGTCTGACTGCCTAGTTACACACAGGGTATTCAGAGTTCATATCGATTTGGTACCGCTTTCGCAGCCCGCACCGAAATGGTGGCTTTACCCCCCTGCTGGAGCACTAGACGCTACGCCTCAACGTATTTCGGGGAGAACCAGCTAGCTCCTGGTTCGATTGGCATTTCACCCCTAACCACAGCTCATCCGCTGATTTTTCAACATCAGTCGGTTCGGACCTCCACTTGGTATCACCCAAGCTTCATCCTGGCCATGGTTAGATCACCAGGGTTCGGGTCTATAAACACTGACAAACGCCCTATTAAGACTCGCTTTCGCTATGGCTCCACCATTCCCGGTTTAACCCGCCAGTGCCTATAAGTCGCCGGCTCATTCTTCAACAGGCACACGGTCACCCGATTAGTCGGGCTCCCATTGCTTGTAAGCTCACGGTTTCATGTTCTATTTCACTCCCCTCCCGGGGTTCTTTTCACCTTTCCCTCGCGGTACTGTTTCACTATCGGTCACACAGTAGTACTTAGCCTTACGAGGTGGTCCTCGTAGATTCACACGGAATTCCACGTGCTCCGTGCTACTCGGGATACAGCTAGGCCAATTCACCTTTCGATTACGGGGCTTTCACCCTCTATGGCGCGCCATTCAAACGCTTCTTCTAGGATCGTTGGTCCACATTGCTGTCCCACAACCCCGATGATCGAAACCACCGGTTTGGGCTTATCCCCGTTCGCTCGCCGCTACTGAGGGAGTCGTTTTTACTTTCCTTTCCTCCAGCTACTAAGATGTTTCAGTTCGCTGGGTTAGCTCGTTCCAGCCTATATATTCAGCTGGCCGTATAAAGGGTTGCCCCATTCGGAAATTCCCGGATCAAAGCGTGCTTCCAGCTCCCCGAGACTTATCGCAGGTAACCACGTCCTTCATCGCCTCTGTGTGCCAAGGTATCCACCGTGAGCCCTTTGTAGCTTGACCAATAAAAAATCTATTGACTTAATTAAGTCAAAGATTATTTGCTCTAACTCAAGAATTTTAAATAGAAAACTAATTAATTTAGTAAAGCTAAATTTACTAGGTTTCTATACATCTATGAGATGCTTTATTCTTTCCAGACTTTTCCTATGCAGTTGTCAAGGTTCTACTGAATCAAACTGATAGATTTTCAAATATCAGTGAGCCCAGCGTCTTATCAGCCTGATATTAATCAAGGAGTGACAGGAAGCTAGGTTCTTTCAGATGAACAATATCTAAGTCACTATAAACAAATGACAATCTCCAAATTGAGTTATCAGGTAGTTGATCAGTGGAGGTAAGCGGACTCGAACCGCTGACATCCTGCTTGCAAAGCAGGCGCTCTACCAACTGAGCTATACCCCCAACAACGAATGGGCCATCCTGGACTTGAACCAGGGACCTCACCCTTATCAGGGGTGCGCTCTAACCGCCTGAGCTAATAGCCCAGGAGAAAGTTTGTTGGGTGTGACCTAGACAAGTTTAGGAACTAAAATCAAAAAACAGCAAATTGATTGTTACTTGTTTTTTAATCTGAGGTACCGATCGACCTAAGGTGACAGGATTATGGCCTGAATTTTAAGTATCAGACATCAATAATCAGTTTTTTTGTCTCCCTGTTAGGAGGTGATCCAGCCGCACCTTCCGGTACGGCTACCTTGTTACGACTTCACCCCAGTCATCAGCCCCACCTTCGGCGTCCTCCTCCACAAGGGTTGGAGTAACGACTTCGGGCGTGGCCAACTTCCATGGTGTGACGGGCGGTGTGTACAAGGCCCGGGAACGTATTCACCGCAGTATGCTGACCTGCGATTACTAGCGATTCCTGCTTCACGTAGGCGAGTTGCAGCCTACGATCTGAACTGAGCCACGGTTTATGGGATTTGCTTGCCCTCGCGAGTTTGCTGCCCTTTGTCCGTAGCATTGTAGTACGTGTGTAGCCCAGGATGTAAGGGGCATGATGACTTGACGTCATCCACACCTTCCTCCGGTTTATCACCGGCGGTCTTTCTAGAGTGCCCAACTAAATGCTGGCAACTAAAAACGTGGGTTGCGCTCGTTGCGGGACTTAACCCAACATCTCACGACACGAGCTGACGACAGCCATGCACCACCTGTCACTGCGTTCCCGAAGGCACCCTCAAATTTCTAAGAGGTTCGCAGGATGTCAAATCCTGGTAAGGTTCTTCGCGTTGCATCGAATTAAACCACATACTCCACCGCTTGTGCGGGCCCCCGTCAATTCCTTTGAGTTTCACACTTGCGTGCGTACTCCCCAGGCGGAACACTTAACGCGTTAGCTACGACACCGAAGGGGTCGATTCCCCCGACACCTAGTGTTCATCGTTTACGGCCAGGACTACAGGGGTATCTAATCCCTTTCGCTCCCCTGGCTTTCGTCCATGAGCGTCAGTTATGGCCCAGCAGAGCGCCTTCGCCACTGGTGTTCTTCCCGATATCTACGCATTTCACCGCTACACCGGGAATTCCCTCTGCCCCTACCACACTCAAGCCCTACAGTTTCCACTGCGATGATGGAGTTAAGCTCCACGTTTTTACAGCAGACTTGAAAGGCCGCCTGCGGACGCTTTACGCCCAATAATTCCGGATAACGCTTGCCACTCCCGTATTACCGCGGCTGCTGGCACGGAATTAGCCGTGGCTTATTCCTCAAGTACCGTCATATCTTCTTCCTTGAGAAAAGAGGTTTACAGCCCAGAGGCCTTCATCCCTCACGCGGCGTTGCTCCGTCAGGCTTTCGCCCATTGCGGAAAATTCCCCACTGCTGCCTCCCGTAGGAGTCTGGGCCGTGTCTCAGTCCCAGTGTGGCTGATCATCCTCTCAGACCAGCTACTGATCGTAGCCTTGGTGAGCCATTACCTCACCAACAAGCTAATCAGACGCGGGCTCATCCTCAGGCGAAATTCATTTCACCTCTCGGCATATGGGGTATTAGCGGTCGTTTCCAACCGTTATCCCCCTCCTGAGGGCAGATTCCCACGCGTTACTCACCCGTCCGCCACTAACCCGAAGGTTCGTTCGACTTGCATGTGTTAAGCACGCCGCCAGCGTTCATCCTGAGCCAGGATCAAACTCTCCGTTGTAGATCAGGCCCTATTGAAGAAAACTTAAAAAGTTCTCAACTCAGTCTGACTTGCTTAATCCACTAAATTTCAAGCACTGGCGCACTTAAATAGTAGTTTTAGCCTCCTTAAAGAATTTAAGGGTTCAAAGAGTGCACTAAGAAAATATATTCTCGTGACTTTCCGAGATCTCAGATCCGGTCATTGCCAAAAGCTGTAAAAAAATCTTAACAAGACAGAGCGTGAATCTCAGATCTCATTAATTCATTGAACAAGCTTGAGCAATTAAATTTTTGACGGGACCTCACACTCTTATCGCATTTACATTCAAATCCCTTAAATGGAAATGAACGCGATAAAAGCATCAGTTCCTAAACTTTTTAGTTGTCCAGGTTCTGCTTTGACTCCTAAAAAAGAGCCTCAGCTGTGCGATCAAAGATCACCCTAGAAACCTACATCAGATCTTGGATGACTCCTTGATTGATATAAGTGCCGCCTAAAAAACCTAGGTAAACCTAGTTTCCTTAGAAAGCGTTGAAACAGGTTTTACCCTGATTCACATCCAGTCCTCAATTTTAGACTACAAACCTATTTATGCGCAACAGATAATTCCAGAAAAGACCTCTAGATGATCTTGATTTTCTTACCTATTATAGAAATAGCTTGTCAACACAAGCTTTTGAGAATTGCATCAAAACACACATAAATGCCTGAACGCTTCAGCCAACAACGCCAAAGAGTGCGTCCTAATTCAAACGAGGAAGCAGTTATCAAGCGAGCAAAAGAACATTTTGAACGTTCATTAATCAAAATCAATGGACAAATAGCTGGAAGTGTTGCCGCTCTAGAACACCCGGCAAATAATGATGCCCTTAATTATGGGGAAATTTTCTTGCGAGATAATGTGCCCGTAATGATTTACCTCTTGACTCAAAAGAGATATGACATTGTCAAAAAATTCTTAACCGTATGCCTTGATCTTCAAAGCACTAGTTACCAAACAAGAGGTGTTTTCCCAACAAGCTTTGTTGAGGAAGAAAAAGAACTTATTGCTGATTATGGCCAAAGGTCTATTGGCAGAATAACTTCTGCTGATGCAAGCTTATGGTGGCCAATATTATGCTGGCTTTACGTAAAAAAGAGTAAAGATACAACATTTGGAATTAGCCAAAAAGTACAGAGAGGGATTCAACTTCTCTTAGATCTTGTTTTACACCCAACTTTTGAAGGAACACCAGTACTTTTCGTACCAGACTGCTCCTTTATGATTGATCGTCCTATGGATGTCTGGGGAGCACCTTTAGAAGTTGAAGTGCTGCTTTATGCATCATTAAGCAGTTGTATAGAACTAATGGATTTAAGTAGCAAACATCAAGTTAGTCGTTTACTGGATCAAAGACTTCTTCTTACAAGGCAATGGGTTCATGACCTACGTCAATTTCTTCTAAAGCATTACTGGGTAACAAGCAAAACCATGCAAGTTCTTAGACGCAGACCCACAGAACAATATGGAGAAGATCAACATCAAAATGAATTTAACGTTCAACCACAGATAGTGCCTCCATGGCTTCAAGACTGGCTTGAAAATAGAGGAGGTTATCTTATAGGAAATATTAGGACTGGGAGACCAGACTTTCGTTTTTACAGCCTAGGAAACTCTCTTGCATGCATGTTTGGAGTTTTAACAGCACCGCAACAAAGAGCTTTATTTAGATTAGTTCTTCATAACCGAGAGCATTTGATGGCTCAAATGCCAATGAGAATTTGTCACCCTCCAATGGAAATAGAAGAATGGCAAAACAAAACAGGTTCTGACCCCAAAAACTGGCCATGGAGTTATCACAATGGTGGACACTGGCCAAGTATTCTTTGGTTCTTTGGTGCTTCGATTCTTCTTCACGAACAAAGGTATCCCAAAGCAGATGTCTTGCTAATGGGCCAAATGAGATCCTTATTAGAAGAATGCTACTGGAGCCAGCTTAATCAGTTACCAAAACAAAAATGGGCTGAGTATTTTGATGGACCTACAGGAACCTGGGTAGGACAACAATCAAGGACATATCAAACATGGACCATTGTTGGCTTCTTACTAATGCATCACTACTTAAAAGTAAGCCCTAAAGATGTATCGATGCTGGATTTAAATCAACAAAAAGATTAGAAAAGCCCCAAAGTCAATGACTTATCAATCGGCAAACAAGCTCCTATACCTAAATAAATTGTCAACAAAGTTCCAAACAAGAAAAAGCCCATAGCTACTGGTCTTCTGAAAGGATTTGAAAACTTATTTACATTCTCAATAAACGGTATCAGAATCAATCCAAGAGGGATAAGTGTCTGCAAAGCAATCCCTAACAACTTATTTGGAACAACTCTAAGGATTTGGAAAACAGGATAGAGGTACCATTCAGGAAGAATTTCTAAAGGAGTAGCAAAAGGATTAGCTTTGTCTCCAAGAAATGCAGGGTCTAAAACTGCCAGTCCTACTACACATGCAATTGTTCCAAGGATTACAACCGGAAAGATATAAAGCAGATCATTAGGCCATGCTGGCTCTCCGTAATAATTATGACCCATTCCTTTTGCAAGCTTTGCCCGAAGCTTTGGGTCAGATAAGTCAGGTTTTTTAAGAGTGGACATAACTAAAAAAATGTTTTGAAAAGGAAAAATAATTTTCAGCAAATATATTGGGAGCTTATCTAAGCAACCATCATAAAGGTCCTGATATGCCCTGCTTTCTAATCATAAGGAAATGCATGAGCATAAATATTGCCAATGTCCAGGGCAATACAAAAGTATGAAGACTATAAAAGCGTGTGAGAGTCGACTGCCCAACACTCTCTCCACCCCTTAGTAGTTCCACCATAAAGTCACCTACAACGGGAATAGCAGCAGGAACCCCTGAGACAATCTTTACGGCCCAATATCCAACTTGGTCCCAAGGCAACGAATAACCAGTTACCCCAAAAGCAACAGTGATTACTGCCATCACAACACCCGTAACCCAAGTAAGTTCTCTTGGTCTTTTGAAACCACCGGTCAAATAAACTCGAAAAACGTGCAAGATAAGCATTAAAACCATCATTGAGGCACTCCAACGATGGACTGATCTGATAAGCCAACCAAAACTCACGTCTGTCATTAAGTAACTGACAGAGTTATAAGCTTCTGTAACTGTGGGTTTGTAATAAAAAGTCATTGCAAACCCAGTTGCAAATTGAATTAAGAAGCACACAAGTGTGATGCCTCCAAGACAATAAAAGATGTTTACATGAGGAGGTACGTATTTTGAAGTGACATCGTCTGCGATGTCTTGTATTTCAAGTCGTTCCTGGAACCAGTCGTAGACAGGTGAGGAGTTCGCCATTTATTCAGATGAGCTTAATAATTAATAAGAACAGTCTACTGAATGTGCCTCATGGTTCGCGCAATTGATTAATCCAATGCCTTCAACTGTAAAAACTTGTTCAAAAACTTTGAGGCAAATTTTTGCCTTCTTAAGTAGTTTTCTACTTATTTTTTCTTTAGGTACAGAGCCTTTACTCGCATTAAACGATGGTCAGCAACTCGTTTTAGAGACGTGGAACATCGTAAACGAAGGGTTTCTAAATCCTGACAAATTCAATGAAGTCCAATGGCGACGATTAAGACAAGAAGCTCTTGAGAAACCAATTACAACTTCTGATGAAGCTTACCAAGCTATTGAAACGATGCTTCTTCCTTTAGGTGACCCTTATACAAGGCTTTTAAGACCTAATGATTTTCAAGAATTAAAAGAAAGCAATATTGGAAGCGAAATCAATGGAGTAGGAATGCAATTAGGAGCAAGAAGCGATGATGGGAAAATTGTTGTTATATCTCCTTTAGATGGTTCTCCTGCAGAAGCTGCAGGAATTATTAGCGGATCAATTCTTCTTGAAGTTGACGGAGATTCACCTCAGAGACTTGGTTTAGAAGCTACAGCATCTAAATTACGTGGCGAAACAGGTTCAAAAGTACCCGTAATAATCCAAGACCCAAATAATGAAATCAAAGAAATAATTCTTGAAAGAAGAAGTGTAGATCTGCGACCAGTTCGAACCAGAAGAATAAGAAATGAAAACCACACACTTGGATACCTTCGAATAACGCAATTCAGCGAGGGAGTCCCTGAGCAAGTCAAAGAAGCATTGAAGGAGTTATCAGAAAAAGAGGTTGAAGGTATTGTTTTGGATTTAAGAAATAATTCTGGAGGTCTTGTTAGCTCTGGACTTGCAGTTGCTGATGCCTTCTTAAATCAAAAGCCAATAGTTGAAACAAGAAATCGCGATGGGATAAATGATCCAATCCCTTCAAGCGAAGAAACACTTTACGAGGGTCCTTTAGTAACACTTGTCAATGGAGGGACTGCAAGTGCTAGTGAAATTCTTGCTGGTGCACTTCAAGACAATCAAAGATCTCTTCTATTGGGCAAGAGAACTTTTGGGAAAGGCCTAATTCAAACTCTTACAAATCTTAGCGATGGAAGTGGCCTTGCAGTAACAGTAGCAAGCTATCTCACTCCTTCTGGGAGAGACATTCAAAACTTAGGTATAGAGCCTGATCGTATTTTAGAAAACCCTGAGCCGCTCAATCCAGGGGGAAGTGAGGATAGATGGCTGCAAGACGCCGAACTTTTTATGGAAGCAAACCTTGATCTTCAAAATATCAAGGAAGAAAATTCTAGTGAAGACATTCTTAATAATGAAACTTCTAATCAACTTGGAAGTTCTTTGGATTCAAATGATATAAATAGTGACTAATGACAGAAAGAACTTATTACGACCCACTTCATCAAGGGATAACACTTGATGACAAAATCCCTGAAGAAGAGATGATCATAAATTTAATAGATACATCTTCATTTCAACGACTTCGAAGGATTAAACAGCTTGGGCCAGCATCACTAACTTTTCATGGGGCAGAGTCAAATCGTTTTAGCCATTCACTAGGTGTTTTTTTTATTGCAAGGAAAGCTTTTAAAAAATTTTTAGAAATAAACCCTGAATTAATTCAATTCCGTGCTCTCTTATATGCATCAGCTCTATTACATGATATTGGTCATGGTCCACTAAGCCATACAAGTGAAGGGATGTTTGGTCTTAAGCATGAGGAATGGTCATCAAAAATAATCAGACAAGATCAAGAAATCAATAAGCAATTAAAAAAAATAGACCCCTTACTTAATAACAAAGTAGCTGAAGTTATAGAAGGTAAAGAAACTAATTGCAAGTTAATAAAAAATTTAGTAAGCAGTCAACTCGATTGCGATCGTCTAGATTATCTAATGCGTGATAGTCAAAGCAGTGGAACATATTATGGTCAAATTGATTTAGAACGCATTCTATCAGCATTAACACTTGCTCCTGACGGAGATCTTGCGATAGATCCAAAAGGTCTCTTAGCAGTAGAGCACTATCTGGTAGTTCGTAATTTGATGTATAGAAGTATATATAACCATAGGTTAAATGAAGTTTCCAACTGGATACTAGAAAAAATTATTGAAACCGCTAGGCAATTTGAACCTAAGAAAATATGGGCAGATAGTTGCTTATCAAAATGGTTATGGGAACCAAATAAATTAGATCTAAAAACATATTTAGCAAATGATGATGTGCGTACTCTCTATCATCTATCAAGATGGGGGGAAGTTTCACCAACTCCTCTAAAAAAATTATGCCAAAGCTTCTTAAATCGAAAATTATTAAAAGCTATAAATATTGAAGAGTTTGAAGCTGAATTTCAATTAGAAGCTCTTGCAATATCCAGGAAGCTTGCCGAAGCTAATGGAATAGATCCCAATGTATCTTGCGGTCTTAGGCACAATAAATTTTTTGGTTATCACCCCTATAAAAGTGGTTTAAGAATATGGAATGGTAAAGAGTTGAAGGCACTTGAAAAAGAGTCATTGTTAATAGAAAGATTAATTAGTCCATCGGAAACTACATGGTTAATTTACCCTAAAGAGATACATAACTCTCTTCACCTACAATTATTAGAGTTAAAAAAAATAGTACTCAGGTAGAATATTATGAGCAATTCTACTAGAAAAATTAAACTTACATTATCTGAGTCACATGGAAAAAACTGGCTTAATGAATTAAGCTTAAATATTAAAAGTATAAATAGTGACTCTATACATCTTAATTGTAAAGGATTGAAGCTAACATGCAAAGATATTAAATATATAAAGAGTCTTTTTTTAAAAGAAAAAATTAATCTATTGTCAATAGAATCTACAAATGCAGAAAGTATTGTTAGTGCCTCTGCCCTAGGAATACAGACTTTTCTAAAGCTTAAAGAAGAGGCTGATAACTATGCAGAAGAGTCGGCAACAATTTCTGAAAGGGAGCAAATTAAATCAAAAATCTTTTTTCATCAAGGCACTTTACGATCAGGCGAGATTCTAGAAGTTGATCATGACGTATTAATTTTAGGGGATGTCAATCCAGGTGCGATAGTTATAGCTGGCGGCAATGTCAAAATATGGGGAAGACTATTAGGTATTGCCCATGCAGGGAAAGATGGCGATAGTCACGCAAAAATTACGGCTCTTCAGTTAAGGCCAGTGCAACTGAGGATTTCCGACAAAATAGCGAGAGGTCCCAGCGAAAAGCCTGATGAAGGTTTTGCAGAAGAGGCAAAGATTGAGAAAGGCATAATTGTTATAAAACCAGCAAGAACGAACTAATTACTGGCCATTAATTTGATGCGAAAATGATGTTATAGCAAGGAAAAGCAATGGTATTGTCAAAAATAAGTTGAAGTTTTTAACTTTTTGAGATTGTTATTAGGAGAAATCCAATTAAGATTATTCAGTTCCTATGAAGTCCGTGACGTCAGATACACGAGTTATTCTTATCTGCTCTGGCAAGGGAGGCGTTGGCAAAACCACCCTCACTGCAAATTTAGGCATTTCTTTAGCCAGCAAAGGTTCCCCAACTGCTGTACTAGATGCTGATTTTGGCCTACGAAATTTAGATTTGTTATTAGGACTTGAAAATAGAATTGTCTATACAGCCCAAGAGGTTTTAGAAGAGAAATGTAGGCTGGATCAAGCCTTGGTGAAACATAAACAAGAGCCAAATCTTTCTCTTCTTCCTGCTGGAAATCCAAGAATGCTTGAGTGGCTCAAGCCAGAAGACATGAAGCGAATAGTTGAGATGCTTAGTAATGAATTTGAATATGTATTGATTGATTGCCCTGCAGGCGTTGAAGATGGATTTAAAAATGCAGTTGCAGCATCAAAAGAGGCCATAATTGTC
Source organism: Prochlorococcus sp. AG-409-L21 (assembly GCA_003215475.1). GTDB lineage: Bacteria > Cyanobacteriota > Cyanobacteriia > PCC-6307 > Cyanobiaceae > Prochlorococcus_E. The sequence continues at coordinate 120,798 of QCKH01000002.1, forward strand.
ACCAATCCAGAAATATCTGCTGTAAGAGATGCTGACAGAGTTATTGGCCTATTAAATTCTAATGGAGTGAAACCTATTCAATTAGTTTTAAATAGAGTTCGCCCCAAAATGATGGAAAGCCAAGAAATGCTATCCATTGAGGATGTCACAGATATCCTTGCTTTGCCTTTATTAGGACTTGTACTAGAAGATGAGCAAGTCATAGTCAGCACCAATAGAGGAGAGCCTCTCACTTTAATTGGCAGCCAATCCCCAGCAGCCAGATGCTATTCAAATATTGCTTCACGTCTTCAAGGTGAAGAAATACCTTTAATTGATCCCTCTAAAGAAGGTTCTGGACTTAGAGATAAATTACGTCGATTGATGCAAACAAAGATTTTCTAAACTCAAATGACACTAAGAGACATTTTAAACAAATTATTAGGTCGGCAACCTGCAAGTGCTGCCAAGGCAAGAGAGAGACTTCAACTGGTTCTTGCTCATGATAGAACTGATTTAAGTCCAGACCTTTTAGACCAAATGAGAGAAGAAATCTTAGGAGTTGTTGCTAAATATGTGGAAATTGATGTCGATGGTGGTGAGGTAAGCCTAGAAACTGAGGACAGGATGACAGCTTTAGTTGCCAATCTCCCAATCAAAAGAACTCTTTCTGGAGCACTTAAACTAAAAGAGCAAGATACTGAAAACTCCAACTGATAGAAAAGTCCTCTACAACTTGATCATGAAGTAAATCCCAATAAAGCTTTTAAGCTTTAAAAGCTCACAAAAGGCAAATTATTTATTCTAATGCTTTATTTAATTGGAAAAAATTCAGTCTTCAACTAATCTATATGAGATAAATGCCGGCTTAGCTCAGCGGTAGAGCAGCGCTTTTGTAAAGCGAAGGCCATCAGTTCAAATCTGTTAGCCGGCATAAGTATTTTAGGCAAAATCATTCTTTAATTTTCTGAATTCTTTCACCACCTGAAAAGATCCATAAAATTAAAAATAAAATTAATAGCGGCAAGTTACTTAACTCAAAAACTTTTGTAAAAGCAACTATTAATGGGTTAAGAATCCAATGAAAACTAGCCTGAAGAATTAAAACCAATACAAAAAGCCAAGTCATTATTTTTCAATACCTGATGGTATAACAGCACCTCTTCTTATTAAATGCCACTGCCCTATACCTTTCCATTGAATAACAGTGCTTGCCAAGCCAGATGGCTTAGGCCAAGGAATAGGAGCTAGCAATGGTACCTCAGGAAAATATTTGGAAGCATCCTCTGGATAAATTGCAGGCTGAAAACCAGACAAATTTGCACTTGTAGAAGCTAATGGCCCACTCTTTTTAAGAAAATTTAGCGCCATATCGCATGCTGGAACGCGTAGACCAATTGAGGAATCTTTTAGATTTAGAAACCTAACTATTTGTCCAGTTGCTGGTAGGACAATAGTAATAGCTCCAGGCCAAAATGAAGAACCTATTTCCCTTGCATCATCTAATGCTTCAGCTAAAACATATGGAAACAATTGTTCTGCTGATGACCCCATAAGAATTAAAGGTTTATTTTTTGGCCTGTTCTTTAACTTCCATAAATTAGTTGCATGCTGAGGCAAAGCAGCTAAAGCAGGAAGTGTATCTGTAGGAAATAATATTGATGAACCTTTTTTAAGGAAGTCGATTAAATCTTCAGTTTCAAATACTTTCATTTGAATGCATTAGAGAAATTAAGGTTTGCGTGCCAATGCAAATCGTTTTATCCCTTCAAGATCCTTAGCAAAATCAATTTCCTTAAACCCATAGTGCATTAAAACAGATAATGCTCTTTCACTTTGATCAAAATTATGTTCAAAAATGAGCCACCCTCCTGATCTAAGACCATTGACTGCACCTTTAACAATTTCTCTGCAACAATTCATTCCATCATCACCTCCACACAAGGCTAAATGAGGCTCATGATCTCGAACTGCTGGATCAAGTGTTTGCAGATTGGACTTTGGTATATAAGGAGGGTTGGCAACTACTAAATCAATTCTCCCCCACCAAGGCTGCAATGGCTCCCACCAATGTCCTAAATGCAAAAGCACTTTTGAATTAGGTGCCAAAGTTTCAATATTATTTTCTGCTACGAAAAGTGCTTCTGGACTGCAGTCAACTGCATGCCCAACCCAATAAGGAAACAATCTAGCCAAGCCAATAGATAAAGCGCCTGAACCAGTTCCCAAATCAGCCCATATTCCTATTTCCTTTTCTGAAGGGTTAAATTTATTTAAAGCCAAGTCAATCACTAACTCAGTTTCTTGACGAGGAATCAATACAGAAGGGTTTACTTTCAATTCAAAATCTCTCCATGGGCATTTTCCTACAAGATGCTGGAGTGGGGTTTGATCTTTTAAGTGCCTAGCCCATAGCAAAGAGAGTTCATCTAGTGATAAATCCAAAAAATAGTCATTTTTCTGAAAAACTTTTAACTTTTGAAGTTCCTGCCACCCCAGTCCTCCTCCAATATCTAATAGCCAATCCAGGTCTACAATTCGTCCTCCCTTAGATAGTTGACTCTTTCTCCAATTTAAAATTTCATTGGCTGAAAAAGGTTTCCCAAAAGACATTTACTTAATTAAGTTGGTCCTTTTTGTAAATCAAGAAGTGCTTTTTGAATATAAACAGGTCCATTCCTCAGTAAACGCTTTTCTGAAAAATCTTTTTTTATTAAAACCAAGTCAACATTCGCTATTGCCGACAAGTAATTATGCCCTTTATAAAAATTTGTCCTCCATCTCCATCTAGGCCCCTTGCCTGGAGTGACCCAGCTTTTTAAAGAGACCCTATCACCATGAAAGAGTGGGATCTTATATTTAATCTGCAATTCAATTACTGGCAATTCATACCCTTTTCTAGAGAGTTCTTCGTAAGCTAATCCAACATTTAAAAGAGCATTAATTCTAGCTTCCTCAAGCAATCTTACATAAGAACCATGCCACATAACCCCAGCATGATCTGTGTGTTGAGGTAAAACAATTTTTTCAAGAGACCAAGGCTTTAACTCCAGAATTCCTGACATACCAAAAAGATAAAATTGAGTTATTGAATTTATTCAGTTTGAAAGAAAAAATTAAAATGCAAAATCTACTGAAGTTCTCAATTAGAGAACCTCGATTAATCAAATCTCTGAGAATGTGACTCTTTGGGAAACTTTCTTATCCCTTGGGACCAAGCTTTCCTTTACCAGAATCAGAGAAAAAGCTTGATTTCTCTCCGTCACTTGTGGAGATATATAGACCTACAAGGAAAATCGTTGGGACTCCAACGAAGAGCAAGCTGATAATAAAACCGAAATTGGTGGTTTCCATGAACTCAAAAAAACCCTAAATAAAGTTAGGAAGTAATCGAACTATAAATGGAGAACAGCCAACTCAAATAGAAAGAGCTTGAAGAATTAGATGTTGTAACGAGAAAAAATCAAAATCTTCTTGGCCATAACCAGAAAGAATCCATCATCTTGGCAAGTCATTCGATAATGCTTCTTTAATCAAAGAGTTAGCATTACTAGGTGGGGACTGAGGTTTAGTCAAAACAATCAAAGAAGATTTGACAATGGCTTGGCAAGCTAATCGCCAATTTTTGGGTCGATTTTTTAGTTTCTGCTTCTCAAGATTAGTCATGGGAGAAAGAGAACCTCCTTTACCCCCCTCAATAGAAACTAAGCACGTAATACACTGACCAGATCCTCCACAATTACCAATAATTCCTTTAAATCCATAAAGTTCCATCCCCTCTCTTAAGGCAACTTCTCGAAGATTTTCTCCTGAGAGACACTTCACATCTCTTCCTTCTCTAACAAAACGAACAATTGGCATAGTTCTAAAAGTTACAATTTTGCACTTCAAGTTTGACTTGTCACACTCCCAAATGTCCTGAAATAACTGGCAAAAAGAACATTTTGACTGAATTTTGAAAGGTTCATAAACCTATTTTCCGACTTTCTGGAATATCAACAGTCGTTGCATCTATCCACAACCTTCCCCGTCTTCGATCGAAGAACCTCTACGATCATCGGGTCTAGCTGCATCAAGCAGCTTCGTTATTCGAAATCTTACCCATGGGATTGCCCTGGTATCGGGTGCACTCAGTCGTAATTAACGACCCTGGCCGACTTCTGGCCGTGCACCTCATGCACACAGCTTTACTAGCCGGCTGGGCCGGCTCCATGGCCCTATATGAATTGGCCATATTCGATCCTAGCGATCCAGTCTTGAACCCTATGTGGCGCCAAGGCATGTATGTCATGCCTTTCATGGCCCGCTTAGGTGTAACAAGTAGTTGGAATGGTTGGGACCTGACTGGTGGTGTCGGCTCATTCGACTTTGATTCATTAGGGTTCTGGGGAAAAGCTCTTCCTTATTCAACTTTTGAAGGTGTCGCAGCAGGTCATATCATCTTCAGTGGTCTTTTAATGCTGGCAGCTATCTGGCATTGGACTTACTGGGATCTTGAACTCTGGGAAGACTCACGCACTGGGGAACCAGCTTTAGATCTTCCAAGAATTTTTGGAATCCACTTATTACTTGCAGGACTTGCTTGTTTCGGTTTTGGGGTATCACTTTCTTCAGTAGGAATGTGGGTCTCTGATCCATATGGACTGACCGGACATGTAGAAAAAGTAACACCAGTTTGGGGTGCAGCAGGATTTAATCCTTTTAGCGCTGGCGGAATAGTCGCCAACCATATTGGAGCAGGCCTGATAGGAATTATTGGTGGAGTATTCCATATCACCAATAGACCTGGTGAAAGGCTCTACAGAAACCTCAGGATGGGAAGTCTTGAAGGAGTTCTTGCTAGTGCATTAGCTGCCGTTCTATTTGTATCTTTTGTAGTTTCAGGAACAATGTGGTATGGATCTGCTACAACTCCAATTGAGTTGTTTGGACCTACTAGATATCAATGGGACTCAAATTATTTCAAAACTGAAATCAACAGAAGAGTTCAAGAATCTATTAATGATGGTGCAACAAAGGAAGAAGCTTATTCAGCTATTCCTGAGAAACTTGCTTTCTACGACTATGTAGGAAATAGTCCTGCAAAAGGAGGATTATTTAGAGCCGGTGCATTAGTTAATGGAGACGGTGTCCCTACTGGATGGCAAGGCCATGTTTCCTTCAAAGACAAAGAAGGGAATGAACTTGAAGTTAGAAGAATGCCGAACTTCTTTGAGAACTTCCCAGTAATTCTTGAAGACAAAGACGGTAATGTCCGTGCTGACATACCATTCCGTCGTGCAGAAGCCAAATACTCTTTTGAGCAAACTGGTATTACTGCAACGATCTATGGTGGTGAGTTAAGTGGGCAAACTTTCTCTGACCCTGTAGTAGTCAAGCGTTTAGCTCGTAAAGCTCAACTTGGAGAATCATTCAAGTTTGATCGTGAGCGCTATAAGTCTGATGGTGTGTTTAGAAGCTCACCAAGAGCATGGTTTACATATGCTCATGCATGCTTTGGATTGCTCTACTTATTTGGGCATTGGTGGCATGCTGCCAGAACTCTCTACCGTGATACTTTCGCTGGTATTGATGCTGACCTTGGTGATCAGGTCGAGTTTGGTCTCTTCAAGAAACTTGGAGACGAAACAACTCGCCGTGTTCCTGGGCGTGCTTAAAAGCAAGGAATCTTTATCCATTATCTAACCCATGGAAGCTTTCTCCTACACACTAATTCTCACTTTGGCAGTAGTGACATTATTCTTCGCCGTCGCGTTCCGCGATCCCCCGAAGTTTGATAAAAAATAAATGCCTTAAAAAGCCCTGCTTGAAAAAGCAGGGCTTTTTTAATCTCTTTAATTACTTAAGTTTTAGAAAAGCTGATTTTTCAGCAGAATGATAAAAATATTTTTAGAAATAAATAAAACAGGCCTTCTCATTAGCCAAATAGATAGATAAAGTTATTATAAATATGATCTAATTTTCAGGGCAGCATGCAATGCCCCTCCTGCCAAAACACAGATAGCCGAGTTCTCGAATCACGTTCTGCAGATGCAGGTAAATGTGTTCGAAGAAGAAGAGAGTGTCTAAACTGTGATTTTCGATTCACTACCTATGAAAGGGTAGAGACTGTGCCTATTTCAGTAATTAAGCGAAGCAATGCAAAAGAAACTTTTTGTAGAAGCAAACTCGTAAACGGTTTAACAAGAGCCTGCGAAAAGACTGCTATTAGTAATCAAAAGATTGAATTAATTGTTGATGACATTGAAACTCAACTTCAACAACGCAATCTTAAAGAAATTAGCAGTTCAGAGCTAGGCGAATTAATACTCCTTCAGTTAAAGCCAATTAATGAAGTTGCCTATATTCGCTTTGCATCTGTTTATCGTCAATTCAATGGGATCAATGATTTCATAGATACCTTAGAAAGTTTTAAACCTTCTGAGAAGTTTGCAGCACTAACCTAATAGCTGAGGTGTAGAGTGGGGTATCTGTTAGTTTAGATTGGCAGGTCTAGACAACAATTTTTCACATTGCCTAAGTGGCATACTGCAAGTTAATCATGTCAGAAAGCAACTCTTCTCCTGTTCAAGAATTAGAAGTAGATGAAAATAAAGCTCCTGCTACAAATCAAAGTGATTCGGATGTTATAGCAGAAGAGATATCAGAAGAAGAATTTCAAATAGAAGATGTTCCTTCTGCTGATGATCCAGGAAGTCGAGTCAAAAAGTACGATTTTGATGGTCCTGGATTTTCTCTGGAAGAATTTGATTCTCTATTAGGTAAATACGACTATAACTTTAAGCCAGGAGATATTGTTAACGGCACTGTATTTGCGCTTGAGACCAAAGGAGCAATGATTGATATAGGGGCAAAAACAGCTGCCTTCATGCCTATGCAAGAGGTTTCAATTAATCGAGTAGAGGGATTAAGTGATGTACTCCAGGCTTCGGAGATAAGACAGTTTTTCATAATGAGTGAAGAAAATGAAGATGGTCAACTATCACTTTCAATTAGACGAATTGAATATCAACGTGCATGGGAACGAGTCCGTCAACTCCAAAAAGAAGATGCAACTATCTACTCTGAAGTCTTTGCTACAAATAGGGGAGGAGCACTTGTCAGAGTTGAAGGTTTAAGGGGATTTATTCCTGGTTCTCATATCAGTACTCGAAAGGCAAAAGAAGAACTTGTAGCTGAATATCTGCCTCTTAAGTTTCTAGAAGTTGATGAAGAAAGAAACAGATTAGTTCTAAGTCATAGACGAGCTCTAGTGGAAAGAAAGATGAATCGTCTTGAAGTTGGTGAAGTTGTTGTAGGGGCTGTTAGAGGAATTAAACCCTATGGTGCGTTTATTGATATAGGAGGAGTTAGTGGACTTCTTCACATATCAGAAATTAGTCATGAGCACATTGAAACCCCTCATTCTGTTCTGAATGTTAATGATCAAATGAAAGTAATGATTATTGACCTCGATGCAGAAAGAGGACGTATCTCATTGTCAACAAAAGCTTTAGAACCTGAACCTGGTGACATGCTAACTGACCCACAAAAAGTTTTTGATAAAGCTGAAGAAATGGCTGCAAAGTATAAAGAAATGCTTCTAGAACAGGCAGAAGAGGGAGAGAACCCAATCACTTCAATGGAGGTCTAGTGTCAAGCACCTCTAATGGAAGAACTCCTCCTTAGGGGAAACCCTATTGGCAAAATAAATGGGATTTTATTTGATAAAGATGGCACTATAGTTAATAGTGAAAAACGTTTATTAGACATTTCACTCTCAAGGGTTCATGAAGCAAAAAAATTATTTAAGTCTGAAAATTACTCTTCTGAAATAATCAAAGAGCTTGAGAAGTTACTATTAAAAGCATATGGCATTAATGATAATAAAATCAATCCGAATGGCTCTTTAGCAATAGCATCTAAAAAAGATAGTTTAATTTGCACAGCAACAGTATTTTGTATACTTGGCAAAAGTTGGTCAAGTGCATTTGAAGATGCCACTAATATTTTTGAAGCCGCAACAAAACCACTTTTAAATAGAAATAATACAAATAAAAGGATCCTCCCTGGGTTAATACCTCTTATTAAAAATGCACAAAGAAGGAATATAAAATTAGGTTTGATTAGTAATGACACAAGAATGGGGATAAAAGAATTCCTAAAATCCGCCGGGATAGAGCAATACTTTCCATTTATCTGGAGTTCAGACGACTACCCTCCTAAACCAAACCCAAGCTCGGTTAAAAATTTATGCAAATTAATGAAATTAAAATCTTCAGAATGTGCACTAATTGGAGATGCTGATACTGATATGAGAATGGCATCACAAAGTGGGGTTTTGATAGCTCTTGGTTATACAGCTGGTTGGAGAACTCCCCCTTCTCTATATGAACATCATCATCTAATTACGCATTGGAGCGAGCTAACTTTTCAGTCAAGCTATAAAATATAGTTCTAAATATATAACTATTGAAAATAAAAGTGTCCAGCTTTGTTTTTACTTCTGAATCCGTTACAGAGGGCCATCCTGACAAAATTTGTGATCAAATTAGTGATTCAATTCTTGATGCAATACTGGAGCAAGATTCATCTAGCAGAGTAGCTTGTGAAACAGTTGTAAATACTGGGTTATGTCTAATCACTGGAGAGATCACTTCAAAAGCAAAAGTTGATTTCATCCAACTAGTCAGAGAAGTAATTAAAGAGATTGGTTATTGTGATGCAAGAGCAGGAGGATTTGACGCAAATAGTTGCTCAGTTCTGGTGGCACTAGATCAACAATCTCCAGATATCGCTCAAGGTGTTAATGAAGCAGATGATCATAATGGGAGTCCTTTTGACAAAGTAGGTGCTGGCGATCAAGGGATAATGTTTGGTTTTGCCTGCGATGAAACTCCAGAATTAATGCCTTTGCCTATTAGTCTTGCTCACCGACTTTCAAGGCAGCTAGCAAAAGTTAGGCATGACGGAAAATTGAAATACCTTCTTCCTGATGGGAAAACCCAAGTCAGTGTTCTCTATGAAAACAATCAGCCAATAGCAATTGATACGATATTAATTTCCACTCAACATACTGAAAAGATAGGAGACCTAATTTCAGAAAAAGCTATTAGGGAAAAGATAAGTAAAGATCTATGGGAATTTGTTGTGATACCTGCAACAGAAGACCTTGATATTAAACCTACTCACGAGACAACTCGCTTCTTAGTTAATCCAACTGGAAAATTTGTAGTTGGAGGACCTCAAGGAGATGCTGGGCTAACCGGGAGAAAAATCATCGTAGATACATATGGAGGCTATGCAAGACATGGAGGAGGGGCTTTTTCAGGAAAAGACCCTACAAAAGTTGATAGATCAGCTGCTTATGCTGCAAGATTTGTAGCGAAATCACTTGTAGCGGCAGGGTTTGCAAAACGTGTTGAAGTCCAATTGAGTTATGCAATAGGAGTAGCTAATCCCGTTTCAATTCTTGTAGAAACTTTTGGTACCGGAGATTTAGCCAATGATGAGTTAACTGAGCTTGTGAAAAAGAATTTTGATCTTCGCCCAGGTGCAATTATTGAACAGTTTGGCCTAAGAAGACTTCCAAAAGATAGAGGTGGGCGTTTCTACAGAGATATAGCAGCTTACGGACATTTTGGTAGACCAGATCTCAACCTCCCTTGGGAGGATGTAAAATCCCAGTCAATTTCTTTAAGTAATTTTAAAAAGCGAAATGGTTAATGAATGAAAGCAATTTAATTTTAGGCATTGACCTTGGTACTAGTGGAGTTCGTATAGCAATAATTAATAGCAAAGCAGAGCTTATATATTTCTCTTCCAGTAACTATCTAAAAGGTCTGAGTAATAGTCATGACTGGGAAATCTGCTGTAAATTACTTATCAATAAAATACCTAATGAAATAAAAATAAGACTAATTGCATGCTCGATTGATGGCACATCAGGCACATTAATGGGATGTGATTATAATGGAAAGCAAATTGGTAATGCCTTACCATACTTTAAAAGTTGTCTAGAAAATAAAGCAAAGATTTTAAAACTCCTTGGTTATACAGAAGAAGAGTTTTCAGCACACAGTAGCGTAGGTAGAGCTTACCAATTAATTGATAGATTCGGAGATAAAATATTACTTAGGCATCAAGCAGACTGGGTTTCCGGTTGGTTTTTAAATGATTGGACATTAGGAGAAGAGGGAAACAATATTCGCATGGGATGGGACTTAACAAAACAAGCCTGGTCCAACAAATTAGAAAATTCACCCTGGTTCAAATGTTTGCCAAGCATTGTGCCGAGTGGAACCATCATGGGGAGAATTGCATCGATCAGAGCTAAAGAATTAGGGCTCCCCAATGAAATTCAAATTATTGCAGGAACTACGGACTCAAATGCAGCTGTACTAGCTACTGATGCTAAATCGTCTGAAGGGATAACAGTTTTAGGAAGCACAATTGTTCTAAAGAGTTTTTCAAACACTCCTATAAAAGGAGCTGGTATTAGCAATCATCTTGTTGGGGGAAAATGGATAGTTGGAGGAGCTTCAAATGCTGGTTGTGGTGTACTAAATAAATTTTTCAGCAGCAAAGATCTAGTACAACTCAGCAGACAAATTGACCCCGAATTAGATAGTGGGCTAAATCTTCGCCCTCTGACATGTATTGGAGAACGCTTCCCTATTAACGATCCATACTTACAACCAATTTTAGAACCAAGGCCTATTAGTGACTCACTATACCTTCATGGATTACTTGAAGGTCTTGCTCGAATAGAAGCAAAGGGATGGGAAAAGCTTTCAAAAATGAATTCAAAAAAGCCAACGAGAATAATTACCATTGGTGGTGGATCAAAAAACCCACAATGGAGAAAGATCAGAGAAAGACTTATTGGAATTCCAATTAAAACTTGTTCAAAGCAACCCGCAGAAGGGATTGCGCGTCTTGCCTTACAGACAATACGAGGCAAAAAGGAACTCTCATGAGGTGTCTGTTTTCAGCAAGTTCATGCAAAATCAAAGAATTTTTCAAATATTAATTAGCATTGATATAAGATATTAAATGGCATATTGAATTGCTCAAGTATGCCGGGATAGCTCAGTTGGTAGAGCAGGCGACTGAAAATCGCCGTGTCCGCAGTTCAAATCTGCGTCCTGGCACCATTAATTCTAAATAAATCTCTTATTTCTCCCTCAGAGGTTCAAGATACGTCTGAATACTCATCTTAGAATATCTACTTGATTGAACGAGTCGAAAACAATCACACAACCACACTCGAGTTTTTTGATAATAGATTTCCAATCAAGAATTTGTTTGCAAACCTGAAAACAAACCAATCAAGTGGCAAGCAAGAAGCTTTAAGCAAAATATTTTCATATTTATGATTTATCAAATTATTTTTGATATTCTTGTAAAACCTAAAAGAATTCCATAGCTAATGCAAAATCATGATAATTCTTACAATAATGCTGACAGTTTTGCCATCATTTTTGATGAAGCTTGGAAAAGGAATGACTTCAATAGCAAAGCTGAATTAACAACTGAACAGAAGATAAATAGAATAATTGAACAGCATAAAGACCATCCATTCATAAAGTCTTCTCCTTCACAAGCTATTAAAGTTGCAAAATTTCGTTTAAGACTATTGAATCTTGAAAAATAAATAATTAAATTCAGGTCTGCAAAGTTATTAATTACTGAATTAATAGAAAATTATATCAGTAAATTTCATCAATATAGTCTTAATAGTATAGGTTACAAATTATATGCTTAAAAAATTAAGTGAAATAACAAATTCAAGATAAGCATTGTTCCACAGAAGTATTTTTTATTGATATTTTATTAAATATAATAGTTTTTATTACTAAAAAGTGGTCAAAAGCTTATAATAAAAGCGCTATGAACTCTAAAAGTTCTCTTTACTGAGTCTTTAGGCAAATGAAATTTATCTCTAAGCACCTTTTTGAAATTAAACTGTCTGATATAAATAACAGAAATTATTTTAGTTATGGCAAAACTCGAGCATCGGGAAGCAAACCTTCATCATATTTCATGCATTGCAGAAGTAAGTGCATGCCAGGTCAAGCAAAAATTTTCGTAGACAATTCAAGGTTTGAAGCGAGTAATAAATCCTATAAATATACTCTTGAATTGAGGAACATTTATAAACGAGAAAAATTTAGGAAATCAAAGAAGCCAATAGGCAATAAATTCACACATAACTCTCTAGATTACTTCACTTATCAAAAGTTCTCACCTTATAGTGATGCATCGCTTGAAATCGCTATTGTTGCTTCATATAAGCAAATTTACGGAAATTTGTTTGCAATGGAAAGTGAACGCTCTGTAGATATTGAAAGGAGATTAAGGAATGGAGACATACCCATTAGAGAGTTTATTAGAGGTCTTTCGAAATCAAGCTTTTATCGGAAAAACTTTGTAGAAAAGGTAAGTCAGAAAAGATCTATAGAGCTTAACTTTATGCATCTATTAGGTAGACCTTTAACAGATCATGAAGAAATCCAAAAGAATATAAAGCTAATAAACGAAGAAGGATTTGAAGCCCACGTAGATTCTTTAGTTAACTCTTTAGAATATGAGGAGTTCTTTGGCGAAGATATAGTTCCATACGAGAGATTCTGGAACTCTCCTTGTGGAGCGATGACTTCAAGCTTTATAAATACCGCATTATTTAAAAAAGGTTTTGCTTCAAGTGATAATCTAAATTTATAAGTAAAAATTATTGTATGACAATAAAAAGACCTCCTTCAAACGAAAAGCCAGGAAATCAATCTTCAAAAACACCTTCGGGCAAAACAGTCCCAATGGCCATGTCCATGATGGTCGACTCAATGGTAAGGATGATTCAAAAAGGTAGTAATAATGAAGCGGATATAGATTCTCAAAAGTAGTTAATAGTGCAAATGGAGATAGAGGCTTTTGTAAAGCAAAGTGAAGGGAATTGGATTTCAATGAGAAGTGGGCATTCACTTGCCTTCAAGCAATTTGAAGAAGTACTGAGCAATATCAAAATTCGTTTATTAAAGGCCAATGATCAAAAAGTTATAAGTTTCTTAAAGAATACTAATTATTCTCAAGGAGAACCAATATCCCCATTTGAAATAGAATGGTCTGGACAATCTAATTGGGATGAAGAAAAACCTAAGGAAGAAATGCAAGGTTCCAGCCTACTAATACCAGTAGAAAATTTAAATAATTCAGGGATCATTCTAAGAAGTCAAGGATATGCAGAGCAAATAGAAGCAATCTCAAAATATTATTTTTTATCTGATGGAACAATAGTCTTATCAACAAAATATGCGCAAACTATTGCTGAAGAACGTATTTGGTTCCTCAATGAACATGTCAGGTGTAGATCCTCCGTTATTAGATCTGTAAATGAAAAAGCAATATTGCAAACATCATTCGCTTCTGAAGTGCGTAAACTTAGTTCTTAAGTATGAGTTTTGAAGCTAATCAGTCAATAATTACCTTTACGAAAATACTCTGTGGTAAATATAGCAATAAGAAACAAGCATATAACAACCCTAGATTATATGCCCATATTAATATTTACTTTAGGTTATTGCCATGGTCATTATTAAAAGGGATAAGTATCTACTCTGAACAAAGTTACAATCATTTGCCTTGGTCTCCATATCGCCAAGCTGTTCATAGAATTTTAAGTAGAAACAACTTATTGATACTAGAGAACTATAAGTTAAAGAATAGCAAAAGAATTGCTGGAGCAGGATTTACTATGAATCTATTAGAAGAAATCAAACGTGATGATTTAATTTTACGTGAAAATTGTCAAATGAACTTCCTTAAGCTTAAAAAAGGAATTTATACAGGGAAATTAGATCAAGAGAAGAAATGTATTATCAATAGAGATGGAGATAATACTTATCTTATTAGCAAGGTTGAAGTATCTAAAGATAAATTCACAAGTATTGATGAGGGATTTGATATTAATACAAATAAGAAGGTTTGGGGTTCAGACTTTGGAGCTTTATCATTTGATCGGGTTTTATAATCTAGAGTTAGATTTCGTTTTCTAGAGAGGAAAGAACATTATCAGCTTTCAATCTTATAAATCTATTAGTATCATTCGCCATTAATTTCAAAGTATCTAAATTCTTTAGGCCCTGATTACTATTAATTATTTTATCTATTCCCATTAAAGCTGCATATCTACAAACCCAGTAAGGTGTTTTTTTCTCATCCAGCCAATTTGCTAAATTAGATTCAAAAAAGTCAAGATCTATATATATGGAAGAGAAAATTGCTTGAGGCCTAAATTTCATAAATTCAGGCCAACTCTTATCAAGGGAATAGCGAATCAATGACATAATCTTTTCATTTATTTTTGGGCTTGATGAATCTAAATGTCTGAATAGAATTAAAACAAAATATAATGCACCATAATCTTTTTTTAATTGCTTCCAATTCGCTTCTAAAGTATTCCAAATATCAATATTATTCATAGAAATTAATGTCTTTAATGCTAAAAAAGAATGGTTAAAATCTGTACGAAATAACTCCTTAACTAAGAAATCAGCATCAGGTTTAGATTTATAAGTATAAAGTAGTCTAATGTTTCTAGGATCATCAATTATTAAAGAGTCTATAAAGTCAAGAACAATTTTTAATTCAATCCCTTCTTCTAACTTTGGATAAAGTAAGTCAATGGCTCTTAATCTAAAGAAAGGTGAAACAGGAGTTTTAACTACTATTCCTAATAAATCAAATGCTTTTGCATCAATAATATCTTGTACTGCAAATTGACGATCATTTTGATTCGGCAGATCCAAATATTCTCTCAACAATGCAAGGTCCTTGGATTGTCCTGTCAAATTTGATATTGCTGCTATTGCTGCTCCCTTAACTCCTGATGCAACTTCTTTCTGATCTGATATTTCTTGTATCTTAGGTAGTTCTGAAATAGCTCCCATTTTTGCCAAGCTTTGTATCAAGACTCTATGATTTTGATTAGGTTTATCTAGTAGGGTTCCAATAAGACCATGTAATTTTCTATCTGTACAGCCTATTTCCTGCAATGCCCAAGCAGAATTCTCAACAATATAAGGATCATTACTTTGTAAATGAACCCCTATATCATGAAGTGCTTTTTTACTCCTCATTCTTCCCAAAACCTCAATAGCCTTTCTTTTTGCTAGTAAAATAGAATTATGCTGAGAGGTAGATCTAACTAAATTTAAAAGTACATTCTCAGTTTCAACTGAAGGGTATTTTGAAAGATGGAAAACCGCTTTATAGTAATCACTTGATAATTTGATTTGATTTAAAGGAGTTTTGAGAATTTTCAAAGCATCACTCTTACTTAGCGGAGGAAGAGTATCAAATGGCCTTAAGTTCATTAGCTAAAAAATCCTCAAGACAGCTTCAAAATATATGATTGAAATCAATCTTTTCTAGTAGATCACTACTCATAAAAAAAATTGAAAGAAAAATCTAACCAAGAATGTTTTACAGAGAATACAAGTCTTACCGAAGAAGAGGCTTCTGACTTAGCTGCAGCGCTCAAAAGCAAGCTACTTCAAGGTGAAAGGCCATATGCAAATAAAGATCTGATCAAAAAAATTGTTGCTGGGCTTGGTGATAATAGAGGCCTCCTAAGGAGAACTTTTTCGGAAAGCCTTGGTTTAATAGGAGAAGAAGTTTTGCCAGAAGTCAGAAAAGTACTTTTAAAAAGCGAAAATGTTATAGCAAGAAGAGCAGCAGCCAAAACGCTCAGGCTTATTGGAGATCCATCTGCATTACCAGACTTATTAGAGGCACTATTAACTGACAAAGACCCTGTTGTTCAAGGCTCATCTGTTGGAGCAATGGCCGTTTTTGGAGAAGAAGCAATTAAACATTTTATAAAGGTTCTAGAAAGGCCCGATAGTTCAGAAATGCAATGCGGTTTAGCGAGTTGGGGCCTATCTTATATAGGAGGAAATGGGGCTAGGGAACTTAAGAAAGCCACAAAATCAACCATCGACAAAGTGCGTGCATCTTCTATTGCTGCTTTAGGTGAACAGATTCAATCATTATGTGATAAAGAGGCAAAGAATATTGTTCATCAAGCCTTAAATGATAAGTCAATAGAAGTACAAATTGAAGCTATTAAGTTAATAGGCTTACTTGATGATCAAGAATGGGATGGATTGATATTAGTAGACAAGTTGACTCATCAGAATCCAGAAATCAGAAAGCAATCCGCTTTATCTCTCATGAAATTAAATTCCATTGATCAAATAGAAAGCCTAAAGAGTGCATTTTTTAAAGAAAAAAATATACAGGTGAGAGATGTGTTAAGTTTAAGTATAAAAAAATTAAAAAATATAGAAATAAAGAACTGACTAGAGTCTAATTAACTTTTATTTTCAACGCTTCAGCTGCACTATCTCTAATAAGAGAATCTAAAGAGGAATCAATAGATATATTTTTCAAGAATTCCTGAGTTGAGGAGTCAGAGATTTCAATAATTGCAGTAATAGCTGCTTTAGCTCTAAGGACATTTTCGTCTCTACATAAGTTTTTCAAACAAGGTAGAGAGTCCTTACCGATTTGTCTTAAGAAAGAAATAATAGTAAGGGTTATCTCAGTAGAGTCATCTTTAATAGCAGAGTTAATTAGTTTATTTATCTCCTCTCGGAAATCCATCAAATTATGATTTGATGCAACAATAACTAGAATTTTCAAACAACTAACCCTGATAATATAATTTGTATTTGAAAAATAGATATTGATCAACTCAGTGGTAATGTCTTTACCAAATAAAGAAAGTGCTTTTACAGATTTCCTTCTCAGATCAACATTTGTGCTATTTAAGTTTTGAATTAATCTAGCCTTAGATTCTTTTGGCCAGTATCTGTACATTTGAATAGCTGCTTGTTTATTAATATTTGGATTGGGATGATCTAAATCATTAAACAAGCTTTCGAGGCTAGGGTAATTATCTTTGATCATTATTTATAGTTTTACGTCCTTTCCTAATTAGCAAATCAATCCAACCAAGTCTCATGCTAATGCATTTATTAAATAATCAAGTAGATTCTTAAACTCAGCTGCAGCCTGCTGTCCCATATCTGAAGGGATATCTAAATTATCACGAATAAAAGTAAACGCTTCAACATAAGCAATTGTAGGAAGTAATTGCGCACGAATAACTTCTCTCATTCCTGCGATACCCCACTCATCTAATGGTCCTGTACCCCCTGTAACCAAGCAATAGTTTATCAACCTCAAATAATGATTGATATCTCTAGCACATTTATCTTTATTTGCTTGTTCATAAGAATGTAAACCATATACATAATCTAATGCTTTTGAAGTGAATCTATCGATATTAGTAGCAAGCTTTTCAGCAGCTTCTAATCTTGCATTAGCCCTATCGAAGGAACCTTTAACTGACTCAATATCACTAATACTAGGAAATCTTCCTGCGGCATCCGCTGATGCAATAACTGTTGTGACTGCTGATTTCATGATTATGTTCTTAGTAAAAGATAAAGCAAGGTTTGAATCATAGGTTCAACTTAAGGCTGCTATAACTCGGTCAAAATAAGATGCTGCCTCGGAGGCAATGTCTTTACATTCAGCTCCAGAGCCTGAATTAATGCCATCAAACATTTTCCTACCAGTATTTGTCTCAGTCATAATTGCCACTGTCGCAATCTTCATGATTTCAACAGCCCGAACTGCATTTGCAAGAGGAACTCCTAAAGCTAAATAGGTTTCTTTAAGTCCGTTCAAGCATCGATCATCTAAAACAGATGGATCGCCTGCAAGCAAAGCATAGCTTACATATCTCAAGATTATTTCTCCATCCCTAAGGCACGCAGCCATTCTCCTGGTTGGATAACAGTGTCCTCCTGGTTGAGTTAAGCCTGTGTTTTCACAAACCATTCCTGAAACCGCATCGGCAGCTATACAAGAAACATTTTGAGTAATCGCAAGAGTTGCATCTATACGCTTATTTGCATCAGAAACATACTTACGAAGAGAAGCAAGCTCTGCTGTTCCAATTGGGGCACCTTTGGAATCAGCACTTACAACAGCTCGTGAGAATGCATCAAGCATCTGGATATCTAAAAACCTAAAAGTTCTGTAATGAAAGTGCTTTCGAAAAGTATGAAAAAGCACCAAGCCACCAACATAACTCCAATGGCCCATTGAGAAGATTAGATCAGGCAGTCTGAAATGCTTCGTAACTGAAATTGCTAAGAAGTTCGCAAGTCATTCAGAGAATGTACAAAAGAAAATCAATTCTCAAACAGTTCTGGGATTTTTGAGGTAACCTCTAAATTGATTTATTTAATATCTTATTTTGCAACCAACTCAAAAGGATCTAAATGACTCGATAGATGCCCTGAGAAGTTATAGGAATAGACTTCGTACCGAGATTATAAGTATCTCGAAGAAACTAAGAATTTCTCAGAAAAACATTGAAGCTGCATTAACGAAGAATACAGAATTAATAAAAATAGAAAATACCCTTGATCAACTATCTTCTTATAAAAAAGCAAAACAACCTTCTTAAAATACCAACTTCAATGAATTTACAAGAGTTAATGTCTAATATTTTTTCTCTAATTATCACCAAAGTAATTTTGATATTATGACAAATAGTACTAAGGCATTCCTTCATGGACTTAATAAAGATCAATCAAAAGCAGTAGATCATCATGAGGGCCCATTACTTGTTGTAGCTGGTGCAGGAAGTGGAAAGACTAGAGCATTAACACACAGAATTGCTCATTTAATAACAGAGTATAATGCAGATCCGACAGAAATTCTTGCAGTAACTTTTACCAACAAAGCAGCTCGGGAGATGAAAGATCGATTAGAAATTCTATTAACCAAAAAGTTAGCAGAGCATGAATTAGGCCAACCATTATCAACACTAAATTTAGCTCAGCAGGGTGAACTTCGATCACGTATATACAGAGATATTACTAAAGATTTATGGATAGGGACATTCCATGCGATATTTGCAAGATTACTTCGATTTGATATCGAAAAGTATGTTGACAAAGAAGGATTACAATGGACAAATCATTTTTCTATTTATGATGAATCAGATGCTCAAAGTTTGATTAAAGAGATAGTAACCAAAGACTTACAACTTGATCCAAAAAGATTCGAGCCCAAAAAGATAAGGTGGGCAATAAGCAATGCAAAGAATCAAGGTATTTTGCCCGATCAACTAGAAGCAAAAGCAGAAGGAAAAAGAGGAAAGTTAGTTGCAGAAACTTATAAGATTTATAGGAAAGCTTTAGCAGCAAATAATGCATTGGATTTCGATGATCTACTCTTACTTCCAGTTCAACTTCTTAAGCAGAGTAAAGAGACCAGAGAATACTGGCATAACAGATTTAAACATTTACTTGTAGATGAGTATCAAGATACAAATTGGACTCAGTATGAATTAATAAAGCTTTTAGTAACAAATGGCCAGGAACCTTCTGAATACAATAAATGGCAAGGACGTTCAGTTTTTGTAGTTGGTGATGCTGACCAAAGCATATATAGCTTTAGAGCAGCAGATTTTAGAATATTAATGGGTTTTCAAAAAGATTTCTATAGTACAAAGAATACTTCTTTAAAATCAAATGTAATTAAATTAGAAGAGAATTATCGTTCAACATCAAACATACTTGAAGCAGCAAATTCCCTAATATCAAATAATAAAGAAAGAATCGAAAAAGTTCTAAAAGCAACCAGAAATCAGGGTGATTTAATTAAGCTTACACAATGTGATGATGAGATAGCAGAAGCAGAGGCTGTTGTACATAGTCTAAGAATTATTGATGCTGGAGATAGTAATTTTAAATGGGGAGATATTGCAATTCTATACAGAACAAATGCTCAATCAAGAGTAATAGAAGAGTCTCTAGTGAGATGGAATATACCTTATATAGTTGTTGGTGGTTTACGTTTCTACGATAGAAGAGAAATCAAAGATATATTAGCCTATTTAAAATTACTAATTAACCCATCTGATAGCATCAGCCTTCTTCGAGTATTAAATGTTCCCAAAAGAGGTATAGGGAAAACAACTGTTCAGAAATTTACTGATGCTGCTAGTCAATTAGGTTTACCATTATGGGAGGTCATTACAGACCCAGAAGCTATTCGATCTTTAGGAGGTAGATCAGCAAAAGGTTTATTGGAATTTAGAGAAATAATTCAAAGCTTACAGTCTGAGATACAGAGTTAAGAGCCATCAAAAATAATTCAATTAGCCATTGAAAAAAGTGGTTATTTGCAAGAACTTATTGCTACTGCAACTGATGAAGCAGAAGAGCGTCGAAGAAATCTTCAAGAACTTGTCAATGCTGCTATTCAATATCAAGAAGAAAACGAAGAAGCTGATTTAGAAGGCTTCTTAGCAACTGCAGCTCTTGCGAGTGATGCTGACAACAAAGATCGTACTCCGGACCGAGTCACACTAATGACTTTGCATAGCAGCAAAGGTCTTGAATTCCCCGTAGTGTGCTTGGTAGGGATGGAGCAAGGTCTTTTCCCAAGTTATCGCTCTCTTGATGACCCTGCATCTATGGAAGAAGAGCGAAGACTTTGCTATGTGGGACTAACAAGAGCTAAAGAAAAACTATGTCTTTTTCATGCAAATGAAAGAAGATTGTGGGGTGGAGTTAGGGAACCTGCGGTTTCATCAATATTCCTTTCTGAAATCCCTCAAGAACTTCTTGAAGGAGACATTCCACTAACTGGTGGAACAGTTTTAAGAAGGGATCGCAGTCTTGAGAGGCTTACTCGAATTGACAGGCCATCAAATTATTCGAGAAATTCTGAAAGATCTGAAGATTTTGGAAGTAATGCAGTAAGAAGAATTCATTCAGGTCCTACTTCAGGAAAAGTATGGTCTATAGGAGATTTAGTTATTCATTCCAACTTTGGCAAAGGAGAAATAACACACATATTTGGAAGTGGGGAAAAAATATCCATTGCCATAAAATTCATTGGTATGAGTCCAAAAATCCTTGACCCTCGTTTAGCGCCAATACAACCAATAGAAGATGTCTAGTCCTTTAAAGTTAATACAAAAAAAATCAACTTTCTTAGATCGATGAAATCGTCAGGCCATTTGGAGTTTGACAAAGAATTCCCAAATTTAAAGAAAGGAATAATAAAAGTAATTCTTGAAGTTGCCAACCAAGCATGTATTAAAAGGATTGCAATTGTAGGTGGGGTTTTAAGAGACAAGCTGATTCTCGATCTTCACAAACAACCTTTAAAAAACTTTCAAGACTTAGATCTTGTTATTGAAGGCTCACCTGAAAAGTTTGCAAGGGTTTTAAGCGAAAAGCTTGGAACATGTCGAGTAAATATTAAGAAGATCAATGCTGCATACCAAACGGTTGAACTAACAATAGATAATTTACTTATAGATATTGCAAGAGCAAGAACCGAGAAATATTCGAAGCCTGCAGAGAACCCAAGTATTTTCCCTTGTTCCATTGAAGAAGACTTATATAGAAGAGATTTCACGATAAATTCTATTGCCTTAGATTTAAGAACTTTTGAGTTGCTAGATCCTTATAAAGGCTCAAATGCAATAAAAAATAGAATAATTACCTTTATTCATTCTGGGAGTGCTGCGGAAGATCCAACCAGAATATTTCGAGCAGCACGTTATGCCTCAAGATTGGATTTTGAGATGACTCCAGAATCTATTCGGCAGATCAAATCAACAATAACTTCATGGCCATGGGATTGGACGTTTTCACAAACCCCTGAATCTGCTCCTCCAGGACTCTCTACAAGACTTCGTATGGAAATAGAGCTTTTAATGAAGCAAGATAAATGGCAAACAGCAATACAAAACCTTCAAAATTGGCAAGCATTACTTTTGTTAGATAAAGATCTTCAAAATGACAACAATTGGAAGCGAAGAATTCATTGGGCATTCCGCCTAGGGGTAAGCCCTTTTAGTGCTTTTATTTCAAAAGCATCAAGCCCAGCATTTCTAGCCTCAAGATTACAATTACCTTTAAATGAACAACATCTCTTAATTGAAGCTCAAAAAATAATTAAGCATTTTCAAATACTGGAATTTTCAGGCAAAACTAAAGACTGGGGTCCATATGAATGGTGTAATGAAATTGAACCCAATAAATGGAATAAACAAGCAATTTTAATTGCAATCTGCTCGGGCATATCTCTTTGGCAACCATTATTCCGATGGTGGGGGAAATGGAGCCGAATAAAGTCAAAAACAAATGCAAAAGATTTACTTGCTAATGGCTGGGAAGCAGGCCCAGCAATTGGAAGAGAGTTAAAAAGGCTTCGAGAAATAGAAATTAGGAATTATCAAAACAAAAAACAAACCTCTGACAACTAAATCAAGTCGACTGACCCAATACGTTGCCAAGCTGTATTATTTAAAAGCTCCTTAGCAAAATTTGGTTCACAAGAAATAACTAATGGTCCGCAAGTTTGTGGATCAACTAATAATTCTTTTATAGCTTTAAATTCTGCAGTTCCTAATTTGGTTGTTCC
Organism: Prochlorococcus sp. AG-409-L21; assembly: GCA_003215475.1. Lineage (GTDB taxonomy): Bacteria > Cyanobacteriota > Cyanobacteriia > PCC-6307 > Cyanobiaceae > Prochlorococcus_E. The sequence continues at coordinate 143,283 of QCKH01000002.1, forward strand.
ATGAATCAATTCTATAAGTGAAGAAGATTTTCCATTTGCATCTAATAAGGACCAAAAGCTTCTATTTGAAGGAGCAAGAGTACTTTCATAGCCGGCATGAAATAATGTTTTAGCACCAGGCAAACTTGGGATTTCATTAGCAAAAAGATTAATTTTAATAGCAGGTAACGATACCTTCAATCTATAGATATTGGTTTCTTCAACCATTTCCCCTAAATGTCCTAACAATCCAAAGCCAGTAATGTCAGTGCAAGCATGAATCACAGACGAATCAGAAGAATTGCGAACGCGGCATCTCAGAGACTCAAAGCAATTGTATTGACTTTTAGAAAGTTGCAAGACTGCATTGTCAACAATTGAGGAAGGGACTACTCCCTTCATGGAAGCAGCAAAAATAACACCGCTTCCAATTCCACGACTTATAAGAATTTCATCGCCAGGCAGAAGACCCGCTTTACCCCAAAGATGGCTTTTATCTTCAGCAAATCCATTTACCGAAAGAGCAATTTCTATTCCTAAAGATATATTTCCAGGTATTTCAGCTCTTGATTCAAAAGTATGCCCACCAATAAGATTTGCCTGTTGAGGCTCTAAAGCAGATTTAATCCCAGATAAACACTGAGTTAGCATTTCTTTCTGCAAATCTGAATGAATAGATGGAAGTGTAATTACAGCCTGTGCAGAAGAAACAGGAACCCCTCGAGCCCACAAATCAGAGCATGAATGCAAAGTACTGATACGAGCATTCAACCAAGGGTCATTTAGAAGAGCAGGAAAACCATCCACACTTTGAATCCATACCGCATTTGCAAAAGGAGATCCAACTATTGCAGCATCTTTTGAGTGGCCTTCAATTTCAAAAAGTTCGGCCGCTTTTAAAGCACTTCTTAAAGTTTGTGAAGAAACTTTTGCAGCACAGCCTCGACAATCCAAATTCTCTTTGTTTTTTCTCATATCAGAAGCTTTTGCAAAATCATTTATAAATTTCCGATCAATAAACTCTTTTAATTTCCAAATAAAAGGATGAGGCCCAATCCTCAATGCACCCCAGAGAAGCCAAGCTGAAGGATACTTTGATTTATATAATCTTCCTCCAACTAACTTCAATGCAATTAATTGTGGGCGCCAAGAGAGAAGTCTCTTCCCACAAAAATATCTTTCAATGTTTCTTGCTAAAGGTAAAGCAGCTCTAACAGCCCAAACTCCAGCAGGAGGACGAAAATTTTTTTTAATAACTCCACAATCCCCAACAGCAAATATATTGTCTCTTCCATTAACTTGAAGCTTTGAATTGGTCATTATCCTTCCGACTTGATTAACCTCTAATCCACAATTTTTCAACCAGGTTGGTCCTTGATTACCTGTGCAAAGAAGAGCATGGCTCAAAACAATACTTTTAGGATCAATAAGTTCGATTCTGGAAGATGCTAATTCATTCTTAAAACTCCTTTTTATGGTCCCAGGGAAAGATTGCAATCTCAAATTTCTATTTGGCCATCTTCTTCTTAGTGCAAATGCTATTTCTACTGCAGCAAGACCAGATCCAACTACAGTAAATGGATCAGATGGCTTAGATATAGACTCAATATCAAGTTTTTTTATCCATTCGAAAGATTGACTAAAAGGTTTAACAGGAAAAATCAAGCTTTTATTTTGAATACTTTTAGAAATTTCCTCATCAAAAATAGTTTCAGATCCAACATCAAAACTTATTTGTGAAAAACTTAGGGGAGGGCGATTTTCTAAAAATAATCTATTCTCAGAAAGATCTAATGAGTGAATTTCTCCAACAATTAAAGAAACACCTGCTCTATCAGTGAGCATTCTCAAATCTATTAGAACTTCATTCAATTCATAGTCACCAGCTACCAGACCAGGAAACATTCCTGAGTAGATAGTTGTGCTATCTCTGTTAACCAAAGTGATTAAACAATTTGGTCTTAAATGGGGATGCATTGCCCATCGCTTCAAAAGCAGGGCATGAGTATGACCACCACCTGCAAGCACAAGATGATCAACCAACATTTTCCTTCCAGAATTCTTGAGCAAGATAAAAAACCCTGCTTTTTAGAAAATGCGCGTCTTGGAGTTTTAGGAGGGAGTGGGCTCTACTCAATAGATAACCTTAAAGAAACAAAAGAAATTCAAATAGAAACTCCCTATGGGAAGCCCTCTGACAATTTGCGCATTGGCAATCTAGGCGGAATGGAGGTTGTTTTTCTAGCACGCCATGGAAGACATCACACATATACTCCTACGGAAGTTCCTTATAGAGCAAATATATGGGCTTTACGCTCATTAAATGTTCGCTGGATTCTTTCCCCATCAGCAGTGGGGTCCTTACAAGAACAAGTTCGTCCCTTGGATATGGTGGTTCCTGATCAATTTATTGATAGAACTCATCAACGACCTCTTACATTCTTTGGTGATGGTGTAGTTGCTCATGTAACAATGGCAGATCCTTTTTGTCCAACACTTTCAAGAATACTTTCAGAAGAAGGGGAGGCACTAATGCCTGAAGCACGTCAAATCCATAAAGGAGGTACATATTTAGCTATGGAAGGTCCTGCATTCTCTACTAGGGCTGAATCAAAACTTTATAGAAGTTGGGGTTGCAAAGTTATTGGAATGACTAATCATACTGAAGCACGATTAGCTAGAGAAGCTGAAATAGCATACACATCATTAGCAATGGTTACAGATTACGACTGCTGGCATGAAGGATTTGGGAACGTAAGCGTAGATATGGTTATTGAAAATCTTGCTACCAATGCAAAACTTGCAACAAAATTAATAGAAGCTACTGCAAAAAGAGTGTCTAAAAGCAGGCCTGCAAGCGATGCTCATAGTGCATTAAAAAATAGCCTTATGACCCCTAAAGAAAAAGTATCTATTAAAACACGTCAAAAGATCAACCTGTTTACTGAACAATATTGGGGAAAATTCAATAATAGTTAATTTAGGCTGAACCTACTCCTGTATAAGAACCATAGAAAAAGATCCCTAGTACAAAAATAACGGCTATTCCTCCTGCGGTGGCAACTAGCCACAAAGGCAATTGACCCTCTGTCCAACGTCTTTCCCAAGAAACTGCTGGAAGGCCATTAGGGAGCCTATCTGGGATCCGACCATCAGGTCCCTTTAATTTGGTGCTCATGATCAAAGAAGAATTTAATTAAAGAAGTAGCTTGAGAACAAAATCCCCAGAACAAAAACAAGCAAAAGCCCTAAATAAAGGCTTGTTCGGTTCAGCTCAACCGAAAGCTTGTTTGGATTTGGATTAACTTGCATAGCGAAAATAAGTCGTAAATCAACGACGGATGAACTGCATTGCTGCAATAGCACCCAAGAAAAATACTGTTGGGATCGCCAGTGCATGAACTGCAAGCCAACGCACCGTAAAGATTGGATAGGTGCGGACTTCAACAGCCTGTAAGGGAGAAGATGAGTTTGTCATTGGTTATTTCAGGCGCAGGTCAAGTTGAGCTTTGGATTCAAAGCGTTGTGACACTACTGGAGCCTTAGTTTCAGAAGCCTGAAAATAGGTATCTGGTCTTGGAGTTCCAAATGCGTCATAGGCAAGGCCTGTAGACACAAATAAAAATCCTGCGATAAAAATCGCTGGCAGTGTAACCGCATGGATAATCCAATAACGGACACTGGTGATGATCTCAAAAAACGGGCGTTCCCCGGTGGAGCCGGCAGCCATAGCCTCTCGCGTATTAGCTGCTAGATACTAACAAGGCTCCTCTAAAGTTAGGGAAGGTTTATCAGCATGGTTACAGAGCGTTGTGGATTGAAAAGCTCTTTTTGATCAACCTACCCACCGTAAAACATGCCCTCTTTCCCCTAGGGCAAAGCCTTTCGGGGAATTACCAAACTCATTTTCTAAGAAAAATATTCGAATAAAATTTGTTGGGGTTGCGTAACCAATTGGATCTTTTTGCCAAGTTTCTCCTTCATCTTTGCTAACTAAAAGAGTCCCATTACCACCTGCTGCCCAAATTCCACCATTAGGATCCCATGCCATATCAAGATAGTTATATCCATTAACCAAGGGTATTATTGGTTTAGACCAACTTTCATAGTCACCAGGTTGATCATTCAATCGAATTTCAGCACCTCGAGAAAGCATCCACAACTGTCCATCAGGCTGAAATCCTAAAGTTTGAACCCTCTTGCTACTTGCACGTTGATGAGACTGCCATGTTTGATCTTGGTCATCTAAAGTCACAAAGAAATTACCCAAACTACTAACACTTACATAAGATCCATCTTCTCTGCGACGAAGATCACGTACTCCCCCTGAAGCCTCAGAAACTCTTCCTTCCCAATTTTTACCACCATCTTCTGTCCTATAAACTGCTCCGGCGGTGGTGGCAAGCTCTGCTGAATCCTTATCAAGAGTTTTTATCAAATAAGGATTCCCAGGTAATTTATTTCCAAGAGATAATCGAGTCCAATTACTTCCAGCATCTTGAGTATGCATAACTAAATTAGGCTGGCCAACAAGCCAACCTTCATCACTCTTAAAATCAATACTCATCAATCTGAAGTTTTCTTCGCTAGGAATTTCCAAATCTCGATGTTGCCAAGTTCTCCCTCCATCAGTCGTTTCAAGTATTAACCTATTTGCTCCAACTAAGAATCCATGGTCTTGATCTATAAATGCAATGTCCAGAGGGTTATCATCACTAGCAAGCTGAATTTCTTCCCAAGGGCTATAACTAGCAAATGGAAGTTGGGTTGTTGTAACACACCCACTTAGACCTAAGCCCAGTGAACAAACCAAAAGGAAATTTAAGACGTAATTAGTTAGACGATTCATGAAATGCTTAATGCAGAGAATAAAGTGACAAGAAACAAGCAGCAGCAAAAGCTAGCCCACCAAAGATAAGAACATTCTTCTGTCCTGGAGGAAGCGTATTAAAACCAAATCCATAAACAACATTTTCTTCAAAGCCATCACTCGGTTCAAATTTAGCTCCTATATCCTTATAGATATTAAATCTAGAGCGACATACTGGGCATCTAAACTTTTCTTTGTCAATTGCTAAAAAAGAAGTCCCAGGGCTAATCCCGAATTTTCTTATTCCCTCTTTAGGGTCATAAATGTAACCACATTCTCTGCATTCAAATCTATTCAAGCTCATCCCTCCCGACTGATCAGGAAGAAGGGAATCTGATTTGAGCTCTGCACCATTAAGACCTTGGCCAATTTGTTTGGCCTCTGTCGAATCTAATGCAGGTTTTTGTTCATCGCTCACCGTTTGCAGTCACACACAAGACAACTCTATCTAGGAAAGTGCGCTTAAGTGAATGCGAAACTAATAAAAGTATTTGATGTATCATGTTTGCTCTCCAGGGTTACGACGCATTTCTTGGTTTTCTTTTGATATCAGCAGCTGTTCCAGCTCTTGCATTAATAACTAATAAAGTTATATCTCCAAAAAGCGAACCCGGAGAAAGAGAGCTTACTTACGAATCTGGAATGGAACCTATTGGAGGTGCCTGGATTCAATTTAATATTAGGTATTACATGTTTGCCCTTGTTTTCGTTATCTTCGATGTTGAAACAGTTTTCCTATATCCATGGGCAGTTGCATTTCACAAACTTGGCTTATTAGCTTTTATAGAAGCACTTATTTTTATTTCAATTCTAATAGTTGCACTAGCATATGCATGGCGCAAAGGTGCACTTGAATGGAGTTAATTCAATGAATAATCTTCCTTCTGCAAAAACTGTTCGAGATATTCGTTCAGCTACATGTGGTCCCGTTGGTCCACCACAAGTAACAAACGATCTAAGTGAAAACATAATCCTCACCAGCCTGGATGATCTTCATAATTGGGCACGATTAAGTAGCTTATGGCCACTTTTGTACGGAACTGCTTGCTGTTTTATTGAATTTGCAGCATTAATTGGATCTAGATTTGATTTCGATCGATTTGGGTTAGTACCACGAAGTTCTCCTAGACAAGCAGATCTGTTAATTGTTGCCGGGACTGTGACCATGAAAATGGCCCCTGCTTTAGTAAGGCTTTATGAACAAATGCCAGATCCAAAATATGTTATTGCAATGGGAGCTTGCACTATTACAGGAGGCATGTTTAGCGCAGATTCAACTACTGCTGTCCGAGGAGTTGATAAATTAATTCCAGTTGATCTTTACCTACCTGGTTGTCCTCCTAGACCAGAAGCAATTTTTGATGCTGTTATCAAACTCCGTAAGAAAGTTGGAAACGAATCATTTGTTGAGAGGAAACAAAAATCTCCCACCCATCGTTATTTCACTATTCCACATAAAATGAAAAGGATTGACCCATTAATCACTGGATCCTATTTAAATGCAAAAACACAAAAAGCAGCATTAAAATCTGCTGATGAAGAGTCATTAGAACAGAAAACAAAAGAAACAGAATCAACCACTATTTAATTATCTAATCATGATAGAGAATAAGGAAAATCAAGATCAATCGAATAATACTGAGGAGAAACAAGAGCCCAAAAAAGGCCCAATAAGCGAGTTTCTTTCAGAACAAGGTCTTGATCATACTATTAGCGAAAGTGATCATATTGGGATAGAAATTATTAATGTTAAGCCCCAATCTCTTATTGAAATTGTTTCTGCACTTAAAAAATATGGTTTCAACTATTTACAATGTCAAGGTGGATATGATGAAGGACCAGGTCTAAATATAGTTTGTTTTTATCACCTAATTACAATGGGGGAAGAATATACAACTACCTCACAAGCAAAAGAAGTTCGCTTAAAAGTATTTTTAGACAGGGAAGGTGATCTAAAAGTACCCTCTCTTTATCAAATTTTCCGTGGCTGCGATTGGCAAGAAAGAGAAACTTTTGACATGTTTGGTGTCAACTTTATTGGACACCCTCATCCCAAAAGATTACTAATGCCTGAAGATTGGAAAGGTTGGCCTCTAAGAAAAGATTATGTTCAACCAGACTTCTTCGAAATGCAAGATGCATATTAAATATCTTTTTTATCTCTTTTAAAGACTTTCATAACAGCCAAAGACAACCGTCTTGGATCATGTCTTAATACAGAAAGCGAAGTTAACTTTAGTTCTTGAAGTGATGCAGTAAAAACTCTATAGCCTTCTGCTTTCAACCTCTTAAAATCACAACGAACAGGTTCGGCTCCTCTAGAAAGATAATAATCAAGCAACTTAGATGGAGCTAAAGGTTTTTGAGCAAGAATTGAATTGAAAATTCTTCTTTTTACTCCAAAATTTGCTAATTGCGCCTCAATAGCTTTTATATGCCCTGTTACGTCAAGACCATCTGTTTCTCCAGGTTGGGTCATCAAATTGCATATATAAAGCTTGGGAGCTTTACTTCTTTGAATCGCTTCGACAATCTCTGGTACAAGTAAATTCGGCAAGACAGATGTATATAAACTTCCAGGACCTAAGACAATAAATTCCGCATTTTCAATTGCCTCTATAGCACTTGGTAGAGCAGGAGGGTGTTTAGGATAACAACCAATTCTATTAATAGGAGAGTTAACTTTACCTATTGCTGATTCACCTTCAATTCGATCTCCATTCTCTAATTGTGCCCATAAACGTACATCAGCATTAGTTGCTGGAACAACTTGACCTTGGACAGCAAGAACACGGCTTGAAGCCGTAATCGCAGTTTCTAAATTCCCAGTAATAGAAGTTAAAGCTGATAAAAAAAGATTCCCAAAGCTATGACCAACAAGACCAGTACCAGAAGAAAAGCGATATTGAAAAAGTCTTGTTAAAAGAGATTCTTCCGTTGACAAAGCTGCTAAACAATTTCGAATATCTCCTGGCGGCTGTACTCCAAGTTCTCTTCTAAGGATTCCACTACTGCCTCCATCATCAGCCACAGTGACAATTGCGGTTATTCGACTGCTATACCTTTTCAAGCCTTGAAGAAGAGTAGAAAGACCTGTACCCCCTCCTATCGCAACAATATTTGGACCTCTATTTAGTTTGCTTTTAGCCCTTAAAACATCAATTAAGACATCATCCTTTTCTGGAGCCACAGCATTTTGAATTGATTTGAAACTTCTACGTTGACCCCAAATTAAAAGAGCAATCCCAACAAAAAATACAATTGGACCAGTAATACTGCTAGGCAGATACTTTGTAATTATGCCTATGAAAAAGAATATTATTTCTATAACCCAATAAATTGGTCTTAAATCAGCCCAAATAGATGCACCAAATAAGGAAACTATTAAGCCAAAACCTGAAGCAAAAACCCATCTTTTAACAACTAAACCAGGCAAAAACCAACCAAATAATCTTTGAATACGTCCAAAAAAATCAAAACGATTAGCTCTAGATGAAATATTTTTACGCAATCGCAAAGATCTGCGTCCTTTAGGCATCCTTTCTTTCAATGTCTTATTAGATTAAAGATAGTTTTAGCAAGCCTTAATGATGGTAGATAAAAAGACTGCAAATCAAACTACTTTGTAGTCCAACAGAACAAGTATTGATATGAAAGATTTAGCTTCAAATATCAAACCATCAGAAAAATCAACAGTAGTTGAGATGGATAATTTATCAATGCAGTGGGGAGACAATTCTGTCCTAAACAACGTTAACCTTTCCATGAAACCAGGGGAAAGAGTCGCAATAATTGGTCCATCTGGATCTGGCAAGTCAACTGTTCTAAGATTGTTAGCTGGTCTATTAGTTCCATCCAGTGGAAACTTAAGGTTGTTTGGAGATATACAAAAATATTTGAGATTAGACCAAACCTTACCACCAGATGTTCGCTTTGTTTTCCAAAACCCAGCATTAATAGCTTCACTTACTGTCGAAGAGAATGTTGGCTTTCTGTTAAGAAAAAGTTCAGAAATCAGCAAAAAAGAGATTAGAAAAATTGTTAATTCATGCCTTGAAGAAGTTGGCCTTTACGATATTGCAGAGAAATTTCCTGGGCAATTAAGTGGAGGGATGCAAAAAAGAGTAAGTTTTGCAAGGGCTCTAATCAATGACCCTTGCAAAGAATCATCTTCAATGCCGCTACTGTTATTTGATGAGCCCACAGCTGGCCTTGACCCTGTTGCTAGCACAAGAATCGAAGACTTAATTGTAAAAACTACCACCCTGGCCAAAGGTTGTTCAATTGTAGTAAGCCATGTAATTAGTACCATTGAGAGATCTGCAGAGAGAGTAGTAATGCTTTATGGCGGTAAATTCCAATGGGATGGTTCTATAGAAGATTTCAAAAATACTCAAAATCCCTTCATTAAACAGTTCCGAACAGGTAGCCTTGAGGGGCCAATGAAACCTAAAGAAATTTAATTCTATGCGTCGCAGCTATCGTGATGCCATTGTTGGATTTTCCCTCATTGGAGGGGTAGTAATCTTTTCGGGCCTAACTTTTTGGCTTAAAGGGTTAACAGTCAGCTCATCTACATGGCAAGTAACAGCTAATTTTAATGACGCTACTGGCTTGTCAGAAGGTACGCCAGTTACTTTTAGGGGAATACAAATAGGTCATGTCAAAAAGATAATATTTACCCCCAAATATGTGCAAGCAGAAATAAAGGTAAGCAAGAAAAACCTAATGCTATTTAAGCCGATTTTTGCAAAGGTTGAAACAAGTTCCCTTTTAGGTGGAGATGCCGCAATTTCCATAATTAGCGAAGGTACTCCTATTGAAGGTTTAGTCTATTCACCCAAAAAAGATAACTGTCCTTCAGAAATCATACTTTGCAAAGATGATGTAATTAAAGGTTATGGACTTGAAAATATCTCAAAACTAACTGGTGAACTTAATAAGTTAATTAATCAGGCTGGAAGTCAAGAAATTATAAGTAAAATTATTACTTCTATTGAGCAATTTGATAGTACTCAAGCAAACTTAGATGAATTAATAAAATTATCAAAAAAAGAATTAATTAAAGCTCAACCTATAATTCAAGAACTTACAAAAACAGTTGATCATATTAATAGTATTCTAAGTTCTATTGATGATCCACAAGTGCTTAGTGATATCAAACTAACCGCAAACTCAATCAGATCTTTTACTGCTAAACTTGATCGAATAACTGATAGAGTAGATGTACTGATAAATGATGATGATTTAACTAATGCATTAAAAGATGCAGCTATAGGTATAGGAAAATTATTTAATGATATCTACAAATAATTTAAGAAATTCTTTAAAACTATCATTTTACTGTATTAATGGCATCCATAGCAATGGAAGCTAAGGCCTGATCAGTTGCCTTAGGTAGCTGTACATATTTGCCACCTGCTGCTTCAGCTAGATCCTTGCCTATTCCACTAGCAATAAACTTCCTTTCAGTATCTATTACTAATAATTTAATACCTAGAACGCGATATTTACTTGCAACATCTAAGACCTCTTGTTTTAAGTCAACTGGCTCTTCCCCTTCAATCTTAGGTTGCCCCAAAGATTTACTTAAGGGGATATTGCCTCGACCATCTGTAATAGCAACTACGACGACCTGGCCTAAATCTCCAGTTGCAAGAGCATTGGCTCCTACTCTTGCTGCTTGTGTTAATCCATGAGCTAAAGGAGAGCCACCCCCACAAGGCATGGTTTCCAATCTTCTCTTTGCAGCTGTTATTGATCTAGTAGGAGGAAGTAAAACCTCAGCTTGCTCTCCTCTAAATGGAATCAAAGAAACTTCATCTCTACTTTCATAAGCCTCTGTTAACAATCGAATTAAAGCGCCTTTTGCGCTCTGCATTCGATTTAATGCCATTGACCCACTTGCATCAACTAAAAAAATCACAAGGGAGCCTGCTTTCTTTTGAAGAAGCTTTGAACGCAAATCGCCCTCTTCAACGATTACCTTTCTCCCTGGCTCACGTTCTCTCCTTGCCTTCTGATATGGCGCTGCTGCTCTTAGTGTTGCATCAACAGCAATTCTAGTAACAGGTCCTCTAGGGATTATTGGTTTTACATACCTTCCTCTACTATCACTAAAAACTGCTGATCGGCTTCCACTGCTACCACTTTTGGCCTTAGCAGCTGAGAAAAGTAATAAGTCTGGATCAATTGCACATGCCTCAGGATCAAGCATGAACTCTTCTGGGATAGGAGGGGCTGATTCTTCATCAGGGGTCTCTTCCTCTTGGTCATCTTCATCATCAGACCCATCATCGGGGGATTGATCAGGTGGTGGTGGTGGCTGCTGATCTTCTGGAGGGGGTGGATCCATTTGCTCATCTTCAGGAGGAATCTGTGAAGCTCTAGGAGCAATTACCAGGCGAACTGCTACTTGTAAATCTTCAGCATCAACTTTATCTCGACCACAAAGAGCAGCATGGGCTTTAGCTACCCTGGCAGCATAAAGTTCAGATCGATGGCCTTCTACCCCTCCACGAATTGCTTCATTGACTAAATATTGAATCTGTTCCTTACTAAGCATTACATCAGGTAGCCATTGTCTAGCTAATAACAATTGAGTAGCTAAAGCCTCTGTTGACTCCTCCCACTTTTTCGAAAAAACTTGAGTGCTTTCACCAAAAGAAATAGCAGATTGAGTTATTTCCACTCTTTGTTCATTTGAAATAATTTGATCAGCCGATAAAACTATGGCAAAACGGTCTAATAAATGATCCCGCAAAACGCCTTCTTCAGGGTTATAAGTAGCAATCAAAAGAGGTCTACATGGATGGGAAAGACTTAACCCTTCGCGCTCTACTTGATTCTCACCGGAGCCCACAGCAGCAAGCATGAGGTTAACAATTCCATCATCAAGAAGGTTCAATTCATCTATATAAAGAACACCTCTATGAGATTCTGCTAAAAGACCTGGCTGAAAAACAGCACTTCCACTCTCCAAAGAAGAAGTTACATCTACTGATCCAACCAAACGATCTTCTGTAATTCCTAGAGGGACCTGAACAAAAGGCGCTTGTATAACTTTAGTAGGGAGTTTTGCCTCTAAATCTGTATCAATGGTTTCAAAATCTTTTATATCTTTTTCTAATTGCCTTACTGAATTATCAAAATCCTCAGGACAGTTAGGGTCCAAATTCATTCCAAAAGGACGAGGACTGCTAGTGTCGTCCAAACTTTCTAAATCAAGAACTTCTATAGGAGGTAAAAGGGCATGCAATCCTCTTGCTAATACAGATTTACCTGTACCTCTTCCACCTGCAATAATTACTCCCCCTAAACCAGGGTCAACTGCAGCAAGCATTAAAGCTAATTTCAAAGTCCCATGACCAGTGACAGCAGCCAAAGGGAAAGCCCTATTCGAGAACTCCATTGATGGAGAAATTAAACTAATTTCCTTGGACCCTGATTCTTTAGGCACCATCGAATTCCCAATTCAGATCATTTTCGCATCAGTTTGACTAATTTGAGCATGTCTTCCATTAACTATCCTAAGCCGAAGACTCTTGCTATTGGATTAGGTGGAAATGTTCCTAGTCATATAGGTTCTCCTCAAAAAACTTTAATAACTGCAAGACCTCTAATAGAAAAAGCTATAAATAACTGGATTAATGAATGTCACTCAGAAAATCCAAAAGATTTTTCCAACTGCTCAGAAATTATTTTTCGCTGGTCTTCTTTATACAAAACTAAACCACTAGGAGGTCCAAAAGAACAACCAAATTTTGTAAATAGTGTCTTAATTGTTTATGGAGGAAACTTAAGCAAAGTGAACCCTTCCTACAAAGCTGCAAAAAGTCTTTTAAAACGATTCTTATCTATAGAAGAGGATTTAGACCGGGATAGAAAAAAAACTAATGTGCGTTGGGGGCCAAGATCTATTGATATCGACTTTCTTGCATGGGGTGACTTGCAAATCAAAACCTCAGAACTCACTCTTCCCCACCCTTACCTTATTGAAAGAGATTTTGTAATTATTCCATTAGCTCAGGCCATGAAAGGGATGTCAAGCAAACCTGTCAAAATATCTCCACAAAAAGGCTGGGCAGAGTAAACAAGTACCAACAAACCAAATACAAAAAAAAGAGTCATAATTTATTTAATGTTCCTTCATGCAGATGTGCCCACTATCTCCTCCCGAACCATCAGAAATTTTAGGCACTCTTCACTCAATTGACTCAAAGAAAATTAGATTCGAAGTAAACAAATTTAAGTTACCTATAGGCTTAGAAAATACGTTTGGAATTATTAGGCATCCTGGAGCCTCTCTTGCTGTTCCTATAAAAGAAGATGGAACTATAATAGTTCTTAGGCAATATAGATTTGCAGTCTCTAGAAGAATACTTGAATTTCCTGCAGGAACTCTTGAAACAAACGAATCGCCTTTAACAACAATAAAAAGAGAATTACAAGAAGAAGCTGGATACAAAGCTTTTCAATGGGATGAATTAGGAATAATGCTTCCTTGTCCAGGATATTCCGATGAGGTAATTCATCTATATCTAGCGCGTAATATCCAAGCTCTTACCAACAAACCCAAAGGCGATGCTGATGAAGATATTGAGGTTTTAGAGATGAGCAAAAAAGAACTTGAAGATTGCATTGAAAATGGTAATGAGCCACTAGACGGGAAAAGCATTACTGCGTGGCATAGGGCTTCTCAATTTTTGAATTTATAAATTTCCATGAAAAAGTATACTAACTTGGTTAATTATTTTCTAATAATTCTCTAATTATTCTGCAAACATACTCTTGTTCATTTAATGTTAATTCAGGAAAGATAGGCAAGCTAAGTACTTCACTACAAAGCTTCTGAGTATTCACTAGGGAATCAGAAGTATATCCAAGATGTTTATAGGCAGGCTGCAAATGAATAGGTATAGGATAATAAATAATTGTATTAACTCCTTTTTTTAGCAAGCTTTTTTGAAGAGAGTCTCGTGCATTGCTATTGGATAAATCAACATCAAAACTCTTCAACTCTTTGCTTGATTGATTACCACTAATTTCTCTTCCTCTAAAAGAAGGCGATGTAACCCTAATGACAAATTGATTCCATCCATGTTTATTTTTATGCTCCCCTTTATTGAAATAAAATGGTAATTCCAAGCCAGGCAATCCATCTAAAAGCTCAAGATATATCGATGCTATTTTTTCTCTTTGATCAAGCCATAAAGGAAGAAGAGGGAGTTTGACATTGAGTATTGCTGCCTGAATAGCATCTAAACGACTGTTATATCCAAGTTCAGTGTGAAAATACCTTCGAGGCATTCCATGAACAGCTAATTCTCTAATTCTTCTAGCCAGCTCAGGATCATTAGTAGTAACAGCACCTGCATCCCCAGCAGCGCCCAAATTCTTAGTTGGAAAGAAGCTAAAACATCCAATATCCCCAACAGTGCCAACAGATTTCCCATCCCATAAGGCTCCTGCAGCCTGCGCACAATCTTCGATCACCTTTAATCCATTCTCCTTGGCAAAAGATACTATTTCAGTCATATCTATGGGACACCCAAAAAGATGTACTGGGATAATGGCTTTAGTAGCAGGAGTAACAACCTTCTTCAGTGAACTCAAATCTAATAAATAATTTTTTAGATCTACATCTACAAATACAGGTTTAGCCCCAACATTACTTATAGCCTCAGCTGTAGCAAAGAAACTAAACGAGGGCGTTATAACTTCATCCCCTTTCCCTATACGCAATGCTCTTAAAGCGAGCACTAATGCATCTGTTCCACTATTGCAACCAATGGCATAACTCACCCCAACAGAATCTGCAAAAGATTGCTCAAAGTTCTTGACTTCTTCCCCGCCTATATAATTGCCACTTTGAATTACTCGATTTACAGCTGCTTCAAGCTCCTGCCCTATTTCGGACAGTTGTTTATCAAAGCTAAAAGGAGGTACTTGCATGTATTCCACCTTAGGGCTTTAAGAAGTCTTCCAAGCTTTTGATTTTCATTCAAACAAACCAAGGTGGTTCAAAACCTGGCTTCCATTTAATATTGCATCCAATAGAAGGCTTCTGCTTAATAGAAACCTTTTGCGATTTCAAAACTGCATCTAAAGCATCTCTTAAATCTGAGCCAGTTGGCACAATATTGTTACCTGGTCTGCTTTCATCAAATTGTCCTCTATAAACTAATTCTTTTAAACCCGTAGAATCAAAGGAAGAGAATAAAAAGAAGTCAGGCGTACAAGCTGCTCTTAAAGACCTTGCAAAACTTTGGTCCAAATCCATCAAATAAGGAAACTTCCATCCATTTTTAGCTTTTTGTTTAGCTAAATACTCTGGTCCATCTTGAGGATGAGTTGCAAGAGAATTGCTTGAAACAGCAATTAATTGAATTTGATCACCATAATCCTTCTCCAACCTACTTAACTCATCTTCAAGGTGCTTTACGAAAGGGCAATGTGCGCAAAGAATCATTATCAAAACTGGCTTCGCATCTAGCATATTGCTATTAAAATATTCGATAGAGTTCTCCAAAGAGCTGTATTTATCTGCTTCAATTTGAACCAAAGGCAAATCAAAAAATGGGAGTAAATGTTTTAAAGGCAGCATAGTTGATGCAGTTTTGACCATATTTAAAAAAGCTGCTCAATATTTTTCAGCAAAATTGTTTCCTAATTTATATACCTGAATGCCCCCTTAGTAGGAGACAATTATAAAACCTTTTCAATAATTTGAAAAAGATGCTTCTAGATCTAAGTGGTAAGAAAATCCTTGTAACAGGGATAGCTAACAATCGATCCATTGCATGGGGAATTGCCCAGCAACTCCATGCAGGGGGAGCTGAATTAGGGATTACATATCTACCAGACGATAAAGGAAGATTTGAAGGCAAGGTTCGCGAGCTAACTGCTCCATTAAACCCAAGTTTATTTTTACCTCTAAATGTACAAAATAATTCTCAAATTGAGGAAGTCTTCAACGAAATAAAAAGCAAATGGGGGAGATTAGACGGACTAGTTCATTGCCTTGCATTTGCTGGGAAAGAGGAATTAATCGGAGACTATAGTGCTACCACTTCGGAAGGGTTTTCAAGAGCTCTTGATATCAGTGCATATTCTCTTGCACCATTATGTAAATATGCGAAGCCACTCTTTAGTGAAAAAGCAGGCGTTATTACTTTGACCTATCTAGGAGCAGAAAGAGCCATACCTAATTACAACGTTATGGGAGTTGCAAAAGCTGCACTAGAAGCATCTGTTCGATATCTTTCAGCAGAACTAGGTCCAGAAAAACAAGTAAGGGTTAACGCAATAAGTGCAGGTCCTATCAGGACTTTGGCCAGTTCAGCAATTGGTGGGATTCTTGAGATGATTCATAATGTCGAGGAGAAGGCACCTTTAAGGAGAACAGTCACTCAAATTGAAGTTGGAAATACTGCAGCATTTCTTCTTAGCGATCTTTCAAGTGGAATATCAGGTCAAACTATTTACGTGGATGCTGGATATTGCATTAACGGAATGTAATTTAAGTGTCAACATAAACCTAGTTGGCTTATAGATATGAATTTGCAAAGACAAAGTGAGGTACATCGAGTTACTAATGAAACTGATGTAACTGTTCGATTAGGAATTGATGGTTCAGGTAAATGCAATGTTTCCACTGGGATTGCTTTCCTTGACCATATGCTTCACCAGTTAGGGAGTCATGGCCTAATGGATTTAGAAATTATTGCCAAAGGAGACACGCATATTGATGATCATCACACCAATGAGGATGTGGGCATATCTCTTGGTCAAGCTTTGTCAAAAGCTTTAGGGGACAGGAAAGGTATTTACAGATTTGGGCACTTTACAGCGCCCCTGGATGAAGCACTTGTAGAAGTTGTTTTAGATTGTTCAGGGCGTCCTCACATTAATTATGAATTAGAAATCCCAAATCAAAAAATTGGTTCATATGACACAGAATTGGTTAAGGAATTTTTTGTTGCAATTGCAAATAATAGTGGATTAACACTGCATATTCGGCAATTAAATGGGAGCAATTCTCACCATATTGTCGAAGCATGCTTTAAAGCATTTTCAAAAGCACTAAGAATGGCAGTAGAGCTGGATCCACGCAGAGAAGGGTCTATCCCCAGCAGTAAAGGTGTTCTTGAACAGGCAGGTTAAACAAGTCAATTTCAACTCAAAAATATAGCTCGCGGTTTTAAAATTATTACGCGAGTATTACTTAGATTCAATCAATCAATTTTCGTGTCTCAATCTGGAAGAACAGATGATTTACCTGGCAATTCCCTAGGGTTTAACCAGGAAGATTGGTCTAGTGCTTATTGCAACGTAGAAAGAGAATGTACAAACCTGACATTAAAGATAATCAAAGGAGAAGTACCTAAGGAGCTTAACGGAACTTTCTACAAAAATGGGCCTGGGAAATTAGAGCGAAATGGTCAATGGATTCATCATCCATTTGATGGGGATGGAATGATCACCTCTCTAAATTTTAAAAATGGCATAGTTTCTTTTAATAATCGTTTTGTAAGGACAAAAGCTTGGGAAGAAGAAGAAAAAGCTGGGAAATTTCTTTATAGAGGAGTATTTGGAACAAAGAAATCGGGGCTAGGTATCTCCAATGCATTTGATCTTCGTTTAAAAAATATTGCCAATACTAATGTCATAAAACTTGGGAACAAACTTCTAGCCCTATGGGAAGCGGCAGGGCCTCATGCACTAGATCCTAACTCGCTTGAAACTTATGGACTTTCAAACCTAGATGGTTTACTTGCTTCTAATGAAGCATTTAGTGCTCACCCTCGCTTCGATCCTGGGCATTTTACAGAGCCTAGGATGGTGACTTTTGGAGTAAAAACTGGTCCAAAAAGCACAATTAGATTAATGGAGTTTAAGACCCAAGGGGATAATGCAGGATCGTTAATAAGCGAAAGAAAAGACAATTTCAATGGATTTGCATTTCTACATGATTTTGCTATCACACCCAACTGGGCAATATTTCTACAAAATGCTATTAACTTCAACCCTTTACCCTTTATCTTAGGTCAAAAGGGAGCAGCACAATGCTTGAAATCCAAACCAAAGGAGAAAGCAAAATTCTGGCTAATTCCTAGGGATTCTGGTGATTTCTGTAAGCAAAGTCCAAGAATATTTGATGCACCAAGTGGATTTGTTTTTCATCATCTAAATGCATATGAAGAAGATAAAAGTATCATTGTCGATAGTATTTTTTACAAAGATTTTCCAACAATAAAACCAAATGAAGATTTTAGAAAAGTTAACTTTAATAATCTGCCTGAAGGTATTTTAAAGAGGTGTAGAATTAATTTATTAACAGCGGAAGTATACGAAGATAAATTAAGCAATCAATGTTGTGAGTTTGCAATGGTGAATCCCAAACTTCAAGGCCTTTCAGCTCAATATAGTTGGATGGCTACTGCAGAAGAAGAAACTGGTAATGGCCCTCTTCAGAAAATCAAAAAGTTTGATTTAATTAATAGAAAATCTCATTTCTGGAGTGCCGCTCCAAGAGGATTTGTTAGCGAGCCAGTTATGGTTCCTAAAAAATCTTCAATTATTGAGGATGATGGTTGGGTATTGGTTTTAATCTGGAATGGAGAACTCAAGCAAACTCAATTAGTTATTTTAAACTCAAATAATTTAAGCCATCAAGCAACATTAGAAATACCTATAAATATTCCTCATGGTTTACATGGGAGTTGGGTTAACTCTGAAGAACTTTAATTACTAAATTATCAAAACTTAAAGATCTCTTTCAACCCTGGGATTAATGCACTAAATGCCCTCCCACGATGGCTAAAAACTTTCTTCTGATTGGGAGACATTTGGGAGAAAGTTAACCCAGTACCATCCACTTGAAAAACAGGGTCATAACCAAACCCAAATTCTCCTATTGGCTCCCTTAAGATCACACCATTACATCTACCCTCCACTTCAAATAAAATCTCCCCTTTAGGAGAAGCAAGACAAAGCGAAGCAGAAAAAAATGCACTGCGATTATCAAAGGACTTCAATTCTTTCAACAAGCGACCAATCCTTTCTGAATCACTATTTCCATATCTTGAAGAATAAATTCCAGGCGCTCCATCCAAAGCAAAAACACTTAATCCAGAGTCATCTGAAAGAGCTATTTCACCTGTAGCCAAAGCTGCTTCAATCGCTTTTAAGCGGGAATTCTCAGCGAAAGTAGAACCTGTTTCAGTAACAACTAAGTCCTTAGGTTGACCAAGAACAATTAAAGGAAAATCAGACAACAATTCTTTAAACTCATTGATTTTTCCTATATTGCTACTAGCAATAACAAGTTTAGGCTTCATTATTTTCTGAAACAAGTTCATATTTGTAAGGAAAAATCCTTAGCCCAAGCCAAAGTTCTAGCAACTTCTTTTTGATTGGGGGCTTCACAATAAATTCTTAGTAAAGGTTCTGTACCTGAGAAACGAAACATCAACCAATTTCTTTCCCCAAACCTTAGTTTGAATCCATCTAAATCAATAACTTCTTGAACTTTCTTATCTGCAACTAAAGAAGGAGGGCTTTTTCTCAAAAATTCTTCAACTCTTTGCCTGGAATCAATATCGCGAAGTTGAAGATCAATTCGATCGTAAAAACTTTTACCTATTTGCTTTAACAAACTATCTATACGAACCCCTAAAGGTTTTCCCTCATAAACAATAGCCTCGAGTAAAAGCAATGCCGCATATAAAGCATCTCGTTCTGGCAGATGATCTCCAAAACCTATTCCACCAGATTCCTCGCCACCAAGCAAAGTTTGTCTACGTAGCATTTCCTGAGCTATATATTTAAATCCAACTGGACACTCAACAAGTTCTCGGCCAAATTTTTCTGTAATTGAACTAATACCATCTGAACAACTAACAGTTTTAATGACACAACCAGGTAAATGCCTTACTCCAGCCATATGCTCAATAAAAAGAGGTATTAATAATTGAGTACTACAAAATCTACCGTTTTCGTCTATAGCAGCTATACGATCTCCATCTCCATCAAAAACTAAACCAATAGCTGGATTACCTTCTCTAGAAAAAGCTTTAGTGCTAGCGATTAGTTCTTTCAGATTTTTTGCAAGTGGTTCAGGCGAATTACCTCCAAACAACGGATCACGACTTATTCGTATTTCTTTCAAAAAATCATTCGACTCACTTCCAAAAATTTCTTTTAAACAACCTGCTGCTGAACCATGCATTGAATCAACTATCACTTTTAAACCCATCTTTCTAATCCCTTTTAACAGACTAGAAAGATCTATTTTCCTTTGTAATTCGATTAAATGTCTCTGACGACATTGAAACCTTTGAATATCTGCTTCAGCGGAGATGGCAATTCCTCCTGCTAACATTCTTTCTTCAACAGACTTAGTAAAACCTTCATCAACGGAACTGCCTAGAGGCCCTTTTATTTTCAATCCCAACCATTCTGGTGGATTATGACTTGCTGTAATTACTAATGCTCCTAAAGCTTGATTTTCAACTACAGCCCAGCTGCAAGATGGAGTGGTTACCGGAGTATCTGCTAATAATGGCTGTACATTATAGCCTTTTAGAGCTACTGCAATTGCCTCTGCAAACTCAGGAGCAAGAAACCTACAGTCATAACCTATAACCACTTTATTAGTTAAACCACTCGTACCTCTAAAAAGCATCTCTTGTGTTGCAGCCTCAGCTACAAGCAAAAGTCTTTCAAGAGTAATATCAATACCTAAGACACCTCTCCAGCCATCAGTTCCAAATTTAATTGGTGCTGCTTCAGATCTCATAAAATTTTTTACACACAAAAATAACTTACTCAAGTTGCTGGCAACACTAAATTAATCTACTTATATGATTAAACCAATATTAGAAAAGAACGTAATAACTGATCGAGCACTATGCAGCTGGGTTCGTTGTAAAAGGAAAGCCTGGTTGGACCTAAATGAACAAAGTGACAAAAAAATTTGGTCAGCTCATAGAGCACTTCAACTGGAACACCAATATAAAAGTCTATTTGCATTTAGCAATAAAATTTCTGATAGAGGGTTAGAGGCTTTCAAAAAAGGAGCCCAAGTAGTTGTTGGCGTAAGGCTTAAAGGTATTAGTCCCAATGGTTCATCACTTGAGGCGCATCCTCAATTACTACAAAAGATAAAAGGGCAAAGTTGCTGGGGAAATTTTTCTTATATACCAGTTTTGGTACGTCAAGGACGCAGGCTAAAAAGAGAGCATCGGTTGTCGATTGCATTATGGGGATATTTATTAGAACAATTGCAACAAAAAACAGTTAATCATGGTCTTGTTATATCACTAACAAAAAAAAAGTTAGAAATAGAAGAAATGATTCTTACAAAGCAAGTTAAAAATGAATTATTTGATGCATTGAAAAGACTCAACAAAGATATTTCCAAAAACAACCAACCTGGCCTAACATCTGATAGAAAAAAATGCAACCTATGTTGCTGGAAAAAAGTATGTGATGAAAAAGCCAATCAAGAGGGTGATTTAAGTGAAGTGAGTGGAATTGGAGCGAAAAGAAGAGAGTTTCTTCATCAAATAGGTATTAATAATATTACTCAGCTTGCATTAACTAATAAAGATTATTTAGCAAGAAAGTTTAAACCTTATAGTCAGCAAAATGTCAATATTTCTGATAGCCTTATTAGGCAAGCAAGAGTGCAAAAGAATCTTTCTGCGGAAAGAGTAAGCACTAAAATGGTTTTACCTGAACTTAAATCTGCTAAAGAAATTTTATTGTATGATATAGAATCAGACCCAGATGAAAATCATGATTTTTTGCATGGATTCTTATACCTTAAAAGAAATAAGTATGAAGAATGGTCATTAGTTGCTGCAGAATATCAACCAATATTAAATCTAAAAGCAGGGTGCGAGGAGATACTTTGGGGAAAAATTAAAAGCAAAATTAATTCTTCAGAAAATTTCCCTATACTTCATTATGGAGAAACAGAATATCTTTCTATTTATAATTTAGCTAAAAACCAAGGAGAGAATGAAAATGAACTCAACATTTTGAAGCTTAGGTTTATAGATATTCATGCAAGGTTAAAAGAAGGTTGGGTTTTGCCTGTGGAGAATTATACATTAAAATCTATAGCAAAATGGCTTAACTTTAAATGGACTAAAAATAGCACTAATGGTGCTAAAGCATTACTTTGGTGGAGGCAATGGGGTAAATCAATTTCCGAAGGAAAAGAAAATTCAAATAAATTAAAATGGATTTTGGAATATAACAAAGATGATTGTATTGCTACTTGGGAGATTGCTAAATGGATTCTCAGTCAAAACTAGGACTACTAAAGCCTATGGGTTTTTGTAATTTTAATATTTGAGAGTGATCAATTAACTCTATTTCTTTAAATGAAATATATTTCTGTCTAATCAAAGCTAGTCCTATTGTTAAGGAATTACTCAGTTTCATAGACGAAGTGATAAAGCCTGCCTTTGAGACATCATTAGGGTTTTCTTCAGATTCAATAAGTAATGCATCTCCTGGATTTATTTCTTGAGTTGTACTGAAAAATCTTAGTTGATGCTTTAGCCTTCCAACATTAGCAAGTTTAGAGAGAGTTTCTTGTCCTAAATAACAACCTTTCTCAAGATTTACTAAATCCCCTAATCCTAACTCAAAAGGATTATTTTCTCCATTTATCTCAAGAGAGCTACTTGGGAAACCTTGCTTGATCTTCCATTCTTCAATAATTATATCATCTGCTAAATGTAGATCATTAAATTTTTCAGGTCTCAATTGATTTGGAAAAATCCATTCCGTATCTGTTTCTTTCCATGATTTTCTAATACTAATCTCTTGAACTCTTCTTATTTTTCCAGAATTAATTATATGAACATTATCAGCAGGGAAAATAACCTTTTGAAAACCATCGATCAACTCATCAACTTTTCCAGATAGTACTAAGAAATAAAGATTATCATCAATTACTTTGATTTCTAAAATCGCTTTTAATCTTCCAATTGGTGATAACCAACAAGTGCGCATAAGAGATTGATTCTGAATGCTAAGTATATCTGCAGTTGTCTGGCCATTAAGAAATTTCTTACTATTTACCCCCTTCAATTCAAACAATGGGAAAGAGAAGTCCCACAAATAAGTTTCTAAAGAAATCACATTAATCTCTCATTAAATTTTTTTAAAACATCTTCAAGTAAAAACAAGCTAATCAAATCCAGACCTCTTTTCTTGATTTCCTGTTCTCCTCCCTCTTGCCTATCAACAATAGCGACAATTCTTTCAACAAGATATCCAGCTTCTTGAAGTTGAGCAACTGCCTTTAAAGAAGATCCTCCAGTAGTAATTACATCTTCTAAAACAGTTATCAAAGAGCCTGCCGGAGGAAGAGGCCCCTCAAGCCAAGCGGTTGTTCCATGGCCTTTTGGTTCTTTTCTTACAATAAGTGCATCCAGAGCCCTTCCAGATAGAGCAGCTGCCATTGCTACAGAACTAACCAATGGATCCCCCCCCAGAGTGATTCCTGCCACTGCTGAAGCTCTAGGATCTATGTTTTCAAGCATAATTTTGCTTAACAAAAAAAGCCCCTGGCCACTAAGAGTAACCGGCTTACAGTTGACATAGTGATTACTTTTTCTACCCGAGGATAAAGTGAAGTCACCATATCTATATGCATTAGCTGCAAGAAGATTTAGAAGCTTTTCTCGAGCAGCCTCACTAGATTCAAAAGTTAAATTCATTAGGAAAGTGACATCTTTGGAACATTGAATGACATCATCTGCTTAGCTTCTAATTATTATTACTTAGTAAGGTCTTCAAATTCACCAAGGACCATTTTTTAAATTCCTTCAACCTAGGGGGTGTAGCAATCTGGTGAATGCAGCGAACTCATAATTCGCCTTAGGCGAGTTCGATCCTCGCCACCCCCATTTTTCAATCATTAATGCAGTTTCTTTTACTCGGAATATTAATTGCCTTGACTGCTTTTTTTGCATCCGGGGAATTAGCGGTTCTGCGAATAAGACCTAGTCGTGTTGAAACACTTCTAGAAAATAAAGAATCTGGGGCAAATTCTCTTCAAAGACTACAAAGGAAGCTACGAAGAGTCTTAATGGTTACTCAATTAGGAGTTACTCTTGCATTAGTCGGAATAGGATGGTCAATAAATGATTTATCTTTCAATTGGTGGGCTCCTAAAAGTGAAATAAGACATACATGGGAAGTAATTTTATTTATTTTTATTGTGATACTTTTAACATTAATTGGAGGGCTTATTCCCAAGGCTTTAGTTCTCAACAGGCCTGAATCAGCAGCACTGAATCTTGCCCCCCCATTAGAATTTATAACAAGAATAATTGCACCACTTCTGTTTCTTTTAGAAAAGGTTTTCTCTGCAACTTTAAGAATATTTGGACTCAATACAAAATGGGATTCTCTTGTCTCAGCATTGTCTGCAGGAGAACTAGAGAACTTAATTGAACGAGGAGGAGTAACTGGGCTCCGTCCTGATGAAAAAAATATTTTGGAAGGAGTTTTTGCATTACGTGATACTCAAGTGAGAGAAATTATGGTCCCCAGATCAGGAATGGTGACTCTTCCAAGCAATGTTAAATTTGCGCAGTTAATGCAAGAAGTTCACTCTAGTCGACATGCTCGTTTCTTGGTGACTGATAAATCTCTCGATCAAGTCTTAGGGGTATTAGACCTTCGTCAATTAGCTGATCCAATCTCTAAAGGAGAACTGCAATTAAATACACCATTGACAAAATATATACAACCCGTGCCAAAAATACTTGAAACTTGCACATTGGAAAAAATTCTACCTCTAATCAAAAGTGGCAACCCTTTTTTATTAGTTGTTGATGAGCATGGTGGGACAGAAGGTTTAATAACTTCTGCCGACTTAACAGGTGAAATCGTTGGAGATGAGATTGAGTTCAAGAAAGATCCTTTTTTAAAACAAATTTCCGTAAAGCCTGAAAAATGGCTTTCCGCAGGAGATTTAGAAATTTTAGAAATCAATCGCCAATTAAACATTGATTTACCAGAAGCAACTGGCTATTACACAATCGCAGGCTTTCTCCTGGAAAGATTTCAGCAAGTCCCTTCTAAGGGTGATTCTCTGATAGAAAATGGAGTGAAGTTCGAAATTACCTCTATGTGCGGTCCTAGAATTGAGACAGTAAAAGTAGTCTTGCCACCAAAAGCTTCAAAAAAAGATATTTAAACGATATTCTCTTAAATAATACGATGAAATCAACATGACCCCCGCCATGATTCCGGTGAAGGTTGGGGTAATAGGTATAGGGAACATGGGCTGGCACCATGCAAGGGTTTTGAGTCTGCTAAAAGACGCTGAATTAATCGGTGTAGCAGATCTGGACTCTGAACGTGGACAGTTGGCAAAAGAACAATTCAATTGCTCATGGTTTTCCAACTTCGAGGACCTCCTTCCAAAAGTTGAGGCGGTTTGTATTGCCGTTCCAACATTGTTTCATCACAAGGTAGGTATCCACTGTTTGAAAGCAGGGAAACACGTTTTGATAGAAAAACCAATTGCTGCAACCCAGCAAGAAGCTTCTGAGCTGATAGATGCTTCAAATGATGCTAAGAGGCTTTTACAAGTCGGTCATATAGAAAGGTTCAATCCTGCTTTTAAAGAGCTTACAAAAGTTGTTACGGATGAAGAAGTAGTGGTCTTAGAGGCAAGGCGACATAGCCCCCATACAGATAGAGCAAATGATGTTTCTGTCGTATTAGATCTAATGATTCATGATCTTGATTTAGTTCTTGAATTGGCTAATGCTCCTGTTGAAAGACTTGCTGCAGTTGGAGGATGTAGTCTCAATGGCCCCATGGATTATGTAAATGCAACTCTTGGTTTTACTAATGGCGTAATAGCTAGTCTTACCGCTAGCAAAATGAGTCATAGAAAAATTCGAAATCTAAGTGCTCACTGCAAAAAAAGCCTTGTTGAAACTGATTTCTTAAATC
This sequence comes from Prochlorococcus sp. AG-409-L21, assembly GCA_003215475.1. GTDB lineage: Bacteria > Cyanobacteriota > Cyanobacteriia > PCC-6307 > Cyanobiaceae > Prochlorococcus_E. Next base: position 169,129 of record QCKH01000002.1, read on the forward strand.
ATACTCTTCACATTCATAGAAGAGCCCATGAATGGTATTCAGCGGATCATGGGGAATTGCTATATCGAACCGATGGTTTTGTTGAAGAAGTCAGTACTACATCAATAGAGCCTCTTTATGCAGAACTTGAACATTTCCTTCAATGTGTAAGAGGTTTAGAAACTCCAGCAGTAGATGGGCTTCAAGCATCAAGAGCATTAATTCTTGCTGACTTAATTGAAAGAGCTGTAGAGAATCCAGGTGAAGGGCTTTCACTTGAAAAGCCAATTTAAAAAGTCACAAAAAACTGTACTAGCCTGGAAAGTCTATTCCTAAGGCTAAATACAGTTCAAGGAAAATAAATTTCAATAGTTGTTTAAAGCAACTATTAAAAAGGTTTAACGGAAACCAACTGCTGCTTGCCAGACAAAGACAAGTAGAAAGAAAAGCAGTGGAATCAACGGAAGCACATCAACCGTTGGAGCATAAATTTGATAAGCCTCAGGCAACTGAGCCAGCAAATCGAGGGTAAGCGATCCCATCCCTAAATAATAAATGGACGTTTGCAAGAGACGCTACCACGTGTGGCGCGCAATAGAGTCTTTCTGCCACGGAGCGAAATCCTCTGAAAAACATCCATCTTGAATTGCAGACGTCATTGCACGTGAAAATCGTATTAAATGACTTAAGTTGTGCAAGCTCAATAAAGTCAAACCAAGCAGTTCCCCACTGCGAATTAAGTGATGAAGATATGCTCTGCTGTGATTAGTACAAGCTTCACAATTGCAAGTTATGTCCAAAGGCTGATAATCATTTCGAAAACATGCATTTTTTAAATTCCACCTTTCATCTCGAACTAAAGCCGTTCCATGTCTGCCCAACCGTGTTGGAAGAACGCAATCAAATAAATCAATACCATTTGCTACTGCTATTGCCATTTCTCTAATTGTTCCAATTCCCATTAGATATCTAGGGACTGTTTCCGGCAAAAGAGGTGCGACCTGACGAACAATCTTATGAATTTCATTTCTTGGCTCACCCACACTTACTCCACCAATTGCTATTCCAGGTAGTTTGAAGCTGGCCACAGTTCTAGCACTCTGTTCGCGTAAATCTGGAAAACATCCTCCCTGAACTATTCCAAAAAGCGCTTGATCTGGCTTTATATGGGCAGAAATAGATCTCTCTAACCAATTGTGAGTTCTCCTACAAGCTTCTTCTACATCAGAATAATGAGCGGGATATGGTGGGCATTGATCAAAAGCCATAATCACATCAGCACCCAAATCCATTTGAATAGCAATTGCTTTTTCAGGAGTTAATTGAATATTTCTACCGTCTCGAGGATTTTTAAATGAAACGCCTTGATCATCAATTGTATTTATCTTTGCCAAGCTAAATACTTGATATCCCCCTGAATCCGTAAGAATTGGTTTGTCCCAATTCATAAACCCATGCAATCCTCCTAATTCTCTAACTATGTTTTCTCCTGGTTGAATATGCAAATGGAATGTATTAGCAAGAATCATCTGCGCATTTGTTGCGTTCAATTGAGTCGAAGTAATCCCTTTCACAGTTCCTAAAGTCCCAACAGGCATGAACTGCGGGGTTTGCAAATTGCCATGAGGAGTTGAAAAGCTAGCAATCCTTGCAGAAGTATTAGAACATTTTGCTTGGATTTTAAAATCAAACATTTCTAGACATAAAAAACACCGGGTACATCTTTTTAAGCATTAATCCTTTATACAATCTAAGTTGATATTAAAATCATTTTAAAAGGATTTTCACTCTGATTTCTCCTAATTGGTTAAAAGATCTTTCAGGGTCATGGATTTTTTATAGTGTCCTACCTAAATGGCCTCTCATTCAACCTCGCTTTCAAAGAATTGCACGTTTTGCACCTTTAATTGGAGTCATCATTGCTCTATTGCAGGTATTAATCCTAAAGATTCTGACTTATTTTCATTGGCCATTTGAATCCTTACCATTTATTGCAATAGCGCTTGGAGCATGGCTAACAGGAGGTCTCCATTTTGATGGATTAATGGATACAGCAGATGCAATTTCTGCCGGTCCGGAAAAATGTCTTAAAGCAATGAAAGATAGTAGAGTTGGAGCTAGTGCTATCCTGGCATTAATTATCAATATTTTGCTACAATTAGCAGCTTTATTTAAATTAAAATTACTATATTTGTATGCGTTACCAATCGCCTCTTTCTGGGGAAGATACTCACAAATTTTTGCTATTGAAAATTACAATTACTTACATGAAAAAGGCTCTTCAAAATTTCATAAATTTTATTGGAAGGGACAACTGAAGGAATCAATACCATCTATAATAGTATTATTCTTTTTTATAGTTTTTTTAAGCTTGCCTCAGATAAATTACCAGTTAAAAGTAAATCTCATTTTAAGTACAATTTTAGGCATATTTCCCGCTATAATAATTCCCAAAATACTCGCTAATCGTCTTAAAGGACATTCAGGAGATTCTTATGGAGCTTCTGTTGTTTTAGTAGAAACATTCATGTTAATAGCTTTAGCAATTATTTCACCTTCAAACTAATAATAAAGGCATTACCTTGTTTAGGAAGAGATTCATCAAAGCTTGATGGATTACAAGCTAATTTTAAGTCTCCGTTAAATTTCTTTGCTAACTCTCTTGCTAAACTTAAACCAAGTCCAGATCCTTTTAAATTCTTATTTTTCTCTCCTCTAAATCCTCTTTCAAAAATCTTTGATCTTTCTTCAAAAGGTATAAGTTCCCCACTATCCCAAACACAAATGCCTTGATCATTAAAGCAAATTCCTATTGCTTCACCAGGGGTGGTATATCTAAATGCATTCTCCAAAAGATTAGCGACTATTTCTGGAATGAATCCTTCCTCAGTTGGTCTGGATTCTTTAATCCAAGATGGACAATACTCTGGACTTATCCATTTAAAACCTTGGAGTTTGGCTGTAGCTTCTGCACGATCTATTAATGGATTCAGTAATTCCATAAGATTCAAGGGTTCCTTAGAAGGAATAAAAGGAGGAAGAAGCAAGCTTGCAGGAGCTATTGCTTTAACTTCTAGATCTGGTTCAACAATTTCATCAAGCGCTAATAGATATTTATCAACCTGTTTTTGCTCAATAAGCAGTCCTTCAACCAAACTTCTATTAGTACTGTCAGGGTCTAATTTTCTCAAAAGCAATTGTGCATATGTTCTCAAAGCGGCTAAGGGGTTACGCAATTGATGAATCAAGACACCAATTTGATCCTTTTGCTGATTTAGCTCATTCAATAATTTCTTACGATCAAGTTCCAAGCTCATGCAATTAGCTAAAAAGGAAGCACTAATCTGCAATTTCTGATCTAACGAATCTGGCCATTCCTTTTCCGAAGGAAATCTTTCAGCCCTCAATACCCCTAACAATATGGAGCCTTCTTGCAATGGGTACCAGCGCCTATTTGTAGAAGGAACTCTTAAGTCCGGATCATTTTCGATTGAACCTAATGCTTTAGTAATTTGTTTTGGTCTTTGCCCTACAACCTTTAGGGTAGGTGAATTTGCTGCATCAGTATTAGCAACATATGCAACTACAATCTCAAGTTCCGTTTCACAGTCAAAAGTACTTAACTGTTGATCTATAAGACTTAGAAACCTCTTTGAAAAAGGCATGGTTATGAATTTTCAACCTTTAGCAAGAAAAATAGGGGGGTCAATTGCTTGTAAAATCTGGAAAAAGTATTAAGATATTAAAGGACATTTAATAAGACTTTAACAAAAGGCTAATTAAGCTGTCTTTCAAAAGTTGCACTAATCAGCGAAAACAACGCTATATCAGAGGTTGATGGGTCCCCTGAGCTAGGTATTACTCAGTCTTTGTGAGTTTTGCCTGCAACTTATCGTTATTAAACGCTTTTGAAGTTATTAAATTCTTCAAAAGGGTTTTTGTCAGAAAATTTTTTTGAGTTTTCAATCTCTTTCCAAAACAGTTCACCTTCTTCTTTAACGGGGATCAACAAATGTCAAAAAAACGCAAAAGAATTAGCCGAAGACGTTTGGCTGGTCAAAGAGTAATGGCTCATGTACCCACATTTCATCTTGAAACTGGTAGTTACAAGCCAGTCACAGCAGCAAGGCGTTATATAGCGGAAACAACTATCAACGCTCCTGCAATTGTTAATGTTCGTAGAAATGAGCACACAACAGACAGGTTCTTTTGGGGTGAAAAGGGTTTGTTTAGTGCTCAATATGCAGAGGAGAATCATTTCCTTTTCCCTTCTCTAAGGACAATTGTTGAAGCTGTTGGAGAGCACAATATGTTTGAAGGACTTGAACTCTCAGCAGATGATTGGGAAGAAATTGAAGAATATGAATATGCCTTTGTTTAAATAATGCTTTAGCAAGTGTTATTTAAAACATTCCTCTAAAAAGTGCTGGATTTTGGGATACAACTCTGAGGGGATTTCATGACCTCCTTCAAAGGTATTGATGGTTGTATTAAGGCTTTTTTTCTTGAATATACTCAATAGCTTTCGAGAAGCATTCACAGGGACTACAGGGTCATAGGTGCCATGAGTCAAGAAAACGGAAGGAACTTTTGAAGGCAAAATGAAATCCGGATGAGGGTAAGCACTACATCCAACTAAACCAGCTAATGGTAAAGAAACTCCTGCAGCTAAAGCCATTGCACCACCTTGAGAAAAACCTAATACCACAGTTTTTGTTAAAGGTATCCGAGATAAATCAAGATTTTTTATACGATTTTGAAGATGACTAACACCTTGTTTTGCTTCATCCCAATCGGCAGGGAAAAGGCTATACCATTGCCTTCCTACTCCTTGGGGATGCAAATGAGGAGCATTAAATGCAATCAATTCAATCTCTAAATGAATTGATTTAATCAATTGCTTCCCTAAATAGAGCAGGTCCTGAGCATCAGCTCCCCATCCATGAAGCAAAACCAAGCGGTGACTAGCACTTTCAGAAGAAAAAAAATAGAGTTCTTCTTCCATTGAGCAAATTACTTCTCTATTGCGTAAGTTAGCTGTTGGGATACCTTTGTTTTTTGTCTTATGCCACCTATTGCATTATTGAGTGTTTCCAACAAAGAGGGATTAATTCCCCTAGCAAAATCCTTAAGTGAAGAATTCGGTTTTCAAATTATTTCTAGTGGGGGCACTGCAAATGCGCTCAAAGAAGCCTCTATCCCTGTTACTAAAATATCAGAATATACTGGTGCGCCTGAAATATTAGGTGGGAGGGTCAAAACGCTTCATCCAAAAGTTCATGGAGGAATACTGGCTAAAAAAGATAGTGAGGATCATGCCAGAGATCTGAAAGAGCAAAAAATTAGTCCTATTGAACTCGTCGTAGTAAACCTTTATCCATTCCAAGAAACCATTCAAAACCCGAATACAACTTGGGATGAAGCGATAGAGCAAATTGATATTGGTGGTCCAACATTGATTCGAGCTGCTGCAAAAAACAATGACTCAGTAACTATATTGACCAGAAAAGAACAATATGGGCCATTCCTAAAGGCTTTAAAAGAGGGAAACGTGTCAAAAAATCTTCGAAAAGAACTAGCTCTGGAGGCCTTTGAACATACTGCAAATTACGATGCTGCTATTAGTGAATGGATGAAAGAAAAAGCTGGATGTGATAGCACGTCATGGATTGAATCAATTCCTTTAAAACAAACTCTTAGATATGGAGAAAACCCTCATCAAAAAGCTAAGTGGTATAGCTCAACTGATCAAGGATGGGGAGGCGCCAGGCAATTGCAAGGGAAAGAATTAAGTACCAATAACCTTCTAGATTTAGAAGCAGCATTAGCCACAATTAGAGAGTTTGGTTATGGAGAAAGTCCAACCAACTCAACTTCAGAAAAAGCTGCTGTAGTTATTAAACATACGAATCCCTGTGGGGTTGCGATAGGAGATTCTATTTCCTCAGCACTAACAAGAGCTCTTGATGGTGATCGAATCAGTGCATTTGGTGGGATTGTGGCCTTAAACTCTTGTGTAGATATAAATGCAGCAAATGAACTTAAAAGCCTTTTTTTAGAATGCGTAGTTGCGCCTAATTTCGATGAAGACGCAAAATCATCTCTTTCTGAGAAAAAGAACCTAAGACTCATTGAACTCAAGAAAAGTTTTATAGATAAGGCAGAAAGAACATATATAAGAAGCATTCTTGGAGGCCTAGTTGTTCAAGAAATTGATGACAGCCCAATAAAGCCAAATGAATGGGAAGTAGTTACAAGGAAAATTCCTACAAAATCAGAACAAGAAGATTTAGCTTTTGCCTGGAAAGTAGTTCGGCACATCCGATCAAATGCAATAGCAATTGCATCTTTAGGGCAAACGATTGGTATTGGTGCTGGACAGATGAATAGAGTGGGTTCAGCAAAAATAGCTCTTGAAGCAGCTGGAGAAAAAGCAAAAAATGCTGTATTAGCCAGCGATGGTTTTTTCCCTTTTGAAGATACAGTGACCCTGGCTGCGCAATATGGAATAAGTGCAATTATTCAACCAGGAGGAAGTATAAAAGATGAATTATCAATAGCAGCATGCAATGAACTAAATATCAGTATGATTTTCACTGGGCGAAGACACTTCTTACATTAAGGTATTTTTATTTATCGAGAAAGCTTAATTATAAATCCAAATCAACTTTCATTACCTTTAGGGTAATAAGTAACCTTATTAGTTTTTCTAAAGACAGATAATCTACCTGGTCCAGCACATAGAAAGTATAAGGATATAGCAGCATAAATAGCAGATAACTCAAATGCATAGTTATGGTCGTCTACAACCGCCAAAGGGAATCCCTCCAGACCAGTATCGGAAAGATGGAAGTAAACCGCAAAGATCATTGTATTAAGAATTCCAAGGGCAGAAATTCTAGTAAATATTCCTAAAGCAAGTCCTATAGGGCAAACAAGTTGTGTAATTGCTGCTGCAAATGTCCAAATAACAGGATCTCCAGGCAAAAAAGCAAAGTATTTTCCTACAACAAATTCCGCAAACCCTTGAGGGTCTTGTAATTTCTCTAGCCCATGATGAATCATAAAAATACTAAAGCCTACTCTTAAAACAAAAATTGACAGTTCTCCTAAAATATTCACTTCTGCGTCAGAAGGGCTTGCTACTACAACTTCCACCTTCTGTCCCTGATTAGATTGAGAAGAGCTAGGTTCTTGAGAGTTAAACTTGCCTGAGTCAGTCATCTTTTATTAGAAATAGATTTCTATATTAGTTGTTGACAAGCAAATTCTGTTAAGCAAAATAAAATTTAATTGAAATTAGATAAGCCAAAGTATCCGTAATTTAAATAATAAAAATACTTTCCATTTAACACTTGAACAATTAGAACTCGAAACAGCTTAGAAGAGTCTTAAACAGCTTATTCAGTGCTCTATAGAAAAAGATCTTATGACAAAGCAGCTAAGTTTTCATCAAGATTCAAATTATCTCTTTGTAAAAAGTGCCTTAATACATACTTGGAATCTCTTGCTTTTTTAAGGGTAATGCTGCTTGATTACTAGGTGATAGAGAGATTGTTGCAGCAATTCAAGAAGAAAGCCTCACTAGAAAGAATCATAATAAATCATTTCCTATTACATACAATTCGCTAGTGCCTTAATTCAAAATATAAATTTTACAGACATAGAATCTATTATTTACTATGAAAAACTACTCTTATTTGAGCACTTATTAGAGTTATATCTTGCAATAGAACCAAGAATCTACCAATAATTTATTGCAGAAATGCAGGTTTCGTTACAAGAAAAACTATTTCTAAAAGTAGAACTCAAAAATCAATTTAGATTATTGCAAAAAGATGTGATTATTAAGCTAGAGAGATCTATTATTGTTTTTCTAATAAAGATTCTAATCCATATTTAGCTGTCATATTATATCCTAAACAGGTAAATTTTTCTGACTGAGATTAATAAGCTTTTGAATTACATGTTCAACAATCCTATCTGGAGTCGAAGCACCAGAAGTAATACCAACATTAACCTTGCCCTCTGGCAAGAAATTGCTCTCAATTTTTAAATCATCTGAAAGAGGTTTATGGGTAATTGTATTATCATTTTCGCCTATTCTCTCAGGAGTATCTATGTGAAAAGAGCGAATACCTTTCGTAAGAGCAATTTCTTGAAGGTGAGTGGTGTTCGAAGAATTAAATCCGCCTATAACAACTAAAAGATCAAGAGGCTCATCAACTAAAGAAAACATTGCATCTTGCCTTTCTTCAGTGGCATCACAAATAGTATTAAAGGCTAAGAAATGTTCATTTAATTCAGCAGGTCCATATTTTCTAAGCATGGTCTTTTCAAAAAGTCTTCCTATTTCTTCAGTTTCACTTTTAAGCATTGTTGTTTGATTAGCCACACCTAACCTCTCCAAATCTTTATCTGGGTCGAATCCTTTTGAGAATGCCTTTGAAAACCGCTTTAAAAATTCATCACGATTACCTTGCCCAAGAATATAATCAGCAACATATTGAGCTTCTTCAAGATCTAAAACAACAAGATATGTTCCTGCAAAAGAACTTGTGGCCAATGTCTCTTCATGCTTAACTTTTCCATGAATAATTGAAGTAAATTCATGCTTCTTATGCTTTTCTACGGTATGCCAAACCTTTGAAACCCAAGGGCAAGTTGTATCAATAATGTGACAACCACGTTCATGAAGAAGTTTCATCTCCTGAACTGTTGCACCAAAAGCAGGCAAAATAACCACATCTCCTTCCCTAACCGCAGAGAAATCTTTAATGCCTTTATCAGCAGCAATAAAACGCACATTCATATTTCTCAAATGATCATTTACAGAAGGATTATGAATAATTTCGTTTGTAATCCAAATATTTTCCAAAGGGTAATGACGCCTTGTTTCATAGGCCATTGCAACTGCACGTTCAACTCCCCAGCAAAAACCAAATGCCTCTGCAAGTCTTACTCTCAATCTTCCATGCTCTAACAAGTATCCATTATCTCGGATAGAAGCTATGAGATTACTTTGATAAGCCTTCTCAAGCGCCTGTGCCCTCTTGGCAGGAGATTCAAAACCTCTGCGATTGTAACGATCAGAATGATGCAGCGATCTCTTAAAAGCTTGAGTATCCATAACCATTAAAGCTGCCTTAATAATAAGACTCTATTAGCAAGAGCTCAAAATCACAAAAAAGCCTGGCTAAATGCCAGGCTTTTTGTAAAGAAAAAATTTTCTAGCCCCTAATTAGATGAAGCAAAGTCTGGATAAGCTTCCATGCCATGCTCACCTATATCAAGCCCTTGAATCTCTTCTTGTTCGCTAACACGAATTCCACCGAAGAAACCACCAATAACAGACCAAGCAATCCAACAAGTTACTACTGTCCAAATTGCATATGCAGCAGCACCAATCACTTGTATAAACAAGGTTGACATACCGCCACCATTGAGAAGTCCAATACCAGCAGCTCCAGGGTCCATTCCATCAACGCCCCACAAACCAATAACAACTGTTCCCCAAACACCGCAAACGCCATGAACTGAGAAAGCACCAACTGGATCATCAATTTCTAGAGAATCTAAAGTAGAAACTGCAAAGACAACTATTACACCTCCTACAAATCCAGCCAACCAAGATCCTGAAAGAGTCATGTTGCCACAGCCAGCTGTAATACTGACCAAACCAGCAAGAATTCCATTAATGATCATTGTTAGATCTGGCTTACCTGAAGTAAGAGTAGAAACTAAAGTTGCTGCAATAGCTCCTCCTGCTGCTGCCAAAGTTGTTGTTACAGCAACATAAGCAACATATTGATCCATTGCTAATTCGGAACCAGGGTTGAATCCATACCACCCAATCCAAAGGACAAGGGCACCTAATGTTGCAATTGCCATATTGTGACCAGGCATTGCCTGAGCCCTACCATTTACAAACTTTCCTATCCTTGGTCCAAGAAGCATCGCTCCTACTAAACCTGCCCATCCTCCAACTGAGTGAACAATAGAAGAACCTGCAAAATCTATAAAGCCTAGTTCAGAGAGCCAACCTCCATTCCACTGCCAACTTCCCGATATTGGGTAAATAAAAGCAGTCAATATCAATGAGAAAACAACAAATTCTCCAAACTTAACTCTTTCAGCTACAAGTCCAGAAACGATTGTTGCAGCAGTACCTGCAAAAGCAGCCTGGAATAAAAAGTCAACAGCAGGAACTAGACAACCTGTGTCTCCAGCAGCTGCACAAGCAAGAGCATCTGAAGGATCAGGATTGAAAAATAACCCATTAAAATAGAGCCATCCACCTGCAATCGATTCTCCATACATTAATGAATAACCAACAAACCAATAGGCTGTTACCGCAAGAGCAAAAACGAAGAGGTTTTTAGCAAGAATATTGACAGCATTCTTGGAACGACACATACCAGCTTCGACCATAGCGAAACCAGCATTCATAAAGATCACAAGAATGGTTGCAATAAACAACCATAGGTTGTCTGCTAAGAAAGTCGCAGCCTGAGGACCAGTCAAGTCAGAAAGGCCAATTTCAGCACGAGCTGCGAAGCCAAAAATACCTAAACCTAAAAGGGCAAAGGGAACAGTAGCAAGCCAAATCAAGGACTGATTTGAACGAAAACCGCGAATACTACGAAGAAGAAGCATTGGTCCTTCGAGAAGGCTGGCTTCACGAAGGCGCGCAGTGCCACGACCTGGTGGCGATTGCAAAGCAGTGGTCATAAAAATTCAATTCTGCAAAATTAGCTGATTATCATGAGATACAGCTCATACAAATATGAATACTTTCAAGGTATCGTCTAGTAATAATTAATACATAATCAAAAATTGATAAATATGAACTTCCAAGTTTTGGATTGATTATGAAAAAAACAAAAAACAATTTTCAAGCAAAAAGCAAGGAAAAGAAAAATCCCAAACAATCTATTTCAATGGTAATAGGTGGAAGTGTCATGGCATTACTTTCAGCAGGATTGCTTGTCTTTGTGATCAAAGCAAAGCTTTTCTAGTTCAAAAGCAATAGCCTATTTTTTTTGTTCTGTTAATTGAAAAGGCTTAGTCCCTTCCCAAGTTATATGGTCTATATAGAAACCAAAGGAACAAGGTATAACTTCAACTCCAGCATCTACAGCAAGCCTGAACAAATCTCCATAGATTGGATCAGCTGAATCTCCAGGGGCGAAAAGTTCAACATCGCTTCTGCTAATACAAGGAATAAGAACAGCTCTTGAACTAGGTAATTCCCCAATCATTTCTTTTAAATGTTTTTGACCTCGTTTTGTAATCGTGTCAGGAAATAAGGCAGTCTTGTCTTTCGTCCAAGTTGTATTTTTAATCTCTATGAAAATTGGCCTTGTATCATTATTGTTAGGGTTTGGAGTCAAAAGCAAATCAATACGACTGTTTCTACTGATTCCATAAGTGACTTCAGTTCTTATTTGATCAATATTTCCTAACTCTTTAGTCAAAAAACCTGCTTCTATAGCCATTTTAACAATCTTATTAGGCAAAGAAGTGTTAACACCAACCCAACAATTTCCTTTCTCAGAGGGAACTTCAGCTTGTTCCCATGTCCAAGATAATTTGCGAGAAGGCGAAGGAGCATACCTTAATCTCACACGCCCTCCGGGATATAAAACTTTAGTCATTGGGCCTGTATTGGCACAATGAGCCGTTACAATCTCACCAGAATCGAGTTTTACATCTGCTAAAAAACGTTTATACCTTTTAATTAATATGCCTCCTATCAGAGGTGGAAAATTTGTAATTTCCTTGCCAATCATGAAAAGTAGGTCTCTATTGAATATATTCAAATAATCTATTTGAACAATATCCAAAAATTTATGCGGTTTACTATACATAAAGTATGAAAATATCACTAAAAAAAATTTCTGCCTTAATAGGTTTTGGAACTATTCTTAGTAAAGGAGGTGGCCTAGCCAGGCAAATTGTTATAGCTAGTGTTTTTGGGATTGGAACAGCCTATGATGCTTATAATTATTCCTATATTTTACCTGGCTTTTTCCTTATTCTTATAGGAGGTATTAATGGACCTATTCATAATGCAATTGTCACAGTTTTAAGTAGAAGTAACAAACAAGAGAGTAGTTATATAATTAACTCAGTATACACATCTATTGTTCTTATTTTATTGATAATTAGCACTATTTTATTCTTTGCTGCAGATCAAATTATAACAATTTTTGGGCCAGGTTTAGATCCTGAAACTCATAAAATTGCAATAGAACAATTAAAGATAATGTCACCTATAACATTATTTTCTGGGTTAATTGGGATAGGCTTTGGTGCATTAAATGCAAAAGGTAAATTTCTAGTACCTTCAATATCTCCAATAGTTTCCAGTTTTGTTCTAATAATATGTGTATCACTCTTTGGCTTATACCAAAAGCAAGAAACATATGGTTTAGATATTTCATTGAATGGTGGCAAAGTATTAGCTTATGCAACTCTTGCAGGAGCTATACTGCAATGGATAATTCAATTACCACTTTTAAGGAAAGAAGGCTTATTAAAATTTAAACTATTTATAGACTGGCGGCATTCAGGTGTTAAAGAAATTTGGAGGATAGTCATTCCTGCAAGCCTAGCCTCAGGTATGCTCCAAATCAATGTTTTTACTGATCTTTTCTTTGCTTCAAATATTACTAGTGCAGCAGCAGCTCTAAGCTATGCAAATTTTTTAGTGCAAACACCTTTAGGTTTAATTTCGAACGCACTTTTATTACCTTTATTACCAATCTTTTCTCAACTAGTAGGCAAGCAAGAAAAGGAAGAACTAATAAAAAGAATACGTCAGGGTTTTATCTTTTCGTCAGCTAGC
>QCKH01000003.1 GCA_003215475.1 Prochlorococcus sp. AG-409-L21
GAGCAAGTTGGACTGCTTTCTCGACAGATCTATCTAATCTCTTATAACAATAAACCTCTCCTTTGTAACCAGTATTTTTTATCATTGTTTTAAGAGCTTCTCTGCTTTCACCAAAAAGAATAACTGCAAATGCCTTTTTATTAACTTGCTTTAGCCAAACTGTTGCTTCCCCTTCTTTTGCTTTCCCCCCTGCTAATAATATTAGGGGGCCTAAGGTCGCTTTAATCCCTGTTGCTGCAGCGTCAAAGTTTGTAGCTTTACTATCATTAAACACCTCTATATTCTTTATTTCACATACCTTCTCTAATCGATGTTCTATTCCTTTGAAGCTTTTTACTGCTTTCTGAATACTCTTTGCTGAAAGACCAATCTTTCTTGCTGCAGCAATTACCAATAATAAATTTTGAAGATTATGCTCCCCAGGTATTTTTATGCTCGAAGAGTCAAATAATTCCTTCCCTTTTTCAACTATTTTCCCTCCGGAAGAAATCCATAATTCATATTTGTCTGAGTTGCTAGAACAATCTTGAATGCTGACCCATTGCCCATTAGGAAGTTCTGAACGATGCTTAAAGAGATATTCATCATCTGAGTTATATAAGCGAATTGATGAGTTGTTTATAAGTCCACGTTTGATTTTAAAGTAATTATCTAGGGACCCATGCCTTTCAAGATGGTCTGGAGTAAGCGTGGTCCATATTCCTATTTCAGGCGAGATCGCAGGAGCACTTTCTATTTGAAAACTGCTTAATTCAATGATTAACCATTTTGGTTTAGTTGCAGGTGATTTGTTGAAGGTTAATGCAAGCTCTGTGGCTGCATTGCCTACATTTCCACCGATATTTGACCTTATATTGTTTTCATTTAAAACATGATTAAGCATATGTGTGACTGTTGTTTTACCATTCGTCCCTGTGATTCCAATCCAAGGGATTTGTTTTAAGCTGTCCCAAGCTAATGCGATTTCGGATTTGATATTGATACCTTTCTCTCGTAATTGATTAAGAGTGGGGTGATCCCATGGGATGCCTGGGCCGATCACAACCGTTGATAGTTGATTTATCCATGGTTGAAAGCTTGAAAATTCTAATGGAGTTCCAAGTTGGACTTTTATACCTTCACTTTCTAAGCCTTTGGATATTATTTTTAAAGATTCTTTTTTAGACTTTTCAAAAACTAAAATGTCTTCACCTTTGTGATGAAGGTATTTTGCTGCTGCTATACCTGAGCGCCCTAAGCCCACGATAATTGATAATTTGGTTTCGGCTTTCAAGTTTTTCAAGGCGAATGGGCGATACTGGAATCGAACCAGTGACTCCTACCGTGTCAAGGTAGTGCTCTACCTCTGAGCTAATCGCCCCAAAGAACCAAGATTAATGGCTTTAATCTAAGGCTCTTGTCGATAAAAAATAGCAGCATGCTTTAATCTTTTTTATTCTCTTAGTAATTCGACTCTCCACCTATCTCTTTTTGTGAGTTCAAGATTTTTTACTTCTATACTACCTTTGCCTTCAAACTGGATTTGATCCCCTATATCCAGAGAGCGACTTGTGTTTTTTATTGGTTTCCAGTTAAGTCTTAGTCGACCTTGCTTGATTTGATTTATTACTTTCGACCTTGATAACCCAAATCCAGCAGAAGCTATAGCATCTAATCTTTTAGAGGCTTCTACAGTTGTTATTTTCCTTGGGGTACGTGAGATTGGTATCCTTAGATTTTTGAGATCTATTGCTTTATATTGAATTTGTACTTCTCTAATATTCCCTGTTTTGTTTTGAAGGAACTCAGAAGCTTCTCGAGTACATATGGCTTGAGCTCCTCTGTCACCAATAACCCAAATATCTCCTATCTGTTCAACTGCAATACCTATTTGCTTTAATTGTGCACGAAAGTCATTTGGTACAACCCTATCAAAAAGGAAATTGCCTTCAATTTGAATTGCATTAATAGGCAAGCTTTCTTCAGAGAGAATCTTTGCATGCTCCTTTCGTTGTAAAAATAATCTTTTACGTTCAGCTTTAGGAAAACCACCATTGAATGAGTAAGCTATATCGCTTATTTGATTTAAAATATCTTTCATTTCCTTTTGAATTGGGGCATCAAAAAATAATGACCATGAAGGCTCCCATGTTTTTATGGTTTTTTCTACTTGATTTAAAAGCTTTTCTATTTCATCACAATGTAGATTGCTTTTAAGTAATTTTTTTCTAGAGAGTTTCAAATTAAACTGAGATTTACTACTTCAATAGGTTTCATTTCTTTAATTGTTGACCATGGGAGCTCAGTCTCAAAAGGAGTTTCAAGAATAACCAGCCAAAAGCCTTGTTGATTAAATTTTATGAGACCTTTGAGATCTTCCTGAGATGAGTTAACACTCCTTGCACCGAAGAAACTGCCTATCCAACCAGCTCCCATTCCTAGTAAACCTCCTAAGAAAGTTTCATTGATTTGTCCAAACCCAATGGATGAGAAGGTTTTTAAATCAGTCATGCCAGCAAAGGTCAAACCAGCTATGAATCCAAATGGCATAAGCCATAAAGACATTTTCGCTTGTCGCTCTTTACGTGAAAGTTTAGGATTGAATAACTTGACATCTTTTATCTCTGCTCTCATTGGAGCAAGTTCTCTAATTAGTTCTTGCGAAATATTTGTACCTTTTTCTTGTTTTTTAGAGGGGTTTATCACTTGAAAATTACTTATAGGAGTTGCTTTGGCTTTTAATTTTTCCCAAAAGTCAAAAGCTGTTTTTTCGTCCTCAAGTACCAGAATGCAAATAGCCAAAAAATAGTCCTCAATTGTTTAAATTCTGACCTGTCTTCTAGAAAACTGATCAGATACATTTTGCTTATTAAAGTTTAAACAGGCATCGTTTCGCCTTCAATGACAAAAGTTCTCGTTTCAGACCCAATTGATCAAGTTGGAATTGACATCCTTAGTCAAGTCTCACAGGTTGATCAACGCATGGGCCTTTCAGCCAACCAGCTTAAAGAGATTATAGGAGGATATGAAGCCTTAATGATTAGATCTGGTACGCAAGTTACTGCAGAGGTGATTGAGGCAGGAGAGAATCTCAAGATAATAGGCAGAGCTGGAGTAGGTGTTGATAATGTTGATGTTCCTGCTGCTACCAAGAGAGGGGTAATAGTTGTTAATTCTCCTGGAGGGAATACTATTGCTGCTGCTGAACATGCCCTTGCTTTGTTGTTGTCACTGGCAAGGAATATCCCTCAAGCTCATGGAAGTACCATTTCTGGTGGTTGGGATAGAAAGAAATTTGTTGGTAATGAGCTTTATAAAAAAACATTAGGAGTAGTAGGACTTGGAAAAATAGGTTCTCATGTCGCAAAAGTTGCTAATGCCATGGGTATGGAAGTAATAGCTTTTGATCCTTTTGTATCTGCAGAAAGAGCTCTTCAAATGCAAGTAACTCTTAGTTCAATTGATAATTTGTTTAAAGTTTCAGACTTTATAACTCTTCATTTGCCTAGAACTGCTGAAACCGAAAATCTAGTGGATTTGAAATTGCTTTCGACAATGAAAGCAAATGCCAGATTAGTTAATTGTGCTAGAGGAGGAATTATTGATGAATCTGCACTTGCAGAAGCATTGAAGTCTAATGTTATTGCAGGAGCTGCATTAGATGTATATGCTCATGAGCCATTAAATGCAGATTCTCCTTTACTAAATATTAAAGATGGATTGATCCTTACACCTCATTTGGGGGCATCAACTAAAGAAGCACAAGAGAATGTTGCAATTGATGTTGCCGAACAAATAAGAGATGTCCTCTTAGGTTTGCCTGCGAGAAGTGCAGTAAATATTCCAGGTCTTTCAGCTGAAATAATGGACAGTCTTAAACCTCATCTGCAATTGGCAGAAACTCTTGGATTATTGGTTAGTCAGGTTTCTGGTGGACAGATTCAAAAATTAGAAGTTCGTTTACAAGGTGAATTCGCTAAACATCCTTCACAGCCTTTGGTGGTAGCCACTTTAAAAGGTTTGCTATCAAGCGCCTTAGGTAACAGAATCAATTATGTAAATGCATCTCTAGAAGCTAAAGCTCGCGGGATCAGTGTTGATGAAGTTAGCGACGAGTCTTGTCCAGACTTTCCTGGAGGGTCTCTTCGTTTGACTACTGTTGCTGATAATGGAACTCATAGTCTGACAGGGACGGTGTTAGCTGATGGTGATTTGAGAATTTCTAGTATTGATGAGTTTCCTGTAAATGTTTCACCCAGTAGATATATGCTTTTCACCAGGCATAGAGATATGCCTGGAATTATTGGTAAGCTTGGCTCCTTGTTAGGTGCTCATAATGTGAATATTGCTTCCATGCAAGTTGGTAGAAAAATAGTTCGAGGTGAAGCTGTAATGGTTTTGAGTATTGATGACCCTTTACCACCAGATCTTTTGGCTTCTATCCTTTCTGTTAAGGGTATTAATCAAGCTCATCCGGTGACTTTGTGACTTTTTGCCTTTCCTGAAAACAGTGACTTCTTTTGATGCTTTTTTTTGGTGGAATCTCGAGTGCGTTTTTTGTTATGAACTTGAAGAAAGCTTGATATGGAAATTAGAGAATCTTGGAATAAAAAACTTTGCAATTGAGAAGACTCCTGAGAATTTAATTGAACAAACTCTTAGTGCTTGGATTCCTTCGTTTGAATGTTCAGAAAAAGATAGGGTTGAGATAGAAAAAGCGTTGATTGGATTAAATAAGGCTTTTGATGTAAAACCTTTGCTTTTTAAATGGAAAAAAATTGTTGAGGAAGATTGGAGTTCTAGTTGGAAAAGGTTTTGGCATCCAGATCCAGTTGGAAAAGAACTTTTGATTTTGCCTTCTTGGTTGGAATTGCCTCAAATCTATTCCGATCGGAAAATAATTAGACTGGACCCAGGGAGTGCATTTGGAACAGGCAGCCATCCAAGTACTCGTTTATGCTTAGAAGCAATTGAACGTAATCCTCCTATAGGGATGAGGGTAGGTGATATTGGATGTGGTAGTGGGATATTAGGGATAGCTGCACTTAGATTAGGCGCTAGGGAAGTTCAAGCAGTTGATCTTGATTCTCTTGCTATACGCGCAACCTCAGAGAACCGGAGTCTTAATAACTTTAGAGAAATAGAATTGGGCGTTTCAGTTGGATCTGTAGAAGCTTTAGCTGATCAATTTAAAAGCAAGAAGGCTGATTTGCTTCTTTGTAATATTCTTGCTCCTATAATTAAAGAGCTTGCCCCTAAATTTACTTTTGTAACCCACGCTAAAAGTCAACTTATTTTAAGTGGGCTATTAATAGAGCAAGAGAATGAATTGATAGACTTTCTTTCTACCTTGGATTGGAAAATCCTTGGTACTTATAGGAGTCAAAAGTGGGCATTAATTCATTTATGTAGAGATGACATTGAAACCAATCAAAGATAAGAAAAACTTATCTTTGATTGGTTTATCATTGGCTTGATTGTTGTTTTTGACATTTATAAGCCACATTTGACCCAATACAGTGTAAAAAGGATTCATCTTGAGGTAAAAAATTTACCTCCTATTTTAAAAACACCCCCTTTTTTTATTACTCATGGCTTCTTATAAAGTCACCCTCGTTAGCGAAAGTGAGGGTTTAAATCAGACCATTGAGGTGCCTGATGATCAATACATTCTTGATGCCGCAGAGGAGCAAGGTATTGATTTGCCTTATTCCTGTAGAGCTGGAGCATGTTCAACATGCGCAGGAAAAATCACTTCAGGAACTGTTGATCAATCAGATCAAAGCTTTTTAGATGACGATCAGCTAGAAGCTGGATTTGTGTTGACTTGTGTTGCTTACCCCACCTCTGATGTAAGTATTACAACTCATGCAGAAGAGGAATTGTATTAACTTTTTGTTTTTTATCAGATAGTTTTTACTTTACTTGCTAATCAAGCCTTAATCAGTCACCCTCAATGGGGGGCTGATTTTTTTTTGATCAAACTATTTTTATTTTTTCGTGGTATCTGAAGCACTTACTAAAAAAAAGCAAGAAATCCTTATGGATCACGGTAGTGTTCATCCAAGTGAAGGAGGCCATTTTAGTTTTCGTGTAATAGGACCATGCTGCAGGCTTTTTGATAGGGAAGAACTTCCTTGGCCATGTTGTCGTTTGGCTTGGAGAAGTAAGGAACCAAGCTGGAGGAGAATCGGCAGGCGGTTTGTTCCTGATATAGCTGCTAGACGTTGTCCTTCTTATTCCGTTGATATTTTGCAGCCTGGTTCAAATCCTATCCCAACAACTCTTACTTTCTTTTCAAGTAGATTTGAATCAAATGTACAGGAGTGGTGGTATAGCAAACATCCTCGATCACAACAAGCGACCAACATTTACCCTATAGAAGACTAATATCAAGAATTTGTCTCCAGAAGTATTGCCTTGTAAGGGGTTTCGAATTTTATGGTGTTCAATGGAAAATAAATGAAGATGAAGATATAAAGCATCATTGTGGTTTATAGGTGCTTTCAGGAGCGATTTGCTGAGATACTCTTCTTATCAGCTCAAATTTAAGAATGAATTTTGACTATCACGCCGTTGCAGCGCTTTTGCATACCGCTATCCCTTTAGCAGCAGGAGCAGCAGGAGTTGGCTATTATATTATGCGCTCTAAAGGCTTGGGCTTTGGAACGTCTCATGTCCTTGTAGGCGTACCTATGTTTGCTATTGGTGCTGCTGCTGCTGCTTTTTATTACATAACAGCTCCATAGATAGCATCTAGATTCCTAGTTTTTGCAATAAAAAGGGAGGTCTTTTAAAGACCTCCCTTTTTATTGTCTTCATTTAGTTGATTTCTGGTTTAACCCATATTTGGATTGAAAGCATTTCTTTCTTTAGATGCAGGGACATAGCTTTGATTTAGTTCACTGCACTTAAGACTTTCTGCTGTTTGCCCAGTTGCTCTTTCACATAATGATTTTAGTTGAGGCAGATCAAGTACAGCATCAGTAAAATTTGTACCATCAATAACTGCTCCATTGAAATAGCTTTTCAAAAGATCAGCACCAGTGAAATTTGCATTAGAAAGATCGGCATTGTCAAAACGAGTTGCATATGCAATAACGTTTTGCATGTTTGCACCACTGAGGTTTGCTTTTTGAAGATTAGAGACGCTGAAATATGAACCACTTAGGTCTGCGTCACCAAGATCCCTTCCTGAAAGGTCGTATTTGACATATTCAGTGTTTTGAAGATTTTGGCCGTGAAGACTAGTGTCTAGACCATCAACTGAAGATGGGTCGCTTGGATATAAAGCGTCTGCTGCAAAAGGGCTAACAGTGAGGCCGACAATTACTGCTAGTAGGATCAGTAATTTTGAAAAGGATCTTTTCAAGGAAGAAATAATAGAGGCCATTGAGGAAACCAAAGACTTACGGAAACAACCGCTGCACCCATTCTTTCATGATGTGGGTTTAGTGTGCTTAGGTATCACGAACTGTTGCATGCTTTTGTATATCTATTTGAAGAAAATCCTTTGCTAGCAAGGTATTAGGAAAAATCGCCTTCGCTTCATTTAAAAGATCACTCGTTGAAAACCTGTTTCCTGGGGCATATCTAGGGCTGAAATGAGTCAAAATTAGTTGACCTACATTGGCTTCAGAGGCCACCTGCGCTGCCATAGTGGAAGTTGAGTGCATTCTTTGATATGCCAATTCAGAATCTTGATGAGCATAGGTTGCTTCATGGATTAATAAATCTGCACCATTTGCAAGATTTATTGCTGATTCAGTAAAAACTGTATCAGTACAATACACAAAACTTGCTCCTGCCCTTTCGGGACCACAAAAATCCTTGCCATGAAAAGTTCGCCCGTCAGGTAATTTAACTTCTTCTCCGTTTTGTAATTGTGCGTAAATCGGTCCAGGAGGGATTTTTAGAGCTTTTGCTTTATTAATATCAAACCGACCAGGTTTTGCTTTTTGATCAACTCTATAAGCAAATGCTGGGATTCTATGAGTGAGAGGAGAACATCTAACTACAAACTCTTTATCTTCAAAAACAACTAAGTTCTGATAGGCAAACTGCTCTACAGGGAGAATTTGCATTGGATAAGAGATACCACTAGAGCTGCTTTTTAAAACACCGTCCAAATAAATTTTTAATGCATTAGGTCCATAAAGATCAAGACCAAAACTATTTCCTGCAAGTCCCAAACTAGCTAATAACCCAGGCAAGCCATATATATGGTCACCATGCATATGAGTAATAAATATTCTTCTGAGTTGTGAAGTACGAAGTTCACTTTTGAGGAATTGATGTTGAGTGCCTTCCCCACAGTCGAACAACCATATCTCTGAACGTTGTGGGAGTCTCAATGCTAATGCTGAGACATTACGATTCCTGGTAGGTACTCCAGAGCTTGTTCCTAGAAATGTAATCTGCAAAGCTTGTTATTTTTTAGAGAAGGTTTTTCATTTTTAGATTCTGGTGACTTTCTAAAAACTTTTTTCAAGTCTAATTTAGATTGTTAATTAGGTGTTTTTGATTCTTGCAAAAGCTTCCATTTAAACTATTGCCGGCTTTTGCATGTATTGCAATATTTTTGCCTGTTACAAGTTTAGCGGCTGAAGCACCAAGGTTAAGAGTGTTAGTTCTTGACTCTAAAGATCTTTATTTTAAAGCTGATAGACAACGTACTCTTATTTTAAAGGGGATTTTTTTAGGTAAAAGAAATATTAAATCCCTTAAAGTTAAAGTCGATAGAGGTCAAATTAAGTATTCTTTAAATGGTGATTTATCTAAATGGTTTGATCTAGATAGAAATAAACAGATTAGAATTAGGACTAGAGACCCTAGAGGTATTTGGCTAGGCAAACGTAGATATGGAGGTGAATTAAGACTTTTAAATAAAGGGAATAGCATCTGGGTTATTAATTATCTAAATATAGAGAAATATTTAAAAAGTGTTGTTGGAAGCGAGATGCCAAAAGATTGGCCTCTTGAAGCTTTAAAGGCCCAGGCAGTAGCATCTAGAACATATGCTTTAAATCAATCACAGAAAAAGAAGAAAAAAGAGTTTGATGTTAATTCTAGTGTTTCTAGTCAGGTTTATTTAGGGATTGAAGCTGAAACTAATTCAACACATAAGGCTGTTGACTCTACAAGATCATTAGTATTAGTTCATAAAGGAAGTTTAATTGATGCTGTATTTCACACTTGCTCAGGTGGCATAACTGAAGCAAGCATTGCTGTATGGGGTAAACATAAGCCTTACTTAGTTAGTACACCTGATTATTACCCAAATATCTCTTCTTGTAAGTGGGAAAAGAAATTTGAACAGAAGCAACTGCAAGACATATTCTCTAAGATAGGTGGATTTAATGCAATTCGAATAACTAAACAAACTCAGACTGGAAGGATTGCTAGTGCAAAGATTTATGGCTCTAAAGGTATAGAGAAACTATCTGGTAAAGAACTTCGTTCTAGATTAAATTTGAAAAGCACATTAGCCAAATTTGAAATTCTTTCTTCCTACAATAATAATGAAAAAATAAACTTTTTCTTGGATTCATTTAGTTTGCCAAGTATAGAGGAAACATCTCAATCAAATAATTTAAACTATGGATTAACTAATGATTTGGTTTCTCAGATATCTTTACCACCTCTCCCAAATAAAAAATCTTTAGTAGTTAGAGGTTATGGGTCTGGCCATGCAGTAGGTATGAGTCAATGGGGTGCTAAGGATATGGCTGAAAAAGGAATGGGCTTTAAAAAAATTCTTCGATATTTTTATAAGGGAGTAAAGATTACTAGTTTCTAAAGATTAAATTATTTTCCCCTGGTGAACTAACTTATAGCATTAAAAACAATCTTTGGTTGAATAATTAAAAGTTCTTGGTTGAACTTTGCAAGTCCAACTAGCTTATCTTCGTTATTAAGAATTAGAACTGAGTCTTCCTTAGGAATGACCCCTTCTTTTGGAGGATCTAACGAATAATTAAATCTATCTCTTGCAATCCTTATTGTTTTCCCATTGCGCCAAGATGAACTCTCTTCATCTGTTAGTTTCATATTTGGCAGGTGATTGAGTATTCGAAGTGGATTGATCAGATTTGGTTTTATATATTTGCCATATGTATTTATATATGGAAGAGATATTGCATCGTTGATATGAAAGCCTGAAGATTCTGTTCGATGTAGTTTTGCTAGAGCAGCACCACAGCATAGTTTTTCACCAATGTCTCTAGCAAGAGATCGGATATATGTCCCAGGGGAACAATGAACTTTTATATTGATAGTTCCATTGCCATTATCCCAATTTAAAATTTGTAGCTTATGAATAGTAATTCGTTTAGGAGGTAAATCGAAGGTTTCACCTTTTCGAGCCTTTCTGTGAGCTCTTTCTCCTGCAATATGAACATTTGAAAAAATTGGGGGACTTTGTTCAATTACTCCTTCAAAAGTATTTAAACAATTTTCAAGAGAATCTATATTTAATTTTGGCCAACTACCTTTGGAGATTATTTCGCCTTCAAGATCATTAGTATTTGTTCTTATACCAAGCTGGATTATTCCTACATATGTCTTTGATGCTTTAAGGAATGGAAGGAGCCGAGTCGCTTTCCCAATTGCTATTGGGAGAACACCTGTGACCCCAGGATCAAGAGTGCCTCCATGGCCAACGCGTCTTGTTTTGTATATTTTTCTAATTCTGCTTACACAATCATGGGAGGTTAGCCCTAATGGCTTGTTTATGGCTAAGAATCCCAAAGTGTTATTGCACACAGAAACCTTCTCTGTTTATAGCTTTTTTATTATTTCTAAATTTAGTTCAAGAAAAAGATTTAAGTTGTTCTTTTAAAAATACTCAAGGATAAAAACTATGTGTCAATTAGGCGTAGAGGATTTCCTTGAAACAGGATTTGATCTTAAGAAGCATTTAGCTAAATATCTTCAAATCACTCAACAAGATCTTGAAGTTCATCTTAAAAGTGGATTGACAGATATGACGGCATTGCACCCAGGCTCTTTTAGTCCAGAATCAGTCAAGACCTTTTATGAGGACGAAGTCGGAGACAAGCATCTTTTTGATTTAGCATCTTGGCATTTAGGTAGTTGTGAATATATAGCTGATACCATTCGACTCCTCAAGAAGTTTGCTTTTGGAAAGGTGATTGATTTTGGGGGCGGTATAGGAACTCACTCGATTGCTGCTGCGAATTTAAAAGAGGTTGAACATGTTTATTTTGTTGATCTAAACCCAGAAAATAGAGCCTTTGTAGAATATAGATCTATTGAATTAGGTATTAGCGAATCAATTTCAGTTCATAGAGACTTGGAAAGTTTAGGTGAAATTCAATTTGACACAATTATTTGTTTTGATGTTTTAGAACATATGCCAAACCCCTCGGCCCAACTTTTAAATTTTAAAAAAAGATTATCAGTTAATTCGACTGCTTTACTTAATTGGTATTTCTATAAGGGCGATAATGGGGAATACCCATTTCATTTTGATGATAAAGAAATGATTGAAAAGTTTTTTTTAACTCTTCAAGAAAACTTTATTGAAATCTTTCATCCATTCTTAATTACCGCTCGTGCTTATCGGCCAAAGCGATAAAAAGTTAAAACGGAAGTCCTTAATTTGAACAGGCTACATTAATTCTTTTGCGGGTTTTTAAATTACGCTTAATGGTCTCAAAAGTAACTATGCCACTAGTAAGAGCAAATAAAGTATCATCTTTGCCTTTGCCTACATTTATGCCAGGCAAGATAGATGTACCTCGTTGCCTTATAAGAATTGACCCTGCATTAACCTTTTCGCCACCATAAGCTTTTACTCCTAGACGTTTTGAGTTGGAATCTCTGCCGTTTCTAGTTGAGCCAGTTCCTTTTTTATGTGCCATTTAAAAATTAGATGAGATAGAGGATTTTAAAAGACTCTTTAATCAGATGTCTTTTGTATTTTACTATCTTTCTTCTTCGAAGATGTTGTTTGTGTTTTTTTAACTTCTTTTACAGCTTCTTTTACCTCTTTGACTGCCTTCTTCACCTCATTTACTGCTTTTTTCGCCTTAGTTGTACTTTTAACTGGATTTGATGTCTTGGTGGACTTAGTATCTTTTATAGTTTTATCAGCCTTTATAGGCTTTTCATCCTGAATAACCTTCTTTGACTTGGCTCCATTAGATATTGATGTGACCATTACTCTTGTCAGTTCTTGTCTGTGACCATTCTTTGTGCGTGTTTTCTTTTTAGGTCGCATTTTATAGACAATTATCTTTGGACCCCTTTTGTGAGCCATGATTTTTAGCTCGACTCTTGCACCCTTCACATATGGTTTCCCTACGGATAGTCCTTTTTCATCATTAATTAGAAGTACTTTATCGAGAGTAATTTTTTCATCTACATTCCCCTTTATTCGATCCAAATCATAGTATCTATTAGCTTCTAACCAGAACTGAGAACCAGAAGTTTCAACGATGGCATAGTTTTTAATTGATGAAGAGTTTTTACTCTTTTCTGTTTTATTTGGTGTCATGGCACTTAAGGACATGAGTAGGCTCGGAGTTTGGAGTATATAGGCACCTGAAGTGGCCAAATTACTCTATAATTCCGATTAAGCCTGCATCACAATCGAAGGGAAGATAACATCCTCACTCTTAAGGGTTTCTTTCGTCAAGATCTATATATGCATTCCATCTTTTTTAAATCGAGTTTGATTAATGAGCCCCCGCAAAACATACATACTCAAGTTATATGTAGCAGGCAACACGCCCAACTCAATGCGAGCTTTGTCCACTTTGAGAGAAATCTTGAAGACAGAATTCAAAGGTGTCTATGCTTTAAAAGTTATTGATGTACTGAAAAAACCTCAACTAGCTGAGGAAGATAAAATCCTTGCAACCCCTACTTTAGCTAAAATTCTTCCTCCTCCAGTTAGAAGAATAATTGGAGATCTGTCTGATCGGGAAAGGGTTCTTATTGGTCTTGACCTGCTTTTTGAAGAATTGTCTGAAGGGGATTTCTTTTCCTCTGTCTCTAATAGCCCATCAGACAAGTCGAAATCTTAAATATCAATTTAAATCTACGACTTAGTTCAAATTTCTAATTAAGTTTTAATTCTGAACTAAGAATCCATGCCTCCTTCAAGCAGTTCCACTTCCCCGACCATGCAAGTTCAGAAACTCCCCACTGGTATTGAAGGTTTTGATGACGTTTGCCAAGGAGGTTTGCCCACATCTAGAAGCACATTAGTTAGTGGAACCTCTGGAACAGGTAAAACAGTTTTTTCTCTTCAGTATCTGCATTATGGAATTTGTAATTTCGATGAACCAGGTGTTTTTGTAACTTTTGAAGAGTCCCCTTTAGACATTATTAGAAATGCGGCAAGTTTTGGATGGGATCTTCAGGAACTAATTGATCAGAATAAATTGTTTATTCTTGATGCCTCTCCTGACCCTGATGGACAGGATGTTGTAGGCACTTTTGATCTCTCTGGATTAATCGAAAGAATAAGCTACGCGATAAATAAATACAAGGCAAAAAGAGTTGCTATTGATTCAATGACAGCAGTCTTTCAACAATATGATGCTGTTTATGTTGTTAGACGAGAAATATTTCGTCTTATAGCAAGATTAAAAGAAATAGGCGTGACTACAGTAATGACAACTGAGAGAATGGAAGAGTATGGACCTATAGCAAGATATGGAGTAGAAGAATTTGTTTCAGATAATGTGGTGATTTTGAGGAATGTACTTGAGTCAGAAAAAAGAAGAAGAACAGTTGAAGTTTTGAAATTACGAGGCACTACTCATATGAAAGGTGAGTTTCCTTTTACTATGGGATCCCAGGGGATAAGCGTTTTCCCATTGGGTGCAATGCGTTTAACTCAGCGTTCTTCAAATACTCGAATAAGTTCGGGTGTTCCTGATTTAGATGAAATGTGTGGCGGTGGTTATTTTCAAGATTCAATCATTCTTGCAACAGGTGCTACTGGTACAGGCAAGACTATGCTTGTCTCCAAATTTATAGAAGATGCATACTCAAATAAAGAGAGAGCTATTCTCTTCGCATATGAAGAATCAAGAGCTCAGCTTCTCAGGAATGCTACAAGTTGGGGAATTGATTTTGAAAAGATGGAAAGTGATGGTCTTTTAAAGATTATTTGTGCTTATCCAGAATCAACAGGACTTGAAGACCATCTGCAAATAATTAAGACTGAAATCTCTGAATTTAAACCATCAAGAATGGCAATTGACTCTCTTTCTGCCTTGGCACGAGGAGTAAGTTTAAATGCATTTAGACAGTTTGTTATTGGAGTTACAGGTTATGCAAAGCAAGAAGAAATTGCTGGTTTCTTTACTAATACGGCTGAAGAATTTATGGGTAGCCATTCAATTACGGACTCTCATATCTCAACAATTACTGATACCATCTTATTGCTTCAATATGTAGAAATTCGAGGTGAAATGGCTCGGGCTGTAAACGTGTTCAAGATGAGGGGGTCCTGGCATGATAAAAGAATTAGAGAGTTTATTATTACTAGTGAGGGACCTGAAATAAAGGATTCATTTACTAATTTTGAACAGATATTTAGTGGAGCTCCACATCGAATAAATAGTGAGGAAGCACTTCCAGGGGTTTTTAAATCTGTTGACAGAAAAGGGAGGAAGGGGAGTAATGCTAAATAATCAAATCTTTTAGCTTAACTCTTTTTCAAGTTCTTGATTCCATTTAATTTGAAGCCTTTCAGACTCAATGAATAATTCATCTGTATCATTTTGAGCTAGAGGCAAATCAAACCAGAATGTTGTGCCTACTCCAGGTAGGCTTCTCATCCTGATCTGGCTTCCATGCCTTTCGATTATTTCTCTAACAATTGACAGACCAAGTCCTGTCCCTACTTCTGTATGGACATCATTTTCAACTCTAAAAAATCTTTCAAAAATTCTTTCTTGGCCTTCTTGAGAAATACCGCAACCTGTGTCTCCAATCTCAATCCTTATCCTTGGAAGTGGAGAAATAATATTGCATGTTGGAGCATCATTATTAATATTTTGCTCAGAAGTCGCAATGCATATATCTGGCCATGTATAAGAGCGTAATAGGATTCTGCCTCCAGGTTGGCTAAACTTCAGAGCATTCCCTAATAGATTGTCTAAAACTTGTAAGATTAAATCCCAATTCCCTAGAACTAGGTGCATATTTTCTTCTATTTCTTGAATAATTTGGACATTTTTTTCTTCAGCATTTAATTTATAATTTCTCACGGTTTGTTCAATTGCAGGAGCTATATTTATCTCCTCAAAATTTACTTTTTTTGTTGTTTCTAATTTAGATAAATCTAAGATATCATTCACTAATCTTGTAAGTCTATCTGTTTCAGAATTTGCTACTCCTAGAAATTCAATTTTTTCTTCCTTGGAAAGCTTGTCATCAAGATCATGGAGTGTTTCTACATAACTTTTTATATTAAATAGTGGTGTTCTAAGTTCATGTGATACATTGCTTATGAATTTTCTCTGGGCAGCATTTAATTCAACTTCCCTTGTTAGATCTTGAATAGTTATAGCAATTCCTTTTAAGATAGATCGATTAGTATCTCTTACTGATTGTAAAACAATTCGTAGTGTTCTTGATGGCTCTTGAGTGTTACATCGTATTTCGGAGTTATCAGATGTGCTCTTTAAGATTGAAATTACATCAGGATGTAGATCATTTGCAATTAACTCAGGCAATTCATCTAAGAGCTCTTGTCCCTCAAGTTTCCTGCCGTCCCAACGAAACAATCTTCTTGCAGTTGGGTTTGCTAAGACAATTTTACCTTTTTCATCAAGTAAGATTGCTCCATCTGCCATTGTAGCAATTAAAGATTGTTGCTTAACTTGAGCTGCTTGAAGTTCCTCTATATTTGCAGCATCATAATCCTCAAGTTGAGAAGCCATTTTATTGAAGCCATTAAGTAATTCCCCAAGTTCTCCATTCATAGGAATAGTTATTCTAGATTTAAAATTACCTTTGGCTATTTCCCTTACCCCTTTAACAAGTTCTCTAATAGGACGAGTAATAGTTAAAGCATTAAATACAGAACCAATAATTACTAATATCCAAATTGAAATGAAAACAGCTATTGTTACTTCCCTTGTTAATGCTGCACTGGCAAGGGCTTTCTTGTTAGGGGTTACTCCTAAAGCAAGATTTCCAACATAATTGCCTTTATAGAGTAAGGCAACAAACACATCTGTAACTTGCCCTTGAGGAGTTAAGTGTTGTCTTACTAATGGAAATTGAGGTCGTCTTTTTAGCTCTTGGGGAAGTTGGAGCTTTTTCGTTAGTTGAAAGTCACTTTGTGAATCATTTGGACTAGCACTTATGGGAATACCTAGTTTGACGATCCCTTCAGGATCTGTGAAAAATATATACCGTATATTTCTACTAGATCTCCAGAATTTTTCTGCAACATTAAAAAGCTCTCTGTCTTGATCTTTTGCTACCAACTCAGTGACATTTCCTGAAAGAAGCAGTCCAAGATCTGTCGCATATCTAGTATCATTCATTCCTGCATCTCTTTGAATGCTGCTTAGTGCAAAAAAAGTAATTCCTGTCATTAATATGCTGACTACTAATGTCGCAATAGCTAAAAGTTTTGCCCTTAGACTAAATTCATCCCACCACCTAGAAACAAAATTAGTAGATTGAGACTTATCAGAAATTTTCTCGTGAATTGTTGGAAGATTAATATCTTCTATTTTTGTTAGATCTTCTGTGGGCATAAATTTTTGAATATTAATTTCTTACTTGGTAGCCAATATCATTACGATAATATATTCCATTAAAATTAATTCCTTTTAGTGTCTCATAAACCAGTTTAAAAGCATCTTTATAGTTATCCCCTTGAGCAACAACTGATAGTACTCTCCCTCCCGATGTTACTAGGTTTCCTTCACTATTAAGTTTGGTTCCAGAATGGAACAATTGAATTGGTAAATCCTTTTTTTTGTTTTGGGTTATAGAGATTACATCTCCCTTCTTTGGATTTTCTGGATATCCAGAGGTTGAGGCAACAACACAGGCACTTATTGATTGACTGATCTTAAGCTGCGGAGCTTTCTCTAGAGCTCCTAAAGCAGCTGCTTGAATGACTTGTGCTAGTTCAGCTCCCATTAAAGGCATAAGTGCTTGACATTCGGGATCGCCAAAACGACAATTATATTCAATTACTTTAGGACCTTGCTTAGTCAGCATTAAGCCTGCATATATAACTCCTCTGTAGTTGATATTCTTTTTTTTGAGAATTTCTAAAGTTGGAAGGAGTATTGTTTTTTTGATTTGCTGAAGTTTTTCTGCATCAACAATTTTTGCTGGTGCATATGCTCCCATCCCTCCAGTATTTGGTCCTTTGTCTCCGTCTAAAAGTCTTTTGTGGTCTTGTGCTGTAGGAAGAATTATTAGATTCTCTCCATCACTGATTGCGAAAATAGATACTTCTGGTCCTTGAAGACACTCCTCAAGGATGATTTTTTCTCCTGCTTTTCCAAATTTCCCTGAGAAGACTTCGTTGATAGATGCTTGAGTATCTTCTATCGAATTGCATACTGATACTCCTTTGCCAGAGGCAAGACCATCAGCTTTTACAACAAGTGGCGTGCCTATTTTTTTTAGCAATTCTGATGCTTCTTCTTTGCTATTGGCTAACCAATATTTAGCTGTAGGGATACTTGCTTCATACATTAATTCTTTTGCCCAGTTTTTACTAGCTTCTAATTGAGCTCCATTTTTTCCAGGTCCAAATACTGCTAATCCATCCTCTCTTAATTGATCTGCCAAGCCTAATGAAAGTGGTTTTTCTCCTCCGATTACTACTAAGTCGACATTTAATGATTGGCATGCTTGCTTTATTCCCTTACTATCCGATTCTTCTATATCCAAGCATTTACAAGAGTTATTAGATTCTGTTCCAGCATTGCCAGGTGCAACAAAAACTTTTTCAATTTTTTCAAATTTTGCAATTGCCCAAGCCAATGCGTTCTCTCTTCCACCACCTCCAACTATGAGTACCTTTCTTAAAGGCGGTAGATTTTTTATACTAGTCATGTCTTGTTTCATAATGCGGTGCAAATGGCTTGTTAAGTTTTAGCTTTTAATTTGATTAGTTCATGATATATATTGCCTATTCAAAAATTACTTGGTTTCCTGAGCAAGCTTGTTTTTTTACTATATAACCAAGTAGTTTTTAATTGAGGTGAAAAGAGATTTTAATGGAACCCTCTCATGGTTCTCTTCTTTATGAAGGTAAAGCAAAAAGGGTTTTTGAAACCAATAATCCTGATGAGCTATTAGTTCATTTTAAGAATGATGCAACTGCTTTTAATGCTAAAAAGCATTCGCAATTGGATGGCAAGGGTATGTTGAATTGCAAAATCTCTTCCTCTATTTTTAGGTATTTAGGAAAGGAAGGAGTCCCTACTCACTTTTTGGACGAAATACAAGATTGTTGGATGTTGGCGAGAAAAGTTGAGGTGATACCTTTGGAAATTGTTGTTCGCAATATAGCTAGTGGGTCTTTATGTAGAGAGACTCCTATAGTTGATGGAACAGAACTTTCTTCTCCTTTAATTGATTTCTATTACAAGGATGATCGATTGGGTGATCCTCTTTTAACAGAGAAGAGAGTGCTTTTATTAGGGCTTTTATCTTCTAGTCAGATATTGGAAATAGAAACTCTTTCATTAATGGTTAATACCTTTTTAAAAAAATTTTTTATTGGATTAGACCTTCTTTTGGTTGACTTTAAATTGGAAATGGGATTGGCTAGAAATGGTAAGCTTTTAGTGGCTGATGAAATCAGTCCAGATACCTGCAGAATTTGGGATAGGAATATTGAGGATAAACAAGATCGAATTCTTGATAAGGATCGCTTCCGAAATGACCTTGGAGGTGTCATGGAAGGTTACAGTGAGGTCTTTCGGAGAATAAATGAAGCTTATTCATAGAACTTATGAAAGGACTTTTAGCTTAATTCCTCTCTAGTTAGGTTTATCCTAAGAAAATAAAATGGCTCGAATTATTCCCTCCATTCCAATGAATCTCTTTAGACGAGGAGCATATTTTTTTGCTTTGACCTTCCCTCTTCTTGGAAGCTCAGCTAATTCCGAGGTTTTTAATTACAAAAGCAATATTGAGAAAGACTTTTTCAGTTCAAATTCTTTTGAGCTTGCAAATTCTAAAAATAATTCATCTAAAAAAAATTCTGAAGATGCATTGGTTTTAATTTCTGAGGTAGTTATTAATGGGCTGGAAAATCACCCTGATAGAAGCCGTTTAGAATATGCTGCTTATGATGCTATGGAGATAAGACCTGGCAGCAGAGTAAGTAGATTAGAACTTAAAAGAGATTTGAATTCAATTTATGCTACTGGATGGTTTTCAAGTTTAGAAATAGAACCAATTGACAGCCCTTTAGGTGTTCAGCTTTTAGTTAATGTTCAACCAAACCCTGTTTTTACAGAGATTGAGATAAGCCCTGAAAATCCCTTAATTACTAATGAGATTATTCAAGAAATTTTTAAAGCCGATTTTGGAAAGACGCTTAATTTAAATGTTCTCAAGCTACGTATGAATAAACTAAAGGCTTGGTATTCAGACAAGGGATACTCTTTAGCAAGGCTTTCTGGACCAAATAGAATTACTCCAAATGGAGTAGTTCAATTAAAAGTTCAGGAAGGAACTATTGAAAAAGTTGAGGTGGTGTTTCTAGATGAAGAAGGTAATTCAGTTCGAGAAAATGGGAAGCCTGTTAGAGGTAAAACAAAGAGATGGGTAATTGATAGAGAGCTTAAAAGTAAAAATGGTTTTGCATTTAATAGAAATGTTCTAGAGGAAGAT
Source organism: Prochlorococcus sp. AG-409-L21 (assembly GCA_003215475.1). Lineage (GTDB taxonomy): Bacteria > Cyanobacteriota > Cyanobacteriia > PCC-6307 > Cyanobiaceae > Prochlorococcus_E. Next base: position 19,846 of record QCKH01000003.1, read on the forward strand.
ATAAAAAGACTTTATGGTCTTTCTCTATTTAGTGATATCAAAGTCACTTTGAAACCAATAGCTGAAGAGCCTGGAAAAATAAATATTTTGTTAGGTATTACAGAACAAAGGACAGGATCACTTACTGGAGGACTTGGGTATAGCGGAGCACAGGGATTCTTTGGTTCTGCTGGTTTGCAAGAAAAGAATTTGCTAGGGAGATCATGGTCAACTGATCTAAATCTTACTTATGGACAATATGGAACATTGATTAGCTTTTCTTTGTCTGACCCTTGGATTAAGGGAGATAAGTTTAGAACAGCTTTTCGCACATCAATCTTTATTAGTAGGGATGTACCTCAGGAATTTAGAAGTTCAACCGGAGGGAATATTTTAGGGGTAAGTGATTATTATCCCGCACCTGGATCAAGTCCTTCGGCCACTGTTTATGATATTGATTTTAATCATGGGGGAGGTGTTGGTGGTTCTTTCTCTTCAGTAGCAGCAGCAGAAGCAGCTACTAACAATATAAGTTGGTTTGATTATGAAGGAGACTCTATAATTCTTCAGAGAACTGGTGGAAATTTTTCTTTTTCAAGGCCTCTAAACGGAGGAGATCCTTTTAAGAAATCTGCTTGGTCTATGTTAGTAGGAATGGATCTTCAGCAGGTTAGACCAATTGATTTTTCCTCACAAGGAAGGCCTTATGGTGCTTTAAGTACTAATTATTCAACTAATAATACTGCCTCTAACAGTGATGTTATTTGCATCGCCTTTAATTGTGCAAAAGAGAATACTCTTGTTGGTGTTAGAGGTGCTGTTTCTTATAGCAAGCTAAACAATCCTCGTAATCCTACTGCCGGACATTTTGCAAGCTTAGGGACTTCTCAATATTTTTCTGTAGGAGAAAATTCACCAACTTTTAACCGAACAAAAGCTAGTTATTCCCATTTTATTCCTGTTAACTGGATTAAATTTCATAAAGGTTGCAAGCCAAAAAAAGGAGAGAAGCGTGACTGTTCGCAAACTTTGGCTTTTCAAGTTAAAGGAGGAACGATAGTTGGAGATTTACCTCCTTATGAAGCTTTTTGTTTAGGAGGTTCAAAATCAATAAGAGGTTGGAGTTCGTGTGATTTGGGTGTCGCTAGAAGTTTTGGTGAAGCCTCGGCTGAATATAGAGTTCCTCTTTGGAGAATGGTTTCAGGCAATTTGTTTGTAGATGCAGGATCTTCCTTTGACTCTCAAAAAAATGTTCCTGGCAATCCAGGTAAACTTCTTAGTAAGGCTGGTTCAGGGTTCTCCGTTGGTAGTGGATTATCATTTAATACCCCAGTAGGACCTTTGAGAATAGAAGCAGCAAGTAAAGATTTATCAGGAGATTGGCGTTATAACGTTGGATTTGGGTGGAAGTTCTAAGTTTGGAGGGGTTACCTCAAGATTATGAAGGTGCTTGGACCCTCAAAAGTGCTGTTTCTAGGAGAGGTGTTTGCCTTCATAGTGGTAATGAAACTGAAGTAACACTTCTACCTTGTGATGACTTTGGATTTTATATTTCTTGGGTAAATAGTTCAGCCTCTCCTGTAAGACTTACTTCTAGCAATGTTGTTAATAGTCAACTTTGCACAAAACTTGATTTAGGTAATCAAAGTATTTCTACAGTTGAGCATTTATTGGCTGCTTTGGTTGGCTGTGGTTTGACTCATGCGCACATAGTTGTTTCAGGCAATGAAATTCCTCTTTTAGATGGATCTGCTATTGGATGGGTAGAAGCTATTCAACAAGCTGGAATAATTCCTTTAAGTAGCCCTAGAGATCCACTACCAGTTATTACTAAATCTTTTGTAATCAATAAGGGTTCAAGCGTTATTGCAGTTACTCCTAATGAGAGCTGCCATTTAATAGGAATAGTAGATTTCCCTTATCCAGCTATAGGGAAACAGATATTTTCTTTGAATTTAACCCCACAATCGTTTGTTAAAGATATTGCGCCTGCTAGAACATTTGGGTTCAAAGATCAAATAGATTACTTAATGGATCAAGGCTTGATCAAAGGTGGTGACTTAAACAACTCATTGGTTTGTGATGGCAATTCTTGGCTTAACCCTCCTTTGAGATTCAATGATGAGCCTGTTAGGCATAAGCTACTTGATTTAATAGGAGACTTAGCTCTTGTTGGGTTGCCTAAAGCTCAGGTTTTAGTTTACAAAGGTTCTCACGCACTTCATGCCAAACTTGCTGATGCTATTTCTCAGAATGTTCTTTAACTTGATTTGCTTTGACTGACTCTATTACTAATAAACTTGTCCTTACTAATGAGCAGATTATGGGGCTTTTGCCCCATAGGTATCCATTCGCTTTAGTGGATCGTGTTGTTGCTTACGAACCGGGTAAAAGTGTCACGGCAATTAAGAATGTCACCATTAATGAACCACACTTTCAAGGCCATTTTCCTGGAAGGCCATTAATGCCAGGTGTTTTAATTGTTGAGGCAATGGCACAAGTTGGCGGACTGATTGTTAAGCAGATGCCTGATTTACCTAAAGGCCTTTTTGTTTTTGCTGGTATTGATAATGTTCGATTTCGCCGACCGGTAGTACCTGGAGACCAGTTGTTAATTAATTGTGAGTTAATCAGTATAAAAAGACAGCGTTTTGGAAAAGTAAGAGGAGAGGCAACAGTTCAGGGAAATTTAGTTTGTTCAGGTGAACTGATGTTCTCTTTGGTGGATTAATTTTATGATTGAAAACATAGAAACTAAAAACAAGATAACTGACAACTCAGTTCAGATTCATCCTTTGGCTGTTGTTAATTCAAAGGCAGAGTTAACTAATGGAGTTGTTGTTGGTGCTGGTGCTGTGATTGGACCAGAAGTGCAGATAGGAGCCAATACAATTGTGGGTCCAAATGTTGTACTTGATGGGAAGTTGAAAATTGGTTCGTTTAATAAGATTTTCCCTGGAGCTTGCATAGGTCTTGAGCCACAAGATTTGAAATATAAAGGCGCCCCTACTGAAGTCGTTATTGGCGATTACAATACTTTGCGCGAATGTGTAACTGTTAATCGAGCAACAAACGAAGGCGAACAGACCAAGATTGGGAATGGAAGCTTGTTAATGGCTTATACCCATATTGCTCATGGATGTGATATCGGGAACGAAGTGGTAATTTCAAACAGCGTTCAGGTAGCTGGAGAAGTTGTTATTGACGATCAAGCTGTTATTGGAGGCTCTTTAGGGATTCATCAATTTGTTCATATTGGATGCTTGGCAATGGTTGGTGGTATGACAAGAGTAGACAGAGATGTACCACCTTATTGCTTGGTAGAAGGACATCCTGGCCGGATTCGTGGACTCAATCGTGTGGGCATTAGAAGAAGAGGGTTGAATACTGAATCACCAGAGGAATTTAAACAATTACAAGAAATTTGGAATTTGATTTTTAGATCAGGTCATGTTTATACAAAGGGTCTTGAATTAGCAAAAGAAAAGCAACTGCTAAAGGCCTCAAGCCAACTTTGTTCCTTCCTCGAGGCTTCAATAGATAAAGGGAGGAGAGGCCCAATGCCTTTTCTTTGCTCAGAAAAAGCTTAAAAATGCGCTTGCTTATTAGTACAGGCGAAGTGTCTGGAGACTTGCAAGGAAGCTTTTTGGTAAAGGCTTTGATTGACGAGTCACAGAGAAGATCAATACCTTTACAAATCAGTGCACTAGGTGGGGATCGAATGAAAAAGGCAGGAGCAGAACTTATTGCAAATACTTCCTCGATAGGGGCAATTGGTTTTTGGGAGGTTTTACCTTATTTAATCCCGACACTGAGAATGCAAAAATTCGTTGACAAATTGATTATTAAAAACCCACCTGATGCATTGATTTTGATTGATTACATGGGACCGAATGTTCGGCTTGGAAATAAGGTTAGGAAATTATTTCCATTGATTCCAATCGTTTACTATATTGCACCTCAGGAATGGGCTTGGAATTTAGGTGAAGGTGGCTCAACGGACTTAATTGGCTTTAGTAATAAGATCCTGGCCATTTTCCAGAAAGAAGCAGATTTTTATTCTTCTAGAGGAGGGAAAGTTACTTGGGTGGGACACCCAATGCTAGATAATCTGAAAGAGTTGCCAAATCGTAAAGAGGCATGTTTGAAGCTTGGGTTAGACCCTTCTCATAAATTTTTGTTGGTTTTGCCTGCTTCACGTTCACAAGAATTGAAGTATTTGTTGCCAATACTTCTAAAGGCAGCTGCCTTGCTTCAAAAAAATGACCCTAGTCTTTATATCCTTTTGCCAGCTGGCCAGCAAAAATTTGAAGATTATCTTCAAAAGGCATTGAAGGATTTTGGGTTGCAAGGAAAGGTCTTTTTAGCAAAAGACATTGATAAATTAAAACCATATTTATTTGCTGTTAGTGAATTATCTCTTGCTAAGTCAGGTACTATTAATATGGAATTAGCTTTACATTTAGTACCTCAAATTGTCGGGTACAAAGTTAGTAGAATTACTGGTTTTGTGGCCAAAAGAATACTGAATTTTTCTGTAGATCATATATCGCCTGTTAATCTTTTATTGAATCAAAGATTGATTCCCGAATTAGTGCAAAGTGAGTTCACTCCAAATGGTATTGCTGAGCTTGCTAAGCCTCTTTTGTATGATGATTTAGTTCGTCAGAAGATGCTAGATGGCTATAAGCAGTTAAGGCAACAATTAGGAGAGCCTGGTGTTACTGACAGAGCTGCCTCAGAAATTTTAGATCTATTAGCTTAATGGGATTATTATTAGTCTTTCAAAGATTTTTACTTCTGCTGATTGCTTGTGCTTTTCTATTTGCCCCTCCTTCTTATGCAGATGAATCAATCGATAGTGCATTATTTGCGGGAGGATGTTTTTGGTGTTTAGAGCATGATTTGGAGAGTTTGCCAGGAGTTATATCTGCAGATAGTGGCTATTCAGGAGGGGAAATGGAAAACCCTACTTATCAAAATCATATTGGTCATAAGGAATCTGTTTTAGTTAAATATAATTCTAAAAAAATAAGTTACGATGATTTATTGAAAAGTTTCTGGAGGAATATTGATCCTTATGACTCAGCAGGACAGTTTTGTGATAGAGGAGATTCTTATAAAGCTGTGATTTTTTATAAAGATGAATATCAGAAAAATTTAGCTAACGAAAGTTTGGAAAGTGCTGCTAAGGAGTTGTCTGTTCCATTGAATAATATCAAAGTTTCTGTAAAGCCAAAAGGTTTATTTTGGCAGGCTGAAGATTATCATCAAGATTTTGCTAAGAAAAATTCGTTTAAGTATAATTTCTATCGATATAGCTGTCAGAGAGATAAAAGATTAGAGGAAGTTTGGAATAAAAATGCAGGAAAAAATTCTAATTGGGCTGAAAACTCTTAATCAGATCAATCTTGTGAACTCTTAATTGTTTCACAGAACTGATCAGATTAAACTCTACTTTTAGTTTGATTTACATGCCCAATTTACAAGCGTTCTTACTCCAAAACCTGTCGCGCCTGCAGGATCTATGCCACGATCTTTATCTGCCCAACATGTCCCAGCAATATCAATATGCGCCCATGCAATATCTTCTTCTATAAATTCTTTTAGGAAAAGAGCTGCTGTTATTGATCCACCAGCTCGAGGACCAGTGTTTTTAATATCTGCAAGCATTGACTTAAGCCCATCTTTATAGGAATCTTGCAGAGGCATTCGCCAAAGCTTTTCGCCACATAAATTTGAAGCTTCTTTTAATTCATTGGCTAATGAATCTTTGTTTACCCATAAACCGGCAATTTCTTCACCTAGAGCAATAACACATGCGCCAGTTAATGTTGCCAAGTCAACTATAGAATCTGGTTTAAGTTTGCATGCGTAAACAAGTGCATCTGCAAGAGTTAGCCTGCCTTCTGCATCGGTATTGTTTATTTCTATGGTTTTCCCATTAGAAGCCGTAACGATATCTCCAGGATGAACTGCAGAGCCATTAACCATGTTTTCACAAGAAGCAACTATAAAATGAATTTCAGTACCCATTGGAGATATCTCCCCAATAGCCCTTGCTGCACCTATCACTGCTGCACTTCCTCCCATGTCATATTTCATCATCTCAATTTGAGATGCGCCGACCTTTAGGTTATAGCCTCCGGAATCGAAAGTTAGTCCTTTCCCTATTAGCGCTATTCGTCTATTAATAGTTCCTTTAGGTTTATAAGTTAGGTGAATAAATCTTGGTTCTAGATCCGATCCTTGAGCAACTGCGAGATATGCACCCATTCCTTTCTTTTTACAATCTGCTTTATCAAGAATTTTGTAAGAAAGGCTAAATTCTTTAGCTATTTCTATAGCTTTGCTTGCTAATGCTGCGGGGGTTAAGTTATTTGGTGGAGCTCCTACAAGTTCTCTTGCAATCTCTACTCCTGAGCAAATTGGGTCAACTTCTTTAATGATTCCTATAGCATCCTCAGGTAAACCTATTAACTCCACTTCCTCTGGTAATTTTTGACTTTTTGGATCACTTTGGAAGCGAATGTCCTTAAAAATAGATAGCCTTACTGCTTCAGCTACAGCTTTAGCAGCGCTTGAAGGATTAAATGGATCCCAAGGGAACATTATCCCAAATTTCCCTGTTGAACCAATACTTGCTTTAGAGGCAAGAGCAGCTCCCTCACGAAGATTATCTAATAAAAGATCTTCCAGTTTCCCTAGCCCTATCAACAAGAGTTTTTCAGGAGAATGATTTAAAAATTGAAGCTCTAAGATTTCACCCTTTTTTCCAGAAAAGTCTTTTTTTTCAAGACAAGTTGATATAGATAACGAATCACATACTTCATTAAGAATAGCAAGTTGGCTCTTAATGTTTCCTTCGAGCAGACCTATTGCCAATACGGAACCTTCCCACGACTTAAGACCTTTTTGATTTACTGAGAATTTCATTTGCCTTTTGTGTTTTGATGATGCTAGCTGTTTTGATTAATTAATTTCATTAGTAAAAGGGGTGTTCCATATAATTCTTGTCTCTTTGTTGAATGCTGGTAACCATTTCTGAATTAATTGTTGTTCTAAAACCCTTCTTTTTTTTGTCTCTTCAGGAACATCTTGCCAGAAACGAATGCTGAGTTGATTTCTTAAACCTGCTTTTTGGCAGGTCTCACAATACAACTGAAGATATTCTTTGCAATCGTGGTCCCCTTTCCATCTTTTTTCTGCTGCAACTGTTTCACCTATATAAAGCAGAATATGAGAATTAAAATCCTTTAGCTTATCCATTACTAGATATATAGCAGGACCATGGTGGGGCAGCTTAGGCCATCGCCAGAAGCTTAGTGGTAAAGGAGTTATTTCAAGGAAGTTTGGTATCTTAGGTGAATCTTTAAAGTGGGTTTGGTCAAAAATAGATTTTTGGAGAGTTGTTTCACCAAGATGTTTAAAAAGAGCTTTTTGATAATCATTAATTCTCTTTTGCCATTCTAAAATGGCACTTTTTTTTAATCGGAGTTCATTTTTGAATGAAGCTGGTTGTTTGAAACAGGAATTTTCTGTAAATAATTCTCCTTGGCCCTTTGATAGGTTCATTTCATTTCATAGGTTTGGTGATCCCTACTTATTAAATAGATTGATTTTGAGCGGAATAATTGTAATTTATTAGAAACACCATTGAATATCAAAGCTGAATGATTTCAAACAAAGATAAGTTTGTAGTCTTTCAGGTGTTTTCTTGGTACTCAAGAAGACTTTTTAAAGGAGTATGAGGAATGGCATTTTTTGAATCCGAAATAGTTCAGGAAGAGGCAAGAAGTCTTTTTACTGATTACCAAAACCTTATGAAATTAGGCGGGGACTACGGAAAATTTGACCGTGAAGGAAAAAAAATGTTTATAAGTAAAATGGAGACCTTGATGGAACGCTATAAAGTATTTATGAAGCGATTTGAACTTTCAGAAGACTTTCAGGCGAAAATGACTGTTGAACAATTAAAAACACAGCTAGGCCAGTTTGGTATGACTCCTGAGCAAATGTTTGACCAAATGAATTTAACTTTAGATAGGATGAAATCACAACTTGATCAATCTGAGTCTTGAATTTGTCTGTATACCACTATTTTTTAAACAAGGATTTTTATGCCTGAGCAATTCACTGCTTTGCCAGAGTGGCTTGCAAGGGGTGTAGTTGACTTGTTCCCATTAGCTACTGGCACTGCAAAAAACCAGACCTTTCAAGAGAAGCTTGAGAAATCTATAAATACTAAAAAGCCACTAAGAGTAAAATTTGGCATAGATCCAACTGGAACTGATATCCATTTAGGGCACAGCATACTTTTTAGAAAACTTAGAGCTTTTCAGGATGCTGGACATATTGCAGTTCTAATTATTGGTGACTTTACTGCGAGGATTGGCGATCCAACAGGTAAAAGTAAAACACGTATTCAGTTAACTTCTGAAGAAGTAGAAGAAAATGCAAAGACATATCTACAACAATTAGGTAATGGGAAACTTAAAAATGAATCACTCTTAGACTTTGAGACTAAAGGTAGGGTAGAAATTCATCGCAATAGTAAGTGGTTGGAGAATTTTGATATAGCAAAGATTATAGATCTTCTTAGCAAGTCAACTGTTGGACAGATGCTTGCAAAAGATGAATTTTCGAAACGCTATGCCTCAGGTATCCCTATTGCTTTACATGAGTTTTTATATCCTTTATTTCAAGGTTATGACTCAGTTGCAGTAGAAGCAGATATTGAACTTGGGGGAATAGATCAGAAATTTAATGTTGCTATGGGACGTGATATTCAGCGTTATTTTGGCCAGCAACCTCAATTTGGGATGTTGTTGCCAATTCTTGTGGGTTTAGATGGTTCTCAGAAAATGAGTAAAAGTCTGGGAAACACTGTAGGTCTTTCAGAAGATGCTCTTTCAATGTATTCAAAATTAGAAAAGGTCCCTGATAGTCAAGTCTTAAATTACTTGAACTTATTAACTGATTGTGATTTGCAAAACTTACCAGATGACCCAAGAGATCTTCAGAAGTTCATGGCTTTAAATGTAACAGCTCAATTTCATGGAATGTCTTCTGCAAATATTGCTCAGAAAGATGCATCAAAGATTATTGCTGGTCTCAAGGAAACAGTAGAAGAAGTTCCAGAATCTTCAATTTCTTCTATTAGCTTCCCCGTAAAAGCTTTTTATTTGGTTAGCGCAATAGGCCTATGTTCAACCAGTAGTGAAGCTAGACGTCAAATCCAAGGAGGGGCTGTTCGCCTTGAGGGAGAAAAGATTCTCGATCCGAACTTAGAGTTCTTAGATGCAAAAGAACTTATTGGCAAGATATTTCAATTAGGGAAGAAAACTTTTAGGCGTATTTCTCATTAATCAATCACTTTAATTTAATTCAATGATTTCTGAATTTAACTCTCAAGAAAAGTTGATTCTTGCATTGGATCAAATGAATGAATCTGAGATGCTTGTTTTGCTAGAAAAATTGCCAAATTTGGTTTGGGTAAAAGTAGGGCTCGAATTATTTACCCTCTTGGGTCCAGAAGTTATCCTGCAATTGCGCCAATTAGGTAAAAAGGTTTTTTTAGACCTTAAGTTTCATGATATTCCTAGCACCATGGGAAGAGCTTGTTATAGAGCTGCAAAAACCGGCGCTGAATTGATCACCGTGCATGCTTGCGCTGGAAGAAAGGCATTAGAAGAGGCTAATCAATCAGCTATTGCTGGTGCGACAGAAGTTGGATTACCCCCTCCCAGTCTTTTGGCAGTTACTGTCTTAACAAGCTGGGATGCCCAAAACTTTGCTGATGAATTAGGCATCCATGAATCTTTAAGAGACCGTGTAATGAGGCTTGTAGACTTGGCTTATTCAGTAGGTCTTGGAGGTTGTGTTTGTTCACCTTTAGAAGTAGAAGAGTTACGGAGATCTTTTAAGGAACCTTTTCAATTAATCACTCCAGGGATTCGTTCTTCTTCAGTTGGTTTGGATGACCAGATAAGAGTAATGACTCCTATGGAAGCTATAAAAGCAGGCTCAACAAAATTAGTTGTTGGTAGAGAAATAACTTTGTCTAACAACCCTCAAGATGTCTTTAAGAAAATTTGTTGCGAATTAATGGAAAATTAATTTTTCTCTCCAATTTTAGGCTCTTTACCTTTCATTAATCTATTAATATTAGTTCGATGTCTCCATAAAACCATTATCATTGCTACGAGGCTGATTAATAAATAAGGAATAGATAAATCACTTCTGAAAGTTAGAAACATTAAGATTGGAAGACTCAAAGAGGCGCAAATACTTGATAAAGAAACTATTCTGGAAATGCTTAAAGTTAAAATAAATACTCCAAGAGCACTAAGGCCTACGCTCCAAGAGATTCCAAGAAAAATACCTAACCCAGTTGCAACTGCTTTCCCTCCTTTTCCTCTTAACCAAATAGGCCAAATGTGACCTGATAAAGCTGATATACCTGCAGCAATTTGCCAGCTTTGATCTAAGAGGAACATTTTTGCTAATAAAATTGCAAAAATACCCTTAGATATATCTATTAATAGAACAATTACAGCTGGGATTTTTCCTACATGACGAAGCACATTAGTGGCTCCAGTGGACCCAGAACCAATTTCTCTGATATCAATACCTAAAACCCACTTACCGGCAAGGTATCCACTAGGTATAGAACCAAAGAAATAACTTATTAAAAGGGAAAATATATTGATATAAATGATAGGTAAACCCTTTAAATTAATTCATCCTCAAGATACAACTCATCAGGAGTTGCTGCAAACGCAAGCCAAATAGGGAATTGAAGAATTGGGATCTCAATATTTCTCTCTGCAGCATCTATTAGAATTAAAGGCACCTCATTAGAAATTTCTAAACGATCTGCTCTTTCAATAAGAGGACCTGAGCGCTCGAAAAGTACAACACCACTATTTGGACCAAAGTCTTCTCTATTAAGACCTAGTGCATCTTGAAGACCTCTTCGCCATTCTCCAAGGCGTTCTGGTTGACTTGCTAAGACTAGTGCTTGAAATCTATCTCCATATAATTCTCCAAGAATAGAAATTAATGCTGCTGAGAGAAGTATGTTTCTAGACCTGTTACCTCTACTAGGTTGGGCTCCTCTGCCACCCATATTGAAAAACCAATCTTCAAGGATTTCTTTATCTTGAGGTTCTAGGCTCCTTCGAAACTTCCAAGGATCAGCATAATAATCTGGTCCTTGTAGATATTGTTCCAACAGTTGGGTTATTAATTCTTTATCTGGTTTAAATGTATCAGCCACCGCTGAAATAGGCTCAATTTTCTCAGTTTCTTTTGTGAGATTAAGTTTGTTCTTATCAAGAGGAGAAGGTGAAACTAATACAGGCTGTTCTATTAGATCAAGCTGCTCAACTGACTGGCTTAGATCTTGAAATGCACCTTTAAGGTAATCTTGAAAACCCTTAACTCTTCTTGCAATTGAGTCTGATTGTCCTAGAAATGAAACTGATATTTCTTTTTCAATCTCTTTTTTTCTTTTTTCAAGTGTTTCTATTTCTTTCTTTAAAGTCTCTTTGTTTTTCTTAAGGTCTTGTAAAGCAAAGTCCAACAGATTATCTTTATTAACTGTATTGGGATTCCTATCATTAGCTGTTTCCTTTAGAGTTGATTTCTCATTTATAGAAGTTTCATTAAAATTCTCTAGATTTAAATTTTCAGAGACTGAAAGCCCCTTTTCTTTATAATCTTCTGATTCTTCTTTGCTAGTTGAGAGATCTTTATCAGTCATTTATTTTTTGGTAGGAATTAGTTTCTTGGTTTTTCAGTCTATTTTTGTACTATTTGCAGAGAACCCACATGCAATTTCAATTGATTTTCTAGCATTTCGCAGTCAAATAGAATTGGTAAAAGGTGAGGACTTGCAGTTTCTCTAAAATAAAGAATACCTGGTAATTGAGGTAAAAAGATTCGCCATGCTATCCAATTTTTATAAGGAAAGCATCTTATCTCTTTCCCTAATTGCAATACTACGAGATTCTCAGAAGTAAATTTTAATCTAAGAGTAAAAGATTGTAGTAATAAAAATAATCCGAAAACAGTTATGGCAATTGAAGCCCATGATGGAAGTGGGGTAAAAAATATAGTTAGTCCTATTATTAGAATAAGAGTAGGAAGTCTATACATAGGTTCGAGAATAACTTCTTCAGACTTTTTCATGGTTGATAAAGAATTCATTTGGGTTACCCAAAAAGGATTTTAGTCAAAACAACATCCATTAAAGAAACAGTTAATAATGTCATTACTACTGCTCCAGTAGTACTGGTTCCTACTTCTTTAGCACCACCCTTAGTTGTTAATCCCCAACCGCAAGCTATTACAGCTATTTGCAGACCAAATACAATTGCTTTTATTAGCATGAACGGTAGATCACTTAGAAATATCCAGCTTTTAACAGAATTCCAAAAAACTCCTGGAGGGATGCTATAAAAAACAGTACTGCTAATTTGACCACTCCACAAGGCTACTGAGAAAAATAGCAAGCATTGTAGAGGGGCCATTACAACCATTGCAATTAGTCTGGGTACAACAAGATATTCAACTGGGTCAGTTTTAAGCATTGTTATCGCATCAATTTGCTCAGTAACTTTCATTGTGCCTAATTGAGCTGCATAAGCTGTGGCAACCTTACCTGTTAGTAGTGTTGCAGTAAGTAGAGGAGCAATTTCTCTCGCCAAGCCAATTGCTAATAATCCACCGACTTCAGAGCCAAGACCTTGTCTGCTTAGTTCAGCAGCAACTTGAATATTAAAAACGGTTCCTGCTGAAACACCTGTAATTAAAACTATTAGAAAGCTTGATGGACCAGCTTCCATTAGTTGATCTGTTAAATCAGATTTGTTGAAGTTTCCTTTTGCTGCTGAGGCTACTGCTTGTCCACCAATAATTAGACTACTGCCAAGTCTCTTTAACCAGCGGGGCGTTTTCATAATCTTTGAACTTGATACTTGGCTTTGTGATCAGTCCAGCCTTTCATTATAAATAATCCAAAAACTACAAATAATGAAGGGATAAGGCCCATACAAATACGAATAGTTGTTATTGCAGTTGCTGATTGTTCTGTACATTCAGCAAGAGCAATACAGTCAAATGAGGATCGATAACCTGCAAATGTAAGAAGAACCCCAAGTAATTGGACACTTAATCCAATTCCAATTTTCTGAATCAGAACCATCCATGCTGTATAAATTCCTGCAGGTTTATCTGGATCAGCATCAACAGCATCTGGTAGCAAAGACCAGGGGATAAGGTATGCCGTTGAAGCTCCGAATCCTAAAAATAGAATTGTTATTAATAAGAAAAGCATTTTTAAAGATTCGAGACTAGTAAAACTTAATAGGCTATTTACAGATAATCCAGATGAGATTGGTGGCAATATCATTATTACTAAGCATGATCCAATCCAAAAAGATGCTCCTTGAAACAGTGCTTTAATCCTTCCGCGTTTATTTGAGTAAATACTCCAGTATTGAAGTCCTATAAGAGCACTTATTTGAAAAGGTATTGGGATCCATTTGGAAATTTCAGTAGGTACTTTCATCACTTGTTCTAAATAAATTAGAGACACTGTTTGCATTAATTGGAGACCACACCAAAGAAGTAAATAAAGACCAATAATTTGGATAAAACGCTTATTATTAAAAATCCTTTTTAATTGCAGTTTTAAAGGTTCAGTTGAGATAATTGGTTTTCTTGCTTTTTTTGCAAAAGGAGCTAATCCCCAACAAGAAAGTAAAGTAGTGCAAGTTGCTATTAAACCGGATATTCTTCCCATATGGAGATATCCATTATCTCCTGAGGATAAAAGTGAAGCTGCAACAATCAGTCCGCTTAATCCAGCAAGAATAGAGCCAGTAAATCTTGCTGCATTTAATCTTGTCCTTATTGAGGTCTCTTGAGTTATCTCTGTTGATAACGCTGCAAAAGGAAGATTGACACTTGTATAAGCAGTCATCAATAAGATAGTTATAGCTATGTAATAGAGAGTCTTTTCGGATGTATTGCCTGAAGGAACCCACCAAATAGCTGCAAGGCTAATTCCAAGTGGCAGAGCGGCGCCGATCATCCAAGGAAGTCTTGGACCCCACCTTGACTTTGTATTGTCACTTAGCCAACCAATTAGAGGGTCGTTAATCGCATCCCAGATTTTTATTACCATTAGTAAAGAGCCAGCCATAAAGGCAGGCAATCCAGCAGCGCTTGTGAAAAAAGTAAATAAATAGAAGCCAAGTTGAGTAGCAGCTAGTCCGGTACCAGCATCTCCCAAGCCATAAGAAAACATCAGCCTTCGGCGAGCCCCTTTTCTAAATGTGGGTTTTTTTTCTAAGTTCGTTAAAGGGGTCTGCACAAGGTAATAATGGAGGAAGTACTAAGAAAGCATTCAGTTCATTTTTTGGACTGATTAGTTTTGATACTTAGTGCGGGCGTAGTTTAGTGGTAAAACCTCAGCCTTCCAAGCTGATGATGCGGGTTCGATTCCCGCCGCCCGCTTTTTAAAGAAATTAATCACTTAATTAGAGATGAGCAATAATTTTCTGCACATATCAAAATAAGGCTTCTGCTTTCTACTTGTATTTCTATTTGATTAGAGATTTCTTTTGCTTGAAGATTTTCTGGAGTGCTAGCAGTTGTATCAACTAATTTCATCCATTTTGAAGTTGGCTTAGGCAATTCAAATTTTAGAGGTTGATTGTATGCATTCAAACCTAGCCATACAACAGCTCCCTTGTCATCTTGATTAATGCTATAGCTGATTGTGTGGGACCAGCTTCCCCAATCTGGTTTCTGAGCTTTGACGCCATGCCATTGAAACCAAAATTTCCTTTTATTTTCAGTAAAAGAAGCTTGTGAGTTTATACAGGATTCAGGGCTAAAGAAATCTGAAAGAGTTTTTCTAATTATTATGAGTTTTTTAACAAATTCTTTTAGGTCATTATCACAATCACTTTGTTCCCAAATCATCCAACCAAGAGGAGTATTTTGACACCAAGCATTATTATTTCCTCCTTGGCTTCTTCCTACTTCATCACCCATTAGAATCATTGGGATTCCAGGAGATAAAAGTAAACTTGAGAAAAGATTTCTCTGTTGTCGACTTCTAATATTATTTAAATCTTTATTTATGCAAGGACCCTCAATACCATGATTCCAACTATTATTATGATTTTCACCATCACGGTTACTTTCTCCATTAGATAAATTATGTTTTTTATTAAAACTAAGTAGATCAATTAAGGTGAAACCATCATGAGAAGTTATGAAATTGACTGATTTTTTGACTGAATTTTTTGAGTCTTTATAAATTGCTGAACTGCCAGTTAAACGATCTTTTAATGGCCATGTAGTATTTTTATCTCCTTTCCAGAATCTTCTTAAATCATCTCTGAAGTGTCCATTCCAGGTGCTTATTCTTTTTGCAGGGAAATCTGAAAGTCGATAAAGTCCACCACAGTCCCAAGGTTCACTTATAAGTTTTAATTGACATAACAATGGATCTGACTCTATTTCTTCAAATATAGGAGGAGTTTCTAGAGGAGCTAAATCTTTTCCCCTGCTTAGTGCAACACCTAAATCAAACCGAAAACCATCAACACCAAGTTCATTAGTCCAGCATCTTATTGATTCCAGTATTAATTGTCTAACAATAGGTTGATTTGCTGCGATTGTATTACCACAACCAGTCACATCGAGAAATTCACCTTGCTCATTTTTGTGGTAATAAATTGACTCACCAAATCCTTTCCAGCTAATGCAAGGACCGTTTTGATTTCCTTCTGTAGTGTGATTATAAACAACATCAAGGATAATTTCTATCCCGTTATCATGCGCAGTTTCTACAAGCTTACGAAATTGATCTCTGGGTGATAGTGAACTTTCTTTAGAAATATAATTTTGATGAGGAGTAAACCAATTAATTGGACTATAACCCCAGTAATTTTCTAAACCATTTGGTGCATCTGAGGGATCAAATGAAAATACTGGTAGTAGTTCGATTGCTGTTATTCCTAAATCGTTTAGATAAGGAATTTTGTCTATTAATCCAATAAAAGTTCCTTTATACTTTTCATCTAATCCTGATGCTTTGCTCAGTGTAAAACCACCTACATGTAATTCATAAATAATAGTTTTATCCCAGGGATATCTTGGCCTAGGATGATCTTTAAAATTAAATTCATTTCTTTCTGAAACCACCCCTTTTAAAAATACTAATCCTTCAAACTGAGAATATTTATAGCCTGGTTTCCTTTCAAAAGTTTCCCAGCCGGCTATTTCTCTTGCACATGGGTCTAACAATACTTTCCCAGAGTCAAGATTATTTTTTCCGAAAGGATCTTTGCTATATACCTTATAAGCATAAAAACAACCTAAAGAAAGATTTTCTACTTCAATATGCCAATAGTCTCCAGATTTATTTTCTTTGCTGAAACTAATTATTTGTTCAGGCTTAGTATCATATCCATTAGCAAATAGTAAAAGCTCTAAATGAGCTGCATTTGGAGCTGCTACTGAAAAATTTACGCCTCTTTTAGTTATAGAGCTACCTAGAGGCCAAGCTGAACCGGTGTTGGTTTTGCTCACTGAATTTTTCTCCTATAAACAGCAAGCATTATTTACAAGCTAATGCCATAGTTTTTTTTAGCAACGTCATGTCTGAATTTCTCTCATTTGATTTTGAAAGTTCTCTTCATCGAGTTAGAGAGGGGTTGTGGATGTTTCCTTCTAAAACAGCTGCTGATGGAGTTGTTTCATGGTGGTTGAATTGTTCTCCTGAGCCAGTTTTGATTGATTGCCCTGAAATTACAGTAGAAGTTTTAAATGATCTAAGAAAACTTTCGGAAGGATCAAATCCAAGGATTATCCTTACTAACCGATATTCACATGGCAAAGTATCGCAATTGAGTAAAGAGCTTGAATGGCCTGTCCTTTTACAAGAACAAGAATCATACTTGCTCCCTGGTATAGAGCTTCTCCAAACCTTTTCAAATGAAGATAAGACTGCTTCTGGTTTGAGGTTGCTTTGGACGCCTGGACCAACTCCTGGAAGTTGTGTTGTCCATGCTCCAGAGCCTTGGAATGTGCTGTTCTGCGGACGTTTGTTAATTCCAGTTGCAAATGGTCGAATTCATTCTGTGCATACTCCAAAGACTTTTCATTGGACTATGCAGCAGAAAAGTTTAGAAAAATTACGCTCATGGATTCCTTCAAACTCCTTGCCCCAAATAGCTTCTGGTCAATGCTCACATTTGTTTGGTGAGAATAAAATTGCTTCTTGGGATGCATGGGAGCAAAAAATAATTGGTTAATTTTTCTTCAAACTCTGGTATAAAGCTTTGCGCCAGCTTACTTTTCTATTGCCTCAATCGCTTTGTCTCCATACCATTAGCTGGTTGGCGTGTTTGTTGATTGACTTTTAGGAGTCTTTTTAACTTTCACCCTCTGCTAAAACACACTTTTACAATGAACAAAGCAGATCTCGTTAATTTGGTTGCAGCTCGTACAGAGCTAACTAAGACAGACGTGGCACTTGTTGTCGATGCTGCCATAGAAACAATTGTCGACTCAGTCGTGGAAGGCAAAAAAGTCTCCATACTAGGGTTTGGTTCATTTGAGCCTCGCGATCGCTCTGCTCGTCAAGGACTCAATCCAAAGACTGGGGAAAAAATCAAGATCCCTGCAAAACGTGTACCTGCATTTACAGCAGGTAAATTGTTTAAGGATCGTGTTCAAGGCTGATTGAACATTTTCAAAAAGTTCCATTAGTTTGAATTCAATTGATTATTAGGAGTTCAACTTTTTTTGAGCTCCTAAATCATCTATGAGAAGTCTTCTCAATTCCCTCAACCTCTAAAAAGGGATTTAGGGAATTGGGGTATTTTGCAATAACTTTCTGTAAGTTATTTTTGGTGGACTTTTTGTATTTGCACAATTTTCAATGAGAGCATTAGTCTTTTGGTAAAGATTGAATCTTTTATCGAAGTTTTCTATCAAAAGTTAATGATCTTTCTTATATTTAGAAATAGTTAGAAAGCATTCTTGTTCCTAATAAATACTTATTACATATACCTATAAAATATTAATACAAAGATTTGCATTTAATAATGCCAATGCGTCAGATACCAGAAAAAAAAAACCATTTAAAGCTTTCAGGTGCAAATTTTTTAGCCATACTGTTAATTAGTATTGAGGTTGTAAATCTTTTCTCAAATAAAATTTATGCTGGCAATTTTGAATTATTAAGATCCTTATCTTACGAATGCCTTAATTCTAGAGGGACAAGCCAATGTGGACTTGCTTTAGAAAAAGCTGAAGAACTTCAGCTTTTTGCAGGGTCTAAAGATAATTATTCTTGCCAAACAAGATTGCTTGGCCTTGAATCAAAAATTATAATGGTGATGTTGAATATGCCAAAAGGCCGATCTTTTATTAAAAACCTCAATGAGGTAGAAAAGACATGTAGCTTTTTATTCTAGTGAAATTAAACCACAAACAAGTAAAGACAGTTGGAAAATATTGAGTTTTTTCTTTACTTCTGCAATTTACTTGCCTTTTGCTGCTAATTCTTATAAGAGAAAGCTAAATTTATCAAATGGGTAAGGGAAAACCATCTTCAGATGAATCTACTCAGTCAAAAGATCCAGAAGTCTTTTTGAAAAGTTCAAAAACAAAACAAAACAAGTCAAGTGCTAAAGGGTCAAATGACTCTGATAACAGGGAAGTTCTTATTAAGGTAGGAGGTTTTGAGTATAAAACCCCTACGAAGAGAACTCGTGTTTTTTTAGGATCACTAGTTATAGGATTAAATCTTATTCTTGTTTTGGCAGTAGTTCTTTATTTCTATAGTCCTTCTTTTCAGCAATTTATCTATAGCGTAGGTAGAAACTAATTTATATCTTAAATAAGGTTCCTTCTAATATCTTATTTTTTAGGCTTTTAACTTAA
Source organism: Prochlorococcus sp. AG-409-L21 (assembly GCA_003215475.1). Classification (GTDB taxonomy): domain Bacteria; phylum Cyanobacteriota; class Cyanobacteriia; order PCC-6307; family Cyanobiaceae; genus Prochlorococcus_E. Next base: position 38,800 of record QCKH01000003.1, read on the forward strand.
GGCTCTCTGTAGGGTCAAAAAAAAAACCCTGCTATAAGCAGGGTTTTTTTGAGATTAACTTAAGGGCGTCTTGCCTAGTTTCGACTCCTTAGAAAAATCTCAACTCCTCACATAATCTATTATTACCAAAGGAACTTGGCTTTAAGAAGGTAGGGAGGCAGCTATATTAATTGGCACAGTGCCAATTTTAATTGAGTGCATTTTTTGCAAATTCAATAGAATTAGCCCTCTGAGTTATTAATGAACGCTCTGTCAGTTTTTTATAGTGCAATAATAGTATTTGTAATAGAAAAAATTGCTTTTAAATAATGAGAATACTAGTTATTGTTTCTTTTTTGCTTTTTTCTTGTAATTTCAATTTGCTTAACTTTAATTTTCAAGCCTGATTATAGGTCTGCCTTTGAAGCTGATCAAGAATGTCATTTTCAAAGATCAAATCTTATTGAGGATTTCCCAAATATTGACTGTGACCATGATTTAGAAACTAGGCAGTGGATACTTTATGACCCCAGAATATCTGATCAGAGAGTAAAGGTTCTAGAGAGATTTAAATATTAAAAGTATTGCGAAACAATATTTAGCATTTAATTATTTAATAATTTTTTTGAAAAGTAATATTCCTGCAATAGACGTCAGCAGTCCTGATATTGCGAATGTTGCAAATTGTCCTAATGAACCTGCTTTATATATATTGACTTGCAGTAAAGGGTAATCAATCAAAGAACCTATAGTACCCCATAGGAATATAGTTATCGAGACATATAGAATTCCGAGCCAATCCTTTTTAGTCATTAATAATTCGCTTCTTTTAAAATTATACTTTATTTAAAGAATAAATATCTTATTGAAATCATTTAATACCAAAAATTGCAAGTGTTACTGGCTGTCCTCCAAAAACTAATTCAGTAAAAATCAACATAAGGAACCCTATCATTGCAGCTCTTGAATTAACGAGCTCAGCATTTCTATTAAAGCCAAAAACTTTTTCGACTTGGTTATCTTCATTGTCTAACCATTTTGCAATGGGTTTTGCTGATTTATTAGATGGGACCTCTGCTAATGGGTTGTTGTTTTGTTCTTCGATCATACCTTTACCTAGAATGTTTTATTAGTTTATTTGCTTTCCTTTGTCTGAGCAATTTGTTCTTCCTTTTCTTGATCTTTTTTTTATACTTGTAATGATGATGTTTCTTTTCGGCCTCATAAAGTTTAAACCCTGCTATTGAAACCACACAAACTATAAAAATAATTAAAAGATAAAGCAGCATAAGATCTTTGTGCTATCTAATTATTTTCTATAATCAAGGCCATCTTGTGCTTATTCCTCTTGTTATATGAAAAGAATCTTATGATATTAGATATTGATTCCTGCTGATTTTTTACAGACCTTTTCTAGCAACTTCGCCCTATGGTCAATTATATGCTGGAATTGTTTTGGTTTATTTGTAATGCATTTTAGAAAACTAGTTTGCGAGTTAATGTTGTAGCAGAAAAGCATTGCATACGAACTATGGATCTAGTAAAACTTTCGATTCTTATACCAGCATTACCTATTGCATCTGCTTTTCTCATTGGGGTGTTATTGCTTGCTTTTAATAGAACTATGAATAGGCTAACTAAACCTGTTTCTTTTTTGATAATTAATAGTGCTCTCCTTTCTAGTCTTTATGCTGTTCTATTGTTTTATAAGCATATCTCGGCAGAATATATATATAAGCCTTTCTCCTCTTTTAATATTGATTACTCAATTGATTTAGGATTAAATAATACTTCGGAAATTTCAATAGCTGTTATAGGACTTTTAACTGTATCTTTAATGATTATTAATTTTGTCAAATTGCCTAGATCTAAAGGATATGTTCTATACTTTGTTTTTCTTTCGACATTTTTAGGAGCAGTCTTTTTCTTCTTCTTGAGTAATACTTATTTAAACATCCTTCCTTTTTCTTTTTAATTGATTTCGATCTTAGTATTAATTAGTTATTTTGGAAATCTATTTGCTTAAACGTATGATTTTTTTTCAAGTGTATTCTTCTCTTATACTATAAAATATACAAAGATAAGAAAGAATAGAATCCATATTATTTCCAACTTTAGAGACATATTTAAAATTCGCTTTACAGTTTCAATATTTGCTAAAGGAGCTTTAGAAGCAAGTATTGGTTTTTTAAGTAAAAGATTGTTGTATTTGTTTTCCCCTCCCATGCGAATTTGAAGACAATTAGCAAAGATTGCCTCTGAAAGACCTGAGTTAGGAGATGGATCACTTGCTCCTTCTTTTAGAGCTTTTTTTATAAGTTTTGGTGCTTTGAGCCAGTTATTGCTTACAAATGGAAGCGTAATTACAACTAGTCTGCAAGGAATAAAAGTCAATATGTCATCTAAATGAGCACCAGATTGACCTATCCAGCGAAGAGTACCTTGTTTATATCCAAGCATTGAGTCAATTGTGCTAGAGGATTTGTATAGCCAAGCAAAGGCTAATGGCCCTGGCATTGAAGTTGAAATGTTCCAAGCAATAGTTCCTACCATTATCCAAAATAATGGTGCAAAAATTCCATCAATCGCATTTTCACTTGCTGATTCTGCTGTAGCTCTAAGTATTTCATTTCTATCTAGACTATTAACATCCCTTCCAACGATAAGAGATAACTTTCTACGGGCTAAATGTATATTTTGATTAGGAAGATCATTGTTTAACTCATTTATTATATCTAGAACACTATTTTTTAGGCTGGTTGATGCAAGTGAACTTGCTATAGAAAATGTTAGAATGAAATATGTTAATGATGAAGTCAAGAGGGAAGAACTTTTTAAAAATAATCTCTCTATTAACCATCCACTTAGACAACTCAAAAATACAACTATAACAGTTATAAATATACCCCCACCCCTTAAAATAATTTTTTTATCCTTAGCAATAGATTCGGTTTTGTCCCTAAGTAAATTTATAACAGAACCCATTATTTCTACAGGGTGAGGCAGAAACCTGGGATCCCCTATAAAGAGATCTAATAAAAATGATGCAATGATTAAAGATGTATAGATAATTAGTCTGTTTTTAGCCAGCTAAACATTGATCTAAGACCCTTGCCAACTTCTTCAATTGGTAATGAAGCATCTTCTTTTCTAATCCTTTCCATTTCTGGTTTACCTGCTTCGCATTCAGCTACAAAGTTTTTGGCAAAAGTACCGTCTTGGATATCCATTAAAATTTTTCTCATTTCTTTTTTTGTTTCATCTGTTATTAATCTTGGCCCGCTAACGTAATCACCATATTCAGCTGTATTTGATATCGAATCCCGCATTGCTGTAAGCCCACCTTTGACCATAAGATCTACAATTAGTTTTACTTCATGCAGGCATTCAAAATAAGCTAATTCGGGTTGATATCCAGCTTCTACAAGTGTTTCAAAACCGGCTTTTACTAGTGCTGAAAGGCCTCCACATAGAACAGCTTGCTCTCCAAATAAATCTGTCTCAGTTTCTTCTTTAAAATTAGTTTCAAGGATTCCTGCTCTTGTCCCGCCAATACCTTTTGCATAAGCCATTGCTAGATCACGAGCTTTACCTGAAGAATCTTGCTCAATTGCGAAGAGAGCTGGTACTCCTTGACCATTTTGAAATTCCCAACGAACGGTATGGCCAGGTCCTTTGGGGGCAATCATGACGACATCAACAAATGATGGAGGTTCAATTAACCCAAAACGTATATTGAAACCATGTGCAAAACTAAGCACTTTGCCAGGTTTAAGATTTGGAGCTATTTCTTGGCTATAGATGTCTTTCTGGAATTCATCTGGTACAAGTATCATTATCCAATCTGCCTTTGAGGCAGCATCAGAAACTCTTAAAACTTCTAGGCCATCAGCTATTGCTTTACTTGCAGATCTGCTGCCTTCATGAAGGCCAACAACAACATTAATACCACTGTCTTTTAGGTTTAGTGCATGAGCATGACCTTGTGAGCCGTAACCAATAATTGCTACGGTCTTGCTTTTAAGAAGATTGAGATCTGCATCTGAGTCGTAAAAGAGTTGAGCCATTCTGAGTTTGTTAAGGGCTTTTTTAAGGCCAAGCTAAATAAGAGATATAAATTATAAATAAGAATGCTTTTGTAAAAAGATTTTTTTTAAATTAGGTTGTCTTTGTCTTGAAACTAATGAAAAACTTTATGAGAGTTGCCTTGGAATGAAATGGTTCTCTTCGTTAGGCTTCATTGGGATGAGATATGACTTTGTCAATAAGACCATACTCTTTTGCCTCTTCTGCACTTAGAAAATAGTCTCGGTCTGTATCCTTCTCAACCTTTTCGAAGGTTTGACCTGTCATTTCAGCCATTGCATGATTAAGCATTTCTTTAATCCTTAGAATTTCTTTTGCTTCGATTTCAATATCACTTGCTTGCCGTTGGGAGGTTCCACCAAGGGGTTGGTGAATCATAATTCGACTATGTGGCAAGGCTAGACGTTTGGTTTTGGTCCCTGCAGATAAAAGAAAGGCTCCCATAGAGGCCGCAAGCCCCACACAAATTGTCACCACATCACTTTTTACGTATTTTATGGTGTCATAAATTGCCAGACCAGCAGTAACTGAACCTCCTGGGCTATTGATATACAAATAAATTGGTTTGGTGCTGTCTTCTGAGTCAAGGTAAAGCATTTGTGCTACTAAATTATTGGCAATACCATCATTTACTTCTTGGCCAAGGAAAAGAATCCTTTCTGCGCCTAATCTTGTATAAATGTCTACCCACCGTTCAAATTGACTTCCAGGTAGTTTGTAGGGAACGCTTGGAGTACCAATTGGCATGATTAGAAAATGAAAAGAGAACTAAATAATTACAAAAAAACTAATTGAGATTTTCCTTACCTGGCAAATCTTTTCGACTAGTTAAGACCCTATCAATTAGGCCATATTCGACTGCTTCATGAGGATTTAAATAACTCATTCTATCTGAATCTTTTGATAATTGATCTACGGTTTTACCTGTATTCTTGGCAAGAATCTTTAGCATAGCTTGTTTATTATGTAGAACTTCCTTTGCACGTATTTGAATATCAGTTGCTTGTCCACTTGCACCACTCCTAGGTTGATGGAGAACAATTGATGAGTGAGGGAGTGCAGCTCTTTGGCCTTTTGACCCTGCAGACAGAATTACCGCAGCTGTACCCATTGCTTGCCCAATGCAAATGGTATGAATGGGAGGTTTTATATAACTAATTGTGTCACAAATAGCAAAAGCTTCAGTTTCGAATCCAATAGCATCACCCGTATACCAGCTGGTCCCAGTTGAGTTGATATAGAAATAAATAGGTTTTTCAGGATTATCAAATTCTAGAAATAATAGTTGAGCAATGATTAATTCGGTTACATCCATGCCAAGTTGCCTTTTGGCATCATCATCAGAAAACAAAGGAAGGCCAAGATAAACAATCCTTTCTTTCAGTAATAACGATGGCAAGTCAGGTGGTGGAGTCCGCATTACGGCTGAATCACCGTAATAAGGAGCAGATACAGTCATTTGAACAAATTATCCCTGGAATAAGAGCCTAGCTATATCTAGCCAGAAGAGTCTTTTGTTTTGCCAGATTTGTTGGTAGGAGGATTTTTCTCAAGTTTGCCAAAGACCATTCTTCCAGTAGGGGTTTGTAGTGCTCCTGTAACAACTACTTCTAATCTTTGGCCTAAAGATTCTTTTGCACCTTCTACTACAACCATTGTTCCATCATCTAGGTATCCCACTCCCTGGCTGTTTTCCTTCCCCTCTCGCACAATCTTTAAGGATAATTCCTCTCCAGGTTGAACTTCTGGCCTAAGAGCTATTACTAATTCACTTAGGTTTAGGATATTTAGCTCTTTAACTCGGCCAACTTGAGAAAGATTATAGTCTGCGGTAATTAATACTCCGCCAGTATCCTCAGTTAATCTTAGAAGTCGATCATCAGTTCCTGCTCCTTCGTACTTTGTGCTATTAATTACAAGCCTTTTGCCAAAACTTTCTCTAAGTTCAGTTAGAATTTTTAGCCCTCTTCTCCCTTTTAACCTTTTCTCATTATTACTGGAATCAGCTAATTGTTGAAGCTCATCAATAACCGTTTGAGCAACTATAACTTTGCCTTCAATTATTCCAAACTTGAGCAGTCCTTTTATTCGTCCATCAATTATTACACTTGTATCAAGGATCTTGGCACTTGCAGGAGTAAGTAGTCCTTCCGCTATAAGAAGAGCATCAGTACTATTTGGATTAAAAAGGCGGAGAAATGTTCTACCATGAATTTCGGCAAGATTATAACCAAGAAGACCAAAAAAAAGATTGCTAATTACAGCTGCAATAGGTTTTGCAAGAAAGATTTCTTGTGGTAAAGGAAGTAATAATATTGGAGCTAGAAGTAGATTTGCTACTAGCAGTCCAAGTATTAGTCCTACTGCTCTACTTACTAATAAATCAGTAGGAGTACTATTAATTTGTTTGGTAACATTCTTTCTAAGTTGTTGGAAAGAAATACCTATGAACAACCCTAAAAGGCCAGAGAATCCGCTTATTGCTAACTTGGCTTGATCAAGTGAGGAGAACTTTTCTAGTATCTTCAAAGGCAGTAGTTCAGCGCCTAGCCAACCACTAGTAACTCCAGCTATGACAAATAAAATCAGTATTAGGAGCACCACCATAGTATTAAATTGAAGACCTTCCTTTTTTGTGATGGAGCATTTCTATTATTTAATCTATTGCTTTAAAGGAAGATGCATAGCTTTGTGTATTGATTTATAAGTCAACTTGTGAATTACCCTAGAAGCGCTTATTTGCATATACCTTTTTGTCATAGACGTTGCTTCTATTGTGATTTTCCTATTATCCCATTAGGAGATAGAGCTTCAGGTGAACATGGCACTGGTAGCTCTTCTATACAGTCATATTTAGATCTTCTATATAGGGAAATTTGTTTAGCACCTAAAGGAGTTTCCTTGTCTACTGTGTATATCGGTGGGGGCACTCCTTCATTATTAAGTCCTTTACAAATAGGTAATTTATTAAATCACTTGAGAGAACATTTTGGCATTCAATATGGTGCTGAAATTACTTTGGAAATAGATCCTGCCAGTTTTGATGATGCTTCACTTAAAGGATTTCTAGAAGCAGGGATTAATCGCATAAGTTTAGGAGCGCAAAGTTTTGATAATTCTGTTTTGAAGAATTTAGGAAGAAGGCATACTTATCATCAATTGTTAGAAGCATGTGATTTGATTAATGAACACTTTAAAAATGGTCATTTATGTAGCTGGAGCCTTGATTTAATTCAGAATTTACCAGGTCAAAAAATTAGTTCTTGGAAGGATCAACTAGAAATAGCTTTGAATATTGCACCTCCTCACATCTCTATATATGATCTTGTTATTGAGAAAGGTACAGTTTTTGATTGGAGGAGAAGTCGAGGTGAATTGACTTTACCGGATGAAAAAGTTTCTTCTGATATATCAAAACTAACAAGTAAAACTCTTAAAGAAGCTGGCTTTTCTAGGTATGAAATATCTAATTATGCTTTACCTGGGCATGCTTCTCGGCATAACAGAGTTTATTGGAGTGGTTCTGGATGGTGGGGCTTTGGACTAGGAGCTACTAGTTGTCCCTGGGGGAAGAGGCTTTCTAGACCTCGAACTAGAGACTTGTACAAACTTTGGCTAGAGAATCAAGAAGTTAATGGGGTAGATCCGTCTTTAGAATTCGTTAAAGAACATAGTTTAATACCATTAGAAGATCTTTTTATTGTTGGCCTGCGCAGAAGAGAAGGCATAAATTTAGAAACCTTAATGAAGCGATTGGGTTGGGAGCATGATCAGCTTGAAGTGAATATCAATTTATTGAAAATAAGATGGGAATATGCTTTAAAAATGGGTTGGATAAGACAAATAGGTTATAGATTTTATTTGACTGATCCAGATGGAATGAATATCAGTAATCAGATTCTTGTTGAGATGCTTTTGTGGTGGGAGACTGTTTCTGATTGCTCCTTTGATCAACCCAATTCTTAAGTACTTCAATCGATAATTCCCTTATATTAATTAAGGGTTTTGCAAAAGGTGGTTGCTTTTCAGTTAGGCCTAATAAATCAGCAGTAACTCTTACTTGACCATCACAATCATCTCCAGCACCAATTCCTATTACTGGTATTTTTAATATATTTCTCAGTCTGCTAGCAACTGTTGAAGGGATGTGTTCTAAAACTAATGCAAAACAACCAATACTTTCAATCTCAAGTGCTTGGTTGATTAGCTTTTCTTGCTCAATTTTATCCTCAGCTTGTCTACGATATCCAAGATTATGAATTGATTGAGGGGTTAGCCCTAGGTGCCCCATTACAGGTATACCCATTCTAATAAGCCTTTCAATTACCGAGATAACTTCGGGCTCAGCACCTTCAAGTTTTACTGCAGCTGTGCATGAGTTTTTAAGTAGGCTTCCGGCGGCTGCTACTGCTTTATCTTCTCCGCATTGGTAGCTCAAGAAAGGTAAGTCGCACACTAATAAAGGTTGCTGGTCTTTTTGTTTGTTAAAGCCCCTTCCCACAGCTTGAGCATGGTGAAGCATTTGCTCCAAAGTGACTGGTAATGTTGTGGTATGACCATGAACAAACATTGCTAAAGAGTCTCCCACAAGGACTACATCAGCTCCTGCAGCCTCAACAATTGCCGATGAAAGGCTGTCCCAAGCAGTCAAAATTGTAATTTGTTTTCCTCGTTCTTTAAATCGAACTAATTCCTTAGGAAGCATTTAGCTTTGTTGCTAAGAGATCTGTATTGGTAGACTTTAGGAGACTCGGACCCATGCGGCCTCGACGCCTAAATCTGGTCAGGACCGGAAGGTAGCAGCCACAAGGGATGCTTGGAGCTGGCGTGGCTTCCGGGTCACCTAAAAATTTAATTTTCAGGATCTCGTCTAAGTTGCCTAAGCCTTAGAAATTCAGGGATACTTGCCCCTGGCTCTTTGTTAGCGGACTGTCTATATAGTGATTGGGAGGATAATTTTGAACCTGCTGATTGTTTATTATATGTTTGATTGCTTTCAAACCCTGTGGCAATAACTGTAACTTGAACTTCTCCTTCTAAAGATTCGTCAATAACTGCACCAACAATAATATTTGCTTCTGGATCAACTACATCGTAAATAACCTCTGAAGCAGATGTCATGTCTTCTAAGGTCATATCTTTTCCCCCAGTAATGTTTACTACACATCCTTTTGCACCGTCTATTCTGCCAGCCTCTAGTAATGGGCTATTAATTGCTGCCTGAGCCGCTTCTGCCGCTCTGGAACGGCCTGAGCCTATCCCTATGCCAAGTAATGATGTTCCTGCAGCTGTCATAACTGATCGAACATCAGCAAAGTCAACATTTACAAGCCCAGGACATGTGATTATATCTGTTATCCCTTTAACCCCCATTCTTAAGACATCATCGGCATTTTTAAATGCTTCTTGAAGAGGCGCTTCTGAAATAACGTCCTTTAGTCGATCATTAGGAATCACGATAAGAGTGTCTACGCTCTCTGACAGTTTCATTATCCCTTCGTCTGCTTGACGCATTCTGCGTCGACCTTCAAAGCCAAAGGGTTTTGTGACTATTGCAACAGTTAATGCACCACTTTCTTTTGCTACCTCGGCAACAACTGGTGCTGCTCCAGTACCAGTTCCACCGCCCATGCCTGCAGCAATAAATACAAGGTCTGCTCCCTGAAGTGCTTGTTGAAGTTCTGCCCTTGATTCTTCAGCGGCTTTCTCTCCAATGCTTGGGTTACCTCCAGCACCTAAACCTCTTGTTAACGTTTGACCAAGCTGAACACGACTTTCAGCAGAAGATTGAAGTAAAGCTTGTGCATCAGTGTTGAGCACTCTGTAGGAGACTCCTTTTAAATCGCTAAGAATCATTCGATTCACAGCATTGCTGCCACCCCCTCCGACACCAATTACTTCGATTCGTGCCGATTGACTTGGTTGAATGCTTGCGCTTCCAGAGAAAGAGTCTGGATTAGTTCCCATACCCATCACCATATTGAGGATTTAAATAATGCTTTTTGCTGCATTATGAACTGACTAGAGTGTTCTGTATGTTTTTTCAAGAAAGTCTCTTTTTCTTTAAGTAAATAAATCAGAATACACTGACTTTTGTATAAGGGCAAGTTTAGTATTTTGTAGTTTTAGAGTTCGATGGTTTTTGATGAATTCTTTTTATCTCCTAGTAATAGCTTTGGTTTTAAAGGATTCTTTAAATCTAAAATGGTTTTATAGTCGTTGATTAATTCATTTTGGAGAGATTTAGAAAGATGTGAAATAGCTTCAAGCTGTTTTTTTAATAAGTCAGCTCTTTTGCCTAGATGGATGAGAGCAAACTCTTTCGTTTGAAGGCTTATGTCCCCATTGGGATTAAAAATTATTCTTTTAAGTCTATATTCAAAGCCTTTTTGTTTTTGCAAGATTAAAGCAATTAATTTTTGATTAGGCTCACTCCAGCCTTCAATTACAAGTGAAGGTGAATGATCATTGAATTTCAAAGGTTGATTTATCGGGATCCAGTAGCCTTTTTTGTCGATTAAACCTTTTTCCTCTCCATTTGATCCCAGCCTAAATCCAACAGCTATTGGCACTCGTTCTAAAATCTTTACCTCCAGGCCTAGCGGGGCTATCCTTCTATTGATTGCTACTGATTGCAATGATAATTTCTTTTTTAGGTTGCTTTCAAGTTGTTTTGGGTTGATTTCTAAAATACCTATTGGAAATTGTATTTCCATAGCTTGAATTATGAATTCTTTCGGAATGCTTAAAGTCCCTTTGATTTGTATGTGCTGTTTGTTAATAGGCTCCCATCCCTTACGAATAAGCAAGAATGCAAGAGAAGTAGATATTAATAAATAGAAGAAAATCTCCCAGATTTTTATAATGTTTAGAGTAATTGAATGATTTAAATTGCTTCTTGATGCTCTTTGATTCATAAATCGCAGCGTGCCATTCCCATAAGTTTGCTCATCCATTGACGAGCTCTATCAGCATCTGCAAAAGGGACATCTATTTCTTTTCCGCATCCAATTAATCGCAAACGACATTGCCCTTGCGATTCATCGGTTAGAGGTGCTTCACCAGAGCTAAGGGCCATAAGTTCAATCATTTCTAATTCTGTGATTTGAAATGCATCCTTTTCTATGAAATTTCCTGCTTCAAAGCTACTCCAGCTGATCATTCCATCCTTCAGACGAGCAGCTCCTGAACCATCAAGCTTTGCAAGCTCAGAATCTTTTGCCCAAGAGCGATAAAGATTTTGCCTTCTTCTCTCTAGCCATCCAAGTGCTGTTAAAAGCACAAAAACCAGTAGTAAAGGAAACCAGAGTAAGCCATGCATCATATTTTTAAAGCAATTTTAGTAGCATGCAAATGAAAATAATTTATTCTGAAGCGCTTTCAACCAACCTTGCCACAAGTTGTGAGAGATTCAGCCCAGAAGCTTCCCAAAGCATTGGATACATGCTTTTAGAAGTAAATCCTGGAATAGTATTTATTTCATTAATCCATAAGCAATTTTTCTTTTCTTCATAGAAAAAATCAACTCTTGCAATCCCTTCTACTGAAATAGCTTTGCATGCTACAAGAGAAAGTTTGCGAATTTCTTGGGAAAGTTTGTTTGAAATAGGAGCTGGGATTATTACTCTGCTAGATTCCCCGGAATATTTTGTTTCATAGTCATACCAATCAGAATTGTAACGAACTTCTCCAATGCAAGATGTGGAAATCTCCTTTTTTCCAAGCACAGCACACTCAAGCTCTCTTGCTTGGATGCTTTTTTCAATAACTATTCGATTATCAAGCTTTGCGGCATTTCTTAAACCTTCCAAAATTTGACTATTGTTATAAGCCTTTGTTATGCCTACTGATGAGCCTAGATTTGCAGGTTTTATAAAACAAGGATATCCCAATTTAGATTCGATTTGTTGTACTAGTAATGTCAATTTCTTTTTATCTGATAAATCATTTGCAAAAGCATTGCAGTACTTGACTTGAGGTAATCCCGCGGAGTGAAAAGCTGCTTTCATTGCAATTTTGTCCATTCCCAATGCAGACCCTAAGATTCCAGAACCCACGAAAGGTTTTCCAGTAAGTTTGAAGAATCCTTGAATGGTTCCATCTTCCCCATTGGGACCATGAAGTATGGGGAACCAAGTTTGTATCTTTTTTATCTCCTGGGGAAGAGTATCAAGACCTTTAAAATTAATTTGATCAATTGATTTGGATTCATTGAAGCTAGCCCCTTTGTGTAAAACTTCCTCTGCTATAGAACCAGTCCACCATTGCCCTTGTTTATCGATATAAAAACTTACTACTTTAAACCGGTTAATATTATTTTTATCTCTTAATGCATTGATAACATTGACTGCTGATTTTATTGACACATCATGTTCTCCAGATGCACCACCAAAAACTATACCAACTATTAAAGACTCTTTATTCATAACAGATATCATGCCTTTTGATAAAGATCTTTTCCTTAGGTTTATGACTGTAGTATTTCAATTTAAAGGTATTCCACTTAGAGAGAATGGCCTGATTTTATTTATCCTAACTTTAAGAAGATCACCTTTCTTATATAAGAAGTTTTTAGGTCCTTTTTGAGGAAAAAATGTTAACCTATTAGTTCTTGTCCTACCTCTTAACTGGGTTTTATCTTTTGGATTAATATCCTCAGCAAGTATTTCTTCGACTTGGTCTTGATAACGAGAGTTCATTTTCTTTGCTATTTTTTCAACAAGCAAATTTAATTCTTTTAATCGTTCAACTTTTACTGTTTCAGGTATTTGATCTGCCCATGTTGCAGCAGGAGTGTTAGGTCTTGGAGAGTATGCAGCAGTATTAACTTGATCAAATCCTATATCACTAATAATTTTCAATGTTTTTTTAAACTGGACGTTGCTTTCACCTGGAAACGCAACAATTGCATCTGCACTAATTGATGCATTAGGCATCAAAATTCTTATTTGATCAATAATCCTTTTATATCTTTCAATTGTATACCCTCTGCTCATTCTTTTAAGCACTTGGTTATCTCCACTTTGAAAAGGTATATGAAAGTGTTCACAAAGCTTTGGCAGTTCAGCACAGGCCTTAATTAATCTTGTTGAAAAATAACGAGGATGACTTGTTGCAAATCTGATCCGCTCAATTCCTTTGACATCATGTATAAAATAAAGAAGATCAGTTAATGTGTTTTTATATCTTCCTGAAGAAGAAATTCCTGGCAAATCTCTTCCGTATGCATCAATATTTTGCCCTAATAAAGTGATTTCTTTAAAGCCTTTTTTTGCTAAATTCTCTATTTCGGATTTTATTGCTTCTGGAGTTCTAGATTGTTCCTTACCCCTTACTGAAGGGACTACACAATAAGTACATCTTTCATTGCAGCCGTAGATTACGTTTACCCATGCACAGATACTACTGTCACGTCTTGCTGTAGTTAAATCCTCAAGAATTTGTTGTTCTTCTGTTGCTACAACTTGGTGACCATTATCTACTTGAGTAAGAAGTGTTTCTAAGCGATTGGCATGTTGAGGGCCCATCACGAGGTCTAGCTCAGGGACTCTTCTAAGAAGCGATTCTCCTTCTTGTTGGGCTACACAACCTGCGACAATAAGCGTTAAATTAGGATGTGTTTTTTTTCTTAGGGCCTGTTTACCTAAATAGCTATAAACTTTTTGCTCAGCATTATCCCTAATTGTGCATGTGTTATATAGAACAATATCTGCATTAAGCTCTTCTTCTGCTTTGTGATAGCCCATTTTCTGGAGAATTCCGGCCATCCTTTCAGAGTCGGCTTTATTCATTTGACAACCAAACGTAGTGATCCAATAACTACCTCTATTGTTTTTAGAGCTGCCTAATTGCTTAGTTGAATTTTCACCTTGGTTTGATATCACTTTCCTAATGGAAGTTTAAATTTTGAAAAATCCTTTTTCATTTTTGCCAAATAGGTCACTTAGAATTTAGATCTTACATAGGATTCTATTAAATAAGGGCGAGCGAGGGGATTCGAACCCCCGAATAGCGGCGCCACAAGCCGCTGCCTTAACCACTTGGCGACGCCCGCCGCGTATATACAAATTTACCAATTCACACTTGATTCTTATAAATGTTTATGCAAAAAAAGACATCTCCTGATATTCCATACCTTGAAGGATTGTTTCCTAGGAGCTTAATAACTTGTGGAAAAAATGTTTTAAGTGCGATTACCACCCCAGAAGGACTATGCCCATTAAGGATTTATTTGGAAGGAGGACTTGTTAGAAGCTTTGAGGCTATTAAAGAATCGAGTGAGTCTCAACTGGGGTTGCTTCTTCCCAGATTTGTTGAGCCTCATGCACATATTGACAAGGCGTTTACTTGGAAAATATCCCCAAATTTTTTAGGAACTTATGAAGGAGCATTGAAAGCAAATTTCGAAGAACATAAAAAGCGCACTATCCCTAAAGTTCGCTCTAGAGCAATTAGATCTTTGGATTTGGCATTAAAAAATGGATTTAGGTCAATTAGAAGTCATATTGATAGTTTTGGTTTGATAGGAGATTACAGTTGGGAAGCATTGTTAGAACTTAAACATGAGTGGAAATCATTAATAGAATTGCAATTTGTTGCCTTAGTTCCATTGGAATATTGGGGAACTAACAATGGTAAAAATCTTGTTCGCAAAGTTGCTAATGAAAATGGATTTCTTGGAGGAGTAATTGCCCCTCCTTACGAGAAAAAGAAATTGAGAGGACAATTGCTTAATTTGTTTTCATTGGCAAATGATTTTGGATGCGGAATTGATCTCCATATTGATGAGACCAATCAATCCCCGGCTAGTGGTTTAAGGGAATTAATTAATAGTCTTGGTCAAATGAAAGTAGAAGTACCAATTACTTGTAGCCATTTGAGTAGCATGGGATTGGCATCTAAAAGATGTATCAGATTCTTTGCAGATAAATTGGCAGATAATGAAATCAATGTAATTGCTCTCCCTAGAACTAACTTTTGGTTGCTTTCTAAGCAAGAAAAATCAACCTCTTTTCAACGACCATTCGCTCCTATTAAAGAGCTTCAAAATGCAGGGGTAACAGTTGCAATCGGTGGTGATAATGTGCAAGATCCATGGTACCCAGGAGGTGATTTTGATCCATTATCTTTGATGGCAACTTCGATTCCAATGACTCATTTGGCTCCCTGGACAAGATCTGGCTTATCAGTATTTACTACTGCACCAGCAAGACTTATGGATCTTCAATGGGATGGAACTCTCCAAGTAGGAAGTCCTGCAGATTTTGTCCTCTTAGAAGCAAATAATTGGGCTACTGCTATGTCATCCTCTCCGGCTAGGAAAGTAATGATTAAAGGAGCTTGGCTTGAATGATGATCTTCCTAAAAAAATGTTTAACGAATGACTAAGAATTTACTTTTTGATGAATTCCTAAATGAGGTGAAAGCCCTAAAGGAATTGGATGTTTTTTTGAAACCATCAGATAAACGAAGGTTTTCTAAAGATTTTTTTGAATACTCGCCTGTTTTGAAAGAAGAACTATCTCAATGCTGTGCAGACCTTGTATTAAGGCCATTAACTGTTGAGGCAGTCGTTTCAGTAGTAAACCTTTGCAGAAAATACTTGATCCCTTTGACTTTGCGTGGATCTGGAACAGGTAACTATGGACAGTCGGTTCCTCTTCATGGAGGGGTTGTAATGCTAATGACTTCTTTTACAAAGATAAGAAATTTTGATTCCAATACTGGAGAAATAACAGTTGAGGCAGGATGCTTACTTGGAGAGCTAAATAGATTTTTAATTACTAAAGGACGCCAATTAAGATTACTGCCTAGTACTTGGCGAACTGCTTCTGTAGCTGGTTTTATTGCCGGTGGTTCTGGAGGTATAGGGTCGGTTCGATGGGGGTTTTTAAGGGATCCTGGTCATCTTATTGGTTTGGAGGTTGTGACAGCAGAGGCAAATGCAAGGAAAATTCAACTTGATGCAAGATCAGCTGAAGCTTTGAATCATGCATATGGAACCAATGGAGTGATTACAGCTTTAACATTGACAACTTGCCCTGCTGTTGATTGGCAAGAAGTAGCTATTGATTGTGAAAACTTAGTTTCTGCAATAGAGCTGTTTCAGATTTGTACCAAAGCAGCTCTAAATTTATTTCTGTGCTCTTTTTTAGAGAAAAGGGTTATTGAACATATGCCTGCATGGAGCGGAAAGGCAAGTGGAAAACATCGGATTTTGCTATTGGTCGCACCTGATGGAGTTAGCACCTTAAAAAGATTAACTGAATCTGCTGGAGGTGATTTTAATCATTTAGGTTCTGAACAAGACAAAATTGGTAATGGTTTGAGAGAACTCTCATGGAACCATACGACCTTGCATATGAGAGTAATTAACCCAGACTGGACTTATCTTCAGATGCTTCTACCCCAACCTGAAATCGATTTCATTGAAACTATTAATCGGAACTGGGGGGACAACTTGCTTTGGCATTTAGAAGCAGTTAGTCAACAAGGTACTCAGAGAATAGCTGCTTTGCCATTAGTGCGATGGCAAGGGCATTCTTTACTAGAACAGCTGATGAGGGATTGTAAGGATTCTGGAGCAGTTTTATTTAACCCTCATGTAATTACTGTGGAAGATGGTGGACTAGGGGTTATTGATGCAAATCAAGTAAAAGCTAAGAAAACTTTTGATCCCAAAGGAATTCTTAACCCTGGTAAATTAAAAGGCTGGGTTTAATTCTTTCAAGCTCAATTTTTTAAAATTCGTAGTAGATCTCCTATGAGATATAGAGATCCTGTTACTACTGGTGCAGGGGAAGGCCATATTCCGTTACTTTTTAGAAGTTCTAGAACTTCCTTTATATTGTTTGCTTCATGCAATTGGTGAGATAGTTTAGGACAGGCATTTGATAACTCTTTTAACGTCCAACTTTGATGATTTGGAACAGGAACAATCCATGCAAAATCATTTTCCTCTAATAAATAACGCAACATAGATGGAGCATCTTTTTGAACTTGTATACCAATAATCCAATGAATTGATTTATCTTTTTCAGACCAATTCAATCGTTCTTTAGCCAGCTGTTTTATAGCATCGGGATTATGAGCACCATCTAAAAGTAAAGGGTTATTTTCCCATTTTGTTTTTTGAAGTCTCCCTGGCCAATTTGCTGAAGCAAGGCCTTCTTTGATTTGTTGTTCCTTTAACTTAAAGCCAAATCTTGACAGGTTTTCTAGTACTGCTTTAGCTACAGCTGCATTAGATCTTTGTATCTCTCCTGAAATTCCTATTTCCCATTTATAAGATAGCGGCTTAACCCATAAAATCTGGGCATTTTTCTTTTCTGTAGTTTCTATAAGTACTCTTTCTACTTCTGGCCTTTGGTTTGAACTAATTACTAGGCTTCCTGGGGTTATAACAGCTGCTTTTTCTTTAGTGATTTCCTCTAAGCTATAACCAAGATTTTCACAATGATCTAAACCTATTCTGGCTATTGCAATAATAGGCCTTAGTGGATGAGATGTTGTTGCGTCTAATCTACCTCCTAACCCGACTTCTAAAATCATTAATTTAACTTGGCTTATAGAGAAATGAGTAAATGCTGAAGCTATTAAAAGTTCAAAGGGAGTTAATTTTTCTGATTTAGTGGTTAACTTCACATATTCAATAAGCTCCTTGAAATTTTCTTCAGAAATCATTTTCCCATTGACTCTTATTCTTTCCCGCCAGGTAATGAGATGCGGTGAGGTTGTACAACCAGCTTTGATTCCTGCTTTTACAAGGCAACTTTCAAGAAAACATGCAATTGAACCTTTCCCATTTGTTCCAGCAACTTGGATGGCAGGGATATTCTTGCAGGGATTGCCTAGTTCATTTAGAGCATTTAATATTCGATCTAGTTTAAGATCCATCCCTCTTGACTGAATTGAAGGGATCAAATCTTCTAATTCGGAGATTTTTTTTGACAGTACCAATTTTTAATTTTCTAAAGACTTTATAGAGGAATTTAGTTTTATAAGTAACTGTTTGATTTCATTACTTGTGATGATTAATGGTGGTACAAACCTTATTACTTTTGCTCCTGCTCCAATGATCAGCAATCCTTCTTTAATAGCTATTTCTACAAGGGTTTGAGCAGTTAAATTACTTTCATCCCTAATTACTAATCCTTGCATTAACCCTATTCCTCTAACTTCTTTAAAATGATTTGGATAGTTTTCTTTGATCTCGCAAAGGCCTTGTCTTAATTCATTGCCTCTAGATGTACTGTTCTCAAGAAGTTTTTGGCTTTGAATTTCTTTCGCAACTGTAATGGCTGCTTTGCAAGCAAAGGGATTTCCACCAAAAGTACTTGCATGATCCCCAGGCTTAAATATATTTGCAGTTTCTTTAACTAATAAGGCACCAATTGCGTGACCACCTCCTAAACCTTTAGCGATTGTGAAAACATCAGGCTCTATATTCAGATGCTCGTAACACCATAATTTACCAGTCCTTCCCATCCCAGTTTGGACCTCGTCAAAGATCAATAAAATTTTTCTTTCGGTGCAGAAATTTCTTAGGAATTGGAAAAAACTTTTTTCTCCAGGAAGAACCCCACCCTCTCCTTGCATAGGCTCAACTATTACTGCTGAAACCTGAGCTGAGCTCTGTTCAAGTTTTTGATATAAGTCTTCTACAGATCTTGAGCTATTAAAAGAAAAGAATTCAAACCCGTCTACTAAAGGCTCAAAGTCTTTGTGATACTTTGGCTGTCCAGTGGCACTAACTGCTGCAAGAGTTCTTCCATGAAAACTTGATTTAGCAGAAAGTATGACAGGTCGTTTAAATCCTCTTTTGGAATGACCATATTTGCGAGCTAATTTTATTGCGGCCTCATTTGCCTCAGCACCACTATTGCAGAAGAAAACCTGGTCGGCACAACTGTTATTTACTAGCCAGTTTGCTAATTCTTCTTGTTCAGATATCTCATAAAGATTAGAGACATGCTGGATTGTTTTTAGTTGCTTACTTAAAACTTTCGACAATTTCTTGTTGCTATGACCAAGGCTGCAAGTTGCTATACCAGCTACTGCATCTAGATATTTGTTACCTTTCTCATCCCACAACCAGACCCCCCTTCCCTTTATTAACTTAATGGGCAAGCGCTTGTAGGCTTGAATCAAACAAGTGGGAGCGGTCGGACTTGAACCGACAAACCCGAAGGTGCCGCATTTTGAGTGCGGTGCGTCTACCAATTCCACCACGCTCCCTAGACTTTTGTTTGCAAGTTTTAGTCTTTGATTTTAGGCCACTTGGGACCCAGAACCAACATTCATTTTAGATTCTAGTTTTTCTGTATTTTTTCTATTTGAAATAGGTCTTTTCACTTCAGTGCGCTTGATATTCGCCCCTAGGTTGCATAACTTCTTTTCGAAATTTTCATAGCCTCTATCTAGATGGCTTAAACCTTTAATCACGCTGGTCCCTTTCGCAACCAAACCAGCTAGGACCATTGCAGCAGAGGACCTTAGGTCTCCTCCAGTTAAAGATGTGGCGAACAATTTGTTAACTCCTTGAATCAAAGCAATGTTGTCATGCAGCTGAATTTGAGCACCCATCCTTTGCAATTCACCAACATGTTGCATTCTTTTTTCAAAAATTGTCTCTTCTATTTTTGAAGTACCCTTCGCAGTGCTTAGAAGTGACATAAATGGAGCTTGAAGATCAGTGGGGAACCCTGGAAATGGCATGGTTGTTATATCTACAGCATAAATTGTTTTTCCTGGGATTATTTTTATTGTGTTTTCTGTCTGTTTAATTAAACAGCCGCACTCTTGAAGTTTGATAAGAACTGCTTCTAGATGCTTTGGTATGACAGGGAATATGGTAATTGGGCAACGTGTTATTGCGGAAGCAATTAAGAATGTTCCTGCTTCTATTCTATCAGGAATAACTTTGTGGATGCAGCCTTTTAAGTGATCTACCCCTTCAATAATTATTGTGGATGTTCCAGCACCTTTAATCTTTGCACCCATCTTGGTTAGCATATTTGCTAGGTCTTGTATTTCTGGCTCTCTAGCTGCATTTTCAATAGTAGTTTTACCTTCGGCAAGTATTGATGCCATTAAAATAGTTTCAGTCGCACCAACACTTTTACAGGTAAGCCTTATTTTTGTGCCTATAAGTTTGTTACGTAAATTGGTTGTTTTTGCAAGAACATTTTCTCCTTCAAAAGTTACAGTTGCACCTAGTGCTCTTAATCCTCGAATATGCTCATTAATTGGTCTTGCTCCTATACGGCAACCGCCGGGTAAGGGGATTTTAACTTCTCCAAACCTTGCAAGAAGGGGACCTATGCAAACAAAACTTGCTCTAAGCGCATTGACTAATTCATAAGGAAGAGAATTTTGGGAAAGGCTTAGTCCATTTGTCTTTATATCTAATTCATTGGAAATTTGATTTACATTTGCACCAATAGAGCTTAAAAGCTTTGCCATTACATCAATATCAGTCAACTTTGGGACATTGCTTAGATGTATAGGCTCCTCTGTTAATAGCGAAGCAGCCATTAGGACTAACGCCGAATTTTTAGCACCACTAATTTCTATTTGGCCAGACAAATCAATTTCTCCCTGAACCCGTAAATACGGAAACAGATTGCTATCAGATATTGATGACACACTATGCATGAGCATCATCAAACCATGGATAAGTCAATGATGCAAGGTTATTTTTGCTGCTCTATATGTATAGAAATAGAAGTAAAGCGAAAATAGTTCACTTAAAACTGTTTTTTTTGAGTTTTGATGGTTTAGTTAATGAGAAATTAACCTAGATGAATACTTTTCTTTTATGGTTATGATTTTTAGATTGATTTTGCGGATGTGGCGGAATTGGTAGACGCGCATGTTTCAGGTACATGTGGCCTTGTGCTATGGGAGTTCAAGTCTCCCCATCCGCATAAAGATATAAAGTTATTTGTTTTGAATGCTTTTATGTATTTGAAAGTGAGTTTAAATGCTATTAATAAATAAATAGAAAAGTAAAATAAGAGCTACTGCAATAAAACATTCCTTTTATTCAAAGAAATTAGATCATTGGAGGATTTAAAAATCAAGATCTTTGAACAGCCATTGATTTCTAGTCGGAGAAATCCTTTAGTGCATCGATTAAGAACATTATCTAGTTCTAAAGGGCGCGACAAGGCTTCATCTTTATTGCTTGAGGGAACCCATTTGCTATCTGAAGCTTTGAAAACGGGATTTATGCCTTCTGAAATTGTGCTGACTTCAAAATGGCTTGAAGAGCATTCAAGCTTATTGGTTGAATGCTCTTCTGATGTTGAAGTTCATATAGTTACAGAAGATGTCCTAAAGGCTTCTTTGACAACTTTTACACCAGATGGAGTGGCTTCTCTGTTCCCGATTAAAGGGCTACCAACAATAACGAAACAATCAAATTTTATTTTAGCCCTTGATCGCGTTCAAGATCCTGGCAACATGGGGACTTTATTTCGTACGGCCCTTGCAGCAGAGGTCGAAGAAATCTGGTTAGCCTTAGGAGCTGATCCTTTTAGTCAAAAGGTCTTGAGGTCTTCAGCCGGAGCAGTTTTGCATCTCCCTTTTAAACGTTTAGTAGATATGGAAGAGAATGTTATAAATGAGCTTTTGCGCATGTTGAAGAAAGCTCAAATTAGAGGTTTACAAGTTGTAGGGACTTTTAAGTCTGATTTTTCTAAAGAAAAAGATGTTATTCCTTATTGGGAGATTGACTGGCAGAAGCCAACTGTATTGGTTTTAGGGAATGAAGGGTCAGGGATTCATCCTAAGGTTCAAGCATTCTGTACGCATAAGGTAACTTTGCCTCATAATGAAAATGTTGAGTCTTTAAATGTTGCATCTGCTGCAGTTCCTCTACTGTTAGAAAGGCTTCGAGCCAAAATGACCTCTTAGTATCAATTAAAGAAAGGTGGGTTCAACAAACTTCGATTTTGATTTGATTGTGATTGGAGCAGGTTATGGTGGCTTTGATGCTGCTAAACATGCTGCTGAGAATGGTTTGAAGGTCGGGATTATTGAATCTCGAGAGATGGGAGGCACTTGTGTGAATAGGGGGTGTGTCCCTTCTAAGGCATTATTAGCGGCAAGTGGCAAAGTCCGTGAGCTTGCAAATGTTGAGCATCTTGCATCATTTGGTATTCATTCAGCACCGGTTCGATTTGAGCGCCAAAAGATTGCAAATCATGCAAATAACTTAGTTGCAAATGTTAGAAATAATCTTACAAAAACTCTTGAAAGATCAGGTGTATCTATTCTTCGTGGATTAGGACGCTTGGAAGGTGATCAAAAGATTGGATTGAGAGAAGCTAATGGAGTGGATCGATTGCTAACGGCTGAAAACGTGATTTTAGCCACTGGATCAGATCCATTTGTACCCCCAGGCATTGAGATTGATGGCCGCACAGTTTTTACAAGTGATGAAGCCATAAATCTTGAATGGCTTCCTCGCTGGATTGCTATTATTGGCAGTGGTTATATAGGCCTTGAATTTGCAGATATATATACAGCCTTGGGTTGTGAAGTAACTATGATCGAAGCCTTAGATAGAGTGATGCCTACCTTCGATCCTGATATAACAAAAATAGCTTCTCGAAATTTAATCTCTGCTAGGGATATTGATGCTAAATCTAGCGTTTTAGCAAGCAAAGTTGAACCTGGCTGTCCAGTAAAAATACAACTGTCTGATATGCAAACTAGAGAGATAGTTGAAAACTTGGAAGTAGATGCCGTTTTAGTTGCTACAGGCAGGATCCCAAATAGTAAAGGTTTGAATTTAGAGTCAATGAAGGTTGAGACTGCTCGAGGCTTTATTCCTATTGATGACTCAATGAGAGTTTTAGTTAAAGGGAAGCCATTGGATCATCTTTGGGCTGTAGGCGATGTAACTGGCAAGTTAATGCTTGCGCATACTGCAGCGGCTCAAGGGACTATAGCTATTGACAATATCCTTGGAAATAATAGACAGATTGATTACAGAAGTATCCCTGCGGCTACCTTTACTCACCCAGAGATAAGTTCAGTGGGATTATCTGAAGAGGAAGCGAAAGAATTTTCTAAGAAGGATGGCTATGAGCTAGGGGTTGTTCGAAGCTATTTCAAGGCTAATTCAAAAGCTTTGGCAGAATTGGAGAGTGACGGCTTGATGAAGTTGCTTTTCAGGAAAGATACAGGCGTGATTCTTGGAGCTCATATTTATGGACTACACGCAGCTGATTTAATACAAGAGGTGGCTAATGCTTTAGCAAGGAAGCAGAGCGTAGCTGACTTGGCTATCGAGGTTCATACTCACCCAACATTAAGTGAAGTTGTTGAAGTTGCTTACAAGCAAGCTGCTCAGCAATTAAAAAGCTCTTAGAGCATTTTAATTAAAACCTATTGATTTTCATATGGAGATTCGCCGACGTCCTCCCAACCCAACAGTTAAGGTAGCTAATCTTGAGTATGCGGTACCTCATGAAGAAGCAGCGCCTCGTAATATCCTTGAAAAAATAATTTGGGAAAAGGATAGAGAAGTAAGTATTGCTCGTGAACATATACCTTTAGAAAAACTAATAGCAAAGATTGAAAAATCCCCTAAAGTTAAAAACTTTTTGCAGAAGTTAAAAAACTCTTCTAATGCCCCTGCTGTGATTGCTGAGATTAAAAAAGCAAGCCCTAGCAAGGGGGTTATCCGAGAAAACTTTAATCCAGTTGAAATAGCCATTGCCTATCAAGAAGGAGGAGCTAGCTGTTTGTCAGTACTAACCGAAAGAAAATTCTTTCAAGGAGGCTTTGATGTACTTAGTGAAGTTAGAAAGAAAATTGAACTTCCTTTGCTTTGCAAGGATTTTATCCTTCATCCCTATCAGATCTATCAAGCAAGAGCAGCGGGTGCAGATGCTGTTTTGTTAATAGCAGCGATTTTGTCTGATCAAGATTTGATTTACTTTAATAAAATAGCTTTAAGTCTTGATCTTTCAATATTAGTTGAGGTTCATGATTCTAATGAATTAGATAGGATTTTGCGACTTGGTATATTCCCTTTGATCGGCATAAATAATCGTAATTTAAAAACTTTTGAAACTGATTTGGCGACTACAGAGAGAGTAATCAAAGAATGTTCAACTTCTATTAAAAAACAAAATGTTTTAATCGTTAGCGAATCAGGCCTTTATACACGTGAGGATTTAGAAAAGGTTTCTGCTTTTGGTGCAAATGCAGTTCTTGTTGGGGAGTCATTAATGAGACAAGAAGATGTAACTTCCGCATTAAAGAAAATCCTTGAAAATTAAGTCTCCAGAAAGTTGTTTTTTTCAAGAAAATATTCACAAATCACTTGCTTTTGAGGCAGACTTAACACTGTGAATAAAAGAAATGCTAGTTAGCGTATTTACTGGTTTTGTTGCTGGAACCCTTCACGTTTTAGCAGGTGCCGACCATTTGGTGGCAATGGCACCAAATGCTTTTCGCCAACCTTCATTAGCACTCAAGAATGGCTTGGCATGGGGTTTAGGACATTCGACAGGTGTACTTCTTTTATCAGGCTTGGCAATGTTGGTTAAGGACTTTGCCCAAATTGAACGTTTATCTAGTTTTGCAGAATTCAGTGTTGGGTTATTCCTTTTGACCTTAGGAGTGTTAACTATTAGAACTTCTTTAGGACTTAATATTCATTCTCATAATCACAACCATGGTAATGGAGAAAAGCATCAACATTTTCATATACATTTAAGAGGAAGAGAAAAACATAACCGTCATTCTCATGCTTCAACGAGTTTAGGTTTGATTCATGGATTAGCAGGAGCAAGTCATTTGTTAGCTGTCATGCCAGCTTTAGCCTTGCCTCCTTTAGGAGCTTTTTTGTATTTAGCTTTTTACCTTCTTGGTTCAGTTTTTGCTATGGGTGCGGTGGTTTCTGCAATGTCTTTAGCAACATTGAAAGTTAGTCGAAGAATTATGCCTATGATTTTTGGCTTTACAGGTGCTCTTTCTTTTGTAACAGGTTTATTTTGGATTCATAAAACAACTAGTTATATTATTTGAGGGATTATTTATCTTTTGAGATTATCGTCTCTACGATTCCTTGTATTTGATTTTTATGAATTTTCCCAAACTGACGACTGTCAATACTTATAGATTCATTGTCTCCTAAGACTTCAATTTCTGAACAATCTATTTTAGAAATTCTCTTCACAATTAAGTTCTCCTTTTCAATAGGATGCTTTAAGACTACTACTAGTCCTTCAGTTAATAAATCTTTTTGATCTTTAAAAGGTATGTAAATAATCAGGTCTCCTTTGTTTATTGCAGGACGCATTGAATTGCCAACAACACGACAGTGTCGTCGTGAACCAATTAACAAAAGGAAAAGAGACTTTAGAAGATTTCCTTTAGAAAGATCTTTTTTAGCTAGCTGTAACCCAGGCGTCCCCACGACCCTTTGATTTCCAAAACATATGGTGGATTTTTTCTACAGCTGCCATTAATTCTTCAGCTTTTGTTTGGTCAATATTTACTTTGCATGCACTACAAAGTTTTGCTGCTTTCCAGAAAGTGTCATGAAGATCTGGGTAAGTTGCTAGATGCTCTGGCTTGAAATAATCAGTCCAAAGAATCAATAGTTCTTTTTTGGTTTCTTGTGCTTGTTCTTCTTTGACTGATACAAATCTAGAAAAAGTGTTGTTATAGGTAGCCCATTCTGTTGGGTCATTACCTTCAGGAGGATTTAAGGCTAAAAGTTTTTTAGTCATAGAAAGTACTGCTTCTGCTGCTATGCGAGTGGATGCAGGATCGTAGACACCACATGGCCCATCACAATGTGCAAGAACTTTCTTGGCTGGTAGTCGCTTGAAAATTGCAGAGATGAACGAACGGAACATTTTTGATTAATAAAAACCCTTCTGCCACTTTACTTGGCTATCGCTATTTATGAAAAAAATTTGTGCACTTTAAGTTTTCATTATCTTTTCTTGAGCCCTATTGAACTTTGATTAAATCAACTTCAAAAATCAGAGTTGCATTGGGTGGTATTACCTGGCCTGCTCCTCTTTCTCCATAACCTAAAGAGGGAGGAATAGTTAACTCTCTCTTGCCGCCTTCTTTCATCCCAGCAACACCTTCATCCCACCCTTTTATTACTCGTCCTTCTCCAAGCGGGAATGAGAATGGAGCTCTCCCATAACTACTGTCAAAGACCTTTCCGTTCTCAAGGCTTCCTTTGTAGTTAACTACTACAGTTTTGCCTGCCACAGCTTCAGCTCCATCCCCTAAGACAAGATCAGTAATTCTGAGACCTGTTGTTGTCGTTTCTGTTTTTAAAGAACCACCAAGTGAGTTGCTTTGTGGACTTGTGTTGCTTGCCATAGTAAATAGAGAGGGATTGGATTCATCTGGATCTAATTCCAGAGGATTTTTAATTGTTTGATCATTTTGAACATTTCTTACATCAGCATTGAATTGTATTGATTGGCTATTTCCTGCAGCTGCTATTGATGGAGAAATAATCTGACTAGCTACTGCAATGATGATGCAAGCCAAAAAAATTGAGAAACTAATGAAGATGTCTTTCACGGTAATTCCTAATTTATATATGCATTGATTCTTACAGAAGATTTGCTAATCAGGGCTGTTTTAGTTTTGGAAAATAATAGAAAACATGTAGAGAACATCTAATGAGTAAATTAAGCATATTAAGCCGTTAAAATACGTGGTTTTTTTAATTGGGATAAGTGGAGGCATTCTTGCAGGAATAGGGCTTTCTCAAGGAGGAGTGATTTTTGTGTTCCTCTCTTTAGCTCTTCTATGGGAGGCAAAAACAAATCCATTAGCAGGATCCCTTTGGGGATTTGTAGCTTTATTGATAAGTCATCGATGGCTATTAGCTCTTCATCCTTTGAATTGGTTAGGAATATCGGAAAACCTTAGCTTCCCAATAGCATTATTGATTTGGAGTGGTTGTGGGCTTTTAGGAGCTTTTTTAGTTGGCTTTTGGTGCTTAATAGGAAAACTTCCCTTCTTTGTAAAAGGCTCTGAAATTTCTAAAAGACATCAGTTTTTGGCTGCTTTTTCGCTGTCATTAATATGGGGCCTTGCTGAAGTATTGCTGGCTAAAGGACCTCTTTTTTGGTTTGGTCTTGGTGGGAGTTTGCTCCCTGATGATAGATGGTTGGCTGGTTTGGCTAGATGGATTGGAGCAGGCGGTTTGGCGTCATTACAGCTCCTTATTGGTTGGTGGCTATGGAAAATGTTTTTAGCTTTAAAAAAAGGCCTCCCATGGCTTCGATTGTTTGCGATAGGTTGTCTGGCTATATCCTTTGCTCATATTCTTGGATGGGGTCTTTTAGTTTCATATGATGACTTCTCAACTGCTAAACGGGTGGCTCTTTGGCAACCAAATATTCCCATAAGAAAGAAATTTTCAAGAGAACAATTAGATAATTTACCTATAGCTCTTCAGTCTTCTTTAGATAAAGCTTTGGAAGCTAAAGCTGACCTTATGGTTGCACCTGAAGGCACTTTATTTGCTGATCAGGAGCTTCTGAAAGAAGCTCCTATTGATTTACTTTCTGGGGGCTTTAGATGGGTTGAAAATAAACAAAGAAGCTCTGTGCTTGTTTTTAATCAAGGTGATATTAGTCATATTAATGCTATTGATAAATATCGATTAGTTCCATTGGGAGAATGGATGCCTTCTTTTCCTGGGTTTTCTTTTAAAGGACTTTCTTTTGTAGGAAACCTTGAACCCGGAGAAGCTTCAAGATTATTGAAGTGGGAAGGATCACCTTTAGCAGTAGCAATTTGTTATGAAATTACTGATGGTAGCGCTATAGCAAAAGCAACACTTAATGGGGCTAAATGGATTTTGTCAATATCTAATCTTGATCCTTACCCTATTGCTCTTCAAAGACAGTTCCTTGCATTAGCGCAATTGAGAAGTATCGAATCAGGAAGAGAATTAATTTCTGTTGGAAATACAGGACCTTCTTCTTTAGTTTTGCGTTCTGGAAAAGTTCAACAAGTTCTAAATCCTTTTCAGGAAGGAGTTGGTATAACTGAGGTGCATTTTTCTAGAAAAATTAGTGGTTATGTTAGATGGGGAGAAATGCCATTAATAATTTCTCTGTGTTTTAGCCTTTTCGTTGTTTTCGTTAAGAATAAGAATTTAATTAGGGATTAATAATCCCTCCACCGAGAAGAACTTCCCCTTCATAAAAAACAGCAGCCTGGCCAGGGGTTATAGAGAATTGTTCTAAGTCAAATTTAAGAATGCATCGGAATGGTCTGTTGCTCTGTATGTCTTTTACAGAAGGCTCAATAGGAATAAGGTTTGCCATAACAGGATCGCTCCTATAACGCAATTGAACTTCTATTTTTCTTTCTTTAAATGGTGGCTCAATAGATACCCAGTTGACTTCTCCAACTGTGCATTCTGATTTGCTTGCTTCAGATCTTGGTGCAACGATAACTTTGTTTTTGTATCCTTCAATCGCTACTACATGTAGTGGCTCTTTCCATGCAACACCCAGGCCTTTCCTTTGGCCAATTGTAAAATGCTCAATGCCATCATGCTCGCCAATAACTTGGCCGTTTTTGAGTGTTATTTCTCCTTTCCTTGGGGGTAAATATTTGTCTAGAAAAGCCTTCATTGATCCATGGTGTTCAGCTAAACAAAGATCTTGACTTTCCGGTTTTTCAGCAGTTCTTAAACCAAGTTTAATAGCCTCTTCCCTGGTGTCTGATTTTTTTAGTTCTCCAAGAGGAAAAACTACTCTCCCGAGAATTTCTTGAGATAGGTCATATAGGAAGTAACTTTGATCTTTATTTCGATCGAGACCTCTAAGAAGTTGATTGCGTTCTTGAGCATGTCTTATTCGTGCATAATGACCTGTAGCAATTCGATTAAGGCCAAGGTTTTTTTGAGCCCAATCAAGCATTGGCGAGAACTTTACAAATCTATTGCACTTTGAACAAGGTGAAGGAGTTATTCCTTCTTGGTATCCCTTTACAAGAGATCCAATGATTTCTTGCTTAAATGTTTCTCTAGAATCAACCACATGATGGGGAATACCTAGTTGTTCGCAAACACCTGCAGCATCAACAAGGCCATCTGTGCAGCATGAGCCTTTACCATCCATCAACCAAAGGGTTAATCCTTCTACTTCCCACCCTGCTTCTACCAGAAGAGCAGCAGTTAAAGAGCTGTCAACTCCTCCAGAGAGACCGACAGCAATATTATGCATTCCTTTAAGCTTCTTTAATTTGGATAAAACCCTTTCTTTCTGTTGAGTTGAATTTAAATCCCAATGTGTAGATAAAGGTTTTGTATTCTTTGGTGTGATAATCATTGCCGCATTAATTTCTCCATAGTGGGGGTAATACGGAGGACAGTTTTGCCCTGGCCTAATTTTGATGCTGATCATCTCATTGTCTCATCTTCACAGATGAAAGAGATAGAGGCGAAACTTTTTTCCTTAGGAATGCCTGAAGAGGCATTAATGGAAAAAGTGGGTTTAGGAATTAAAGAATGGTTTTTGAATCGTTCGAAACTTTTAAAAGAAGGAGTGGTTGTTCTTGTTGGCCCAGGGAATAATGGAGGCGATGGCTTGGTTTTAGCAAGAGAACTTTTTTTGTCAGGAATTGATGTTTCTTTATGGTGCCCTATACCAATTAAGAGTTTATTAACAGCTAAGCATTTTTCTTATTGTAATTCTATTGGTATTAAATGCGTTAAAGATCTTCCAGATGTCTATTCCAATGCAATATGGGTTGAAGCGATCTTTGGTTTAGGACAAAGCAAGCCTATTCCTCATGATATAGGCTTGCTTCTAAGGGAAAGGGAAAGATTAAATCCAGGAAAATTAGTAAGTTTGGATGTGCCTGCTGGTATTTGTTCTGATACAGGCAAAAGAACTGGGGGTGATGCAGCCTTTGCTTCGTTTACCTTGACTGTAGGTTTATTTAAAGCAGGATTGCTTCAAGATATTGCAATACCCTATGTAGGCGATTTGCAAAGGATTGATATAGGTGTTCCAAAAAGTTTGCTTGAGCCTTTATGTGGTTTTGTTCCTTTAACAATTTCTGCAGATGATTGTTGTTCAGCAGAATTCCCCCAGTCAAGAAAAAATGCTAGCAAGTATGAACGAGGTAGATTGCTGTTTATAGGAGGCAGTCAAAAATTTAGAGGTGCATGTTTGTTAGCTTTGCGAGGTGCAATTTCTAGTGGTGTAGGTAGCATTCAAGCGGTTTTAACAAAACAAATTGCTGAGGTTCTTTGCCCATCAGTACCAGAAGTTATTTTTCATAATTCTTTTAATAATTTGCTAAATCAAGAGATTTCTCTCAGCAAATCTTTTGCAAAAATTCAGTTAGATCGAATTGATTCTTTGGTTATTGGACCAGGGTTAGGAATATTAGATGAGAAATGGAATAATTTCGCGACACATTTTGAGGGTTTTCCAGGTTTATTAGTACTTGATGCAGATGGCCTAAATTGCCTTTCCCGATCATCAGAAGGCTGGGAATGGCTTCGCAAACGAGAGGGGCCTACATGGATTACTCCTCACGTTAATGAGTTTCAGCGATTGTTTCCAGAAATTGATTCTTCTTGTCCCCTGGAAGCAGCCTCTTCAGCTGCTCGGATTAGTGGAGCAGGAGTATTGTTAAAAGGAGCCCATAGCGTTGTTGCTGATCCAGGTGGCTCGGTCTGGCAACTTAGAAAGACTTCTCACCTAGTTGCTCGTACAGGACTAGGTGATCTTTTAGCTGGTTTTCTAGGAGGGATTGGAGCTTTAAGTATCAGCTCCAACAAAAAAATAGACTCTACTCTTTTTGCTCTTGGTGTATTGATTCATGCTCAATCTGCATCTCTTTGCGAAGAAGGAACAAATGCAGATTCTATAGCAAAAACTTTAGGAAGATTTGTTAAGAGCATTCAAGCCGAAAAGGTTCGCTTTGATACATAACTGCGTGCTAAATGACGCTTTTCTTGAGAAATGTGTAGGTTTCAAGGCAAGAATCTGAAGGCTTTTTGAAGCATTGGGTTCTTTTGCAAAATCCGTAGGAAAGTCATCTACATAAGTTTGGGAAAAAAAAAATGGTTTCATCAGCACCCAAACCTGCTGAAACGCAGAAAAGAAGAAGCACTGATCCAATTAGTTGGTATCTAGCCACTATTGGTAGGGTGCCTTTATTGACTCCTGCTGAGGAGATTGAACTAGGCAATCAAGTTCAAGTAATGATGAATTTGACTGAAGATGGAATGGTTGATGAAAAAACCAAGAAATTCACTTCACATGAACGTAGGTTGATTCGTATAGGTAGGAGGGCAAAAGAGCGAATGATGAAAGCAAATCTTCGCCTAGTTGTAAGTGTTGCAAAAAAATATCAAGGAAAAGGCTTAGAACTTCTCGATCTTGTGCAAGAAGGTTCGCTTGGTTTAGAGAGAGCGGTTGAAAAGTTTGACCCAACTCGTGGATATAAATTTTCTACTTATGCCTTTTGGTGGATTAGACAGAGTATGACTAGGGCTATTGCTTGCCAGTCTCGTACTATCCGCTTGCCAGTTCATTTAAGTGAAAGGTTAGCAACGATAAGAAAAGTAAGCCTTGATTTGGCTCATAAATTAGGCGCTATGCCTAATCGAGTTGAAATAGCAGAGGAAATGGATATAGAAGTTGAAGAGCTTGATTCGATTTTGCGACAGGCTCTTACTACAAGCAGTCTTGATGCTCCTGTTAATGGAGATGATGGGCGCAGTTTTTTAGGGGATTTGATAGCTGATGGATCTGCTGAAGAACCTTTGGATAAAGTTGAACAGAGTATCCATCAAGAGCAGCTAGGGAGATGGCTGACTCATTTAAGTGAGCAAGAACAGCATGTTCTTAAGCTTAGATTTGGACTTGAAGGTCATGATAGACATACTCTTGCTGAGATAGGACGTTTGCTTGAGGTATCCAGAGAAAGAGTACGTCAAGTTGAATTAAAGTCTTTGAGGAAGCTTAGAAACTTGACTCGTAAACTGCCTAGCGGGATATAAATTTCTAGCAAAAATTTAAAAGAAGATTGTTTTTTAGAACATTATTCTTCTTCTGCCCAAATGTATTTTGTAAGTTCTTCTGATTTTGGATCATCTGCTGATAATGCAAACTCAACGGAGTCATTAACCTCTTGGTCAATTTCTTTTTCTATAGCTCTTAATTCTTGGCTGGAAACAAGGTTTTTTTCGGTAAGGGTTTTTTCAAGAAGCTTCAAGGGATCTCTCTTTGACCAAAAATCCTTTTCTTCTGCAGATCGGAGTTCATCTGGGTCCGCCAGAGAATGACCTCTGAAGCGATAAGTAAGGCATTCAATAAGGGTTGGACCTTCCCCGGCTCTGGCTCTTTCAATTGCTCTTTGAGCGGCACCTCGGACCGCAAGAACATCCATGCCGTCAACTTCTTCCCCTTTCATTCCAAATGCCTCTGCTTTTCTCCAGATTTCAGGATCGCTAGTCGCACGATCATGAGCCATTCCAATTGCCCATTTATTATTTTCAACAACAAAGAGTATGGGTAACTTCCAGAGTTGCGCCATGTTTAGGCACTCATAAAATTGACCAATATTGCATGTTCCATCTCCAAAGAATGCTGCTGTAACAGAATCACTATTTTCTTCTTTTAAAGCTTCTTTCTTGTAACGACTAGTAAAGGCTGCTCCAAGGGCTACTGGAATTCCCTCTCCAATGAATGCATATCCTCCTAAAAGGTGATGCTCTTTTGAAAATAGATGCATTGATCCTCCTCTTCCTTTGCTGCAACCTGTTTCTTTCCCAAATAATTCACTCATAACTTCTTTTGCTGGAACGCCAGCACTTAGAGCATGAACATGGTCTCTGTATGTGCTGCAAAACCAATCATGCTTTTTTTTCATAGCTCCTATAACTCCAGTGCTCACTGCTTCTTGACCGTTATAAAGATGTACAAATCCAAACATTTTCCCTCGGTAATACATCTCTGCACATTTATCTTCAAATCTTCTCCCTAAGGTCATATCCCTAAATAGGTTGATCCCTGTTGCACGATCTGGTTTTGCTGGACTTTGATTTGAGAGTTTGTTAAGACGCTCTGCATGTGCTCCTTCCATAATTTGATTATTTGTTTTTTGTAGATGGGTTTCTTTTGTTGATTGCATGATTTAATCGACAATCTATCTATGTATGACTTTAAAGGGCTATGGGGAAATCATTGCAGAGATTTTTGTTCTGTCTAAAGTTTATTTCTAAATAGCTTGATATTGATTGGAACTACCGATCGATCATTTTCGTTTACTTGGAGTTAGTCCTTCTTCTACTACTGAAGAAGTACTTAGATTCTTTCGTTTACGATTGGATCGCCCTCCTGAAGAGGGTTTTACTCCTGAGTTAATGGCTCAACGTTCTGAGTTGCTGCGTCGCTCTGCCGATTTGCTTTGTGATAAAGAGTCACGTGAAAAATATGAGACTGCTCTTTTAGGAGGTGCTTTAGGTCTTGAATTTTCATCAAATCGAGAAGTAGCTGGCTTAATACTTTTATGGGAAGCTGGTATTTCATATGAGGCCTTTAAATTAGCCCGCAAAGCACTTCAGCCTCCTCAAGCGCCAGCACTTGGTAGTGGCAGAGAGTCGGATCTAACTCTCTTGGCATCCCTTTCCTGCAGAGATGCAGCTTTACAAGAGCAAGAACAGAGGTATTACTCTTCTTCGGCAGAGCTTCTGGAAGAGGGGATCCAACTGCTTCAAAGAATGGGTAAGCTTCCAGAGCAGAGGCAGAATCTTGAACAAGAATTAGAAGCATTGTTGCCATATAGAATCCTTGATTTGCTTAGTAGAGACTTGTCGGATCAAAAGTCTCATCAGATGGGCATTGATTTACTTGATGGTTTTGTTTTGAAGAGAGGTGGTTTAGAAGGAAAAAAATTGACCAACTCCTCATCAGAATTAAAGCAAGTTGACTTTGAAATATTTTTTCAGCAAATTAGAAAGTTCTTAACTGTTCAGGAGCAGATAGATCTTTTTTATCATTGGTATAAAAATGGATCTTCTGATGCTGGGTTTCTCTGTGTAATTGCTTTAGTTGCTTCAGGTTTTTATAGACGCAAGCCTGAAGCTTTGCAAAAAGCCAAAAAGCAGATTAATAAGTTGAATTTGCAAGGTCTTGATTCAATGTCCTTGCTTGGATGCATAAATCTTTTATTGGCAGATGTTCATAGGGCTGAGGAATCATTTAAAAACAGTCCTGATGTGAACCTAAAAGAATGGTTAGATACTTATCCAGGAGATAAATTGGCAGCTTTTTGTGATTACACTAGAAATTGGTTGTTAAGAGACGTTCTTCCTGGATTTAGAGATGTTGATGTTGAAACAGTTGACTTGGAGGCTTGGTTTGCTGATAGGGATGTACAGGAATATATAGAGAAAATAGAGAGAAAAGGAACTCTAGGCATTGCAAGAGCAGGGTTCTCATTTATTTCTGGATTATCGCCAGAGAAATCCCAATCAACAGTTTCTTTAGAAAAAGATTTTAATGATTCTTCTCTTTTTGAAGATGATTCATTTAAATCTGATTCAGATAGTGAAGAAATAATTGGAGAAGAAGCTAATAGAATTATGGCTATAAAGAAGTTTTATGGAAATTATAGAAATTTTATTAATAACTTGAAGCTTCCAATTATAAATAATTCAGATATTAGAAAGTTAATTAAAAGGAATGAGAAACCAGTTGTTAATTTTATATTTCTAAGCTTAATTCTTGCAGGAGGGTTTGTAGCTTGGGTTGGGATTAGGAATCAACCTCAAGAAAAAAAACTTGAAGATTCACTTGTTATTCAAGAAAATGGATTGTCATCTGAGAAAAATGAGGCAAAAGAAACTATTACAGAGATTGAAGTTCCTTTAACTAATAAATCCAGGCTGAAATTTCAGTCTTTAAGTTCTGAAAAACCTTCGCAGGAAGAACTGCTTACTTTAATAGAGGCATGGTTAGAGGCTAAAGCGGATATACTTTCAGGCGTGGAAAACACTAATTTACCTAAGGTTGCAAGGCCTGCTCTAGTTAATATCGTTAATGAACAGAGAGAGAAAGATCAAGAATTAGGGGAGAAACAAATTGTAAATACTGAGATACTATCTTTAAAAATACAAGAACAGACCAGCAAACGTATTGAGATTAAAGTAAGTATTGCTTATCAGGATAAAAGGATAAAAGAATCTGGAGATTTGGTATCTGAAACCAGTATTCCTTCTCTTGGTGTTAACTATATTTTAGGAAGGAAAAAAGGATTATGGAAATTGATTGATTTTTCTAGCGGAACATAATTTCTTTGGTGTTTTATTCTGATTGGGTTGAATTTAGCTAGTCTATAAGTTAGTTAACTCAAAAAATCTAATTGAAATGTTTGATGAGCTTTCGGCAAGTTTTGAAGATGCAGTTAAAAGCCTTAGAGGAGAAAATAAAATTAGTGAAGAAAATGTGGATATTGCTCTCAAGCAAGTTCGCAGAGCTTTATTAGAAGCGGATGTAAGCCTTTCTGTTGTTAAGGAATTTGTCGAAGAAGTTCGTGTTAAGGCTATTGGTGCAGAAGTAGTAAGAGGGGTCAAACCAGGACAAAAGTTTATTGAAATCATTCATCAAGAATTGGTTGAGGTAATGGGTGGAGGAAATTCTCCTTTATCTGAAGCGAAAAAAAAACCTTCTGTAATTCTTATGGCAGGTCTTCAAGGTGCTGGTAAAACTACTGCAACTGCAAAATTAGGACTTTATTTAAAGGAGCAAGGCCTTAAAACACTTTTGGTTGCTGCAGATGTTTATAGGCCCGCTGCTATAGATCAATTAAATACTTTGGGAAAGCAGATCGATGTTGAGGTTTTTAGTCTTGGAAAAGATTTAAAGCCTGAAGAAATTGCTGCTTCTGGTTTAGCTAAAGCAAAAGAAGAAGGTTTTGACAACTTAATAGTTGATACGGCTGGAAGATTACAAATAGACGAAGGAATGATGAATGAGATGGTTCGTATTAGGTCAGCTGTGGAACCAGATGATGTCTTATTAGTAGTAGATTCAATGATTGGTCAGGAAGCTGCTGACTTAACAAGAGCCTTTCATGAAAAAGTAGGTATTACAGGAGCGGTTCTTACAAAGTTAGATGGAGATTCAAGAGGTGGGGCTGCTCTTTCAATTAGAAAAATTAGTGGTCAACCTATCAAATTTATAGGAACAGGGGAGAAGGTTGAAGCTTTGCAGCCTTTTCACCCGGAAAGGATGGCGGGCCGAATCTTAGGAATGGGTGATGTTTTAACACTTGTTGAGAAGGCACAGAAAGAAGTTGAAATTGCTGATGCTGAAAAGATGCAGAAGAAATTTCAAGACGCAACTTTTGATTTCTCTGACTTTGTTAAACAAATGAGACTTATAAAAAGGATGGGATCTTTAGGAGGCTTAATGAAAATGATCCCAGGAATGAACAAAATTGATGATGGGATGCTTAAAAGTGGCGAAGATCAATTAAAAAAAATTGAGGCGATGATTGGGTCTATGACTTTGACAGAGCAGAGACAGCCTGAGTTGCTGGCAGCTCAGCCTTCAAGAAGAAAAAGAGTTGCTTTAGGTAGTGGTCATAAGCCTTCAGAGGTTGACAAAGTCTTGGCAGATTTTCAGAAAATGCGAGGCCTTATGAAGCAAATGTCTAGTGGTGCTGGGTTACCTGGTATGGGTGGAATGCCAGGACTTGGAGGCCCTGGAGCTTTGCCTGGAATGGCACAAAATCAACATGGCTCCAGGCGTGGAGGAGGGGCAAGTGGTAGTCCTAAACGTCAGCGTCCCCATAAGAAAAAGAAAGGTTTTGGAGACTTATGAGCCCTCAACAAGCTAATGTGGTTATTTGGTAGTTGTTTAATCACTGCCTTGAACAATCCACCTTAGAAGTTAAGCGAAGATGATCAAGCTCCGCCTCAAGCGGTTTGGAAAGAAGAAGGAAGCCAGCTTCCGCCTAGTTGCTTGCAATAGCACTTCGCGAAGGGATGGTAGGCCACTTCAGGAATTAGGTTTTTACAATCCGCGAACTAAGGAAACAAGACTTGATACAGAGGCTATTAGGTCACGATTAAGTCAAGGTGCCCAGCCAACTGATGCTGTGCGCTCACTTCTTGAAAAAGGGGGTCTTCTCGAAAAGAGTATTCGCCCTGCTCAATTAATTGGGCAGAAAAAACAAGAAGAATTAAGAAAGTCAGGAGCTTCCAAAAAAGCTTCTTCTAAAGACTCTAAACAAGAAGTTGTTAATGGAACAGACTCAAAGGAGGCTTCTAAAGAAATAGAACAAGAAGACTTGAAAGAGACAGATCCCCCTGAAGCTTAGAAAATTTATGGCAGGAGGTCAGTCTTCCGAAAGCTTTTCAATTGATTTGCCTGATTCAGAGGCTGCAATCGCTATTGCAGGAGCAGGACAAGCAACACTTCACCATTTACAAGATTTAACGGGAGCCTCCTTTGTTCTAAGAGGGTTACAACTTGAGATAAAAGGCCTTTCTAATCAAATTGAAAGGGCAGCAGCTTTAGTGGAGCTAGTTAGACCTGTTTGGGAAGAGGGACAGCTCGTGTCTCCTTTAGATATTAAGGCAGCTTTAACTTCTCTTGATGCAGGAAGAAAGTCAGACCATGCTTTGCTAGGGGAACATGTCCTTGCTCGAAATCAAAGAGGGAACCTATTAAGACCAAGGACTCTTCGGCAAAAGGCTTATTTGGATGCAATGGAAGGTCATGACATTACCTTTTCTCTTGGACCTGCAGGAACTGGGAAAACATTTCTTGCAACATTATTGGCTATACGTATGTTGACAGAAAAAAAAATCGAAAGAATTATTCTTACAAGACCAGCTGTTGAGGCAGGAGAACAATTGGGATTTCTTCCTGGTGATCTTCAGCAAAAAGTTGATCCTTATTTAAGGCCCCTTTATGACGCCTTACATATAGTGCTTGGCCTAGAAAAAACTTCATTATTATTTGAAAAAGGCGTTATAGAAATTGCTCCATTGGCATATATGAGAGGTAGAACTCTTGAAGATGCTTTTATTATCCTTGATGAGGCCCAAAATACTACTTCTGCACAAATGAGAATGGTGCTTACTCGTCTAGGCGAACGATCTCGGATGGTTGTAACAGGTGATATTACACAAATTGATCTTCCAAAAGGACAAGTGAGTGGTTTGGTTGAAGCTATAGAAGTGCTTAAAAATATTAAAGGAATTGCTACCTGTCACTTAACTTCAGCAGATATCGTTCGGCATCACCTTGTTCAACGTGTAGTTGATGCTTATGCTAAAAAAAAGAGAAATTAGTGACATCCGCACTAAATAATTCGCGAAAAGAATTTTTTTCTGTCAAAGTATCTACTAATTACCTGGATAAAGATGCCAGCAAGTAGCAATTTTCAACAAGCTATCCGCGAGGCTCAATCGAGCTCATTAGTTGGACCCAACGTTGTAAATAAGGCCCTGCCTTATGTAGGCGGTGGAATGGTTCTTACAGCTCTTGGAGTATTAAGTGGGTTGTCACTAATTTCTTCAAACCCAAGCTTGTTCCAACCTCTTTCTTTAGTTGCTTTCATTGCAGAATTAGTTCTGTTCTTTATGGCAACTAGTGCAGCAAATAATGCAAATAATGCTAAGGCTTTACCTTTGTTAACTGCTTTTAGCTTGTTGACAGGTTTTACTCTTAGTGGAATTGTTTTTATTGCTCAATTAACAGTTGGACCTGGAGCAATAGGTACAGCTGCTTTTGCCACTGGAATAACTTTTGTAATAGCTTCTTTTGCTGGTAGACGCATGAGTGACAGCGTTGGACAAGCATTAAGCGGAGCTGTTGGTTTAGGGCTTATAGGTTTGGTTATAGCAATGGTCTTTCAGTTAATAGGAGGATTCTTTGCCCCCCAAATGTTCGGCGGAGGTTTTGAATTACTTATTGCTGGGTTTGGAACAGTTCTTTTTGTAGCTATGTCTTTTGTTGATTTTTATACAATGCCTCGTAGATATAACGATGAACAATATCTTGCAGGCGCTTTAGGGATGTATTTGACTTATATAAACTTGTTTGTTTTTATACTTCGATTAATCATTGCTCTTCAGGGCGGTGGACGTAGAGATTAGGATTTAGAAAAATTAAATAAAAAGGGAGGATTTATCCTCCTTTTTTTTGTCTAATTTTCTGCGATTGAATTAATTGCTGAAGCTATTTCTTGTATTTGAGCTTCGTCGTATTTCCAGTGATTAAAAAAATCAATATCTTTCCCTTCTCCTTGAGTGGC
This sequence comes from Prochlorococcus sp. AG-409-L21, assembly GCA_003215475.1. Lineage (GTDB taxonomy): Bacteria > Cyanobacteriota > Cyanobacteriia > PCC-6307 > Cyanobiaceae > Prochlorococcus_E. Next base: position 78,175 of record QCKH01000003.1, read on the forward strand.
TTTTAAGAAACTTTCTAATCTCCTCTTTACTGAATTAGGCTCAAGTAATCTTAATAGTTCTTGGCACCTCCTCTTTATTTTATTTGACTGTAATCCCTCCTCTAGGTTGTTATTTCTTTGATGATGAACTGTCATTGCTGTACTCATTACTAGATTTTTGGCAGTAAGGTCCACAACAATTTCACCAGATCTTCTTAATTGAAAAATTAGGGCATCAGGTAGACGATCCATTAAAGGCGAGTCACTTGAAAGACTAATTACAAAGAAACCCCTGGCTCCATTTATAGTTTCTAAAAGTTCAGATACTCTGTCTGCTAAAACTTCATCACTAAGTTCACCTTCTTCCCAAGCTTTGCACCATAAAGATGCTGCATTAATAGCTTCTTCAAAATTCGGAGTTTGTTTTTTCATGATTTTGTTTTTTTGAGCCTCTTTATTTGAGCTAAGTTCTTAGATAATGACAGTATTAGAAATTGCTCCAAAGAATTACCGGTCAGGGTTTGTTGCTTTGATTGGGAGACCTAATGTTGGCAAGTCAACTTTGATAAATCAATTTCTTGGAAAGAAAATTGCAATAACTTCTCCTATTGCTCAGACAACTAGAAATAGATTAAGAGCTATTTTGACTACTCCAAATGCGCAACTTGTATTGGTCGATACTCCTGGAATTCATAAGCCTCATCATTTGTTAGGTGAAAGGTTGGTAGCCAGTTCCAGAAAAGTTATAGGAGAAGTGGACAGTGTTTTGTTGATTCTTGACGCCAGCGAAGCTCCTGGAAGAGGAGATTCTTTTATTGTCAGAATGCTTAAGAATCAATCAATTCCTGTAGTTATTGTTTTAAATAAATGGGATTTGGTAGCAAGAAAAGATCGTCTTGAAAGAATTAAAGAATATGAGAATCTCCTTGCTAATAATGAATGGCCAATTTTCTGTTGCAGTGCAATGACTGGTAATGGCTGTGATGAATTAATAGATAATCTTTCTACGTCTTTGCCGGTGGGGCCTTACTTGTATCCTTCAACAATTTCATCTGACCAGCCTGAAAATATTTTATTAAGCGAACTTATTCGCGAGCAAATCTTGTTAAATACAAGAGAAGAGGTCCCTCATAGTATTGCTGTTACTATTGATCGAATAGAAGAGATTCCTAAAGGCTCAAGTGCTAAAAAGACTGCTGTATTAGCAACTATTTTCGTAGAGCGTAAAAGCCAGAAAGGCATTCTGATTGGCAAGGGAGGATCTATGTTGAAGATAATAGGTAAAGCAGCAAGACTTCAAATGCAGAAAATTATAGATGGCCCTGTATATCTTGAACTTTTCGTCAAAGTTGTTCCTGATTGGCGAAGTAAACCAGCCATACTAGCTGAATTGGGATACAAGGGTAATTAATGAGATGACCGCTGCATATCGACTTGATGTTTTAAGCCTTCTTCCTAATTCTTTTAATAGTCTTAGTGGACTCGGTGTTATTGGACGCGCTTTCTCTACAGGTATTGCTGAGCTGAATGTATATAATCCAAGGGATTTTACCAAGGATAGCTACCACAAAGTAGATGATGAGCCGTATGGAGGAGGAGTAGGAATGGTTCTAAAGCCTGAACCATTCTTTGATGCTTTTGAATCTATACCTATTTCTCAAAACAGAAGGGTGTTATTGATGACTCCACAGGGAGCTCAATTGACTCAAAAAGATTTACGACGGTGGGCTAATGAATATGATCAGCTTGTATGTATATGTGGGCAATATGAAGGTTTTGACGAACGAATTAGAACACTTGCTGATGAAGAGGTTTCCCTTGGCGACTTTGTCTTAACAGGAGGCGAATTAGCTGCGATGTCAATTATTAACGGAGTTGTACGTTTGTTGCCTGGTACTATTGGTAGAGCAGAGTCATTAATTGAAGAAAGTCATTCAGATTTATTGCTAGAGCACCCTCATTACACTCGCCCTCCTGAATTCCGAAACCTTAAAGTTCCTAAAGTTTTAAGAAGTGGTGATCATGCAGCTATAGCAAAATGGAGACAGCAACAGAGAGAATTGAGAACTAAGGAGCGTCGCCCAGAACTCTACGAACGTTGGGCTCAGAAAAAAGTTTCGCGTGACTTACCCAAGCAATAAAACTTTTATATTAAATATATAGCTATAGTCTCTAAACTCTTTTCTTAAGAACAAGGACACGAACAGAAAAAAATATTTCTAAGGCTAAAGAAATAATTTTTTGAAAGCGGAACTTTTTAGAGACTCGCCTCACGGTGACTAGAAAAAAAATCTTTGCAGAATTTGCAAACCATGCAAAAGAACCTCTCCTAGACGATCTATGTCATCTAGAGTATTCTAAAAAGAATAAGTTTTAGTCTTTTTATTTGTGAAACAACGTCTTATAGGTCTTACTCTTACTTCCTTCTTGTCAGGTGCTTTGGTTGGCTCTTTTATAGATGGATATTTAATCTCTAGAATTAAGCCACTTGTAAAAGCTGCTATTCAAGGTGGTCAATTTGATAAATTTTATGACTCCAAAGCTTTAAATGAAAAATGGGCAAAAAATCTTGTTAAAGGTGGATACATTTTGCACATAAGACATGGAATGAGAGAGAAATTTAGCGGTTCAGTTACTACTTATGATGCAATAGAGATATTGAATAAAGATGATGCAAGGAATACGGACTACTATAGAGCTGTTTGTTTAACAGAAAGAGGGATATTAGACTCTAAGGTGATTGGAAAAACTTTTGATTTGGCTGGCATAAAAGTTTCTCATGTATTATCTAGCCCAAGTTGCAGAGCAAGGGAAACTGCAATCTTTGCATTTAATAGAATTGATCAAATTGAACCATCAATTCTTCATAGATCAGCACAAATGACATCTCAGCATAAGAGGTTGGGAGATGAGTTAAGAGCAGCGGTAGATGCTGTTCCAATAAAAAAGGGAACAAATATTGTAGTCTCAGGTCATGTCTCTACCTTATCTTATGATCATAAAAATAAGACTGGAATAGTAGATATCAACGAAACTGATGGTGATCTTGATTCTAGGCTTGAAACTGGAATAGTTGTAATTGAAAGAAAAGGAAGTAAATATATAGCGAGACATAAATTCAAATCAATAAAGGAATTGTCTACTAATATTTTAGAACTACCAGTACAAAGCAATGGATTTGATAAATTTCTTTTTAAGCCAGGTGATAAATATAAGCCTGCCAAGGTAAATAGAGGCCTTATATATAATCCAAATCATTTTTAAAAAAAATAATATAAATCCCTGATCTTCTTTGATTAAATTATTTTCTTCCTTAGAAGTGATCGAGAATTAATTTTTTCTTTTGTTGGATTTCTAATCGCTAAGATTGCTCTTTTATCTTTTGAAACTGGAAAAATTACTATTAGTTCTCCAAAGTTGAAAAAGGATCTTCACAGTCAATTGTCATCACTATGATGTAATTAATTGCTAATTTGCTTCAGAAGCTTTCTTAACTAAATTTTCTTGCTGAAGTACAGTTGAAGTACAGATTTTTTTTGTCCCTCGAAACTCTCTGGTATGACTAGCGCTAAGCCTCAGTTTCGTATAGGGAATGGTTATGATATTCATCGATTAGTTCTAGATAGGGATTTAATTATTGGTGGGGTCAGGCTGGACCATCCTGAAGGATTGGGCCTTGATGGACATAGTGATGCTGATGTCCTTGTGCATGCTCTAATGGACGCAATGCTTGGTGCTCTTGCTCTAGGAGATATTGGAAAGTATTTCCCTCCAGATAATTCTGAATGGAAAAATGCAGATAGTTTGAGTTTGCTGTGTAAAGTTTCAGCTTTGATAGCTAATAAAGGTTGGAAGGTGGTGAATATTGATTCAGTAGTAATTGCTGAGCGCCCTAAGTTAAAACCTCATATTGCTTTGATGCGTCAAAATATTTCTGAAAGCTTAGGTATTGATTTTAATACTGTTGCTATTAAAGCAACGACTAATGAGTTGCTTGGTGCTGAAGGTAGAGAAGAAGGTATTAGTAGTCATGCAATTGTTTTATTGGAAAAAATATGAGGAGCTTTCTTTCTAAACTTGTAAGAAAAAATTTTTTCTCTTGTTTAACTTTCTTTCTTTTTGTAGTGATTACTTTTGTCGGTAATAATGAATTTGTAGCTGCTGCTGTTCAGTCTAATTTGAAAAATTCTGATTCAACTGTTATTGAATATCTTAAACTTAGTGTTCCTGCTCAGAACAGGAAGGCTTGGTTATTAGCAGAGGAGAAAAGTTGGGGACCCTGGTTGAAAGAACAAAAAGGTTTTATCCAAAGACAGCTTCTTTGGGATCCAGAAATGGAGGAAGCTTTATTGCTTATTAGTTGGGCTTCTCGGAAAGACTGGAAAAATATCTCTCAGGTCGAAATTGATAGTGTGCAAGAACTTTTTGAGAAGATTGCTATTGAGGCAACAGGACAAAAGTTTGGTAATCCTTTCCCCATTCAATCGCAAGGTGAATTGGTACCTCAATGAATAATAAGGAATTTAGACTTGACCTTGATCGATTACAACGATTAGGAATGGTTGAGGCTGTTTGGGGCGAACATAAGTCATTTGAACAAATCAGTGAGATTCTAAGAAAGTTGGAATCTTCTTCCCAATTAGCTCTTATAACAAGAGTCACTTTTGAAAAAGCCTCAGATTTATTAAATCGCTTTAAAAATGCTGAATATCATTCTGCGGCTGCATGTTTAACTTTAGGAGTGCCACTCATTCAAGATTCATCTTTAGGAGAAGTTTTAATTGTAAGTGGGGGGACTAGTGATGTGAGAGTTGCGGCAGAAGCTGAACTGGCTTTGCGTATGCATGGTATTAAAACAGAACTTATTTTGGATATAGGAGTCGCTGGCTTGCAAAGGCTCTTAGGAAGTTTAGAACGATTTGCAAATGCAAAGGTTGTGATTGTTTGTGCCGGAATGGAAGGCTCTCTCCCAACTGTTGTTGCAGGTTTGATTCCACAGCCAGTAATTGGCGTTCCAGTTTCAGTGGGGTATGGGGTAAGTGAAAAAGGTAAAGCAGCACTTTATGGAATGCTGGCAAGCTGCTCTCCTGGATTGTCGGTAGTTAACATTGATAATGGATATGGGGCAGCAATGGCAGCCTTACGTATAATCAAATCTTGATTTTTAAGAGGTATAAATCAATAATTAATCAAGTTTGCTCTGAGTTTAATTCTAGGATTTGTTCAATCCATAATTTTATGGAGTGTGAAAGTCTTCCCTCCTGATATCTTGCTAACGCTTCTACTAAAACAGGTGAGTTAACCCAGTTTATCGAGTGCATTGTTGCCAAAGAATATAATTTGATTGATTCTTTAAAAGTGAATTATAAAAACGTTGTACGCAAGGGGTAAAAGCAAAAGATTAATCTTGTGGGTCATTCTTTGTGCCAAGCCTGGAAAGTTCAGTGCTGTAACTTTTTGATTCAACATCAAGCAAACGATTTACAAGCTCAGAAAGATCCCTTTGAGCTAACTCACCATTGCTTTCCCACTTCATTGAGCGTGGCTCAGGTTGAGATGAGGAAGACACCTAAATAAGTAAAAAACGTACCCATAACTTACACTGTGTGCATGCGCTGACTCGCAAGATATTTCGATTTTTTAGCGGAAGAAAGTCTAAAGATTTTTAAAAAGAGGCTTTTTAAGCCTGATTTTTTATAAATACTTAAGATTTCTAGGGTCCGGGATGTCTTTGCCTAATTTTTTCGATCTTTTTGAGCTGAGGTCTTGGTCTTGGTTCTTTCAGGTTTGGGGGAATCAGAGAATTTAGTTGATTTCTGAATTATTTAAATTCTCTAGCCGTTAGGCTTTAAGAGCCTCCTCCGACAATTGTCACAATTTCAAGAATGTCTCCCTCTTGAACTATCTGACTCTTCCAGTTTTGTTTATCTAAAATTGCCCCGTTATATTCAACAACTATAAGTTTCGGATTGAGTTCAAGCTTTTCAATTATTTCTTCCATGTTTGGATCTAGTTGACTTGTCTCAACAGACTTAAAATCTCCATTTATTTTGAGGTTCATTTTAGCTTCTCCAAAAGTTCTTTGCTTGCTAAGTAGGGATCTTTTGCGTTCATAATTGCATTGATTACAGCTATTCGCTGAGCACCAGCATTATTTACTTCAGAAAGGTTGATTTTGTTAATTCCACCAATTGCGAACCAAGGAATATTGATATGCGGCTTTAGGTTTTTTAAGAAATTAACTCCCAGAGGTTCTTGTAATGGTTTTGAATTACTTTCATAAATTGGCCCCACTCCTATATAGTCGCAATCTTTGCTTTGGGCATGTTTAATTTGCTCCAACGAATGTGTGCTCAGACCTATAATCTTTTCAGAACCAAGTATCTCTCTAGCTGTCTCGATAGGAAAATCTGTTTGTCCTAGGTGCACTCCATCAGCCTTCGATGCAAGTGCTATATCTATTCGGTCATTAATTATAAAAAGAGAGTTATATCGTTTGCAAATAGATGCTATGTCCTTTGCTTTTCTGAGAATCTCATTGTCAGGACCTTCTTTGCATCGAAATTGAACCATATTTATTCCTGCTTTAACTGCTGCTAGTACAATGTCATGTTCTTCTCTATCAGGTTTAGTAATAAGGCATAGTTTGCATTCTTCAAGTTTTTCAATACGTTTTTTGCAATTGGAAGCTTTTAAAACAGTTATTTCTAGGTCGTAAAGCTCATATCTAATTCCTGCTGAGACTTTTGATAATTCCGGGTGAAAAACTCTACTAAATTCCTCTAGAACTCTTAAAGCTTCTTGTACTCGAGCAAAATTAGCAGATACTATCTCTTGAGCTTTGGTACGTTTTATTTGATTTGGATGATTTAAACCTGCACCTTGATCAGAGCCTGCAGATCTAGCGCTTTTGTAGACCTCGTAATGATTGATTCCTAATTGTTGTCTCCAGTTCTTTAAGGTTAGAACTAAATCTTTGTCATTTAAGCCAAACCTGCACCAATCCTCTATTACTCGAAGTCCCTCTCTGGCTCGGTCAAGATTCGCATCTATTAGCTGAGCTACATTTTTATCAATCTTAGGGATGACAGTCATCTATTTCGTGCCACCCTGAAGGAGCTTGTATAGGTGCTTTTTAATGGAAGAAGCTGATTTTAATAGCACTAATGTGCTCATTTGGGGAATTCTTTTACTTGGAGGTATAGGTTTTTTTGTGGTTTGGGGTTTGGCTAATGCTTATCCCTAACTTTGCTAATTCTATAACTAAGTCAATATTGAAAGAGCTTTTTCTGAATCTAATTTAATTTGATCACTTAGATCTTGTATGCTTTCAAATTTTTTCTGGTTTCTAATTTTTTCAACTGGCTCAATAATTAATTCTTTCCCTTCTAGGTTTACTTCCTTATTCAAAAGATGTACTTCTGTAGCTGAAGGAGCACTTGGATCGATCGTAGGTTGAAGCCCTAGATTCATAACAGCAGGAACAAAGATCTGCGCATCAGATTCTTTGGCTAAAACAGCATAGACACCTGCCCCTGGAAGGAGTTTGCGACCATCAACTTGCAAATTTGCTGTTGGCCAACCGATTTGTTTACCTAATCCTTTCCCAGGCACAACTTTCCCAGTGAAAGTGTAAGACCTTCCTAAAAGATTATTAGTAATTTTTAAATCACCTGATTTAAGCGCTGATCTTATTCGACTACTACTCATTCGGCCTTGATTGTCTTCTAATATATCGACAATGATTATTTCAACCTTTGATTTTTCCCCTAGTTTTATCAATGTAAAAGGATCGCCTTCTCTGTTTTTCCCAAACCTAAAGTTTGCTCCAACTGCTATCTGCTTTGCTTGTAGGTTTTTTATTAGGATTTGATTAAAGAACTCCTCTGCACTCAAAGATGCCAAAGCAATATTGAATGGCACTAAAACTAGTTGTTCAATTCCTAAAGGTTCAAGTAATAATGATTTTTCAGAGGGTAGGTCAAGACGTAGGCGTGATTCACCATAGAGGATTTCTCTGGGATGAGGCCAAAAACTTACGACTGTAGGAACCCCAACTTTTTTATTTATTATTTTGCTAATAACGCTTCTATGCCCTGCATGAAGACCGTCAAAACTTCCAAGAGCTAGGGCTGTAGGAAGGCGTGCTTGAAGTGGAGAGCAAACTGATATCAAGATGAACGTGCAATTTTCTTGATTAGGTGGCAAGTTTGAAGTAATGCCGTATTAATTTTGATGGCTGAACAGCCTGATTTCCCCTTGCTTGCTTTAGGCATGCGTCGTATTGGCTGGATACGTTTTTGGATCCAGACAGTGCTTGGAGTTGTGGTAGTTGGAGTTTTGCTTTTTAACAATGTAGGAAGCAGCTTGGCTAGGAATTCAGAGAGAGCCTTGGGTTTAGGACCAGGATTGTCCTTAACCAGTTTGGCTTTTCTTTTATTGTTATACAGCCTATGGCAGGGTTGGTTAATAGTCCTTACAGGAAGAGCTATCAATAGCCCTGCTCGTCCTAGTAGAGCAGAGACAAGTCGATTGATAAAGAGGGGTTTAACGATTGATCTTTTGGGGTTGGTTTTTTCATCTGTTGGGTATCAATCTTTAGCAGGTGCTCTTTTTGTGCAAGCCTCTATGCAGGCTCCAGGAATCTCAATTGGGGCGGGAGTTAGATCAATGGAAAATTATCCGATTACTTCTTTGGAAATGCTTTCTGTGCTTAGTAATACTCAGGTCCTATTTGCACATTTAATCGGATTGATCTTCTCGCTTTGGTTGCTTCAAAGAATTTATAGAATTAGAAAATAACATTATGAATTTATTATATTGGGCAATTTATCAATTGCTCCACGCCAGAATAAGTCTGGTTGTATGGGCGTAATAGAAGGTGAATTTGATGCTATTTGTGAGACGTCACTTGGCCATTCTAAGGGCCCATCCCCTGCTGTTTTCAAATCTTTAACTGCTTCTCCGGCCATCCAGTAATAGATATTTCCTCTTGGATCTCTTCTTTTACTAAATTGTTCTTGATATTGCCTAATTGAAAGCCTTGTCCAACGAATGTGACCCATTTCATTTGACTTGCATGGTGGAATATTCAAATTAAGTAATAAATTTTTGGGCCAGTTTTTTTGCAAAGCATTTTCAGCGACATTTAATGCTATGTCTCCTGCAATATCGAATTCACGCCATTGAAAGCTGGCTATACTTACCGCTAAAGATGGAATACCTTCCAGAGTTCCCTCAAGTGCTGCTGCTACAGTCCCTGAGCAGAAAATATCTGTACCAAGATTTGGACCATGATTTATACCTGAAAGAATTAGATCTGGTTTTTCTTCAAGCAGTTCATTTAAAGCAAGCTTTACACAATCTGCGGGAGTTCCAGAACATCCCCATGCCTTAATGCCTTTAATAAATAATTCGTCGGCTCTTTCTGCTCTGATTGGAGCTTGTAAAGTAAGACCATGTCCTGTTGCAGATCTTTCTTGATCCGGGCAAACAACTGTTACATTATGGCCGCGACTTGCTGCAATAATTGCAAGTGATCGCATGCCTTCTGCAAATACTCCATCATCATTGCTAATTAAAATTCTCAAAGGTTTCATTGATGCACTGTGATCTTTTTGAAAATTAGTACCCATGGATGTTTAAAGTTTGTATTCAATCTCTTTTTCTTGTGAGTCAAAACGTTTCTCTTAAAAAGCTAAATGATGACCTTGATGGGTTAGAGAAAGACGCTAGTAATGATATTACTGTTGCAAGTGATCAAGAATCTCTAGAAAATCTGAGGATTCAATTACTTGGCAAGAAAGGACGCTTGTCCAAAATCCTTGGGTCTATGGGATCTCTAAGCGGATCTGATCGACCAGTGATTGGTCAAAGAGCAAATATATTAAAAAATCAATTACAAGGACTTATAACTGATCGATTAGAAGATTTAAAAGAAAAGGCTTTAAAAGAAAAAATTTCAAGTGAAACTATCGATGTATCAGCTCCTTCCTCAGGTATTCGATTTGGTCATCGTCACCCTTTAATTTCAACAACTGAGCAAATATTGGATTTATTTTGTGGTCTGGGTTATGAAGTTCAAGAAGGACCAGAAATAGAAACTGACTATTACAATTTTGAAGCCTTAAATATTCCAAAAGAGCATCCAGCTAGAGACATGCAAGATACTTTTTATTTAGAAAATAATTTGCTTTTAAGAACTCATACTTCTCCCGTTCAGATTCGATGTTTAGAAAACAGCCCTCCTCCTATAAGGATTGTTGCGCCAGGAAGGGTTTATAGGCGTGATGCTGTTGATTCAACTCACTCACCTGTATTCCACCAGGTAGAAGTTTTAGCAATAGATGAAGGATTGGATTTCTCGCATTTGCGAGGAACAGTGATGGCATTTTTAAAAGCGTTTTTTGGAGATTTGCCAATTCGTTTTAGGGCAAGTTATTTCCCTTTTACTGAGCCTTCTGCTGAGGTTGATGTCCAATGGAGAGGGAAATGGCTTGAAGTGATGGGCTGCGGTATGGTTGACCCTGCAGTTTTAGAGGGATTGGGGATTGATCCTGAAAGGTGGACTGGTTTTGCAGCCGGTTTAGGAGTGGAAAGATTTTGTATGGTTCGTCATGAAATAGATGATATTAGAAGGCTTTATACAAGTGATCTTAGATTCCTAGAGCAGTTTTGATTTTGTGGATATATTTATATTTGAAATATAGTTAGAATTGTATTAAAGATAATTTTTTAATTAAATTGATTAAGTTGTTTGCATGTATTTGTCAGTGCCTAGATTAGGACTGATTTTTAATGATGGTAAGGAGCTTTCTTTAAAGACAGCTCTTAGTATTCAAAAGAGGCTTGAAAATTCTGCTTATGAATTAGTCACTGCTAGCAGTTCAGGTGGAATGGTTGGCTTTGCTACTCCTGATAAACATATGCGAACACTTGGTTATAACGCATGTGTGCCTGAAGGTTTTGATTCTTCTATGAAATTAGCTATCGTTCTAGGTGGAGATGGAACAGTACTGTCTGCGGCTCGTCAAACCGCCCCGATAGGGGTTCCAATTCTTACAATTAATACTGGCCATTTAGGCTTCCTAGCAGAGACATATTTACCTGATCTTGATAGAGCTATACAACAAGTGCTTCTAGAGAAATGGGAGATAGAAGAACGTTCTAGTCTTGTTGTAAGTGTAATGAGGGGTGATCAGAGGAGATGGGAGGCTCTTTGCCTTAACGAGATGGCACTTCATAGAGAACCTTTGACAAGTATGTGTCATTTTGAGATATCTATAGGAAGACATGCACCTGTTGATATCTCTGCTGATGGTGTAATTCTTTCAACTCCTACAGGATCAACAGCTTATTCACTTAGTGCGGGCGGACCAGTTATTACTCCAGATTGCCCTGTCCTTCAGTTAACCCCTATTGCTCCACATTCTTTAGCCTCTAGAGCGCTTGTATTTAGTGATTTAGAGCCCGTAACAGTTTTTCCAGCTACACCCGAAAGATTAATGATGGTTGTTGATGGAACAGCAGGATGTTATGTGTGGCCTGAAGATAGAGTTTTAATTAGAAAAAGCAATCATCCAGTGAGATTTGTCCGTTTGTCAGACCATGAGTTTTTTCAAGTACTTCGTAATAAATTAGGCTGGGGATTGCCTCATGTAGCAAAGCCAAATAGAAACTAAATGTATATTATTTTAATTGGCCTCTAACAATAAATATTGGGTTCATTGGAAATAGCCTTGTCCCTTGATTTAAAGGTATACCCCGAAAATTTATATGCTGACTAATTTTTAAATCACATTTTCTTTTCTTTAAAAGATTTGTGATTTTCTCGAGATGTTCCAAAGTTGCTATTGGTACAACAACAATGCCTCCAGCCGTTAAGTGATTAAATATTTCATTTAAAAGACTTGTTTTGTCATGACTTCCCCCTCCAAGGATTACTCTGTTTGGTCTTAATAAGTTGTTTGGAATAGAACCACTTTTTAAAAACTCTATTGCTTCTCCTTCTATAATTTTTTCTGGATTCACTGAAAGTCGCTTTGCATTTGCATTGATTAATTTCTCACCTCCAACACGCTTGTCTATAGAAAGTAATTTTAGGCTTGGCCTTATTCTGAGAGCTTCAAGGCCAATACTCCCAACTCCAGCTCCTATATCCCAAATAACTCCATTCTTGGGAAGTTCAAGATCTGCTAAAACCTGAATACGTATCTCTCTTTTTGTTAGAAGACCCGGCCTATCTTTATATTGTATGTATGAATCATCTGGAAGACCAAATAATGGTAAATCTGTTTTGGTTGTAAAGGCTTCCTTTCTTTTTATTAAAATGACTAAATGTAATGGATCTAAATTAGGAATTACTTGATTGGGAAATATTTGGAAAATTTGTTCTTTTTTATGACCTAGTCTTTCAAATATCCAAAAATCATATTGTTTTTCAAGATCATTTGCACGAAGTAATTCTCTAACTTCTTTTGCACCCCCTTCGTTTGGGTCGACTAGAATTCCAATGATATTGGGTCGTCTTTGTAAGAGATTTAAAAGTGGGCTTATTTCTCTTCCATGAATGCTTATCCAGTCAGCATCTTGCCATGGTATGCCTATTCGAGAGAATGCCAATTGTAGAGATGTGGGCGATGAATGAAAAATGATTCGCTCAGGGGGAAAATGATCTAGCAAGAGTCTTCCTATCCCAAACCAAAGAGGATCTCCACTTGCTAATAAAACAGTTTGATCAGTTTGTTTCTTAAGCCAATCAATTAATACCTTTGGCTTATCACTAGGGAAAAGCTTTGGCAATGGTTTTTCTATCCCCTTAGTTCGCCACCAATCTTTAAATTCGTCTAAAATCCTTTTGGGCCCAGATAAATTTTTTGCAGAAATAATTAGTTTCTGCTTTTCCGATGGAAGATCTACAACTCCTGCAGCAGAAACACCAATTACATTTATTGGCAGTGAGTTTTTTTCTTTATTTGTATTTTTTCTAACCATATTAAAAAACTGCTTTAATAAATTGATTGATTAGATTTTTGTTGTTTCTTAGAGGTTGCATTGGAAAAGTCAAACAGAAAAGTAAAAAAAGATCCTGTGCGGCGTCAACGTCAGCATGAGCTTTTGATCGCTCTAATTCAACAGCAAGATGATTTGGAATTAATGGATACTGAAGGCCCAACAATTGACTCTAGCGCTAGGAATGTCACTGATCCAGCAAAATGGTTGGACCGTAATCGACGTGTTTTAGCCAAATACCAATCATTAGTATCTTCTTCTATCACATTGGATGCTCTGCTTGATTCCGAGGTGACAGATATTGATTAAACAAGTTTTTAAAAAGATTTTTAAATCATTTTTCACTTTTTTATTAACCTTGTTTTTGATTGTATTTTTAATTACTTTTCCTGCCGAAGCAAAAATAGAGGTTCTTTCAAATGATAGTGATATTGTCATTCAAAGAAGTCTGGAGAGTTTGAGAGACCTTGATTTACAAACCTGGCAATTAATTGTTTATCCTAAAATAGGAAATGATAAGCAATTGATTTTACGAATAGTTGGGTTTGTGGGTAGCTTGAGATTGAATCATCCAAAGCAACTAGAAGTGACATCAGGAATTAAAACTTGGGTGCTAGAGGACATAACTTTGAAAAACCCAGAATTGGTTAATGATGCTCGTGATGCTGCTGCAGAATTTGCATTAGAACCTTTAATACAAGACCTTCAAAATAATCGCCCCTTACGATTATTTCTTGATGGAGGGTTTAATGAATTGCCAGTCCCTCCCTATGTTGTTAATGAATGGAGAACTATTAAGTCACTTTCTTTAGAAGATGGTTATTAATTCAAATATTCAAGATTGGGTCCCTTGGATGAGACGAGTTATTCGATTGGCATTATTAGCTGATGGACAAACCAGCCCAAATCCACTTGTTGGTGCAGTGATTTTAGATTCTAACAATAGAATTGTTGGCGAAGGGTTTCATTCTTTTGCAGGTAATCCTCATGCAGAGATTGAGGCTTTGTCACAGGCTGGCCCTTTGGCAAAAGGTGGGACACTTCTGGTTAATCTTGAACCTTGTTGTCATGATGGGAGGACTCCTCCCTGTACTGAGGCGATATTAAAATCAGGAGTATCTAGGGTTGTTGTTGCTATGAATGACCCTGATCCCAGGGTCTCTGGCAAGGGGATTGACTTGTTAAAAAAGGCTGGAGTTGAAGTTATCACAGGAGTTCTAGAAGACGAAGCAGCTTTTCTTAATAGGGCATTTATTTTCCGCAATAAAACAGGGAGACCTTGGGGGATTTTGAAATGGGCAATGAGTTTTGATGGACGAATTGGACTACCTAATGGTGCAAGTAAATGGATAAGTCAAAAAAGTTCTAGAGAAAGAGTGCATGCTCTTCGAGCAAAATGTGATGCGGTTATTGTTGGAGGAGAAACAGTTCGTATTGACAACCCACTTTTAACAAGTAGAGGTATTAATAAAGTTGAGCCATTAAGGGTCGTTTTGAGTTCTTCTCTTAAATTGCCAATCAATGCTCAATTATGGAACACGGAAAATGCTAAAACTTTGATTTGTTATGGACCAGAAAGTGATGTAGGACTATTGAAAAAGCTCCCAAATGGACCTGAAAAAGTTTTGCTCGATCAGAGTAGCCCTAGTAAATTATTGGAATTGCTCGCTCAAAAAGGATGTAACAAGGTGCTTTGGGAATGTGGCAGTTCTCTTGCTACTTCAGCAATAATTGAAAATTGTGTCCAGGAAATTGTTTGTTTTGTAGCTCCAAAATTGTTAGGTGGTGTTTCTGCCATGACGCCACTAGGGGACTTTGGATTTACTTCTTTAGAGCATGTTATTCCTGTAAAGAAAGTCTCTACATATAAAAATGGTAATGACTTTGTCTTTACGATGTTGCTTAATGATAAGGACTTATAACTGGTTTTTTCTTATCTCGTTCGGTTCTTACACCTAATTTTTCTTAATTGATCAGCTCATATTTGTTAGTTTTGTATTCAATTATTTTTTTCTTCTCATGCCGATTCGACAAGATGAAAATCAGCCGAATCGGCGTTTTGGAATAATCAATATTCTGTTGATCGGTTTTGGAGCGTTATTGCTTTTCAGCAGTTTCTTCCCGAATCAGAATATGCAAGTACCTCGTGTTCCTTATTCGCTATTTATAAATCAAGTTAATGATGGAGAGGTTAAAAGGGCATATATCACACAAGATCAGATTAGGTATGAACTTTCTGCACCTAAAGAAGGAGCTCCATCCGTTTTGGCTACAACGCCAATTTTCGATATGGATCTTCCACAGCGACTAGAAAATAAAGGGGTTGAATTTGCTGCTGCGCCTCCTAAGAAGCCTAATTTCTTTACAACAATATTGAGTTGGGTTGTACCACCATTGATCTTTATTTTGGTACTGCAATTTTTTGCTCGCAGGAGTATGGGTGGTGGTGGAGCCCAAGGTGCTCTGAGCTTTACTAAAAGCAAAGCAAAAGTATATGTTCCAGATGAGGAGTCTAGAGTTACTTTTGATGATGTTGCTGGAGTTGATGAAGCTAAAGACGAATTGACAGAAATAGTTGACTTTCTAAAAAGACCTCAACGTTATTCAGATATTGGTGCACGTATACCTAAAGGTGTTTTACTCGTTGGCCCTCCAGGCACAGGTAAGACTTTGCTTTCAAAAGCAGTGGCAGGAGAAGCTGAGGTGCCTTTCTTTATTATATCTGGATCAGAATTTGTTGAACTGTTTGTTGGAGCTGGTGCTGCAAGAGTTAGAGATTTATTTGAGCAAGCCAAGAAAAAAGCCCCATGCATCATTTTTATTGATGAACTAGATGCCATTGGGAAGAGTAGATCTGGTTCGATGGGAGTTGTAGGCGGTAATGATGAAAGGGAGCAGACTCTTAATCAGCTTCTTACTGAAATGGATGGGTTTTCTTCTGCTGATAAGCCCGTAATTGTTTTAGCTGCTACTAATCAGCCTGAAGTGCTAGATGCAGCTTTATTAAGGCCAGGTCGTTTTGATAGACAAGTTTTAGTTGACAGACCTGATTTGTCTGGGCGAAAGACAATTTTGGATATATATACCAAAAAAGTAAAATTAGCTGAAAAAATTGATTTGGATTCAATTGCTCAAGCAACCAGTGGATTTGCAGGAGCAGATCTAGCAAATATGGTTAATGAGGCTGCTCTATTGGCAGCAAGAGCAAAAAGAACTTCTGTAGAACAACAAGATTTAAATGAAGCTATTGAAAGGGTTGTTGCTGGCTTGGAGAAAAAAAGTAGGGTCCTTCAAGATGATGAAAAGAAAGTAGTTGCTTATCATGAGGTAGGGCATGCAATTGTTGGACATTTAATGCCTGGGGGCAGCAAGGTCGCAAAAATATCAATTGTCCCTAGAGGAATGAGTGCTTTAGGCTATACCCTTCAATTGCCTACTGAGGAGAGATTCCTAAATTCAAAAGAAGAGTTAAAAGGTCAGATTGCCACCCTTTTAGGCGGCAGATCAGCAGAGGAAATTGTCTTTGGAAAAGTCACGACTGGGGCTTCTAATGATCTACAAAGAGCAACTGATATTGCTGAACAGATGGTAGGAACTTATGGGATGAGCGATATTTTGGGACCTTTAGCATATGACAAACAAGGTGGAGGACAATTTTTAGGTGGAAATAATAACCCACGCAGAATTGTTAGTGATGCTACAGCTCAGGCTATTGATAAAGAAGTACGAAGTCTTGTAGATGAAGCTCATGAAAATGCTTTGAATATTCTTAGGCAGAATTTACCTTTACTGGAAAGTATTGCTCAGAAAATTCTTGAGAAAGAAGTTATAGAGGGTGATGACTTAAAGGAAATGCTTTCTTCTAGCTCTATGCCTTCGTAATTCTTTTTTTAAATCACTTGACGAACCTACCCATAATCTCCGATAAAGAATCTTTGAGACTCCCAAAATGGTTTCAGTCTCCTTTGGCATAGCCTCTAAACTTTCTCACCTTAAAGGTGCAGATTTTCTTTCATCTTCGGATTTATCTTCTGAAGAAATGAAAGCTTTATTTGACTTATCAATTCAATTTAAGGATGAAAATAGACGAATTGATTTAGGAAATAGAGTATTAGGACTAATTTTCAGCAAAGCTTCAACTAGAACAAGAGTTAGTTTTCAAGTTGCAATGGCAAGGTTGGGTGGTCAAACTATTGATTTAAACCCACAAATCTCTCAGTTAGGTAGAGGTGAGCCATTAAAAGATACTGCAAGAGTTCTCAGTCGATATTGTGATGTATTAGCAATAAGAACTTACGCTCATCAAGGCTTAAAAGAATATGCTTCGTGGGCTTCTGTTCCAGTTATAAATGCACTTACTGATCTTGAACACCCATGCCAGGCTTTAGCTGATTATCTAACTATGTATGAATGCTTCGGTGAACTTCAAGGTCAGACTATTGCTTATGTGGGGGATGGTAACAATGTCGCTAATTCTTTAATGATTTGTGGAGCCTTATTAGGGGTAAATGTTCAGATCGCTTCTCCGAAAGGCTTTGAGCCATTACCGTCCATAGTTAAGAAGGCTAGGCAGCTAATAAGCTCTGATTCAAAGATTAATTTGTCTAATAACCCTATTGATGCTGTTCGTGGGGCAAATGCAATTTATACAGATGTTTGGGCTTCGATGGGACAAGAAAAAGAAAAATTTGAAAGGTTAAATGCTTTTAAAAATTTCTGTGTAGGAAAAGAGATGCTAAATGAAGCAGAAAACAATGCAATTGTTATGCACTGCCTTCCTGCTCATAGGGGGGAAGAGATTAGTGAAGAGGTTTTTGAATGTGATGCAAGCAGGATATTTGATCAGGCCGAAAATCGCTTGCATGTCCAGCAAGCTTTGTTGGCAATTGTTTTAGGAGGACTTTGAACTTGCCTACACTCAATTTAGTAGGTACATATGTATTAAGACTAATATTTTGACAGTGGTGCCAATTTCCGAAGAGACGCTAACTTCAGCTCAGAAAGAGCTTTATGACTGGTTGGCTGACTATATAAATACACATCATCATAGCCCTTCTATTAGGCAGATGATGCAGGCTATGGGGCTTCGTTCTCCCGCACCCATTCAAAGCAGATTGCGTCACCTTCAGGAGAAAGGTTGGATAAAATGGCAAGAAGGTCAAGCTAGGACCTTGCAGCTATTAGGTGATTTTGTTTCAAGGGGTGTTCCTGTTCTTGGTGCTATAGCCGCTGGAGGTCTAGTCGAAACTTTTGATGATATTCAAGAAACGCTGGATTTTGATCATGTACTTAAGACTCGAGGCTTGTTTGCATTGACAGTTAATGGAGACTCAATGGTTGACGCTTATATTGCTGATGGTGATGTTGTTTTAATGGAGCCAGTTCAAGAACCCTCTAGAATAAAAAATGGCACTGTGGTAAGCGCAATGGTTCCGGGTTCTGGAACTACTTTGAAGCATTTTTATAGAGAAGGTTCTTTAGTAAGACTAGAAGCTGCTAACCCTTCATATGAGCCTATAGAGATTTCAGCAGAAGACGTACAAATACAAGGCAAGCTTCTTGCTGTATGGCGTCAAACCTAAAAGTTTAATTAGCTTTTGGAATATATAAATTATATTTGAGATTAGAAAAAATTATTGAATAATATTTTGTGCTTTATATGGAAGAAGTTTTGATCTAATAAAAAAATTACTTGATTGCTTCTTAAGAATTTTAAAACTTAATTAGTTGAATCAAAAATAGATTTAAGCTTATATTTGTGATCATTAATTAATCTCTCATCCCAGTAATCAAGCAAATAGAAATGCTGATTTTCTATATTGCAGGACCATGGAGTTAGTTTATTCTTGCTATATCTCCTTTCCACTCCAAGTGCTTTTGCTATTAATATGTATGGTGTTGCAGAGAATAAAGCCGGCAGTATAATTCCACCACCTCTTAATTGTATAATTAAACTAGAAGACACAAGCAAACCTGCATCGAATAAGAAATCATCTTCTTTACTTATATCTTTCGAGTACATTAATCTGTAGTTATCTTCTGGCTCAATAGATTTAAAGTAATTACATCCCAATATGTCTGAGACAAGAAGTATTGGGACATCTTTGAAATTATTAAATAAATAATCTCTAATTGATATAAACTCGTTTTTACTAGTGTCTCTTTCTGATTCCTCACCTCCTGTATACCTACATACCCAGGTAATATATTTTTTGCCGTAAAGTGGATTTGTAGAATGTGTTAAATCACCTAAGGATTTATTATTAATGTAGAAGTTATTATCTGAACTTAAAGGCTTTTCTTTATTGAATCTTACTATAAGCTCATAATAATATAGATAAGAAGGGACTTTATTTACTATAAAGCTCTTAAAAAGAATATTTTTACTACTCTTATATTGGGCTATAAATTCATTAAAGTTCAATTTTTCAAATTTGAATGAGTAATTTCTTAAGAGTGTGTTAAGGACATTTATTAAATCATCCTCTGCTACGTCATTCTCGTTAGTAACGCCACTCGATAGAAAGATAATTTTCACACTCTGGCTTCTAAATATAATTACTTTGGCAAGCATACAGAAATAAATAAAGTCTCCATATCTATTGGAGGCTGTATAGCTATCGTAAACGAGAATTTTTTCGTTATCTTTTATACCCTTTAAACTGATGTATTCGACAATACCTATATACCTTCTTCCTAAATAATTTAAAGCTCTTCTTATACGTACAGAGTTAACTTTTGAGATGACTTTGATAGGCCATAATTCAATGATATCTTTTACCATAATTCTATCAGTCAAATAATAAGCTATTTTTATATGTATACGTTAATGTTATTATTTCTAAGCCTATTAAAGATATCTTTGGAGTTGCTAAGAAATTTAGGAATAATAATCTTTTGATCTTTTATATCATTTATCTCCAGAACTATTTCTCCTAGGAACTTTTCATCTCCTTGAACATAATCTTTAGCAAACCCAACTTTCTTTTCAACTTGATGAGCAAGTAATGAACTATCAATTCCTGTGCCGAAAATTAGTCCTATATCATTTTCTTTCATTAATTTAGATTGATCTTTATAAATATTCCAAATTTTCTCCTTCTCATTTTTGATTGAAAATTGAGGATTATTAGTGAATTCAGTATTTATCTTGCTTGGTAATGATTTACTTCCTATGACAATAGTTTCGTAGGGATGGTTTGGTAAAAAACCTGCTTCAATTAAATTATAGCCTAGACTTTGAAGTAGCTTAGACTTTCCAGATATCGATGGATTGCTAATACAATCATCATAAAATAGTGTGGCGGGTCTATTTAGAGGGTTTTGACTAACAATGATTATATTCTTTACATTTTCAGGATATGATTTGATAGCTGATATAAATTCTGAGTAGTCGGTCAAAACAAGAGCGTGAGAAGCTATTAGTAGATCTATGTGATTATTTTCTAAGGTTTCTGTAATACTTCCATACCACTTATAGCCATAATTGATGTCTTTAAAAAGCTCGATTTCTACTCCGACCTCTAACTCTGTATCATATAAATTCTTCATAGCAGAAAGTAACTCTCCATTATTAGCTCCAAACTCACATATATTTTTAGCCCCTTGCATAAGGCTATGCCTGTCTATAGCATTTAAAATTTGAATATTTCTATGTGATAACGAATTAGGTAATTCTCCTTTCAGTTCTGTTTTGCTAGTTATTAAGTCAGAACTTGCTTTTGTTGGAAATCTATCTAACTTTATGTAATCTGGATCTATAAATGAGGGAATGTTCTTATCAAGTCTAAAAATAGAGTTGCAACTATCACATATTGCATATATTTTCTCATTATGTATAAGCTGAAAATGATGATGATCTAAACCTAAATCGCTAATATGCTCTTCTCTTATCTCCTTGTTCCCACAAAATATGCAAGCTGTCATTTATCAAAAATTAGTAATCTAAAAAATACTATAGCATATTAAACAAATTTACCCTGGTAACTTTAGCTTATTAATGTTATTGTAAAATAATTTTGTGAATATTTTTTTGAAGTGAGAATTGATAAATAATTAAAACCCTTCTATTTAAAGATGAAGGATCTATATAATTCGAATAAGAAGTATTATTTAGCAAAGAAACTTGATATTTATACTGCTATGACATTATATACTATTAGTCCATATGGTGTCATTGTCTTCAAATTTACCACTAGATATTTCAAGGAAAATTGAATCATCACTATTTGTTATTATCCTTCTAAATATATTTTTAGGAATTGATAACATAGACAAATAATTATTTTGCGTGCTTTTAGCTTCACTAGATAGTTTGTATTCTCTTGTTCTATCTGATGAAAGTATTATATCTATTTGCCCTTTTATAACATAGTAAAAAACTATTCCACCTTTAGGTTGGCAATGCCAATTAATAACTTGTGGATAATTATGAAAAATAACCATTTGTTGTAAAGCTGAATCATTATCAGAATGCAAGCAATACCTAAATTGTCTGATCCCCAGTTCCCGTGATTCCTTTTGCATGGCTGCTAATTCTTCCTGAAGCAATTGCGAAGGCAATTCATTTGCTTGCCAAACTCTTTCATTCAATACTTTGCTTTTGCTGATGTTGGGAAAACTTTTAGAATTATTTCTTATATTCACTTTGTATAATTAAATTTTGTACCTTGATCATATAACAGATATGCTCGAAATTGATTAATTCTCTAATTAAGTTCTTTTCAATAAGAATAGGATTCCAGAACTAATCATATGAAAAACTTGATAAATCAACAGTAATGATATTCAATTGCAATTATTTTTCTTTTAAATCTGTTTAGATCTTTACTAACATTGTAAACTCCATACTAATACGCGACTTGCTACCTTTATTTAATGCCCCACCATGTAGCAGGTCATCATGAAATACTATTACCTCACCCGGGGATCGATTAATTAGCTGAGGGTTTAAATCAGATAAATTTGTATGTAGAACTGGTTTTTGTATATTATCTCTAAGTTCTCCTGACCATTTAATATCTTTCCTTTTATGTGAGTACTCCTCTAATAACAATCCATTTAAGCCAGGTTCAGTAATAATAGCTATCCACACTTTTATTCTCTTGAAATTGTAAGGCGGCCTTTTAAAGGATTTATTTAGTTTCCAGAACCAAGAATCTCTATGTAGAGGTCCAATATCACTGGTTTGGTTTGGTCTTACTATACGCCAATAAAAGTTGGGCCAACCAAAGTGCTCTTCATCGGAAACGCTAAATTCTCCAAAATCTTGCTCTAATTTCTTGTAGAAGGATGTATTTGAAAACCAAGGTTCAAAACTTGGAGGAAGAATCCTAGAGACTTTGCTCCAAATATTTTTATTTTTAAGTTTATTCGAAATTAAATGATAATCTTCTAAGTCTATATCGTTTTCGTGAATGTAGGCTAGCAATTTTGCATCCTCGACTTGTAACCTATAAATCCACTGATCTTTAATAAAAGTCTTTAGAATATTTAGATCCTCGATACATAATTTATAAGATAAGTCATAGCCTTTTTCTAATAAGGAAACACATGGATCAGTATTGATGGTTTTAGTATACGAATTATTTAACATCACTGTTATTTTTTATATATATTACAAAGATCTATAGAAATTATCTTCAGTATAATCTTTACTGTTACAAAGGCCTATATATAGTACTTTGTAGCTTAGATATAAAAGTCTATATAAGTTTCCTTTAGACTATCTTGACCAGTATAATAGAAAAGTTCATTAAGATAGGCTGTAAGGCTATTTCAATTTAAAGATTTGGGGGCCATAGCTCAGCTGGTAGAGCACCTGCATGGCATGCAGGGGGTCAGCGGTTCGAGTCCGCTTGGCTCCATTTTTTTTATGATAATATATTATAAATTTAAAAAAAAGTGAGTTTTATATTAGGCATCTCAGCTTATTATCATGACAGTGCTGCGACTTTAGTTAAGGATGGTGAAATATTAGTTGCTGTTCAAGAAGAAAGATTTTCAAGAAAAAAACATGATTCAAGTTTTCCTATAAATTCCGTTCGTTATTGTCTTAAATCACAAAAAATTGATCTAAATTCTATTGATTATATTGTTTATTATGAAAAACCACTTTTAACATTTGAACGTCTTTTAGAGACTTATTTAGGGACTGCACCAAGAGGTGGAAGATCCTTTATCGCTGCAATGCAAATATGGTTAAAAGAAAAATTATTTTTAAAATCAGAACTTAAGAAACAATTTAAATTTTTACATAAAGAATTTGTGAAAGGTGATAAGACCTATTCACCAAATTTGCTTTTTGCTGAACATCATCAGTCCCATGCAGCCGCCGCCTTTTATCCAAGTCCTTTTGAAAAGGCCGCAATACTGTGCATGGATGGAGTAGGAGAGTGGGCTACAACATCTGCTTGGATTGGGGAAAACAATAAACTTAAGGCCTTATGGGAAATTAGTTTCCCTCATTCTTTAGGACTTTTATACTCTGCATTCACTTATTATTGCGGCTTTAAAGTAAATTCAGGAGAATACAAATTGATGGGTTTAGCACCTTATGGTAAGCCTAAATATGTAAATATTATCAAAGAAAATCTTATAGATATTAAAGAAGATGGATCATTTAGATTAAACCTAAGTTACTTTAAATATCATCGTGGATTTAGAATGACGAGTACTAAATTCAACAAGATTTTTGGGGCTCCTCCTAGGAAAAGAGAAAAAGAACTTACGCAATTTCATATGGATTTAGCAGCTTCTATACAATTAGTTACAGAAGAAATTATTATAAAGTTAGCTAAATCGCTTCGTAAGGAAACAGGCCTCCAAAAGCTTTGTCTTGCTGGAGGGGTAGCACTTAATTGTGTTGCCAATGGAAAACTTTTAAAAGAAAAAATATTTGACGATTTATGGATACAACCTGCGAGTGGTGATGCTGGGTCTTCATTAGGAGCAGCATTAATTGGATGGCATGAATGGATGAATAAAGTGCGAAAAATTAATCCAAATGATTCTATGAAAGGCACTTATCTTGGATGTGAATTTTCTAATAGTGAGATTATTGATTACTTAAAAAATATAGATGCCCCTTTTCAGACAATAGATGATGATAATCTTTTTCAAAAGCTTGCTAGTTTTTTAGATGAAGGGAAAGTAATAGGTTGGTTCAATGGAGCAATGGAATTTGGGCCTAGAGCATTAGGGGCAAGATCAATTATTGGAGATCCTCGCAATCAAAAAATGCAAAGTACAATGAATTTGAAAATAAAATATAGGGAAAGTTTTCGTCCCTTTGCACCTTCTATATTAGAAGAAAGTGTTTCTACTCAGTTTGATATGAATTGCAAAAGTCCCTATATGCTTTTAGTTGCTCCTGTAAAAAAAGAATTATGTAAAAATTTGACCAAGGATCAAAAAAACTTATTTGGCATCGAGAAACTTAATATTCCAAAATCTTCACTTCCCGCCATAACTCATGTTGATTATTCAGCGAGAGTTCAAACAGTTAGTGAGAGAACTAATCCACGTTATTACAAATTAATCAGTGCCTTTAGGGATAAAACAGGTTGTCCCACGATTATTAACACCTCATTTAACGTAAGAGGAGAACCAATTGTTTGTACCCCTCAAGATGCCTATCGATGTTTTATGAGAACGGAAATGGACGTACTTGTTTTACAAAATCAGCTTTTATTTAAATCCGAACAGCCTAAAATTGAAAAAAAGGAAAAATGGAAACAGGAGTTTGAGCTTGATTAATTATGAAAGAAAACATTTCAGAAAGGAAACTAAGAGAATTTGGATTACTAATTGGATTAGGGATTCCGATTATTATTGGATGGCTTATTCCAGCAATTTGGGGGCATCTTTTTAGAGTATGGACTTTATGGATAGGTATTCCCTCATTAATTTTGGGAATAATAAAGCCTAATACTCTTTTTTATTTTTATAAAGCATGGATGGCACTCGGCCATGCTCTAGGTTGGTTAAACAGTCGTATTATTCTTGGATTGGTTTTTCTTATAGTTCTACAACCTATTGCTTTGGTTATGAGGTTTTTTGGTCATGACCCTCTCAGACAAACTAAAAATGCAATAAATGAGAAATCCTTTAAAGAAATAAAGAAAAATCATAGAATTGATTTGACACGTATTTTTTAACAAATGAATGATTTTATAGATTTAATAAAGGATATTTGGGACTTTCTAAAAGTTCGTAAGAAATATTGGTTAGCCCCTTTGATTGTTACTATTGTCCTAATGGGTGCACTAATTATTTTTACACAAGGATCCGTAGTAGCCCCTTTGCTATATTCCATATTCTAGGAAATTCAAGAAAGATATTTTTATTCTTTGTCAATTATAAGTTCTATTTAAAGTTGTTACATAACAACTTTAGACTATTTTTGTATAACTCTTAGTATTTCTTCGGCCATTACCTTGTTTCCGTATGGACCTAAATGTATGAAATCAAGAAAGATATTTTTTCGACCATTTAACCAATCAGTTGCATTGATAAAAGCGGCGCAGAAATCCTTATCCTTTTTACAAATTTTTTCGACCTCTTCCAATATCAATGGATAAACAACTTTAAATTGCTTTTTAAGTTCAAATAGATTTTTCTTTTCACTTGGGTGAAAATACTCGAAATTTGTATTAGTTGTGAATAAAGTTGGTTGAAGTATTGCATAAAACTTTGCATCACGGGACCTTGATATCAAAAATGCTGAATGCCAGTTGGTTGCTAAGTGTTGAGCTATTAAGCGTGCTTTGTTTTTATCATTATTACAGTTGTAAAAAGATTGTCTTGAATCTGAGGCAGGAGAATCCTTGTTTAACTTATAAGCAATAGCTTTGTAAGGTGCAAGAATAAAGTTTTTCAGTTTAGATTTTAATAATCCTCGCTTGAATATTTTTTGGATTTTAGCTTCACGAGCATGTATCGGTATCGATGATATTTCAGTTCTACAGTAATACCCAACATCGTTTCCCCCATCATAAAATATTACAAATGAAGGCATATTTTGATCAGCAATCACAGTGATTAACTGGTTCAAAGATTGCCTAGAAGTCCAACCAACATCACCAAAATTGTAAACAGGAATGTTTGTTATTGAGTTGTAGTAGCTAGGGATTGTTTGATAATCTGAAACTCCATGACCAAAAATTGTAGATCCACCAAAAAACCATGTTGAGCCGTTAATTCGCTCCCCGCTTGATTTTCTGGTGTTATATGGCCCACCGATATTTATAAACTGTGATTCAAGCTTACTAGTCTTCCAACCAATAAAACTCTTATATTCTGCATCAGTTTTTTTTTCATCATTCCAAACTTGTATTGCAAAGTTCTTATTTTCATATGTTGGGTAAAATGCACGCTTATCAACTGTATCCAAATTTGCACGTGCTGTTTTTATCCTGTGCAATCGATAAAGTAAACTAGGGGTAAGGAATAAAGCTGTCAGAACTGCCAGGTTGATTGATAAAACTCTAAATAAATTTTTCATTATAAATAGTCAACAAATTTAAAGATTTCTAGAATTCTTTTTATAGTAAATTATTTATAGTAAAGACCTAAAATATTTAAGAAATACAACTTAACCATGTAACTTAATCCCTGCGAGAAACTCTGCGAGCAAATGCTCAAAAATATCTGTAAAACTTAGTTATAGCTTAATTCGTTATCTGCATGCCATGCAGGTTCTCTACCAGCTCATCTATGGCAACAAATTCAAGACTTTAATTATATCAATCTTTTAAAGATTTTTTTAGAATCGTTGCTAATTTTTCAGTACTTTAAAGGGTTTAATTATTGAATTAATGATCTTAAAATTGACCAGGAGAATAACAAGTTGTAACATGACTTCTGGAGCTACTTTTAATAAATTCCTACTTTCTTATAAGTTATGTCGGATAAGATTTAAGAAAAAAATAAAGTAAGATTTTAGTAAGAGTTTCTTTTATGTTATTTCAGAAATAAGTGCCTTTGTAATAGATATTAATTTTGATATTGCAAGTACTTAAAGAATCTTATGCTAAAAATTTCGAAATAACTACTTCTTTAAAATCTTAAATTAAATATATTTCAATATCTATTCTTAATTGGAGGCTTTTTACGAGAAATTAGTCTGATTAAATGTTTTTTAAATTTAAAAAGTTTGTTCTTGAAGGGACTTTTCTTAATCAATGCCTTTAATTGAGATGAGAGAAAGGTTTTCTGTATTAATTCTTTTTCTGAGATATTTTCATTGATATTAATATTCCAAGCCTTGACACAATCTCCCTGTTGAGGAATTTTATCAGATGTTGATTCACTTGTTTTTTGTACAGCAATCCAAGTATCTAGTATTTCAGACCAGCCTCCCATACTTAAATAATCAATGCATCCAGGAGTGTATTCTCTAATTAACCATTTTTTACCTCGTGGCGCTGCATCAACCTCAATTAAGTATGATTGAATAATTTTAAAGTTATTAATTTTGTAGAAATCATAAAAGAATTGAGGGCTAAATTGTAAGTAACCATGATCGACTTGATTATTGGTTGGGGAACTATGTACAGCTATTCCCCCAACTTTCAATAAATCACAAATGTTCTTTAAAGACTGATTGATATTAAAAATATGCTCAGTTGTACCTCCGTCAAATACAAGATTATATTTATTTCCGAAATCTTTCGGTAAAGGTTCATTAAAGTTATGAATTATTTCGGAACCTTCGTAATCACTATAATCTAGTGAAAAAACATTATCAAATCCTAAATAATTAAATAATTTATAAGAATCAATAAATGAATTATTCTTCTCATTAAATTCACATTTTATATTGAATTTCCTTAATATTCTTCTACATTCATAATCTTTTACATAACTATCTTGTTTGCCAAGTTGCAATGAGCTTCCTGAAAAGGGCTCCGGGCATAAATTGTTTAATTCGCACAAAAGTGAATATGCATTTCTTGTCAGTCCCATTTTGCAAGACAATTATTTTTAATATAATACTAATATTTACGGCTTCTTAGTTAACAATAATACCTATAATAACATTTGACTCTTAATCTAATGAATAATAGCACAACGGACGATATCTTAGAAACTGCAATGTGCCTTATACGCCATCAAGAAAGCGCACTATTTTCGCAATTTACAATTAGTTGTAATCTGTAACGCCTGCTATAGTAATGTGCCTCAACTATTTCTAGCCCTTCATAGTAAGCAGGGATTCAGCGTTTCAAGTCCGCTGTCTCCATTTACTGAAATTATTAAAAGCACTATTTTATAAACTATAGTGCGTTATCGATCATAATCTTTTTTTTAGAATGGAATCTTTTCGATTATGACTATAAACATTATATATACAGTTAATACTAATAATTATGATAAGATTATTTTATCTAAACAAATCTTAAATTTCTTAAAAAAAAGAAGTGATTTCAAGTTTATTATATTTACAGATTTTCCTGCATTTTTTAACGATGTTGATTCCATAGAAACTGTTCATATCAAACCTATTTCTCTGGATAGATTTAAACTAATAGGTAACTCCTTTTCAAAAAGTATTACTATCCCAAATGGGATAAGTCTTGATAGATATATTAAGATTAATCCAGTTCATGTTTTACCAACACATGATTTTTCAATTTATCATGATGCGCGCGTTTCATTAAATACTAATTTTTTCCTCTTAATTGAATCTTTTAAGTCTTTTGATTGGATTTCAGTCCCTCATCGTTATAGGAAAACATTTGTAGATGAAGCTAGAATTTGTTTTGCATATAGTAAAATCTCTTATAAGCAATACTCCCAATTAAAATCATATTCTAATGAAGTCGGATTTACTAGTGATAATAAGCAGAAATACCCTCTTTCTGAAAATGGTTTAATAATTAGAGCCAACAATGATAGAGTTTTAAAAGTTTGCGAGCAATGGACATACATTACTTGTCTATTTCAATGTAGAGATCAATTATCCCTTTTGCTAGCTTTATATAACCTTAGGCATCTTAATCTAAGTAGAATTTTTTTACCTGAAAGTTTCAATCGAAATAATTATTGGAAGCTTCACAAAAGAAGAACCTCTCTATCTAAAATGAGAATTCTTCTTAGAAAGTTTACTTATTTCCTAAGATATATATATATCTGTTTAAATGATATAAAGAGATAGAATAAAAACTTTAAAGAATATTCTGCTTGCTTTTCCAGTCTGGTACAATTTCAGCTAATATTCTTAGGCTATTTTCTAAATCATTAGATTTAAGTAAAGCCTCTAATTCTTTAACCTTGCTCCATAAATCTAAATCCTCGGAATAAGATTCAATAGCTTTGAAAATTAGAGGGTGCTTAGTTGGTAGCGACTCTCCATTAATAAGTAGCTCTTCATATAGCTTTTCCCCAGGCCTTAATCCAGTTTTAATTATTTCTATATCACCCTGAGGATTGGCTTCATTTTTTATAGTTAGACCACTTAGACTAATCATTTGCTTGGCAAGGTCAATTATCTTTACTGGTTCTCCCATCTCTAGAAGGAAGATCTCTCCTCCTGTTGACATTACAGCAGCTTGAAGTACGAGTTCTACTGCTTCTGAAATAGTCATAAAATATCTTATAACTTCTTCGTGAGTAACAGTTATAGGACCTCCATTTGCAATTTGAGATTTAAATTTAGGAACAACAGATCCTGAAGATCCTAGAACATTGCCAAATCTAACTAAGGAATATGATGTACTACTTATATTGCTTTGATGTTGAGAATACCCTTCTTCTTTTGCGTATTGATGAACTATTAATTCAGCTAACCTTTTAGATGCACCCATTATATTTGTTGGCCTTACTGCTTTATCTGTTGAAATAAAAATAGCTTTCTGTAATTTAGCTTCCCTAGCGGCTTCACAAATTGCTTTTGTTGACAATAAGTTATTAGAAATTCCTTGGACTGGGTTTGCTTCAACTAGAGGAACATGTTTATATGCTGCAGCATGAAAGACAACATTAATGTTTTCATTGGTAAATAGTTCCTTTACAAAATTTCCATCCGCCGCGTTACCCAGAACAGGTTTAATAATAGTTTCTATTTCTAGATATTGATTATAGCTGCTTAATTCTTGATGTATTTTGTATAGATTTATTTCACTTATATCTAATAAAATTATCTTTGTAGGCTGCAATTTAAGAACTTGCCTTGAAAGTTCACTTCCTATAGACCCCCCAGCACCAGTTATACATACTACCTTTCTTGAGATTACTGATTCTACTAGATATGGGTTAGTATTAACAGAATTCCTGCCAAGTAGATCTTCAACTTCTATAGGTTTAAGAGAATCAATTTTAACTCTTCCATTAGTTAGGTCATCAATAGAAGGCATTTCATAAATATCAACACCTGATTTTCTAACCTGTTCAAATATTAGTCCTTTATTTTTATTGCTTAATGATGGAATAGCTAGGTAAACTTGTTCAATTCTTCCTCGAATCTTCTTAAATGATTTGAAAGGATATATTTTTATTCCATATAATGATCTTTGCCATAGGCTAGGGTCATCATCAAGAAAAGCTTCTACTATATATTTACTAGTAAGTCTTAAGGAAGCTGCTAATTGTGCTCCTGATCTACCTGCACCATAAATAGCCACACGAATTAATTTGTTCTCTTTAGATTGTGAGAAGTAGTATAAAAGTATATCTCTTAAAATAAATCTAATAGTGCCATTTAAAGCGCTAAGAATAATCCATAGTGCAAACCAAAATCGCAAAGATAGTAGTTTATTAAATACAATATTGCTTATGAAAGCCAAAGCTAAAACAACAAGAACATTCCTTGCTAAAAGCTTGTATATCTCAATACTTCCAATATACCTGGTAAGGCTTTTATATTGACCAGTTGATGGATATAGAATAGAAACTATAAATATAGATATTAAGAGTAAATTTGTAAAGTTAGATATATTATTTAATTGCAACCTGTCAAATACTAGCCATCTACTTAAATACATAGAAAACACGAGAAGAACTATATCTATTAGTAGAATTATGGTTTTTCTTTGAAGTAGATTAAGACTTGATAAAATACAAAATATTTGTTTCTGGTAAAATGAAAGGTTAAATAATTTTTTCATAATTAGCATATATGTCTTGATCAGCTTGATAAGAGATCAAATTGATTTGCTTTGGTTCTGTCAAGCCAGAATCCTATTATTAATTCTATTAATCCAGTTATCATAACTGATTTCAAATCAAATAAAATATAAGTTACTCCCATAAACAGGCTTCCTGAAATATAAAGTGAAGATACTTGGCTATGGGACCAGCCTGCCTGATATAAGCGTTGGTATAGATGCAACTTATGTGCTTTGAAGATATTTTGCCCTGCAAATAAACGTCTAAGTACGCAGATGCAAGCATCTGCAAGCATTGGCAGGGCAATTAAAACTATAGATATAGCCTCAAAATAACTTTTTGATTGCAAGGATATAAAGACTAACAGACCCCCTAGAAAAGTACTTCCAATATCTCCCATAAAAATCTTAGCTGGATGCCAGTTCCACCAAAGAAAACCTAATAAACCACCAATAATTGGCCATAGATTCATTCCACTTGAGATTGAAAAAGTAGCTATTACCAGGCACATACATCCAGCAACTAGGCCATCGACTCCATCCATAAAATTAATGAAGTTGATAATTGCAGTAGAGGTAATAATAATTGTTATGTATTCAAAAAAAACAAATATTCCAGATCTTAGTAAATCATCTGAATAAAGATTCGATGTTTTTATAAGAAAATATGAAGTAGTTAATTGAATAAGATATCTAAACCATCTTGGTACTACTTTTATATCATCAACAAATCCTACTAATGCCATAGGTAGTAAATATAAAACTTTTAAGCCACCTATAAATGGCAGCATTAGCAAGTAGGCACTAATAAAAGCTAACCCTCCCCCGGAAGGCGTTGGATTTTCGTGAGAGCTTCTATTGTTAGGGTTATCTAGGCAGTATAATCTTAATTTAGGAAGTAAAAGATATATTAAAATGCTCGAGAAAATCCCTGATAATAAGAGAATTAATATATCGCTATAAATATTCATTTCGAGAAAGCAGTTCAATTAGTCTTTTCTTTACTTCATTATAGCTGAAATGATGATCAAAAATCCCCTTTGTTTGTTCATGATTAGAAGAAAGCTTTCTTGTAGATATCTTTTCAAATATTGACTTTAACTCATTATAATCTCTATAGAGTATTCCTACCTTATTTTGTTTAGAAAAGGTAGCCATTTCATAACACCATTGAGGTACTATTGGAGTCAATCCTGCATTTAGGTATTCAGGGTACTTATTTGTTATATGGTATTTAAATCTATAATCTTTTGAGGAATAAGGAAGTAAGCCATATGAGCATCTTAGTAGAATTGGTATATATTCTTTTTGTTTAAGAAATCCATGGAATATTACTTTCTTTGACTTTATATATTTTTCTTTTAGTCCTTCTAGTTGGGGGCCTGAACCAATAATATGAAGTAGACATTTAGATTCAATTGCAAGGAAGTTATCAATCATTTCAATCGTATCAAAACTTTGTGTTAAGTTACCTAGGAACACTAAATCATTACTTCTTTCTAATTGATATTTATTATAATCTATTGGTTTCAAGCTCATTGGTATATAAGTATAATTTGATTTAATTAATTTTGACTTTTTATCTGGGAAGTTGAGATTTATATTTTCTCCTAAACCAATAAAATGATCAATTTTGTAGATCCAAATCTCTATTAGGATCCGCTCAAAAAAATTATAAGCGATGCCTTTTAAGGACTTTAAGCTTGTAAAGGGAGAGTCTCTTACGTCAACTATTATTGAAATGTTCTTTCTTAATATCTTTACAAGTAGAATAGCTATTATTGAATAAGAATGAGGGTATGAAACTATCCAGACTTTATTCTTACTTCTAATTGCTTTTAAGAACAATGATATTGAAAAGCAAATATTTGAGATTATTCTTGCTATTGTTCGGTTCTTCTTATAAGATGTTGCGTTACATAGTTGTATTGAATAAGTTGAATCAATCAATTTAAGTGAACTTTTTTTTCTAAAACTTTTTTTAAAGTGGTCAAAACTTGAAGTGAAGTATGTCGATTTATAACCTAGTTCACCAACAATATGACAAATTTGATGAGCCCTCCACTGTTTTTCACCTTCAAAAGGTAGAGGCTCCATATAATTAACTATACCAACTGAAATCATTTTCTAGTCTCTCCTTTTGTAACTATAAGATCAAAAGTTCTATTACATCAAGCTAGTTTTTACATTTTCGAAATACCTCTATATAGTCACACTTAATTGCTTAGCATCTATATTTCTTTTCTTAGTATAATCAAATAAAAATATCTTAATAATCTTGAATATATATAATTGTAGATCAGATTTTTTAGTTCTCTTAAATCGTGAAATCTTATTCTATGCCTTTCATTATAAAGCTTTGGACCAAGCCTAACTCTAATTGTTTTAATATTGCAAGGCCAAATCTTTAAATTAGATTTTTTTACCGTAGCATATGAAAGCCATTCTCCGCTTAGATAGAAAGGATGAAGCTTTTCTCCTAATGCCATAGATTTTTTAACTAATGCTTCTGATTTATTAGATAAATCTATAAATAGATTGGTAGGGCAGATGAAGAACCTTTCAAATACACCTCCTTCCCAGTCTAGGTAGCTAGTAACATAAAACTTCTTTGAATAACTTAATAGCTTATTGATATTTGGGTATTTAGTAATTAAGATGTCATCCCTGAGTATGATAACGGAATCATATTTCTTGATATTGACAATTTTTATAAATTCCTTAAACATATAGTTTTGGTTAAATAGATTTTTAAACGAATTATAATTATCCTTATATATATCAAATTTAACTATAGAGGAAAAGTCTATATATATATCTTTTTCAGGTAACTTTACCTCTATTCTCGTTTCAAAATCTAGGGAATCAGGAGTTTTGACTATTCCATGTTCTTTTGTTCTAGTGCTGTTTAATTTATCTACTTTTCTATAAAGGTAATAGAAGTCAAAATCATTATCAATACTTTCTTTCAATTCTTTGTATAGTCCATTCTCTAGAAATGGAATTATTCTATTAGCCTCTCTACCTATACCATGTCTTATTACTGCAACTTTCATTTCAACTCATAACCTGATCATTCCTGATTCTCTCACTTGCCTCAATATCACAATTTACTTTAATAGGCTGATCATAATTAGCAAAAATAAGCCCGGTAAGGTAGTGTCTTGGATCTCCAGCTGGTTGCTTTAAGAATACATTTTTACCAAGTTCTAGGGTATCTCCCTTTTTCAGACTCTCTTTTGAATATACACCTACATGGTAATTTTCCCGTGCCATTAGTTCTTCTTTTAGGATTTCCTTTTTTACACCTAATGAGCCCGTTATCTTATCAATATGATCTCTTAGCTCACTTAGTTGTTCATATGTTAATGAAATTTTATGATCAAGACCTTCCATTGTTTTAGATAAAGTAACGTGTCTTTCAATCAAACAAGCCCCTAGAGCAGAAGCAGCAATCGACTGTGAAATACCTTCTTCATGAGATGAAAAGCCTACAGGTATGTGGTACCTTTTGTTGAGATAATCAATAGTTCCAAGATAAGACAAATGCTTAGCGGTAGGATAAGAGGAAACACAGTGCATTAGAGCTAAATCAGTATCAGAAAGAATATTCACAGCCTTGTCTATTTCTTCGATTGAAGCACCCCCTGTACTCATTATGCTGGGCAACCTTGACTTATTTATCTCATTTAGTAATTCAGAATTGGTATTAGAATGAGAAGCTATCTTTATTATCTTACATTTACATTTTATCGCAAAATATAGGCTTGGTATATCAAATACAGATGTAAATAATAATGCTCCTAGAGAATCAGCGTAGTGCATTAATTCATTAAATTCATCTTCATTAAACTCGTGCCTTTGTCTTACTTGAAGCTGTGTACTTCCAAATGCAGGGCATTTATCAAAACCTTCCTTTAGCATTTTTTCAGACGTTAGATCTAAAGGTGATCTCTTCTGAATTTTCAAGAATGAACAACCAGATAAAACAGCCTTTCTTAAGTTTTCTTTAGCTAATATTAGTGACCCATTGTGGTTAAGACCTATTTCAGCTATCAAATGACAGTATTTATTTTGACTAAATTCAACTGTGGAATTTCTTGGGCCAGGGAATAAGACCATTATTTAGTTAGCCGTCTACTTATAACTATTTTATAATACATCATTTATTCACAGAAGTATAATTAAGTTTTTATCCTTAGATGTACGGAATGACTTCTTAATCTAGCTGCTTGGCATAACGAAGCCTGAGTTTTTTATATATTTATTTTCTTCTTCTATTTTACTAAAATTATAATTGCTAAACCCTATCCTATCTATATATTCTCCTGTTTGTATATTTCTATTATAAAAGTCTAATTCAACCTCCTTGAAGCAATCTAATTTTACCCCTGGATATTCAATCCATATTGCATTTGGTAAAAGACTTGCAACTTGTATATTTGCGCAAAATGATAAAGGTGAACCCCAAACATGCATTGCTATTTGCTTGTTAGAAGTGATTAATTCAGGTAGTAAATCTAATATCGGTGATATCCCTCCAAGATGTGTTACATCAAGCTGGAGTATATCGAGATAATTGTTATTTAAATATGATCTGATTTCTAGCTTCCCTGTTAATGCTTCTCCAGTTGCTACTTGCGTAAATGAAAGAAGTTCTTTTATTGATTTTATATCCATTATATTATCTGGATCTATGGGCTCTTCTATCCAGTAAAGATCTAGGTCCTTTATTTTTTTACTAATAGACGCCCAGCTATTTACACTATAAGAAGGCCTTATAGTACCCATAATTGCATCTACCATTAATTTTTTATCCCATAAGCCTCTAGCTTTATTAATCCTTTTAAGATCAGCTTCAAAACCCTTTCTTCCAATCCTTATTTTATAACCATGAAATATAGAATCCTTTAGAGACTCTACTTCTTTAGTTATATCATTTTCATTGCAAGCAGCACTTCCACCGCTAAAGTATATTAATTTTTTTTTGTTCTTCGCTATTCCAAGCAAATCAGAAAGCGACTGGTTCTCTTCTTTACACCTTAAATCCCATAAAGCAATATCTAATGCTGACATCACAGAGGCTACTAATCCATTTCTTGAAACAAAAGGTGTAAATAACCTATTATATATTTCTCGTGGATCATTAAATTCAATATTAATTAGTCTGGGTAATAATTCATTAGCAATAGATTTAAATAACTCTGGCACATAAATTGCTACATATGATTCCCCGTAACCTTTTATACCTGAATTTGAAGTAACTTCTATAATACCTATAGTTTTAACTCCTAGTGGTTGTCCAAGTACATTGTTGTCTCCATAATTCGAAGAAAGTAGTATCGGTCTTATAGATTCTATTCTCATCAATCTCTGTCCCTAATTGTATAATCTTCGTCGTATATTTCGAAAATGCCAGAGATGTTATCAGATAAATCTGGATTTCTTATTAGTTGAGGAGTTAGAATGCTACCAAGACCATAATAGACGTTATATAATGGGTGTCTTTGAGTCTTAGGTGATAACAAATCTTTTGCTACAGGACTATAACCATCATTTTGATTAAAGGACCATATACAATCATAGGTTTGTTTGCCAATATGTGTACTATCATTATTAGATTGTATATGTGATGTTATTAGCTCTCTAATTAAGTTGCTATTAGAATGTCGATAAGTTGAATTTAGGTAAATATAATGATCTGGAACAGGCTGTTTTAACTCAATAATACTTACTATTTCTTTAAGTAATACTAAAAGGTCATCCTCTGAAGAGGTTTTAAGGGAATCACGTAGGAAAAATTTAACAAAATTATTATCTTTAAACTGTTTGCCATGTAAGCCTCTTGGTATAATAAAAAATATTTTTTTAATGGAACATTCCTCTTTAATTTGAGATTTAAACTTGATAATGAGTTCTTCAGTCCTTGCTTTCTGATAGTCAGGTATTATTACTATAGAATATAAAATAGCACCTTTATTAGTTAGTGAAATAGGAAAACTTACAAGATCTTTAGATATTCCTCTTTCTAATTGTTTAAGAACACCCGAAACTCTCTTTGGGGCATTACCTTGATGAAGCCCATGATGATGATATACCGCTGCATTTGATTTATAGGCTATTTTAAATCCATTCTTTATAACTTCCTGACCCCAGAGATGATCCTCAGCATTTGTAGACTCATTATCAAATTGATATTGTTCAAAATATGTCCCTCTTACTGCACTATTTGCATTATGAAAGAAACCATCTTTTTGTGATATTCTGCTTTCACAACTAAAGGTCATAAATAAATCTCGTTTATCTATATCTTCAGATGAAGGTAAGGGCAATTGCCTTCCATAGCAACCAGCTACCAACTTATCTTTTTGCAAATCATATATTAACTCTGATAACCAAAACTTGTCTACTGGGATACAATGAGAAGAAAGAAATACATAATATTCAGCTTTATTTATATTAACACCAATATTTAATGCTTTACCAGGTAAATATTTGTCTATAGATACTATTTCTTTGATTGGATATCTTTTTACAATATCCAAGGTCTTATCAGAACTATTATTGTCTACAATTATCACATCAAAATCACGCATTTCTTGCAGGAATACTTTCTCAAGACAATGTCTAATCCAACGTTCTTCATTGAAAGTTCTAATAACTATACTAGCCGTTTTCAAGGCTCTGTTAGAATAACTATATAATTAAAAGTATAGCATTTTGCCGAAAATCTTATGTGATTTAGACCTCGATCTTTTTATGTATCGAGTTCCTAGTTCATTAAGAGACTTCTTGCAACAAAAATTTCCTAGACATACGATAACCTATACAGCTTCACCTGAGCGGTTTTCTTCTGAAGAGATAGAGGTTTATTGGGGTAATAGATTACCACCAAATTTTTACCAACAGCTGACTAATTTGAAATGGATCCATTTTGGATCAGTAGGGTTTGATAGATATGAAAAAAGCCGATCTTTCCTTGACCGTGACCTTTTGGTAACTAACAGTAGTGATATAGCTACAGATGCAATAGAAACACATACAATGTATCAATTATTTTCTCTTATAAGGCAGTCAAGATCGATTGAAATAGCCAGACAAAATAACACTTTATCGCGCCTATCTTTTGAAAATTCATCTTCTAATATTAGGAACATAAGAGATTTATCTATTCTAATAGTTGGTTTCGGTAATATCGGGCGAAGACTAGCTAATTCGTTTTTGAGTTTAAAAGCTAATGTAAATGTTGTAAGTAACAAATTTTCTCTACAGATAGGCCAATTTCCTAATTATCATATTTCTCAATTAAGCGAGATAATTGGAAATTATGATTGTATCATTTCAGTTCTGCCTTTTAAAGAAGAACTTATAGGTATTTTCGATGAAGGATTATTTAAAAATATGAGGAAAGGCTCATATTTTATTAATAATGGAAGAGGATCTCATGTTAAAGAAATGGATCTTATTAAAGCATTAGAGGATACACTTGCTGGCGCAGCATTAGATGTTTTTGAGACTAATACCTTATATAAAAATAACCCTTTATTTCTAAAAGAAAACGTTATACTTACACCTCATATAGGAGCTCTTGATTTGAATTATTGGACTAAGCAGAAGGAAATTTTTGTGTATAATCTAGAAAGGTATATTAATTTTGATTATAAGCATATGAAGAATATTTGTTATGGTGTAGCAGACTATGATTAATGTTTTAGGAATTGTTCCTGCCAGAGCTGGCTCTAAGGGAATAAAAAATAAAAATATTTCGCTTATAGATGGGAAACCTCTTATTTGCTATACCTTGGAAGCTGCTTTAGGTTCAAAGCATATTAAAGATATTATAGTTAGTACAGACTCAGACAAGGTGATTTCAATATCAAGAACATATGGAATTAATGTAGAATCTAAAAGACCAGAAAATCTATCAGATGATAAAGCTTTGACTATAGATGTAATTAATTATGAAATTGAAAAATTGGGAGATTCTATTGAAAATTATAGTCATATTATGTTGCTACAACCAACATGTCCTTTAAGAACAGCATCGCATATCGATAAATCAATTGAGGAACTCGTCAATCAAAATGGCCGTAGCCTCATTTCAGTAGTAGATGTATCAGGTACACACCCCTTGCGAATGAAGGTTATAAGGGGAAACCAGCTTTTCAATTATGTTGATACAGGTATTGAGGATATGAGGCCTAGGCAGGATTTACCTCAAGTATTTATTCGCAATGGTGCAATATATTTAGCAGATATAAATGATGTAATTAATTATCAAACTTTATCTAGAGCACCCTGTATCCCTTTTGTAATGTCTAAGGATAATTCTGTAAATATAGACCATCAAATGGACTTAATATTAGCAGAATATTTTATTAATCAAAATAAACGCATTAGTTAACAAACTTATTTTATAGATAAAATCATTTTAAGTATTATATACTCTGTAAGAACTTCTAAGAATATAATTTAATGGAGCCTATTTTTTTAACTATAATTTAGATAGAAATTTTAAAGCTCTAATTAAGAATGAGTTCGTTAGCGTATACTTGAATGTGTTAAATACTTATTATGACAATATTAATACTAGGCTCAGGATCCTTTGCGGGACAAGCTTTGTTTTCTGCATATTTGAAAAGAGGCTTGCCTATAATTGGAATCAATCGCAGCCTACCTAAAGATCAATTCGAATGGCCTTGGGTTTCTTCTTTAGATTTAAATCAAAAGTGGTTGTCTTATAACTTACTTGATTCGGTTGATTCTATGATAGAACAAATAAAAAATATAAATCCTGAGATTATAATAGATTTTATGGGACAAAGTATGGTAGCACCAAGTTGGCATCAGCCGGATTTATGGTATCACACGAATGTTGTAGCAAAGTCTAAACTTTTAGATTCTTTTTTGAACTTAACTAATTTTAAAAAGTATATTAAAGCAAGCACGCCAGAAGTCTATGGAAGCAATAATAAATATATTGAAGAGAGTGAACCTTTTAATCCCTCTACTCCATATGCAGTCTCCCAAGCAGCTATAGATTTTCATATTAGGTGCCTAGGCAAGCAATATGGTTTTCCTTATGTCATAGCCAGATTTGCAAACTATTATGGAGTAGGACAACAACTTTATAGAGTTATTCCACGCCTTTTTTTATCATGTTATACACGCCGAAAGTTTATTCTTGATGGAGGTGGCCACTCACTCAGATCATTTATTTTTAGCGACGATATTGTTAAAGCATTTGATTCTATTATTGCCTCAAATGCGATTTGTGAGGAATATCACTTCAGTTCAGAAGAAGAAATCTCTATTACTAACTTAGTAGATAAAATTTGTAAATTAACTAAGACAAATAGGAACGAGATTATTGAGGAAGGGCCAGAGCGGCCTGGAAAAGATAAATACTATAGACTTAATATTTCTAAATCAGAGTTACTATTGGGCTGGAAGTCAGATTATAAACTAGATGATGGCCTAGAGGAAGTTAATAATTGGATATCTTCATGTTATAAAGAACTTTCATCTAGGAGTTGGGACTTTCATTTGCAGAAATGAAGCTTTAATTTATAAATAAAAATTTGTTGTTTAAGTTAGATTTATTTTTAGATATTAATAGAATTGAATTGTTAATTATTACACAGGTTTAGATTTTTCAAGGACTTGTTGATTTTATCTATATTAGCCCAGTATTCTTTAGGCTCATCTTCCCTAACGGGGTAAAATCCTTCTCTAATGTCTAATTGATACTTATAGAAGCTTAGTTGGCTTTTAATAAATTCAGAAATTGACAAAGGTTTTCCAGAGCCTATATTGTATATTCCAGAGGGAACTTGATATAAACATAGACTAACAATCATTTTCGATAAGCTATCTACATGGATAAAATCTCTTATAAGTTTAGAATTAGAGACATTGAAGTATTTTTCTTTTGTTTTAATTGCTTTTATTAAACTAGGGTAGAGTGAGTTAGGATTTTGTCCGATTCCATAAGGAAAAAATATTCTGCACCATATATGCTCAATTTTATACTTTTTGCAAAGTATAGAACTTGCCTCTCTTAATGAATTTTTTGCAAGACTATAAAAGTTTTGAGGCCGAGCAGGGATTGATTCACTTAGGCATCCATTTTGTAGACCATATTCATAACATGTTCCCAAGTATATAATTTTTTTTGCTCCATTTTCAATTAATTGTTCTGTAAGTTTTATTGATTGTGTTAAATCATATTCTATGTGAGATAACTGATTGTATCCTGGAAGTGAAGGCCATGATACAAATAAAATATTTTTAGGCTCCATAGAGAGTAAATCTCTCCATGTGTTTTCTTTGTATAAATCAAAATTTCTATTAGGGTCAATTGACTTGCTACTCCACTTTCTAAATGGATTATCCTTTAACATTTTAGATTTAATTATAGACGAACCAATGAAACCACCAGATCCAATTATATCAAGCACTTTTATTTCCTCCAATAAGTTAATCGGGGCATTGCTGTTATAATTTCTTTTGAATCTATCAGTGGTATTATTTCATTTATCAAATTCCAAGGTAATACAATAGTAGAGTCTATATCTTTATAATTGCAATTATCTTTAGCAATAACAGGAATATGGCTGCCTGGGAGATATTTACCCTGCTTGCTTTTTGCGTTATCTACTACAAAACTAAGTAGCTCTTTATTTATTTTACAGAAATTTAGTAAAGTGTTTCCTTTTGCCGCAGCTCCATATCCAATTACATTTTTATTTTTAGACTTTAAAGCATATAAATACTCACATAATTCTTTCTTTACTAACTGAGCAGAGTTTTGTAAATTTCTATAAGCTCCTAAGTCTTTAGACTCTAGACTTTTTCCATGAAGTGGATTTGTTTCGAGCAAAATAAAATCTGAGACACTCTTATCTATTTTGTAAGCACCCTCTCTACATGCAAATACTCTTAGGCTACCCCCATGTACATTTAACTCTTCAATATCAAATACATCCAAACCATATTTTTTAAGCATCCTTCTAACAACTGACAAACTCAGGTAACTAAAATGTTCATGATAAATAGTATCAAAAAGATTATTATTTATTAGCTGAAGTAGATGTGGAAACTCAATGCTTATGATTCCTTTAGGAGATATTATATTAAATAGTCCCTCTATAAATGAGTTAATATCAGGAACATGAGCAAGTACATTGTTGGCAATTACCAGGTCAACCCCAGAATCTAA
Organism: Prochlorococcus sp. AG-409-L21; assembly: GCA_003215475.1. GTDB lineage: Bacteria > Cyanobacteriota > Cyanobacteriia > PCC-6307 > Cyanobiaceae > Prochlorococcus_E. Next base: position 120,493 of record QCKH01000003.1, read on the forward strand.
CTTAGGGTATTTATAAGTTAGAAGCTTAATATTCTTATCATTAAAAAAAATCTTCTCGGTATTAATGCCATTCCTAATTGCTATATTCCCCGCAAGTTCTGTAGGCTCTATGCCTAAACAAGGAATACTTTCCATAACAAAGTTTTTTAGAAGATATCCATCATTAGAAGCAACTTCAACAACAAATGAAGATTGATCTAAATTCAATCTATTTATTATATTCTTACTAAATTCTCTAGCATGGTTTAACATGGTTTGTGAGGTACTTGATAAATAAACATATTCACCTGAAAATATTTCTTTAGCTTTTTTGTATTCTGGTAGTTGTACTAACCAGCATTTACTACAAACAAATACTTTAAGAGGAAATGTCTCCTGGGTGTTCTTAGTTTCATCAAGAGTTAGGAATGAATTACTAGGAGGTTGATTTCCTAGGTCTAGAATTACATTGGTTAATTTTTCATCGCAATGGCGGCATTTAAAATTCATTTTCTTCATTAAAACAAGGTAAGGTTTGGTCTTTGGAACTAATGTTTAAAGGGGTTAAAGGCCACTCTACCTTTAATTTTTGATCAGACCATCTAATACCACCTTCACTTTCCTTTACCCATTTTTTTGAATGAATATAGGAAAGTAGTACATTTTCTTCTGTTGTTTGAAATCCATGAGCACATCCTTCAGGTATAAAAATTGTATTTATCCCATCAGCATTAAGTCTCACGCCGTACCATTCCCCAAAGGTTTTCGATTGTCTTCTTAGGTCAACCACTACATCATAAATAGACCCTTTGAGGCATCTTATCAATTTTGCTTCACTATATTTACCAATTTGGTAATGTAATCCTCTGAGAGTAGCCTTTTCTGGATTTACTGATAAATTAACCTGTGCAATTTCTCGCGAATCCCAAATCTCTTTTAGTTGTGTATGTATAGGTTTAACTTGATTAAAGAATGAACCCCTTTTATCAGAAAAATATTCAATCGTGTGAATGCTTACGCCTTTTATAGACTTACAATTCATGTTGCTTTTTGAAATTCATAATATCATTCGATATACATTCAAAGCAACTTCTTCCAGCAAGCACTTCCTTATACCAATTAACTGTTGAGATAATTGTTTTGTCAAAATTCCATCTAGGTTGCCATCCTAATTCCTTTGTTGCTTTTTCTATATCCAAACTAAGGAAAGAAGACTCGTGTTCTTTTTCTTTTTTATATTCAATTTGAACTTCCTCTCCCCAGTGATAGGTTACTCTTTTTATTAATTCTTTAACAGATATGTATTCTGATATTTTTGGACCAAAGTTATAAGAATAACTTGTATGATTATTTATTTGCTTTTCTGCAAGCATTATATAACCAAAGAGAGGATCTAAAACATGCTGCCATGGTCTAATGGCATTTGGATATCTTATAGAAAGCTTTTCTTTAGAGATTATTGATTTGATAATATCAGGGATTATTCTGTTTTCAGACCAGTCTCCTCCTCCGATCACGTTTCCAGCTCTAGCAGTTGATATTATTAAATTATCATTATAAAAAGATTTTCTCCAACTGTTAACAACTAGTTCTACGGCAGCTTTACTAGAGCTATAAGGATCTAAACCTCCTAAATGATCACTCTCCTTAAAACTATATTCCGAGTCAATATTCTCATAGACTTTATCAGTTGTAATGATAACAATTGAACATTTATTTAACTCCCTAAGGGCCTCAAGTAAATTTATAGTACCAATTACATTTGTTTCCCATGTACTTACAGGTGTTAAATAACTTTGACGAACAAGTGGCTGTGCAGCAAGATGAAAAATTATGTCTGGATTTATATCCAATACAAGATCCTTTAATTTATTTCGGCAATTTATATCTAAATCAGCATGTATGTACTTATTGTTTAATGTAAATTGATTGAACTCCTTATCTTTAATAAGCTTCTTATGTAAGAAGTATTTGTCGTCAGGTTCTAGGGAAACTCCATATACATAACAATCTGATTTAAGCAATATGCAAGTTAGCCAAGATCCTTTGAACCCAGTATCACCTGTAATTAGAACTTTCTTTTTTTTCCAAAAGTTATTTACCATGACTTCCAGGGTGCATCACCTTCTTGCCAATATTTTTCTAACTTGTTCTTATCTCTAAGAGTATCCATACATTGCCAGAAGCCCTTATGCTTGTAGCAAGCCACTTTACCGGAAGCTGCTAACTTTGGTATTACATCATTTTCCCATGTATCATTAGAACTTTTTATAAATTTAAAAATATCTGGCTCAACCACAAAAAAACCACCATTTACCCAAGATTTATCTCCTGCTGGTTTTTCTAGGAATCCGGTGATTTTATTGTTGTCTTTAATTTCTACAGATCCGAATCGTCCCGGTGGTTGTATTGCCGTCAAAGTAACAAGAGAATTTAATTGATTATGTTGGTTAATAACTTCTCTTATATTTATATCTGATAGTCCATCTCCATAAGTAAAGCAGAACCTTTCATGACCTAGAAATGACTTTACTTTTGCTAGCCTTCCAGCAGTTTGAGTCTCAAGTCCAGTATCTACCAAAGTGACCTTCCATGGTTCTGATGATTTGTTATGAATAATAGGAAGATTATTCTTAGATAAGTCAAAGGTTATATCACATGTGTGATATAGATAATTGGCAAAATATTCCTTAATCATATAGCCTTTATATCCACAACAAATAACAAAATCATTAATCCCATAACTTGAATATATTTTCATGATATGCCAAATAATTGGCATTCCACCAATTTCTACCATTGGCTTAGGTTTGAGATGAGTTTCTTCGGAGATCCTTGTCCCAAAACCACCTGCTAAGATTACACATTTCATTGAATCTTTACTTTATTTAAAAATATTTTAAAGTACTTATAAAATTTTGCATAGCTCTATCTTATGGTATTTAAGAATAATTTCTAAACTAATTTTTATCCAAGTTTAATTTCTTCATCCATTTTACTGTAAAACAGTTATCTAAATCTTCAAAGTCTCCAGTCATGTAATTATACTTGATCTCCTTAATAGCATCTTTAATTCCATACTTAGGAATAAAGCCAGTCCCTAAGAGTTTCGAAGAATCTTGTCTATATGAACGCGGGTCATTTGATTCGCTCACAATAATTTCAGAAGGTATCTCAGTTTGAACAAGCTCTGCAATCTTTAATATAGATATATTCTCAAACCCTGCATTATAACAACCAGATGATAAATTATCATTAGAAATAAAGTGTCTATATGTATTTGATAAATCTTTAATATGTATATTTGGCCTAGTCTGATTCCCTCCAAATACAGTTATTTTTCCATTCTTTAATGCTTGATATGTCAACATATTTACACTAACATCTAGGCGCATTCTTGGGGATAAACCACAAACCGTTGCAGGTCGGATGCAGAATACTTTCATTTTATCCTTATAAGAAAGGAATATCCTTTCAGCCACCATTTTAGTCTTGTTATATGTAGAGATAGGAACTAAAGGAAGCTCTTCTGTAACGTTAGGCTCTGTTTTTACTCCATAAACACTTCCTGAGCTTGCAAAAATAAATTTTTTCACGCCAGATCTCATGCATTTATCTGCTAGCTGCTGACTGGCAAGTACATTTACCTCCCAGCTGAGATTGGGATTTAGCTCTACAGCAGGATCATTGGCGATATTTGCAAGATGAATAACAATATCTACCTTTTCCAAAGGTATCTCGTTTAGGTTACGAATATCAACCTTTAGATTCTGAAGACTTCGATTGACTGGCAAATGATTCCCAAACCATTGGGTATCTACAGAAATTACTTCATGATTATCATCAAGAAGAAGAGGAATAAGTACAGAGCCAACGTAGCCACAGCCACCAGTAACTAATATTCTCAAAATTATTTCCTAAGTTGTTTAAACTAAATTAGCATTTAGAGACTTCTTTTTTCTATAAATTAAGTTTGCCACTCGAATATAAAATTTTTTGATCCCTTTGAAACTCAATAAAAGGATAAACTTGCTGTCTCGTCATTAAATTAAATAGCAGTATTTTGTAGTATTTCTAAAAAAACAATCTTTACCTAAATAAAATTTTAGAACTTTTAATCCAAAATATCTTTTACAAAATTAATTAGAGATTCTTTATCAATGGGACTATTACCCATGTTTTCTACGGCTAATGATGCCATGCAGCATCCTAATGCAGAAGTTGCCATGACCTCTTGTTTACTTGCAATGCCAGTGGCCATTACTGCCAATAATGAATCTCCTGCACCTGCAACATCAACAGGATTTACTGAAAGCGCTGGAAATGGTTGGCTTCTTGGTAGACCTTTGCTTCTTTTTCGGTCATATGAAATAAAACCTTCTGAACCTAGTTTCATTATTAACCGATTGGTTCGAGTTGATTCCATTAATTTTGTGCTTAATTTTTCAAGACCAGAATCTTTATCTTGAAGGGCTATCCGTGCTTCTCTTTCATTAGGACAGAGCAATGAAAAGTTTTTGAAACGAGCAATTGAACCAACTTGACTACTGCATTGAACATCACCAAATAAGAATAAATCTAATGATTTAGCTAATTCGTATACCTTTTCTAAAACTCTGTCTGTAATTACTCCATAAACAAAGTCTGAAATGACTATTCCATCTGCCTTTACTGAAACTCTTTCAAGAGTATCTATTATTTTATCTTCAATTTCTTCGTCAACATTATGTTCTTCTAACCGACTAACTCTAAATAATTTTTGATTTTCGACTAGATATCTTTTTTTAAAAGTTGTTGGACGAGACCTATCTTTAATTAAATTCCGTTCAATATCTCTTTCCTTTAATGTATTTTCTACTATTTGAGATACATCATCATCACCTACTACTGATATGAATTGGCATTTTGCACCTAATGCTCGAATATGAGAAGCGACAACTGCTGCACCTCCAATAAAGTTCTTTGTTTCTAATTCTTTAACAACAATTACGGGCGCTTCGGCACTCATTCCAACTGCTTCACACGCAGCATATTGATCAACAATAGTATCACCTAGCACTATAAGATTTGTAGATTCCCAATGCTTTATTGACTCAAGTAATGTTTTTCTATTTAGATTTTGTCTTTTACATGAGCTCAAAAATTGATTTCTTCTTTTTTCTGATAACTTCTTCTCAGAACCAAGAAGTAATTCAGTAGAAGCATATTGTATTTCTCCAGAGTGGAAAATTACTTTGCCTCCATTTTGGCGCTGTTCTAAAATAGCTTTAGAAACTTCAGCATGATTACTCTCTTGGTATTCAATACCTAAGAATAATGCTTTAGGCTTAACTCTCTGTATTGCTAATGATAATTCATCGTAATCTAGTAAAATTATATAGCTAGCTAGTGATAGAAGACTAAGTGCCTCTGCCCTTTCTTTTTGGGTATATTCAAATTTAGAATTATTTTTATTATCACCATCTCCTAATAATGTGATTATTAAATTATCACCTTGATCTTTTGCATGCTTTAAATAACGTATATGACCTGGATGTATTGTAGTAAAATGACCATATGTCATTACACAATTAGGTATATAGCTTGCTTCTTTTATTTTAATAATATTAGTCATAATTAATTCTAAATAACTTTTACTCAAAATAGATAAAGGAATAATCTCCAGAATAGCCTATGTTATTAAACAACCAAACCCATTCTTGTGGATTATTAAATGCTTCACAAGTAACTTGCCAGTAAAGCAGATTCGCCTTTTCTAATTCATTACGATAACTTTCAACACAAATGTATTTATTGCATTTGCCAACTCTTTCTATCTCTTTAATAGAATCATATAAATCATAGGAGTAGAGGCAATGTAGTGTATTTATTGAAAGTACAAGGTCAAAATAATCATTAGGCCATGGCAAATTATTGGCATTTCCATAGGTCAGCTTATTTCTAATCTCTGGCTTACTATTAGATATTGCATAATCAGAAATATCAAGTCCATAAACCTCTGCATCAGGAATTATTTTTAAGAAATCATAAAGCAAATAACCTTTTCCACACCCAACATCTAAAATCTTTGGATTTGGTGGTAATTTATAATAATTATTCATTGCATTTGCAACCTTTTCCCATCTCCCTGGAATATATTTATATCCTCCATAGCAAATTCTTCTGTCACCGTCCCAGTAATCAAAGTCAAACTTCTTCGCAATCTCAGCAGCTTTATGCTTAGGAAACTCTTTATCATTAACTCTTCCTAAATAATCTCTTTTAGTGCTTTTATGTATAGCACTTATGAAGTCAATTTCTTTTAAAATCTCAGTCATTTTGATTAGCTTTTTGGTTTATTATCAATTAGCCATTTTTTACAGATATTAAAGATAATCATTTGAGAATCTTCTGCTACTTCCATATCTTTTAAAGGTATATGAATACTATTCTGCGCTATTGTTTTGCATATACCACCATCGAAGCCTAATAATGCATATGTATGCATTTTCTTTTCATTAGCCTTTTTTAACGCATTAACTATGTTTGGTGAATTTCCACTCCCAGATAATACTATTAGAATTTCATTCTCCTTGCCCTTGACTTCTAACTGGTAGGAAAATATATTTTCATAGCCTATGTCATTAGCTAGGCAAGTTATGATATTAGAATTAGATGTTAGAGCTTCAATGTTTATCCCTGGGCAATTATCCTTTGAATTCAGACTGGTCATACCTATCCCATAGATCAAATCATTTGCAATATGCTGAGCATTAGCTGAACTCCCCCCGTTACCACAAATATAAATCTTTGTTCCTTTTCTCCAAGCCTGAATTAGTGTGCTCGAAAGTTTTTCTATTTCAATATATATATTCTCAGTAAAACAGCTCCTAAGCTTATATATATAAGCTTTTGCATATCCATTAAAATCTGATTGTTCGTTCATGCTGGTTGCTTTTGCTAATTGCTTTTGGAAACTAATTGTCTAGCTAGATGCAATGATGATGGAGTGCCAATATCAATGAATATATCACCTGTAAACGATGTTTGAATCCTACCTTTAAGCATAGGGATAATTTCTGTGCTGAAATCATTTGTTTTCATTTTAACTTGAGAAAAATATTCTAGGAATTCATTGTCAAAAGCATAAATTGCCCCATTAGCAATATTACCTGCTGGGTACCTAACCTTTTCATGGAAATCAATTAGTACATTATTTTTATCGATTTCTACTATCCCACAACTACTAGGATTATGCGTTTTAAAGGTTGCCATTGTTAGAATAGTATTTTCATGTCTTTTTTTATGAGAGGCTATTAAATTTCTAATATTCATATTTGTAAAATTATCTGCATGTATAAGTAGTCCTATTCCTTCCTTAAAGAACGAGATATGTTTTTTAAGTGTTCCAGCAGTTCCTAAAAGTTTTTCTTCGTAAAATGATGATATTTTCATATGTTGTGATTCCCATTTGCTTAGAAATAAGTTGACTTGTTCAGATAGGTGATGTGTATTTATAAGCACCTCTTCACATCCATAGAATTCAAGCTCTTCCAGCCAATGTGCTAGTAGTGGCTTATTAGCTATCTCTACAAGGCATTTTGGAACATTATTAGTAATAGGACGTAATCTTGTTCCCATACCTGCCGCAAGTAATATGGCTCTAAACTTATAACTCATTAGATTAGATTGGCTTTCTTAATAATAAGATCGGCGAGCGAAAAGCTTGCAGTGAATGCGGGAGAAATTGCATTAAGTACATGTGTGCTGTCTTTGCCTTCTAAACATAGGAAGTCATTAACTATGATTTTTTTCTTATTATCAAATAATTGAGCTCTGATTCCTACTTTTTCGCTAGGCTCAATATATTCACTTTTTAATGAAGGTATTAATAATTTAGCTGATCTAAGGAAAAGACTCTTGCTATTTAGAAAAGCTTGTTCATGAACATACTTCCTGAAACCATTGCTATTGGACTCGTAAAGTTTAGCTAAAAAACAAATATTTTTAAAAGAATTAATTACTTCTAATCCATTATAACCTTTATAGTTCTCTCTACCCCAGCTAAAGGAAGCTGTAGGACCAATATTAATAATAGGATCTTTGTCAGCATTGGGGGTGAAATGAATCCCAAGAAATGGCACATTTAGGTCTGGTACAGGATACAAATTTGTAGGTATCTTTATAGGCGAACCTTTTTTTAATTTCCAATATGAACCCTTGAATGGAATAATCTTATAATCTAATCCAATATTAAACTTGTGGCAGATCTTATCAGCTTGTAAGCCTGCGCAATTAATAAGATGGGTGTAATATATATTCTCATTATTCTTTAATTGCAGTCTATTATCTTCAGGAAAAAATTTTACTCCTATTTGATCTTTTAGTATGCTCACATTATTTGTTTGAAGTTCATATTCAAGGCATTCGATAATACTTTTAGGGTTTACGACTGAAGTGTTTGGACTCCATAGTGCCCTTCCGCTTGATGATCTGGCTTGAGGTAAAAAATCTAAAAGTTGTTTTTCATCCCACATTTCAACTTTGGCACCATTGGAAACTCCTCTTCTAAAAAGCACATCTAATTGAGGATCAAGCTCTTTAGTCTGAGGAACAATAACTTTCCCACATTGATTGATTGCTAAGTTATTAGCTTTAATCCACTCGATTAATCTTTTTGCACCACTTACACAAACTGAAGCTTTAAGTGTATTTGGCTTGTAATATATTCCTGCATGCAGGACCCCACTATTCCTTCCAGAACTATGTATACCTAACTTTGATTCTTTGTCTATGATTAGTATTTTACCGGCTATTGTATTTTTTCTTAGCTGATGCGCAACGGATAGCCCAACCATTCCTCCACCTAAGATTACAATATCAAATGAATTGTTGTTCATTTTAATTCCTAAAATCCATTCTCTTTAATAAGGTCAATAGGAAAATTAGATAATGAGTCAATTAGATTAATCGAAGTAGAAGATTTTAACTTATTATAATCTCTATTAGACTTTAATTCATTAAGTATTGCAGCCCTTTCTCTTATCCCATGTCCAGACAAAACATGAAAAACTTTGGAAAGCTTTGCACTTTGACCAGCTTTTATGTCTGTAATTCGATCACCTATTAAAATCGACTTATGTAAATCTATCGGGAGGTCTCTAGCCGCCTGATATAGCATTCCAGGACTAGGCTTTCTCCAGCTTAGATCCTCAGAGACTTTAGTTAAACTGTTGGCGTATATTCCGGCAAAAGGGTTAAGATTTTCAAATAATGATATCATTTTGTTAGTTATTAAGTTATATTTTTCCCATGTTAAATGACCTTTAGATATGCCAGATTGATTTGTTATTATTACTAAAATCCAATTAAAATTAAAAGCAGTCTTAACTAATTCATATGAACCGGTTTCAAGAACTACTTTCTTTGGGTCATCTATATAATGACATTCTTTTATTAAAACTCCATCTCTATCAAAGAAAATAGCAGGAAAAAGTTGATTCTTGTATTCATATTTCTCTTTTAATATTTTATTAATCCGTTTGTTAGTATACATATTTAGTTATCTATTGTCTTTTTAATTTTAAAATCTTATAGGATTTAAACCTTTAGGTACAATACCCTTTAGGTCAAAAATTATGCCATCTTCATAACAAATTCTATTCCATTCAGCATTAGTAAAATCCTTAAAATCTTTATGAGCAACAGCAGCAACTATAACTTTAAATCTTTTTTTAGGAACTGCTTTAGTAAGGTTTATTTGTAGCTTACTCTTAGCTTCAGAGCTATCTACCCATGGATCTACAAAAATCGGTCTAGCTCCATATTCTTTTAAACTATTACTTAGATCCATAATTTTTGTGTTTCTACAGTCAGGACAATTTTCTTTGAATGTCAAGCCTAGAATTAGTATCTCTAGACCCTTAATTACCATTCCTTTATTGGCTATATGCATAATTATTTGTTGGGCTATCCAATTTGCCATTCCGTCATTTATTCGTCTTCCAGCTAATACAACTTCAGGGTTATAGCCTAACTCTTCAGCTTTGAAAGTTAGGTAGTAAGGGTCGACACCTATACAATGTCCCCCTACTAAGCCAGGTCGGAAAGGAAGGAAGTTCCATTTCGTTCCTGCGCTTTCTAAAACTTCTAGCGTATCAATTTTCATCTTGGTAAATATTATTGAAAGTTCATTAACAAGGGCAATGTTTAAGTCCCTTTGTATGTTTTCGATTACTTTCGCAGCTTCAGCTACTTTGATGCTTTTAGCCTTATGAGTTCCTGCTTTTACAATACTTTTATATAATTGATCAACATATTCTGCAGTTTCAATATTGCTACCACTAGTAATTTTCACAACCGAACTTAGTCTATGTATTTTATCCCCTGGGTTAATTCGCTCAGGACTATATCCAAAGAAGAAATCCTTATTATAGATTAGTCCAGTATTTTTAGAAATTATTGGCACACAAATCTCTTCAGTAACTCCTGGGTATACTGTGCTTTCTATTATAATTAATGGGCAGTAATTATAATTAAGGCTTTTCTTATAATCCGACTCTCTTCTATTGTTAATGACTAGTGCTATAGTATTTATTGCTTTTTTAAGAGGTATTAGATTTGGCTGATTGTTTTTATTAATAGGTGTAGGTACTGTTACTATGAAAATATTTGCTTCTTCTAGAAGATTGATATCACTAGTGAATAAGAGATTATGAGCTTTTTTTAAATCAGAAGAACTTATTTCATTTGTTCTGTCAAATCCATTTTTTAATTCATCTATTCTTTCTTGTAGGATATCAAATCCAATTACAGTTTTCTCTTGGTCTCTACCCTGTGATAAGGCTGCCTTCTTTGCAAACTCTATAGCTAAAGGTAGGCCAACATATCCTTGGCCAATCACAGCGATTGTTGAAGAAGTAATATCAGGTAAGCCCATACAAATTTATTTTCTAAATTTTCTATCTTTAAGATTACTCAAAGTATTATATATTTAAATTTGATAGTATGACCTATACCAATTTACAAAGCTTTTTACACCCTCTTTTAATGGCGTATTAGGTTTAAAGTCTGTCCATCTTTCTAGCGCTGATGTATCAGCTGAAGTTGTTGCTACATCCCCAGGTTGCATAGGGCACATGTATTTTTTAGCTTTTATTCCTAGAGCATCTTCAATGGCCTCTATATATTTCAATAATGAAGTAGGTTGAGAGTTTCCAATATTAAAAATTAAATAAGGAGCCCAACTGCTTGAGGGGTCAGGGTTAGATAAATCAAATGTAGATGATTTTTTAGGGATTTTATTGATAATTCGGAAGAGACTTTCAGTTATATCATCAATATAAGTAAAATCTCTAATCATATTTCCTTCATTAAAGACATTAATTGGCTGGTTGGCCAAAATGGCTTTTGTAAAAATGGATAATGCCATATCTGGACGTCCCCAAGGGCCATAAACTGTAAAAAACCTCAGCCCGGTTGTTGGTAGTCCATATAAATGGCTATAGGTGTGTGCCATTAACTCATTAGCTTTTTTGGTTGCTGCGTATAAAGAGACAGGATGGTCTACATTTTGACTTTCTTTAAAAGGTACGTTTGTGTTGCCGCCATATACAGAACTGCTACTTGCATAAATAAGATGATCAACATTATTGTTCCTGCAGGCCTCTAGAATGTTTCCGAAGCCTACTAAATTGGACTGGATATAAGCAGAGGGCTGTTCAAGTGAATATCTCACACCTGCTTGAGCTGCAAGATTAATAACTATTTTAGGATTTTCTCGGTTGAATAATTCATTGATATGAGTAGCACTATCTAGTTTACCCTCAACCATAGAAAAGGAGGTTTCTGTTTCAATAGATTTGGCTTTTAATTTTTCATAACGCGCTTTTTTTAGACCTACATCATAATATTCATTAAAATCATCAAAACCTATAGTTGGTATTTTTTCATTAAGTAATCTATTGCATAGATGAAAACCTATAAAACCTGCAGCCCCTGTAACCAGAATCGTCATTTGTTAATAGAAGTTCTTTCTCAAGCACAACTTACTTTTTATTTTATATTATAAAAAGCCTTTTGTGAAGCTCTTTTAAAAATAAGCAGTAATCCTCTTATTCTAGTAATATAATTAATCCTTAAAATTCCTGATTTATTTACGCTTTTAGATAATTATATTAAATTACACAATGTATAAGAATAATTTCTAGCCTTGAAATTAATTAGGTTTTAATTAAATACTATTAATATTTAATTTTATATTTTGAGGGAGAATAATTATGAAAAGAGTCTTTTGTATATAATCAATAAATTTAGATTATGTCTCTTCAAGATGCATATTAGGTAATATCTTAATGGATTTGAATTGGGATCATTTTAGCTAGATGCTCTCGCGGAATTATGGAAAGAGTTTTTGAAATCAAATTGGTCATTATTGCTAATCTCGCGAGAGATTGCTAAAGTGATTTTGATGTGTAATGAACTTAATCTAGCTTCTGATTCTAAGCTGTTTTGATAATTAGCATTCTATGCAATACTTGACAAGATCAACAAATTTTTTCAATGGACTTTTGTTAAGTATTTGCAAAAGAGGATTCATTTTTTTCAATATTGGAATTTTCTTGCTGGCTTCAGCTCCATTAATATCATCTTTATTTCTTTTAATATCAATAGGAATAAGTACTTTTAAAAGAGAAGATAAGTATTTGGAAGATAAATGGAATTATCCTTTAATTATCGTTTCCGTCTTGATGATTGTAAGTTGCTGCTCTACTTCATTTTTTAGAAAGGATTTTTTGCTTGAAGGTTGGGATCCAATCTTGTCATGGATTTCTTTAATTAATTGGATACCATTATTCATTTGTTTTTGGGGCTTTCAACCTTACTTATTAACTCAGGAATCTAGAAGGAAATCAGGGTTATTGTTTATTTGTGGGTCTATACCTATTCTAATTAGTGGTTTTGGCCAGTATTTGTTTAATTGGCATGGTCCTTTTGAAGCATTTAATGGACTTATTATTTGGTTTCAGCGGCCTATTGCCCTAGGAGAGGGGTTAACAGGACTTTTTAATAATGCTAATTATGCAGGCTGCATGTTAGGTGTAGTTTTGCCCTTTTCTTTGGCAGCCCTATTCCAACCAAAGCAAAACTCTTTTAAGAAATTAATTTCTTTTCTAATTTCTTTTCTAATAATTATTGCCATATTACTTACAAACTCGCGCAATGCTTGGGCTGGATTCTTAATTACCTTGCCAATACTTCTTTCTTCATCAAGATATATGTTCACTTTGTTTATATTAACTATAGCCTGTTTAGTTATTTCTCTATTTGGGCAGTTTCACTATTTGCTTCCAGACAAACTAATTCAAAATTTCGATTTTTATAATCTAACTCAAGACCATCGATGGAACTTATGGATTAATGCAATTGACTATATAATAAAAAGGCCTTTGCTTGGTTCTGGAGCTGCTTCTTTTCCCTTGCTAATAACAGCGGATTATGGGACATTCTTTGGTCATGCTCATAACCTTCCTCTTGAAATAGCAGTTAGTTATGGAGTACTTCCTTCAATTATACTTTCTTTAACTATTATTTTCTTATTGTTTACCAGTTATAGAAAGGTGTTCTTTTATAATAAGAGAATCCGAAAACCAGACATCTTTGAAAAAGCATGGATCTCTGCTGCCATAGTAATTACTTTTTCACATATGCTAGATATTACATATTATGATATTAGAATAAGCTTGGCAAGTTGGATTTTCTTTGCTGGATTGAAGGGTATAATTTCTGACAAAAGTTATTCAATATAGAATTCATTCTGTGAGTAATGTTATATATATTCCCAATATAATAAATATCTATTCTCTGCAAATAGTTTAATTTTTTTAGTATTTCTAAATTTTACCAATACTTATCGGTTAGTCTTTATGCTATAAACACTAACCTTAGATTAATGTGTCAGTAGTTTTAGTGACAGGAGGATCAGGCTTTATTGGTAGTCATACCTGTCTAATTTTGCTTGAAAATGGTTTTGATGTAATAGTTTTAGATTCTTTTTTAAATAGTTCACCAAGATCTATAGATAGAGTTAAAGCCTTGATAGGTAATAGTGATATAAATAAAAGACTTACTATTATAGAAGGAGACATAAGAGATTATAATCTTATAGACAAAGTCTTCGAAAATAGAGAACAAATCGGGAATTCTATTGATGCAGTTATTCATTTTGCTGGGGTAAAAGCTATCTCTGAATCTATAAATAACCCTTTAAAATATTGGGATATAAATGTTAATGGTACATGCACTTTATTGAGTGCAATGAATAAACATAACTGTAAGACCATCGTATTTAGTAGTAGTGCAACTGTATATGGTAGTCCTCAAACCTTACCAATATCTGAATCAGAAAAAGTAAATCCCGAGAACCCCTATGGCCATTCAAAAGCAGCTATAGAGCAGATGCTTTCTGATTTATATCAGACTTCCTGCAGTGATTGGAAAATAGCAATTTTACGATATTTTAACCCTATTGGCTCTCATGCAAGTGGACTTTTAGGAGAACACCCTATAGGGAAACCTGCAAATTTATTTCCGCTAATATCACAGGTAGCAGCTGGTAGGCTGAAATCCTTAAAAGTTTTTGGAGCAGATTGGGATAGTCCTGATGGTACAGCTATAAGAGATTATATTCATGTCATGGATTTAGCTGATGGACATATAGCTGCTTTAAATTATCTTCTTACTCATGAATTTAGCTATTTAAAACTTAATCTTGGTACAGGTAAAGGCTATTCTGTTTTAGAAGTGATTAGTGAATTTGAGAAAATCTCAGGGAAAAGGGTCCCCTTCGAAGTGGTTAGCAAAAGGAAAGGAGATGTTGCTATATCTGTAGCTGATTCATCACTTGCTAAATCTAAATTGAATTGGTGTCCGACAAGATCTTTAACAGATTGCTGTGTTGATGGTTGGAAGTGGCAGTTGCTTAATCCAATAGGATATTCTTGAAAGTATATTTATTAGAGTACTAAATTCCTATTCTTTATATTTAAGATCCATCTCCAATTGACCAAAAGTTAATTCCAAAGGACTGAACTGTTTCTTTATCAGTAATCCCTCTTGTATCAAATAACCATGATGGCTCCCTCATTAATTTTGCAATTTCTTTCCATTCTATATTTTTAAATAAATCCCAGTCTGTTAAAATTAATAGTGCATCTGCATCCTTAGCAGCTTCTTCAATAGTTTTTGATAATCTCCAGGAACCAAAATTCATATCATTTTGCTTTACCCCTTTTGATTGTTTTGTTTTGAGATCATCCTCTACTTTTTTTGATGATACTTTTGGATCAAATATGGCTAAATTACAGCCTTCATCTAGTAAGTCCTTGCATATACTTATTGCAGGTGATTCCCTAGTATCATTAGTATTAGCCTTAAATGTAAATCCTAAAATAGCTAACTTCTTTTCACTTAATGTCCCAAACAGTTTTTGCACAACAATTTTAGCTATTCGATTTTGTTGCCATATATTTATATCAACAACCTTTTGCCAATATTGTGCAACTTCATTAAGTCCATAGAAATTACATATATATACTAAGTTTAAAATATCTTTTTTAAAACAACTTCCTCCGAACCCCGGACCCGCTTTAAGGAATTTTCCTCCTATTCTTGAGTCCATTCCAATGGCTTTTGCAACTTCTTTAATATTTGCTCCTGTCGATTCGCATATTGCTGAAACAGAATTAATTGAACTTATCCTTTGAGCTAGGAATGCATTGGCAGTTAACTTTGACAATTCCGAGCTCCAAAGATTAGTCCTTAGTATTTTCTCTGGTTCAATCCAATGTGAATATATTTTAGCTAGTGCTTCAATAGACTCTTTATTGTCACCTCCAATAAGAACTCTATCTGGTCTTTCTAAATCGTTTATAGCAGTCCCTTCAGCCAGGAATTCTGGATTAGAAAGGACTGAGAAACTTTTTCTTTCATTAGGATCCATTTCTCTATTAGATCCTTCAAGTATATCTTTTATAACCTTTGCAGTCTTGACGGGTAATGTACTTTTTTCAACTACTATTGTTTTTCCTTTTGCGTGTTTAGAGATTTGCCTCGCTGAAGCTTCAATCCACTTGAGATCACTTGTTTGCCCAGCACCTAAACCTTTTTGCTTTATAGGAGTATTAACAGATATAAATATCATGTCGGCAGTAGAGATATAGGTTTCAATTTCAGTTGAGAAGTGTAGATTTTTACCTCTACATCTCTTGACTATTTCTTCTAATCCAGGTTCATAAATTGGTAACTTTGATAAGTCAGAATTGTTCCATTCTGAAATTCTTTTTTTATTTAAATCTACTACATTTACCTGAATGTGAGGACATCTATCAGCTATTACGGCCATTGTAGGGCCTCCTACATAGCCAGCACCAATACAGCAAATATGCTTAACTTCGCTATTCATGTTATTGATTTCCTTTGTAGTATTTTATTGTATTGTTTAAGCCTAGGTCAATATTTATTTTGGGATTCCATTTAAGAAGAGATCGAGCAACCTTGATATCTGGTTTACGCTTTATTGGGTCATCTTCTGGTAAAGGTTTTTTAGCTATCTGAATAGATGGATTGATTTTATTTCTAATTATGTTTGCTAAATCTATAATCCTATATTCATCAGGATTACCAAGGTTTATTGGGCCAGTATGAGATGATTTCATAAGCTTAACTAGCCCTTCTATTAAATCATCTACGTAGCAGAAAGATCTTGTTTGAAAGCCCTCACCATAAACTGTTAAAGGAAGTTTGTTTAATGCTTGGCAGATAAAATTACTTATGACTCTCCCATCCTCAGGTTGCATTCTTGGACCATAGGTATTGAATATTCTTGCAATACTAATTTTTAGTTTATGTACACGTAAGTAGTCAAAACATAGAGACTCGGCCATTCTTTTTCCCTCGTAATAACAACTTCTTATACCGATTGGATTTACTGAGCCATGATATGTTTCAGGCTGAGGATGTATTTCAGGGTAACCATATACTTCGCTAGAACTTGCTAATAGGATTTTAGCTTTGTTTGCATTAGCCATTTCCAACATGTTATATGTTCCCAGGAAACTTGTTTGAGATGTTTTTATTGGATTCCTTTGATAGTGAATTGGAGAGGCTGGGCATGCTAAATGCCATATCCTGTCTACATTTAGTTGAATTGGCCTAGTTATATCATGAGTTAAGAGCTGAAAACGTTTATTCCCTATCCAATGTTTAATATTTAGCATGTTTGCACTTGAAAAATCATCTAAACAAATAACTTCTTCATTACCTATCATTAACCTGTCAATTAGGTGGGATCCTAAAAAACCACCTCCACCAGTAACTAAGTTTCGCATTAAGATTTAATACTCTTATTAAATGTAGAGCTTAAGAAACTCTAAGTCTCTAAATCAACTTTATCATTATTTAAACTATTTATTAGATATATATAAGATTAAAGGTTACGTTTAATTTTAAGCGATTTTTTAGTTCTTAAAATCTAAAGTCGTTTAAATAGTATGCATATCTTACCCTGTTTTGATTTTTGCTTGATAAAAGTAGTAATTTTATATTTTGATGGGTAAATCTATTCTATTGCAGATAAAGATCTAAGTAAAATAATATGCAAGCTCAAGCTTGCTTTCATTTGTTCACTTAGAAATCCTGAAATTTCGACCCATGTTCTTTTTAAGTATTATTAATATACTTTAAAAATGCAATAAAAATTTTGCTTTTAAGAACTAAACCCTAACTTCGTGGCTCTAGAGAAGATCATTGCACTTCTAAATGCTGATAATCTTTTACGCTCCGTTCAGGATTCGAACCTGAGACCCACTGCTTAGAAGGCAGTTGCTCTATCCAGCTGAGCTAACGGAGCATTGTTCACATTGTACTAATTAAGATAGTTGGCCAAGTAGGTTTGTAGAGAAGACCAATCAATTTTGTGCCAAAGAAACTCTCAGAAATTCTAAAAAAGCAGATATTGGAAGGCTTCTGCTCTGGAAAGTCTCTAACTAATCTTGCTAAGGAATATGGCTACTCTTCTGCCACAATCACAAGAACAGTTAAAGGATTCTTAACTGAGGAAGAATACCTTCAATTAAAAGGGGCAAAAGGTAAAAAGAAAGAATTGCAGAAGAACCATGAAAACTTTAGAAATGTTTTAGGAGATGATATTCAGCCTGTTTCAACTTCTCAAGAAACATTGAACAAACAGGATGTCCTTCAAGAAGGGGCCTCAGATGTAGTTCAAGGAATTGACCTGCGTAATGAGCCTAATTCGTTAAAATCAAATGATAGGGATACAGACTTTTTTACAGAGATT
Source organism: Prochlorococcus sp. AG-409-L21 (assembly GCA_003215475.1). GTDB lineage: Bacteria > Cyanobacteriota > Cyanobacteriia > PCC-6307 > Cyanobiaceae > Prochlorococcus_E. The sequence goes on from QCKH01000003.1 coordinate 138,806, forward strand.
ACTCCCTTGAATTTTGAGAATACCTGGGATAAGCAAAAAGAAGTAGCCTGTACCCCATTAAATCCTGATTCTTTACCCAAAACGGTCTATATGTTGGTAGATAAGAAAGTAGAACTTGAATCAAGACAACTTAAAGAATTTTCAGATTGGACTTTTTTATCAGAGTTGGACCAGAGCAGATTGGTTATTCCTCTTTTTTCTTCTCAGAGAGAAGCTAAACGTAGTTGCTCCAAAAATCAAAGAGTTTTAAAAGTACCAGATTCAAAAGTATTTATTATATCTTCCTCTTATTTACTTTCTAAAGGAATTACAAGATTAATAATAGATGATTCTCTAATAGCATTAGATAGTTGAAGAAGAAATTTCTAAGAAAAGGTCTTATTTTTTGTATTGGATAAGAAGCTTGTCGTTAATCCCCCACTTAAATAACCTAACGATATCGACATGCCTATTAAGAACCCAGAAGGATATTTTTCCGTAGAAGAGAAACCTAAATTAATACTATGTTTACTACTTAAATTCTGAGATCCAAGCGATACCATAAGTACTAATAATGCAGTATTAGCGATGCTGGAGAAAAAAAGCAGTAATTTTTTGACCATGATGAGCTTTTCAGGAAATCGATTAAAAGCTTCTAATTTCTAATATTAACTATTATTGTTATTATTTTGATGAATAAGTGAATAAAGGAAATTCTTGGGGTAGCGAGTTTTTTTGGAAAGCTCTCTAGCCGCATTACTTGTAGTCATCCCACCCTCTATGAGCTTTCCCATTTGATCAATTAAGGTTTTTTCGTCAATTTTTTCGAAATTTTTCTTTTCGATCCCACCTAAAACAAGCGTGAATTCTCCTTTTGGCTTGATTTTTAGAAAATGATTTAAGACATCTCCAATAGTTGAGCCAATTTGCTCTTCATGGATTTTTGTAAGCTCTCTTAAGACTTCTAAAGGCCTATCTCTGCCACAGGCATTAGAAAGTTCTTCAAGTAACTTCAATAATCTATGAGGTGACTCATAAATAATTGTGGTCCTTACCTCCTGGGCAATAATTTTAAGAATTGAGTTTCTATCTTTTTGCTTTGAAGGGAGAAATCCTTCAAAACAAAATCTTTGAGAAGGTAAACCACTAGTTACTAAAGCACTTATGGCTGCACATGGGCCTGGAATACAAATAACTTTAAAGCCTTTATCTTTTGCCCTGGAAATAAGTTCGTAGCCTGGATCACTAATTCCTGGGAGTCCTGCATCACTTATGAGAGCAAGACTATGAGATTTGCTTAGAAGGTCAACAAGTGGATCGAGTTTTGAATGAACATTATGTTGGAAAAAACTTATAAGTTTTGCTTTAATATTGAATCTTTTAAGAAGTTGACCACTTCTTCTTGTATCTTCACAGGCAATAAATGATACTTTTGATAAAAGATTTTTAGCTCTTGGAGAGAGATCTCCCATGTTTCCTATAGGGGTCCCTACTACATAAAGCACCCCTGGACTTGGCTCAATTTGTTTTGAATTAATGTCTTCTTTTCCTAGATCCATCATGAAAAAAAAGGTTGCACTTCCTGATGAGGTGAAGTGGGACTACTTACTAGAGAAGCTGAGGATTTTGAGTTGGGGGGCTGCAGACATATTGATTGCATATGCTAAAGGAGAAAAGCCTCCGTATGGATTTCCTCAGGCTTTAAGCGTTGAGGATGGAGGGGATGGACCAGTATCTGCTGCTGATATTGCAGTTAACACTTGGCTTCTTGATGGATTGAAATCAAGTTTCCCAGAATCGTCTTGGGGAATAATTAGTGAAGAAAACTCAAAAGAGCAATCGGTTAATGATGATTCTCTTGGGAATGAATGGTTGTGGATATTAGATCCCCTTGATGGAACAAAAGATTTTCTTAAAGGGACAGGAGAATATGCAGTTCATATGGCCTTGGTTAATTCAAATGGGCCACTTTTAGGAATTGTTTTGATTCCTGAACTAGAGGAGCTTTGGATTGGCTTAGTAGGCTCTGGAGCATGGTGTGAGGACAGATTAGGAAATAGAAAAACTTTTGCTTTTAGTAATCGAAGCGCGATTTCTGAAATGATCCTTGTCGTAAGTAGAAGTCATAAAGATCTTAGGCTGGAAAATTTAATAAGATCACTTCCTTTTGCGGATGAAAAAGTTGTAGGAAGTGTTGGTTGCAAAATTACAAAGATCCTGAAAGGAGAAGCAGATTGCTATATATCTTTATCTGGTAAAACTGCTCCAAAAGATTGGGATATGGCAGCTCCAGAGGCATTGCTTAGAGCTGCTGGAGGTGAATTTACTCATGCTAATAATAACTCTTTAAAATATAACATTAATGAAAGAAATCAAAGGGGATGCATATTAGCAAGTCATGGGAAAAAACATCTCTTTATTTGCGAACTAATCCAGAAATCAATGTCAATTATTGACCCTTCTTTTATAGTTTAAATTTCAACCTTTTATTACATTAAAGGTGCTACAGGTGTTGGTGTTGGTTGAGGGTAATATTGCATGTCTCCATTTTGAGGAATACCTCTCAAAGTAAGATTTATTCGACCTCTGTTGTCTATTTCTCTTACTCTTACAGTTACTTCATCCCCTACTTTTACTACATCTTCGACTTTTTCCACTCTTGCTTCTGAGAGTTGGGAGATATGAATCATCCCTTCTTTCCCAGGAAGAATTTCAACGAATGCTCCTATAGGAATAATACGTGTGATGGAACCCGTAAACACTTCCCCTTCATGTACTTTTCGCGTTAAGCCTTCGATGATTTTTTGAGCTTCTTCTGCTGCTACTCCATCATGGGAGGCAATAGTTACTATTCCTCCATCCTCAATATCTATTTTTGTGTTTGTTCTTTCTGTAATACCTTTTATTGTTCTTCCACCAGGCCCAATAACAGTTCCAATAAGTTCGGGGTCTATTCTGAAACTTAACAGTCTTGGTGCGTGAGGGGAAAGTGCTTCTCTTGGCTTGTCAATTGCTTCAATCATTTTTTCAAGGATATGAGTCCTAGCTGGTTTAGCTTGGTTAATTGCATCCGCAATTATCTTTATTGGGAGACCAGATATCTTCATATCCATTTGAAGAGCTGTTATTCCTTTTTCAGTCCCTGCAACTTTAAAGTCCATATCACCTAAGAAGTCTTCTATTCCTTGAATATCAGTAAGTATTCTGACTTCATCACCTTCTTTTATAAGACCCATTGCGGCCCCACTGACTGGGGATTGAAGAGGTACTCCTGCATCAAGCAGAGCGATTGTGCTACCACATACTGAAGCCATTGATGTGGATCCATTTGAGCTAAGCACCTCACTAACAACTCTTAGGACATAAGGGAATGATTCTTTTGGAGGCAAGACTGGGATAATTGCCCTTTCAGCTAGAGCTCCATGGCCAACTTCCCTACGACCTGGCGTTCTCATTGGTCTTGTTTCGCCAACAGAATAAGGAGGGAAATTGTAATGGTGAATATAAGTTTTGTCTGGACTAGGGTTTAGATCATCCATTTCCTGGGCATCACTAGGTGTGCCTAGAGTTGCTGCTGATAGGACTTGAGTTAAACCTCTTTGAAAGAGAGCTGAACCATGAACACGTTTTGGAAGCACACCAGCTTCTGCAGAAATTTTTCTGACTTCATCAAGAGATCTACCATCTACTCTTTTCCCATCTTTAATAATTTGCTCTCTCATTAGCTTTTTGGTGAGAGCTTTGAAGCTTGACCCTAATAACTTTGAATTTGCTGAAACTGCTTTTTTGACAGCATTATCTTCTTTTAATGAATCTATTTTTTCTGAACAATTAAATTTAATCTCTTCAAGCTTAAGATCTCTCTCCTCTTTTGAAAGCTCGAATTCCTTAAGAAGTGAACTAATAGGTTTTGTACAGTTTTTATCTATATAAGTTGGAATAGTTGCATCTGTTTCTTGTTCTTCTGGTTTGACTTGCTTTATACCAGCTTCTTTAAGAATTGATTGTTGTGATTTAATCAGTTCATTAACAGCTTCGTAACCAAAGTCAATTGCTTCGATTACATCCTGTTCTGAAAGTTGATTAGACCCTGCTTCGACCATCACTACACCATCAGGTGTTCCAGCTACTACTAAGTCCAGATCTCCTCTTTCAATTTCTCGGAAACTTGGGTTCAATACAAAGTCATCTCCTAATAGACCTACTCTTACAGCAGCCATTGGTCCACAAAAGGGGATTTTTGCAAGAAGTGTTGCCATTGAAGCGCCAGTTACTGCTAGTACATCTGCAGGAACCCTTTCATCTAGTGAAAGACAGGTCGCAACAATTTGAATCTCTTCTCTCATCCAACTAGGGAAAAGAGGCCTGAGTGGGCGATCTATAAGCCTAGAAATTAATGTTGCCCTCTCAGGAGGGCGTCCTTCACGACGCATAAAACTTCCTGGTATACGACCTGCGGCGTAAAGCCTTTCCTCGTAATCGCAACTAAGGGGTAGGAAGTCAGCGCCTTCCCTTGCTTGTCCTTGAGTTGCTGTTACCAGTACTGCGGTGTCACCGCATTCAATTAATACTGATCCACCAGCTTGTGGAGCATATCTCCCTGTAGTTAGCCGTATTTCCCGACCATCAAAAGAGACCGACGTTGTCTGACCTTGCACGTTTGCTTATGTCTTTTTATATATGAACATTGTTGCACTAGATAGGTCATTCTTGATTGTTAAATATGCAATTAAGTGTTTTTCTTAAATCCTCTAAGTAGCTTTTTTAATCTTAATCCCTTGCTAAGACTATTGTTTGCTTAATTTGATCTAAATCTTTAGCTGATTGTAAATTCTTCATTTCCCTATTTACCAACTTGATTTAACCACTCCAGGTAGCTCACCATTATGTGCTCTTTGCCTTAATTGATTTCTGCAAAGACCAAAGTCGCGGTAAACACCCCTAGGCTTTCCTGTTGCCCAGCATCTATTTCTAATTCTATTTGGCGCACTATCTCTTGGCAGAGACTGAATCTTCCTATGGATCTCCAAACGCTTCATAGGATCTTGTGCTGCTTTAAACTGGTCCAATAAGGCTTTACGCTTCGAAGCGAACCTCTCTACTAGTTTCTTGCGCTTAACATCGCGCGCAATCATTGATTTTTTGGCCATGTAAGCCTTTTTGCTTAACAGTTCTTTTAATTTTACCTCTTCACCCTAAAAATTTTGTTTATTTCTGTGAGAATTGCTGAAAAATTTCCAGTTGAGTTGTGTCTCTAATAATAAGTAGAATACTCAAACCTAAAAGAAGAACGAAGCCTGATTGCATAAAAACAAGCTGAATTTTCTCTGGGATGGGTTTTCCTCTAAAAGCTTCAATAATAATAAGTGTAAATTGACCTCCATCAAGAAGAGGAAATGGCAGCGAATTAAGTACAGCAAGATTTATAGATATTAGGGCTGTGAATAGAATCAATCCGGAACCCCCCTGTCCTGAGAGCTGCGCTCCCAGTTCGACAATCTTTACTGGACCACTTAACTGTTTTGCAGTAGAACTGAAATTAGTTACAAGGCCTTTATAACCTTCCACAGTCTTTATTAATAAACTTGAAAACTTTGAATTAGTGTAATTTATGATTTCTATTAAATCTTCAGCAGGCTTTATAGTTCCATCAATATTTTGTTGTAATTGTGCACCAACTTTTCCAGTCCCTAAGTAATTAGATGGGGTAATCTTTATGATTTCTTCAACTCCATTGGTACTCTTTTTTATTGAAATTGTTTTTTCAGGAGAACCTTGTATTTGATCTACTAAATATTCAACTGCTTCTTGACCTTCCCCTAGAGCAATGCCATCAATACTAAGTATTTGGTCTCCCGAACGTAATCCTGAAATCTGGGCCGGCTGCATGTTTTGAACATCTACTACTAATACACCAGGTTCTGGTTGGCTAGGAAGTCCTACGAATGTTGCTTGCCCGCAAAGAACAATCCATGCAATTAGCAAATTAGCAATTACTCCTGCTGAAATAACAAATAGTCTTTGAGGGATTGGGCGATTAGAAAGGAGGTCAGGATCATCTTTAGAGATATTATTATCTTTGTCATCATCTGGGAAAGAAACAAAGCCTCCTAAAGGTAAAGCCCTAATAGAATAAGTTACACCTTGGAATTCTTTCTTAAATAGTGCTGGACCAAATCCTATTGAAAAACCACTTACTTTTATACCTTGCAACCTTGCAGCAAGAAAATGGCCAGTTTCATGAAAGAAAATTAAAAGCGCTAGAACAGAAATCGATATAAGGAAATGCATGATTTTATTTTTACTTAGCAGGTTTTAATTGCTTGTCCCCAAAGTAAGGGACCAGTGCTTCTGGAAGAGTGACACTACCATCGGGTTGTTGACCATTTTCTAATATTGCTGCCATTGTTCTTCCAATGGCCAGACCGCTCGCATTAAGTGTATGAACTAATTGAGTTTTTTTCCCTGACTTTGTTCTAATAGAGGATCTTCTGGCTTGGAAATCATCGCAAATACTACTACTTGAGATTTCTCTGAAAGTATTTGCACCTGGCAACCATACTTCTAAGTCATAAGTACAGGAAGCTGAGAAGCCAAGATCACCTGTGCAAAGTTGAATAACTCTATAGGGTAGTTCTAATGCTTTGAGGATAGATTCCGCATCTGAAGTTATTTCTTCGTGAGCATCTTTAGATTTGTCTGGATGAACAAACCAATAAAGTTCGACTTTATTGAACTGATGAAGTCTTATTAGACCTCTAGTGTCTCTTCCATAGCTTCCAGCCTCTCTGCGAAAGCAAGGGCTATAAGCAACATATTTAATTGGTAATTTTTCATGGGGTATGATCTCATCTCTATGTAATGAAGTTAAAGGTACCTCTGCAGTAGGAGTAAGCCAAAGATCATCTTCCGAGCAGCGAAAACTTTCATCAGAAAATTTTGGAAGCTGTCCAGAACCTTGAAGACTTGCTGTGTTAACAAGAGCAGGTGGGAGTACTTCTGTGTAACCTTTAGATGTATGAATATCAAGCATAAAATTAATTAAAGACCTCTCTAAACGTGCACCTTGATTGAAAAGAGTTACAAAACGGCTTTTTGCAATACGAACTGATCTATCTGTATCAATAAGACCTAGATTTTCAGCTATTTCCCAATGTTCCTTATAGCCCTCCCCTCTTAAAGTATTACCCCAAGTACGTATTTGGAGGTTGTCACTTTCATCGTTACCGTTAGGACAACTCAGATCAGGAATGTTTGGTAAATGAAGAATTTGCTCTTGAATTAATTTTGCTAGCTCTTTTTCTTCTTCTTCTAATAGATTTACTTTTTTCTTTATTTCATTTCCTTTGTTTCTTAAAAGAGTTATCTCTTCAGAATTTGGATTAATACCATCTTTTATTTTTTTCCCAACTTCTTTCCCAACTTCATTACCCTCTGCTTGAAGCTGGTTTCTTTGTTGTTCGATTTGGTTAAGTTTTTGACTGTCAAGCTTTAGAGAGGTTAAATCAACCTTTATGCCACGTCTAATTAGGCCTTTTTCAATAAGGGTTGGATTCTCTCTAACTTGTCTATGATCTAACACTTTCCTTTTTAGGTAATCTTAAGTGATGCAGGTCTTGCTCTACCAGATGATGCCCAATCTTTGAGGAAATCGAGTTGTTCTTTTGCAGTCTTTGAAAGTGGAATTAACTGAGTAGCAGCAAGAATTAGATCTGTTTCTAATAGTTCTCTTCTTTCTGAAAAAGCATGATGCATTGCTTCAATAACTGTTTGCTCTAACTCAGCCCCTGAGAATCCTTGCGTTCGACTAACTACCGTTTCAATAGGAATTTTGAGGTTGGGTCTTCTTTGCTTTATATGAAGGTCCAAAATTTTAAAACGTTCTTGATGACTAGGAAGATCAAGTAAGAAGATTTCATCAAAACGGCCTTTCCTTAAAAGTTCTCCTGGCATTCGATCAATACCATTAGCTGTGGCGACTACAAAAACGGCTGAGCTTTTTTCTGACATCCAGGTGAGAAGATTTGCTAGTACGCGTTGGCTAGTACCTCCATCACTTCTTGCATCACCTCCAAAACCTTTGTCAATTTCATCTATCCATAAAACACAAGGCGCCATTGACTCTGCATATTGAATAGTCTCTCTGGTCTTGGCTTCGCTAGCTCCTACAAGACCTGCAAAAAGCCTACCAACATCAAGGCGAAGAAGCGGCATAGACCAACTATGAGCAATAGCCTTGGCAGTTAAGGATTTACCTGTTCCTTGAGGGCCTATTAAGAGCACACCTCTTGGCAAAGGTAACCCAAAGTCTCTTGCTTCATCAGAAAAAGCTTGATGCCTCTGATCTAGCCATAATTTAAGTGCATCTAGACCTCCTATATCGGCTGGTGAAGCTTTAGTTTTGAAATACTCTAGGACCTCGCTACGGGCAATAGCCTGTTGCTTCTCTTCTAAAATCTCTGAAATATCTTCTTTGCTCAACTTCCCTCTTTGAGCCAGAGCCCTAGCAGCAACTTGGCGAACTCTTATTTCTGTAAGTCCACTGCATGCATGAGTAAGTTCTTCAAGAGTTTCTCTACTTAGGTTTGAGTCGGAGGCAGTGGAAATTTTATTTAGAAGAGTTTTTATTTCATTCTCTTTGGGTAAAGGAAGTTCAAGAATAGTGAGACAATCATCAAGTTCACTAGATGGAATCCAATCACAAGCACAAAGAATAATAGTATGAGGTTTTTTTCTGAATTCTGAAGACAAATTCTTAAGCATTCTGGAAATACTTGTGTCTTCAGTGAATCGATGAAAGTCTTTTGCTAGAAGTATTGTTGGCATAGAAGAATCAACATTTTGCAGCCATTGCAAAACTGCTAGTGGTTGTCTTGCTCCTAGTCCTTCTGAATTAAGTACCCCTCTTAATCCCTCTATAAAATCCCATGTAGCTAAGCGTACTCTTGGAAGTCTTTTTAAAGCCTGCTTTATTAATATTTCAACTCTCTCTTCTTCTCTACTTCTAATAAGAATTAATGGTGTTCTTGATTTTATTAATAAATCAAGTTTTTTATTCCACTCTTGCATCACTTGATCAGATTAGAAAATTTTAAAATTCTATTAATAGCTTGTTAAGTAATTCTAATCTTATTTATTACTTTTTGGTTCAAAAGGAAGTCTTTCTGTATCTGTTGATGTTGATGTAGCTAATTCAAGTTTACCTTTGTTCTTAAGTTGATCATCAAGTATTTTTTGCAAGTTATCAGGTAGAGCTTCGTTGCTTAGAAGAAATGTTTGAAATGCTTGAAATACATTTGCAATAACCATGTACAAAAGAACTCCTGCAGGTAGCGGGAAAAATAGAAACATGCCAGTAATCATTATAGGTGTGATTTTTTGAGCAGTAGCTTGTTGAGGGTTAGGTGGCATTCCTTTCCCTGAAAGAAGTTGAGAAATTACAAGTGTCAGACCAAAACCACCAACTAAGATTGCGATGTCCCAATTAACTGCCCCGTCAACATAAAAACCGACTTGACCTAGTGCTTTTATAAATAAGAATCCACTTTTAGCAGCTAAGCCTGGAATCCTTCCTTCAACTGTTGCATCACCCGGATACTTTGCTGTAACTATCCCTTCAGGAGATACAGATGCCAAATCAGCACCTTTTGTTAACTTCCAAGTAGGTGAGAATTTAGAGCCATTCTCGTATTTGGTTAATAGGTTATTAAATTTCTCTCCAGATAAAGTTTCTAGGTTAATATTTACCGAATCTCCAGCTGCTATTTTTGTACCACCAGGAAGAGAAGCAATTACTGGAAAGTGATCTTTTTCTGTTATAAAAATAGAATGTCTAGGACTTGTAAAAGGTTTTGGTTCGACTGTTGCAATTTGTTCAGGAGGAAGAATCTTAAAATTTACAAGATAGGGAACATCGGCAAAAGGTGATCCACGTAATGTTGCAAATAATGCAAAAAGAATCGGCATTTGAACTAATAAGGGTAGGCATCCAGCTAAAGGACTCCCAAATTCACCCATAAGCTTGCCAAGTTCTTCCTGTTGCTTTTGGGGGTTGTTAGCAAAACGACTTTTTATCTCAGCCTGTCTTTTCTGCATGACAGGTTGAGCTATTCTCATGCGTCTAGCACTTCTTATTGATCCTGCACTTAGAGGAAATAATGCAAGTCGAATAACAATTGTCAAGGCAACTATAGCTAATCCGTAGCTTGGTACTAAGCCATAGAAGAAATCTAGTATCGGGATAAGAAGATTGTCAGAGATGTACCCGATCACGATGGTTAAGGAAGAAAGGACAGAAGGCTTATGCCATTATTTGTTAAAGATAATATTACAACTCAATCTTTATTTGGCGAATTTAATTGAAGTTCAGAACCCTGTTGCTTCAACTGATGAATTTCTTGAGTTTGGTTCATTGATTTGATTTTTTATAAAACTTTCAACTTTTCTAAAGTTTGGAATAGAGCGCATTTCTAGTCTGGCCCCATCTTTTAGGACCAAAACCATATCACCGTAAGATCCCAAGCCTCTAGGTATAGAGCGAACTTCTTTAATTTGTGTATAAGCTATTTGTGATTTATCTTTTCCTAGCCAACCCCCTTCTACGGAAATTCTTTTATTAGTGATTTTGAATCGGACCCATAAGGCGCGTACGATTGCTCCGAAAGTAAAAGGTAAGCCAATTAAAGTTACTCCAGCAAGTAGGTTTAAAATAAGGTCTTCTTTTGCAGGGGCTCCTTCGAAGAAGATCTTTTCAGAAGACTTGATCATGAGCAAAAACCAGCTTCAAAAAGTAACTTGTCGCATTCTTTAAGTAGATTATTAGGATGTTTGTCTAGACAATTCGGGTTCAAGCTTATTAAGGCCCAGTTATTAATAAATTGTGACTGTCTAAAGAGTCTTCTCCTTAGATGCTCATGCAAAAGCCGCCTTAGACGATTTCGAACAACTGCTTTTTTGCTGACCTTATTACTTATTGAAATAGCACATCGACAAGAATTTGATATTTTACATTGTAAATTTCTCTCTATTAGTGAGTTTTTAGCTTTTGCTACTTTAAGAACCATCGATTGGCTTCTATAATTTTTTGAATTTCTATGGATGTAATCAAAGCATTTATATCCTTTTAATCTCATTGCTTGTGGCAAAACCATTTTGATTTTTTAGTTCAAGAACTTTATTTTTGATTTTGCAAAAAAACTTAGACAGCAACTCTTGATCTGCCTTTTTTCCTTCGGCTTCTTATAACATTTCTCCCTGTATGGGTTCTCATCCTTACTCTAAAGCCTGAGACCCGCTTCCTCTTTCTGCTTGTTCCGCCAAATGTTCTTTTAGTCATGGGCTTTGCTTACCTTTTTAGAGTTTTTGGTGCTTTGATTATCTAATTTATCAGTCCGAGCTTACGTCCATATTCCAGCTTCCCACATATCCAGAGATAGGAAGAGCCCCTGGAGATTGAGCATAAGCATGAAATTGAAACATTCCAGGCCTTCTAGGGTTAAATATTTTCATTTTTAATGCATAAGTATTTTTATCTACTGGGATTGGATTATCTGGGAAAATATCAATTGATGCTTGATCTTTACTAACTTCGATAATGGCAGGAATATCTTTAACACACTTTGATCTAGTAGAAAATCCTCCTATTTTTGCTAGACAGAAATTAAGCTTTTCCGGTTTGATTTTTGCATCAAAGTAATTTGGAACTTTAATTGTAAGTTTTAAAATACCGGTTTTACGATCTCTTGGCCTTAGAAAAAGATAATAAGTAGCTCTTTCCCTTTTTGTGTTTGAGCTTTGAGCATATTTAAGTTTAACCCAAGAAGGATCGGGATCCCACATGAAATCTATCCCAGTATTTGCTAAACCAGGCTTATTTATAATAAATCCAGTTCCAATACAGCTACTAATTAATAAACAATTACCTAATAATTTTATTGGAAAATCTTTGAAGATTACTTTTCTTTTAGTTTTAAGCATTTCAATAGTTTGCAAGTTGGTAAATGGTTAAAGCTTTTTGCTTAGAAGGTCTGATTTGGCCTCCTATAGGATTTGTTGCATTTCATTCAAATGCTACTTACTCATAGTTTGATCTGTCTGGACGTAGCATACTTGCTTCTCCTAGATAAGTATGTTGTGGAAGTTGATCTTCTTGAAGATGAACATGGGCAAGGATTCTAATGCAATGCGCAAGATCTCCTTTTACAACCATTTGTTGACAGTCAAGTAAAGCTACTTTCTCCCAACCTTTTTGCTGCCTAGCTATTGCAGCTGGAAAACAAGCATTTAAGTCATTAGTTACTGAAAAGATTACAGAGATAATCTGGTTAGGATTAAGTTTATTGCGCTTAACAAGTTCAGAGACTAACTCTTTAACAGCTTTTTCAATAGAGTTTGATGAGTTGTTCTCGCATGTTGTCGCTCCTCTTATAGCATGTGTAATCATGTTTACTTTTAGAGCTTTAGATTAAGGTCTAAAAAGCCATAGGATTTGACCAGAAGTTAATAGTTCCATATCGATGATTTCAAAGAGTTTAGAAATCATATTCCCCCCAGGTAATAGGCCCATTAATTTCTTTTTTGGACGTCCAAGGGTGACTGGCTTAACTTTCTCATCAATATCTGCAAGCTTTGCAGCTAATAGTCTTGCATCATTTTCATCCCCAACTTCATCTACCAAACCAAGTTCCTTTGCCTGACTTCCAGTAAATACTCTTCCGTCTGCAAAGTCTCTAACTTTTTCTTCTGTAAGATTTCTTCCTTCTGATACTGCTTTTACGAATTGATCGTAACTGCTATCTATAAGTGATTGAAGTAAGTCTCTCTCTGCTTCTGAAAGTGCTCTGTCCGGTGAAAGAATATCCTTGAAAAGACCACTCTTAACTGTTTCAAATTTTATTCCTATTCGGTCAAGTAACTTCGAAATATTATTTCCTCGCAGAATTACACCAATTGAACCTGTAATAGTTCCTGGGTTTGCGATGATCTTTTCTGCAGCAACACCTATATAGACTCCTCCTGAAGCTGATATGTTGCCAAAGCTTGCTATAACATGGCAGCCTTTTTCTCTTAATCTAAGAAGAGCTCCATGGATTTCTTGGCTATCACCAACAGTGCCTCCAGGGCTGTCAATGCGAAGCAAGAGAGCGGGGAACTCTCTTTCTTCAACTTGTCTTATGGCTTTCAGAACAAGTTTTCTTGTGGAACCATTGATTGGGCCGTCAATAACAATTCTTGCCATCCGCTTTTTGGATTTGCGACGCAAAGGCCAGATCATTTCTTTAATGCGTATTCCATTGGATCTTAAAAAGAAGCTTCAAAGCTGTCGCCATGTTTGAAAAGTTGAATTGGTTGTTAATGGTCTTGCCATTTGCCTTGTGGGGCTCTGCCATGGCGGCTATGGCTCCTTTAGTGCATTCTGCAGGTCCTGAATTTGTTGCCATTTCAAGACTTTTGCCTGCAGGAGTTGTGCTGCTTTTAGCGGTTTTGTTTTTGAAAAGACCTTGGGGTGTTGCGAAAATTGATTGGGGATGGTTTTTGATTTTTTCTTTGATAGATGGAAGCCTTTTTCAGTTTTGCTTAGCAAGAGGTTTGATCGAAACTGGGGCAGGATTAGGGTCTGTTTTGATTGATTCTCAACCTTTAATAGTCGCTCTTCTAGCAAGAACTATTTTTGGTGACCCAATTAATCCAATTGGTTGGATCGGATTGATACTTGGCTTGGGAGGCATAATTTGTATAGGGCTATCTCCAGAGCTGTTAGGACATTGGTTCTTAATGAGCCAGCAAGTATCGGAATTTAATCTGCTTACAGATGGACAGGCCTGGATGTTATGTGCCGCTATAGCAATGGCTTTAGGCACTGTATTAATACGATTTACTTGCAAAGAAAGTGATCCAATTGCTGTTACTGGGTGGCATATGATTTTTGGAAGTATACCGTTATTTGTTTTTCATTTGTTTGATAATGATTGGCCTTTGTTTCCTTCCTGGTCTTTTTACGATTGGGGGTTAATGGCATACTCGACTTTCTTGGGTAGTGCTTTGGCTTATGGTCTTTTCTTTTGGTTTGCGAGTAGAAAAGAACTTACTAGTTTTAGTACGCTAGCCTTTTTAACTCCGGTATTTGCTCTTATCTCTGGAGGTATTTGGCTAGGCGAAAGGCTTGATTTTCTGCAATGGGTTGGTGTCGTCTTTGTCCTTTTTTCTGTATTTTTAGTTAGTCAACGTGGCAGATTATGGGAGCCTCTAATAAGTCATCAAGATGATATGTCTGAGAGAGGTGCTTAAGGATGGTTGCCAAGCCTTTAAGACTCGTTTTGATTAGCACCCCACTTGGGTTTGTAGGAAGCGGGCGAGGAGGAGGAGTTGAATTGACTTTGATTTCTATAGTGAAAGGCCTTTTAGAGATTGGTCATGAGGTGGTTTTAGTTGCCCCTGAGGGATCTGCTTTGCCTCCCGATTGCCAAAAGGCTGAAATTATTACTGTGAATGGTAAGGAGCAAGCAGGATGGCAGCATCAAAACTTCTACGCTCCAATGACTATCCCTTTAGATGGAATTCTCCCTAAACTTTTAGAAAAAGCTCTAGAAATTGCTGAAAGTTCAGATGCAATTCTGAATCTTTGTTATGACTGGTTACCACTTTGGATTACTCCATATGTAAAACCAAAGATTTTTCATCTAATCAGCATGGGAGCTGTATCTAAATTGATGCAAAGTACAATTAATCATTTAGCTAAATCTCATCATTCAAGATTAGGATTTCATACAAATCGTCAGGCTTCAGATTTCCATTTAACAGGAGAGCCAATTGTGTTAGGTAATGGCTTTGACTTGAAAAAATATAATTTTAGATTAGTTAAAGATGGCCCTTTAGGTTGGGCAGGTCGAATAGCTCCAGAGAAAGGTTTGGAGGATGCAGTAAAAGTTGCAGCCTCTCTTGGGGATACCTTACTTGTATGGGGGATTGTTGATGACGAAAAATATGCAGCAAAAATTGATGCTTCAGTTCCTTCCGGAACAATTCAATGGAGGGGCTTTTTAAATACTCATAATTTCCAAGAGGAATTAGGGACTTGTAGAGCATTTATTAACACCCCAAAATGGAATGAGGCTTATGGGAATGTTGTGATGGAGGCAATGGCTTGTGGTGTTCCAGTGGTTGCATATGATCGTGGTGGTCCAGGAGAGTTGGTAAAGCAAGGAGTTACTGGATGGCTTGTCCCTCCAGATGACATCAATCAATTAAAAGAAGCTGTATCAAAGGTCGCCGATATTGAAAGAACAAATTGTCGAGATTGGGCAATTGATTCAGCTTCTTATGAAGCTTTTGGGAAACGTATTCATTTTTGGATTACTAATGGAATTAAAGCTTAATAAAAGTGAAAGGCTTTTAATTCTTATTTCTCTGCAACCTAAGTGAAAATATCCCTTTCAAAAATTCAATATCAAAAAGGGATTTATTTAATTCTTTTTCTTGGAGTCGTTATTTGTTTTTGGCGACTTGGTTCAACCGGATTAGTTGATGAAACACCTCCTCTTTTTGCAGCAGCGAGTAGGGCTATGAGCGAAACTGGCAATTGGCTAACCCCAAGAGTTAATGGTTTGAATCGATTTGATAAACCGCCATTAATTTATTGGCTAATGTCTCTTTTTTACTCATTGCCAGGACAAAACTTTTGGGACCCTCTTGGAACCTGGGCGGCAAGACTACCTTCGGCAATATCTACACTTTTAATGATGATTGTTCTAGGTGATACTTTAATGAAATGGCCAGAACAAAATGATCATTTCCCTAGGAGAACAGCTGTTATAGGATCACTTGTTTTTGCATTATCTCCAATAGTAGTTTTATGGAGCCGCATAGCAGTTAGTGATGCGCTTCTTTGCTGCACTTTAGGCTCAAGTTTAATACTTAGTTGGAGAACATATGTCAATCCTGTTGCTGGAAAATGGTGGTGTTCTTGGTTCGTTTTGGGCTTAGCTGTCCTTACAAAAGGTCCTGTAGCATTAGTATTGACTGCAATGACCTATCTCTTATTTGGATTTGCGCAGAAAGATTATATAAATATATTTAAAAGGCTTAAGCCTTTAAAGGGTTTGCTAATTACTTTTGTTGTATGCCTTCCTTGGTATATAGCCGAGCTTTTTGTCGAAGGTAAACCATTTTTAAATAGCTTTTTTGGATACCATAATTTTCAGAGATTAACATCAGTTGTTAATAGCCATTCTCAGCCTTGGTGGTTTTTTCTAATGATGTTAGTAATTGCATCATTACCATTTACTCCTTTTCTTATAGTTGCTCTTTATGAATTTATTTGTTCTCTATTTAAAATTACGAACAAATCGAACACAAAAATTATTGATCAATCTTTGATGAATTTTTCTGGAAGTTGGCTGCTTTCTATTTTTCTATTATTTACCTTTGCTGCTACAAAGTTACCTAGTTATTGGCTGCCGGCTACACCAGCGGCAGCAATTATGATTGCATTAATTTCTAGTGGTAATGGTAGACGACGTAACTATCAATTTGTTTTATATATAGTTTTAGCATTATTAATGCTTGGAGTAGCAATAACGTTATCTTTACCTGACCTATGGATTTTTTCAGTAGATGACCCTGAGATGCCAAATTTTGCTGCAGATTTGATGCAAAGTGGTTTGCATTTAAGAGCTTCCTTTTTCCTATTTGTTGTAAGTTTTATAGGCTTTATATTTACATTCAATAGTAAAATTAGAAATCTTATATTTGTTCAAATACCTTTAATTTTACTTCAACTCTTCGTGATGATTCCATTATGGGACCTTGCCGATTCTTTAAGACAGGAACCACTTAGACAGGTTTCTAAACTACTTTTGTCTTCCAGATACGCAAATGAGCCTATAGCAATGGTTGGAGTTAGGAAACCATCAGTTCATTTCTATACTAACCAGTTGGTCACTTATGAACTAAGTAATCCAATTGCTTTAGTGAATTTATCAGAAAGGCTAAGGTCAGAGGTAAGGAGCAAGTGGAATAAAGAATCCTCAACATTAGCTTCAAAATCGCCTACTATTCTTCTTGTTATTGATAGTAATACCTCGAAGTTACCTCATTGGAATGGACTTCAAGAAGATAAATTAGCAAGTTTTGGTATTTATAATATTTGGAGATTAGATATAAAACTATTAGAAGAAAGAGAAAATCTATTGAAAAGAAAAGGAGTAAAATCTAATTGGAAAGAATATAAGAACGAAAGGCTGTAAATAGGTTATAGAATCTTTAGCTATGCTTTATAGGTGGTTTTTTTTGAAACTGTGCTGCATTTGTAGAATTAATAATTCTATAAGTGCTGCTAAAGAGATCAATTAAATTTTATTTTGCTCAAATCACATCAAAAATTAGTGCTTTTACTTTCCCAAGGAAATCTCTCTAATCGCAATAAGTAAAAGCTGTGCCAGCCTATGCCGATCCCTTTTGACGCATAATATATTTGAGCTCCTAAGAGCTTGCCCAGCTTTTGCAGCCATCAAACCTAAAGAAAACCTTAAGAACTTTACCATGTCATGCTCGGGCCCGTGCCACTGTTATAAGCCTTACTTTCGTTATATTGAATTAATTGTTTCAAGGCATTTTTTGTTTTTATAAGACTTGGTAATTATGTAATCTCTCATTTGGAAACTTAAAAGAATTTTGAGGAGGGTTCTCATGTCTGAAGATGATTTAAAAAAATTTATCAAGAAGGTTGAGGATTTGAATGCTTTAGTAGATTCATTAGAAACTCTTCCTGGCCGTAGAAGTAAACTTGCATCTTGTTATAGCCATGATCAAGTTGTTGAGCTTGCTAAATCCTGGGGCTTTGAAATAGGTAGCAGATGGGGAGAATAAAACCTTTAAATTTACTGATAATCCACTATTAGCCAATTTTCTTTGTGACTTATTCTATTTGAAAAGTCTTTGCAATTAGCAGATCATTATTTTATTGAAAATACTATTTATTAAAAATTTGTTCAACATAAGAATCCCTCTATTCGTACCTTTGGGAAGCTTTTTTATATTTTCGGGTTTTTCCGCAAGTCAAGCAGAAGTCCTCTCCCACTAAAAACAGTCTCAAGGTAATACTTTTGTACAAACTAATGCTGAGGAAATATTTTTTAAAAAAACTATTACTTCTAATAACTCTATCCACTGCGATATTTTAGATCACCCACGTTCGATTTCTTGTACGGGCCAAGCGGACCAGGCATATCAGCCAGAAGATCGTCTAGATCGTTTTATTATTACAGGCGCTCGTTATGCAAGCCGCTTTGTGCCTTTACTTAATAGTAACGCAGAAGTCAATACTTATACCAACCTACTTGTAGACGATGGTAAGCGTCTTATCTCAGATGCTGGATATGGATTGGTTAACAATTACGCGAATCAACAAATTAGGAAGATACCTTTTTTTGCTCAAACGACTATTTCTATTAATGGTGCGACCGATGCAGGAACAGGGCTATCTATAGATAGCTTAATGAAGCTCAATGAAATAGCAGTTGATGAAGAGGGTGATTTAAAAACATTGTTATTTTCGCAAGTGAAATTTTCGAAATCGACTAGCAGTGATGGTTCTACAACAAATCTTGGTATAGGTATTAGGCATCGCCCTAATGATGAATCTATGCTTGGTGCTAATGCATTTTGGGATTACCGCGCCACTACTTACAGCTCCTCTCATAGTCGACTCGGATTAGGTGGAGAATATTTAAAGAAAGGGTTGGAGTTTAGAAATAACTGGTATATGTCAATTACTGGTAATAAGAATGTCAATATCGGTGGAACTGATTTCATTGAAAGAGTAGTCCCTGGTTGGGATGCAGAGATTGGCTATCGATTCGCGAGGCATCCCGAGATGGCGGTTTTTGCGAAAGCCTTTAATTGGGATTATCGCTACACACAAGATAATTCTGGACTTGAGGGATCGTTTAATTGGCAAGCAACACCCTATGTCAACCTTGAAGCGTGGGTTTCCAACCAGATAGCGGCAGGTACGACTGTTCATAATGGGGATTTGCCTGGCATTAATGAAACCTTCTTTGGCTTGCGAATGAAATGGACAGGCCGTCCAGTGAAATTCAACAAGCAAAATACCAAGCAAAATATGATTACTCAAATGACCCAACCAGTAAGACGCCGTTATGATGTCTTGCTAGAGAGATCTGTAGGAGGTTTTATTAATCGTGCTACAACCTCGTGAAAAATTATTTATTAATTTTATAAGTTAACCAGTTTTATTTATCCTCTTAATTACTATGAAATATAAAAATCTTTTCAAGTTAATTTGCAAAACATCAGCAATTGCTTTTGGGTTTTCTGCCCTTTTCTTTTCGTCTAAGTTTGCTCGGGCCAATGAGTTGGCCCCTTGCAGTGGTACTGGGACAACATATGGTGACTTTTCAAATGATGATGCTTGCATGATTACCCCATCAGATCAAATGACAATGACTATCTATGAAATGGGTATTTGTACAGCCAACCCTTTAGTTAATACTCCTAAGGTGATGAGTTATGCAAATTGTGTCCAGACATTGAGTTCACCTGCAGGAACTAGTGTTGATTTGGTTGCTTCTTCTCAAATCAATTTACCCCCTGCAGCTGTTCGACCGGCAAATGATACCTATACCCATGCATACATAATTATTGGAAAAACCTTTGGGCTTAAAGGTACCTATACGATTAGCGGAGAAACGTGGTATTCAAAAAATGATGGTGAGGCAACTAAAACACAAGCAAGCTATTCAGCTTTTAACGACAATCTAAATGCATTTTCAGATAATTTCCCAGCCGCGGCAGATTATGGCCCTCAGTCTATGGGTACAGGAAGTGTGCAGGCTCTGCTAATTCAAAGCGATGGTTCAAGAGCTACTAATACTGGAAATGTCGATAAAGTTGTTGGTGTTTTTTCAGCTAACCCTGGCAATGAAGTCATTATTGATGAATCCGCATTGGGCCTAAACGTTGAATTGAAAGTTGTAAATGCAGGGTATACTGTTTCTTTTGAGACAAGAGAAGCAGGTGGTGCTCAACCAGCTGGTTTTAGCTCCGGACCATTTAGACCTGTCTTTAGTGTCATTAAATAAACTTCAGCATTAAATCTAAGCGTACTTTTATTTAGAAAGGAGAATCGAAAAATCCATTTGATTTAAGAAATAAGCCCATAATTAAAATAGGTCCTAAGCCAAAAATTAATAAAACTATTTTTTGTAATCTTGGGCTAGCTTCTTTTTCCCTCCTTATTTTTGACATCCTTTAAAATAATGAAAGCAAGAATATAACTATATACTCTAAATAAGTAATTGATATAAAGTATCTAAAATGATTTAGTTGAATTTATAACTTAACTAAAAATAAATGGACATAAAATAAGGCCCCGACAATGAAGTCGGAGCCTTACCTAGACTTAAGAAAAAGAGCTTTAGCTTGCGTTTGAAACTCTTAATTTAGATCCAATGTCTTTAAAGTTGTAACCCATAGCTCTTAATGCATGCCAAAGGTGTCCTTGCAATGCAAAGAATCCAGCAATGTAATGGAAATTAGCTGTCCAACAACGGCCAGAATGTCCTAAAGGCGCAATGCCATTGGCATAATCTACAGAGTCGACAAAAGCGGGGGCAATTACAAATGCTCTATTGAGTGGTTCTCCATAAAACTCAACTGGGTAAACAGTCGTATTTTGTGCACACCAGAATGCAGCAACAATTGCCATCCAGCCAATACCAGCAAGACTAAAGGAAAGAATGGCTTCAGCAGAAAGTAATCCAGCCCCTTTTAATCTGTCGTATTCACCTAAGCGTTTGTCTTCCCATTTTGTTGAACCTGCTATTGCATGGAAGCAGCCTCCTGTAATCTCAACAAACGCTAAGAAGGCATGACCTCCCATGACATCTTCAAGACTGTCAATATTGAGGAAGTTAACTTGCCTTTCCCAAATCATTGATAAATCAAGATTGTAATTAACTTGTCTAACAGCACCAATTGCAGGGTCATAGATTCCGTGAATTCGTGCCCATTCAACAAACCAGGCACAAGCAATACCAAATAGGATTAAATGGTGACCTAGAATAAACGTTTGATTGTCTGGATTGTCCCATTCCAACTTGAATTTTCTGGCTTGAGCAATATTGCTTTTCTGCATATCATCAGGGAAGTAAATGGCATGCATTAACCCACCAGCGCCATACACCATCGATAGAATTAGATGAACTATCGCAATTGTTACAACCCCAGCACCAGTCCAAACTCCAGCCTCATCGAAGCCAACACCAACTGAAGCCAAGTGAGGAAGGAACACCAGTCCCTGATCACCCATTGGCAAAGAAGGGTCAAAACGAGAAAGTTCAAAGAGTGTATTGGATCCAGCTCCAAAAGCGATCATTCCTGTATGCGCAGCATGCGAGGCAATAAATCGACCAGAGCGATTGGTAACCGAAGCATTACCAGCCCAGTAGTCATAAGTGACATCTGGATTACCGTAGGTCTGCATAAATCTAGTTCTAAGGGATATACATAGTCAGAGATTAAGTGATTAGACTTTCTATGCTCAAAATAGTTAAAGTTCTTTATTGACTTCATTCATAAATTGAGGGGCTTTTTTTCGGGGGTGTAGGATTTTTTTGAGTATGGAATTAAAGATTGAATAGTAATCTCAGAGATATAAGAGAAATAAAATCAAATTTAAAATTGGCTGCTTCATTCATTTTAAGAATGAAAAGTCCTAAGAATTAATCTTATATTTGATCTAATAATGAGGCAAGAAATTAATTTATAAGATAAAAATTAGAATTTAAGGCCCGGTTTATTCTAATTTCTATGATTCTGGAAAAAATAAGAATTAAAAGTAGAGATTGGTTAGAATCAATTAAGGCCAGTCAAATAATCAAATTGCATTTGTATGACTATAGTTTTAGGTTTTAAAATTGCTTATTAAAGCATCATCATGAAAATCCAGTTAAGAAGCTAGATTGACAAAGCATTCAACCTTGCGACTTTTAGGCTAAAACACTAGTGGTGTAGACAATCTAATATCTGCCTAGGGCAAATAGACAACACAGAGTTGTGTCTTATTATACAAGGGTATGTGAGGAATCCTACCTAAATGAAGCTTTTTCAGCAACTTTTGCTGGCTCCAGCTGTTTTAGGCCTTTTGGCTCCTGTAGCTGCTACTGCAGCTGAAGTCAACATTAACGATGTTGCAGGCTATGCCAGAAAGTCTACAAAACAACTTAGAGCCGCTAAAGCAGCTCAATTCTCTGATGTAGTTCCAGGAGATTGGGCCTATACAGCTCTTCTTAACCTAAGTGAGAGCTATGGCTGTGTAGATAATGCCTACACCCAAAACCTTAAAAATGGTCAAGCCTTGACTCGTTACGAGGCTGCTGCATTAGTTAATTCTTGCCTAGATGGCGGTCTTGCTTCTGCTGGCGTTGACGCTGATGTTACTCGTCTGACTAGTGAGTTTGGCTCTGAAATGGCCATCCTTAAAGGACGTGTAGATGGACTTGAGTACAAAGTTCAAGAACTTAGTGCTGGACAGTTCTCTCCTAATTCAAAAGTTAGCAACACAGTTGTCTTTAACACTGGTTACGCACAAGACGATGCCAACATAACTGGCAATGCTGCACGTGACCGTAGGTTGAATATGACCTACACCGCTACCACCGACATTAAAACTAGTTTCACTGGTAGTGATCAACTTTATGTTCAGCTCGAAGCTGGCAATGGAGCTGCTAATGATCCATTCCATTCAGTTCCTACACAGCTAGCTGATTCTGCCACCACTGGAAACGCTCTTAACGTCCAGAAACTTTGGTACACCAATACTATCGGCGATAGTGGCTTTAGGTATTGGGTTGGTCCAAGAATTATGAGTGAAGCAATGTTGGCTAGTTCTCCAACTATCTATACCTCAATTCTTGAAGGCTTCGAGAATGGTGGTAATGGATCTACTTATGGTTCTAACAACGCCAATGGTCCTATTCCTGGATTTGGTCTTGCGTGGACTCAGCAAAAAGATGACAGCTCTGCAGCTAGATTTGAAGTTAGTACAAACTATGTAGCCCTCAATGGAGCAACAGCTACAGGTGGTTTGTTTACTGACAACCAATCCAAGTGGTTGACTAAACTTGGTTATGGTACAGACAGATGGCAAGTATCAGCTGCTGTCTCAAGGAATATGTGTGATGACACAACTCCTGCCACTGACGGCGACTCAGAAACCTGTGTTACTTGGGGTGGAGCCTATGCAACTGATGCAGCTGGAGTAGTAACTGCTTTAACAGGTAATCAGACTTCTTATGCTCTAAGAGGTTACTGGACACCTGAGTCTAGTGGAGCTGTTCCATCTATCCAACTAGGTTACGACTGGTCTACTATCGAAGACGATAATGTTGTTGGTGCAACCCACCTTGGCGGAGCCGTTGGTTCTGTTGAAGCAACACAAGCTTGGATGGCCGGTTTAATTTGGGAAGATGTTTTTGCTGACGGTAATACTCTAGGTATAGCTTTTGGTCATCCTGAGCATGCAACTGAATACCATCAGAACTTAGCTGTTCGTGGTCCAGATAATGATCCAGCTAATAAAGCATTCCAATGGGAAGCTTATTATGACTACCAAGTTAACGATGGTATTACCATTACTCCTGCAATCTTTGGATACCAGGATCGTATGAATGGTACAACTTTGGCTAACGACGGTATTGGTGGTTTAATTAAAACCACTTTCAAATTCTGATTATTTCCTAATTTAATCAGTAAAAAAAGAGCGGCTTTTAAAGCCGCTCTTTTTTTTGTCTATTCAAGTCGCTCAATTAATCAGCGAAAAAATAGCATCAAGGCCATAAGATTGATCGTTCCGATAGCGCAAACAGCAGTTAAAACAACCAGCTGAGTAGTCTTTTGGTCATATTTACCAAATGTTTTGGTTCCCATTTGAATTCTTTTTAAAAAGTCACTTCTTATGTCATAGGAACAATCTGGCTTGAAAAACCTGAGTAGTTGTACCTAATCGAATCAGAATTGCTGAAAAAGTTTTTTCTTGATTCTAAAGCAGGCTTTTGTGAGGAGATTCTCTATGAGAGAAACCTTGTGCTCATAACTATTGAAATGACAAAAAAAACACCAAAACTCACCATTAAAAAAACCAAAACCCAGTGGGGGACAATCTAGTGAATTTCCAGGATATTATTTCAATAGTATTACTATCGCGATCTTAATAAGTACAGGACTAACCAAAAACTAACTTTCAAACAAATAATATGAAGAGCATGATATTTGACTAAAGCATCAGTGTTTTTATTAGCTTGAGCTTTGTTTCTTTAATCGTTAGAACATCTTGTTAAGGCATTGTCAATTTCCTTGGCAAAGGCAACAGCAACTCTGTGGTTTTTGAATCTGACAATTAAAGTTTCTCTTCTTACGCTATTCAATTTCGGAACTGCAATAAGGAAGTCATGATCGATTCCTTTTTCTGATTTGGCTATTGCCTCGAGGTCTTTCTTTTCTTTATGGACTCTTTTATAAGGGGAAGCTGGATTTGATCTATATCCAATTCGCGCTTTTTCATTGCAAAGATTCAATTCTCTTGCCCCATCAATAGAAATTGAATTTACAGAATTGTTTTCTAAAAACACATCACATCCATCAAATTTGCCGCTTACTGCGCACAATGCATCGAATTTCCCACGGTCTTTGACTCTTGGCTTGAAAATCTCTATGGCATTAATTGCAGGGGTACTAGCTATAAGAAATGAAAAAATTGCTAATGCTATAATCCGATTTCTATTCAAAATCAAAGTTAGTCTTTTCAGATGAAAAAAATTTTAGCATTGGGAGTTTCTTCAATTCTTTTAGGTGCTTCAATTGCTACTCCTTCAGTTCTTTCTCAAGATATAGAAGATAGAATTAAAAATGTTACTTTTGCCACTAAAGCAGCTGTTGTATTAATGCCATGCTTAGATAAAAGTGGAAATGCTGTAATGGGTGTCCCCACAAAGAATGAATTTTGCACAGAAGTTTTCAATCAATTAATTAGAGATGGAGGTGCTAAAACTGTTTCTTGGTTTAAAGTAAATAAAGAGCTTGAAAAGGTTGTTAATGGCTCATGGTGGAATCCTTTTAGTGGAAGTAAAAACAAAGAAAAGAAAGATTTAACTGGTGACCTTTATTTGAATGAGCTTATAATTGCTTCTAAAAGGTTAAAGGCTAAATATATAGTTCGTGCTGTAGTTTTGAATAAAGACTCTACTTCAAGCACGACAAATAAAGGACCTGGTGCAGCAGCATATGTTCCATATGTAGGAATTTTTGCTAATAAAAGCGGAAGAAGTGAAACAAAAAAATCATCTAATGTCACTATAAAATTTGATGTTATAAGTATTCCTGAAGAGGATATAGTTGCAACTAGAACATTTACAGGAGATGTAAATACTACAAAAAAACAGCAAGGATATGGTGGTTTTGAGATGAGTAATGCATCTTTCAATATGGGAGGAATGGATGCTGGAACTCGAGCTGCTATGACAGATGCACTTTATAAAGGAGTTGAATATTTAGCGGATAGAATTAATTAATCTGCCATAGGTCCTACTTCTTCTAAAAAGAATTTAAATGGCTGAACATATTGACTATCGTTAAAAGCTACTGCCATTTGTTCTACATCACCATCTATATTCTTGTATGAGATCCCAAAAACATGTCTATGTTTAACCCAGGTGAATATAAAACCTTTTAATTTACTTTGATTTGCATAGCCCCATTTTCCTATTTTGTGTAACTTGACAATATTAGTTCTGCCTGTTGGAAACTTTATAACCATGGCTCTTTTATGAATAGCTATATTACATATTTGTTCTGTTTTTAATCCTATTACGCATGTAAGATTGTTGAATTCCTCAGCAGCATGAGAAGGCTTTATTAGGTCAGTTGTAGATATTGATAATGACCCAGCTAGAAATATTTTTAGAATTTTAAATGGCTTCATTGTTTCCAAAATGGGTAAATCAACTCTAAGCATTGCAATTTTTTTAAGAATGAAAAAACCTAGGTAATAAAGAGGCTAAACGAGAATGGAATAGAAGCGGTTCCCGCCTTCAATGTTATTAAGAATCTTTTTTTAGGTGTGATGAAGATTTTTCTTGATTTGTTTGAAATCCTAACTAAATAATTGCATATAAAGAATTAAACTAACTTGAACCTAACCGAGTTGGAATTGACTGATGAAAGTCATTGCTGGAACAAACTGTTGTACTTTCAAAATCCTAACCAATCCTAACCTGAAAACGGCTAAAACCCAGTGTGGGATAAGCTATTGAACTTCTATGGAGAAAGTATATAAGATTGTCATACCAGTTGATCTCAAGGGTGAACCCACTGAAAACCCACTACTTTGATCTAATTCTTGCTTTGAAACCCACTATGTAAATTGATAATTGATTTATAAACCAAAAGCTTAAACGTTTTCCAACATCTGAATATATTTTTAGAATTTAAATCTTGCTCCAATTCTGAAAGCCAATGTCTCGGAGTCTAAAACTTGAGTAAGAACTCCATCATCAGTTATGTCAATTGTATTGAATCCTAAATATGAAAGGGTACCTGTTAAATCAACTGTCTCAGAAACTTCATACCCAGCACCTATTGATACACCCCAGGTGCCAACATTGTCAGTACAAGTATCAGCACCTCCAGCTGAACATTGGCTTGTCGCATCTGCATTGGTTGTTCCATAACCAAGACCTACAAACGGCTCAAATTTTGAATTCTCTATAGGGAAATCGACGAGAGCATTCAACATCCATGTTCCCAATTTAATGGGACTTGATAGGGTCGTATTTTCGGATGTTGTATGGGTGTAATTAACTTCAGTGCGTAATCTGCCAAAGTCATAACCTATTCCCCCTTGGTAACTGAAACCATATTCATAGGGCATAGTTGCCGCCCCTGGAGGAGTTACGTCTGAATAACTACCTGTTCCTAGATTAATTGAGGTATAAAATCCTTTTTCTTCTTGCGCTCTAGCTGGAGAAGACATTAACGACAACAATAAGCCTGACCCAATGCAGAGTTGAGAAACTGTTTTGCAATTCATTTTTTATTCAATCAATTGTTTTTTACTATAAATCCAAAATCTATTAATTCTAGATTTGCTAGACAGTTTGAGAAATTGCTTAAGTTCGTTTTGAAGTACTAGAAAGGATTGCTTTAGGAAAGATCCAATCAGGTGATCTTGCCAGCAATTTTTAGAATTATATTTAATGAGATAAAAAAGTGTTCTTATATATATCGTAAGACTGCAAAATCCTATGTGATTTATTCATTTAAAAACCCACCAAAAATATTGCATGCGCGTAGCTAAACTAGGGTGAACCTATCAATGGTGGGATTCTCAATAAGAGGTCCCTGCCCTGTGTTAACTATTGTAATGATAAAAAACCCACCAAAAACCCACCATTTTGAGAGCACTATTGAGTGGGGGACAAACTAGTGAACTTTCAAGATATTATTTCAACTTTAAATCACTTTTGGAGTAGTCAAGGTTGTATTTTGCTTCAACCTTATGACACGGAAAAGGGAGCGGGAACTATGAGCCCTCATTCCGTTTTACGAGCTCTTGGACCTGAACCATGGTCAGTTGCATATGCTGAACCATGTCGACGTCCAACTGATGGAAGATATGGAGATAATCCAAATCGAGCTCAACATTACTATCAATATCAAGTATTAATTAAGCCGTCTCCTGATGCCATTCAAGAGAAATATCTTTCATCTCTTGAATCATTAGGTATTAAAAAGAATGAACATGACATAAGGTTTGTAGAAGATAACTGGGAGTCTCCAACTCTCGGTGCGTGGGGAGTCGGATGGGAAGTTTGGTTAGATGGAATGGAAGTTACTCAATTTACTTATTTTCAACAATGTGGAGGGTTGGATTGTAGGCCTATTTCAATAGAAATCACTTATGGATTAGAACGAATAGCTATGTATCTTCAGGATGTAGATAATATTTGGGATTTAAAATGGAATGATAGATATAAATATGGCGATATTTGGTTACCTTTTGAGAAGGCAAATTGCAAGTTTAACTTTGAAGACTCTAACCCTGAAGTGTTAATTAAACTCTTTGATTTGTATGAAGCTGAAGCTAAATCATTGACTTCAAAGAAATTACCAGCACCGGCATTGGACTTTGTCCTAAAATGTAGTCATACATTCAATCTTTTAGAAGCTAGAGGAGTCATCTCTGTCACAGAACGCACAGCTACTATTTGTAGGATTAGAAACTTAGCTCGTGAAG
>QCKH01000004.1 GCA_003215475.1 Prochlorococcus sp. AG-409-L21
AGATAAAATTTTAGGTAAAATAATGTCAATATCAACGGAAACTTTAGAAGAAAATGAAATATTTAATAAATGTAGTGGGTATGTAAATAATAACAATAATAAAATCATCCCCTACATTTATAGAAATGGAAGAGAGGACAAAAATAATAACATTAGCGTCATTTGTTGATGTAGATAAGGTAGAGGGGTTTAGTAGTTACATAAATAAAAGGTTTAGAATACCACAAGATAAAATGTTTATTTACACATCCCCTCAAGAAGAAGGAAAAAAAATACTAACATTTAGATTATATTTAAGAGAAGGAAAAAAAATTAATACAAAATCGTTTTTCCCAACTACAATCATCACCCATAAGAAAGGAGAGTGTTTTTATACTATTAATGCACTGAATAAATTAATAGAAAGTGAAGTAGATACTGGTAATGTGAATCATAAAGAATATAAAATAGACTGGGACAAATATCAAAATAAAATGTTAATAACTAAAGATAAAGAACTTTCAATAATTGATATTCAACGTAATTTTTCTTAATATCGTTATATTTATTATAAAAGACATTAATATGGACAAAAATAAAGAAAATAAAAAAACTAAAGATTTAGAAAATTCACTTAACGAATTTCTTAACGTTACAGAAGAGAAAGAATGTGAAGGTGAAGAATGTTTAATTAATGACGGAAAAGAAATTGTTGAGAGAGTAGACAAAATTTATAAAACTACAGACGGAAGACAACTATTAATATAGAAACATGGATAAGAAAAAATTATTATCGGAAGAATTAAAAAGACATATGGAATTGTTGGAATACACATTCTATATGGAAGATAGAGTAAATGGTGACGCAGAAACTGAAGACTTATTATTAAGTGCGGAAAAGATTTTTGAACAAGATCCTGTACCGGGTGAGGATGAAGACCCATTTGCAGATGTCGCAGACGAAGGAGGTGAAGATGACCCATTCGCAGATACTGAAACAGAAGAAGAAACTGAAGAAGTAGAAACTGACCCTTTTGCTGGTGATGAAGGTGCGGAAGTAGAAGATGAATTTGCTACTGAAGAAGGTGGTGAAGAGACTGTAGAAGTAGATGTGACAGATATTGTAGATAAATCTGAACAAACTAGAGCTGAAATAGAAGGACTTACTTCTAAAATGGATGAGTTATTAGGTAAGTTAGGAGATTTAGAGGGTAAAGTAGGTGATATGGATCAAGTTATCAATAAAATAGATGATTTAGAAAACGAAATCGCAGAAAGAAACCCAACACCAGTAGAAAGATTAGAAATGAGATCAATGGATTCCTTTCCATATAGTGTTTCCTTAACTGATTATTGGACAGATAAAGAAGGTTATGATGTAGGTGGTGAAGAAAAAGAAGAATATGTCATCACTCAAAAAGACGTAGAAGATTATAGTGCAACAGAGATTAAAGATTCCTTTGACTATAATAAAAATGATGAAAATTCATAAAATTTAAAAATTTAATTTGACAATTAAACCAATAATGTGTATCTTTAATCATTATTGGTTTTTTTTATTACAACAATTAAAAAATCTTGTTGACTTTTAAGAAAAACTTTATTATATTTAAAATTAATTAATAAACTTTAAAAATAATTAAAATGAGTAAAAACAGTTTAGACGCAATTCTGTCTCAGTATGAGAGTAATACTGAAAACAGTTCAAAAAAACCTAAGATATCTAATGAGGATAGACTTAAAAAGTATTTCACAGAAAAACTTCAGCAAGGTGTTAAAAACGCCACTAGAAGATTTAGGATATTACCAGCAAAAGATGGTAAGTCTCCATTCGAAGAAGTGTATTTTTATGAAAGACAAGTAAATGGTAAATACGAAAAAATTTACTGTACTAAATTAAATGATGGTGAATATTGCCCAATCTTTGAAGCTAAAGAAGCTTTATTAATGGAAGGTAGTAAGAAAGCCAAAGAAATGGCGAGAGAGTATACTCCTCGTAAATTTTATGTGGTAAAAGGTATCGATAGAGATAACGAAGATCACGGTGTTAAATTTTGGAGATTCAAACATAATTACACAGGGAATGGTGTAATGGATAAATTAATGCCTTTATTCAAATTAAAAGGTGATATTACAGATGCTAGAGAAGGTAGAGATATTATTATCACTACTAATCGTAATGAAAAAGGTTGGAGTGTTGTAACTTCAATTATGTGTGATGATGTTACTATTTTAACAGAAGATACTACTAAAGCTAATGATTGGTTTAATAATGAAGAAACATTTAGAGATGTGTATTCTAAAAAACCATTAGAGTATTTAGAAATTGTTGCGAAAAATATGACACCTGTATGGGATTCGGAACAATCTAAGTATGTGGCGGAAGAAGAAAAAGACGAAAAAGAAACCGCTTCATTAGAGGATGAAATTAATTTTATGAGAGATGATTCTCAATCTACTACAACCACCAATAGTGGTGTAAGTGAATCAGAGGGTAATACTGATGACGATAAAGTTACAGTAACTCAGTTAGATGAAGAATCAGATGATTTACCATTTTAATTTTATTTAATAATTAAAATAAAAAATAGGTCTTCTTGTTAGGAGACCTATTTTTGTAAAAATTAATAGATATGCCAAAAAAACCAATTAAGAAAAAAACAACGGATTTCTCTAGTATAAGGAAAAAGTTTTCTTCAAAAGAAAAATATAAAGAACAAAAATATTTTGATTTAGGTGAAGCGTTTCAAAAAGCTACAGGAATTCCGGGACCGGCACAAGGTCAAATCAATATGTTATTAGGACATTCAGATACAGGTAAAACTACTGCTCTTATTCAAACTGCCGTAGACGCACAAAAGAAAGGAATACTACCAGTTTTCATAATAACCGAACAAAAATTCAGTTTTGAACATGCTAAACAAATGGGTTTAGAAACTGAGTATGTTGAAGAAGTAGATGAAGAAAGTGGAGAAATCGAAGCGTTTTGGGATGGATTTTTATTATATAAGTTAGGGTTTGAATATATTGAACAGGCTTTTGAATATGTAACTGAAATTTTAGATGCACAAAAAGCAGGTGAAATACCTCACGATATAGTATTTTTATGGGATTCTATTGGTACTATACCTTGTAAAATGAGTTTTGAGGGTAAAGGGGGAAATCAACATACTGCTAGAGTAATATCGGAGAAATGGGGTATGGGTATGGCACAAAGAATTACCTCTTCCCGTAAAGAGTCTTCACCTTATACTAATACAATGGTATTTGTTAACCAACCATGGGTTGAGTTAGCAGATAATCCATTTAGTCAACCTAGAATCCAACCCAAAGGGGGGCAGTCTATTTACTTATCTTCTGCGTTAGTATTTTTATTTGGTAATCAGAAAAGTTCTGGTGTTTCTAAATTGAATGCAACCAATAAAGGTAGAAAAGTAAATTTTGCGGTTAGAACTAAAGTAGGTATACATAAGAATCATATGAATGGTTTAGGGTATGCAGACTGTAGAATCTTAGCTACCACACATGGGTTTATTGAAGATGATAAGAAATCAATAGATTCTTATAAATCTGAATATAAAGAATATTGGTCACATGTGTTTGATAGTGTAGGAGAAGAAGTAGATTTCACTATAGAAGAAGGTGATCATATTGAGGCACCTGTTGAATATGCTGATAGATGAAAAATTGTTTAACTATAAGTAATATGTTAAGTGTCGAGACCATCTAAAAAAAAGAAATACACTAATACCCTGTTAATCGATGGGGATTCATTATTAAAAACTGCTTATCACGGTGCAAAAAATCTTTATTATAAAGAAACACATATAGGTGGTATATATCAATTTCTTACTATGTTAAGAAAATGTTTAAATGAACATCGATATGATAGGGTGTTTGTATTTTGGGACGGTATATTCAGTGGTAGATTAAGATATGATATCTATAAAGAATATAAATCAAATAGAGATAAGGATTTTTATAACGAACAACCACCCTCCGAACCCGACTTATACGTTCAAAAAGAACGTGTTATGGGTTATTGTGAAGAATTGTTTATTAGACAGTTTATTGATGAAGTAATAGAGGCAGATGATAGTATTGCATATTACTGTTCTCAAATTAAAGAAGATGAGAAAGTAGTTATAATGACTAATGATAGAGACATTCTACAACTCATTAATGAAAGAGTGGGTG
Source organism: Prochlorococcus sp. AG-409-L21 (assembly GCA_003215475.1). Lineage (GTDB taxonomy): Bacteria > Cyanobacteriota > Cyanobacteriia > PCC-6307 > Cyanobiaceae > Prochlorococcus_E. Next base: position 4,177 of record QCKH01000004.1, read on the forward strand.
TATACGTTATAAATTTAAAAACTATTGTGACAAGTACTAATTTCGCCAATTATTTCAAACATCATTATAGTAATGTTAAATTGTTAAAAATTATTTCAGGAGATGCTAGTGATAATATAAAAGGGATTAAAGGTGTTAGCGAAAAAACACTATTAAAATATTTTCCGGAAATATCTTCCAAAACTTTGACATTGGATGAAATTTTTAGTAAAATTGAAAGTATACAAAAAGAAAGAAAAACTAGATTGAAAACATTAGATAATATAATTAATAAAGTGACTTTAGGTATACAGGGGGAGAGTATATTTGAAATCAACGAAAAAATTATAAATCTAAAAAAACCTTTGTTAACAGAATCTTCTAAAGAAAGTCTAGATGAGTTATTTGTTTCACCTATTGATCCTGAAGATAGGAATACAAAAAATGTAATTAAGATGATGTTAGAAGATGGGTTAACAATGGCAATACCAGGGGGTAGAGATGGGTATATAAATTTTCTACAACCTTTTTTAAGAATAATAAAAAAAGAACAAAGTTATTACAACAAAATTAAAAATTAAAAGTAGAAGTTATGAAAAAGAATTATGAAAATCTTCCTTATGAATTTTTATTACTAATTAATGGCAAACCTATTGTTGGTAGAAATTTTCAAGTTAAAGGTTTTAATGTAGATAGTTTAAGATCGATAGAATTAAAAGAAACTATAGATGAGGCAGCAGCGGTTATTGAAAACCAATTTCAATTAAAAAGTGAAGCCTATTTATGGAGATATTATAACCCATATTTATCTCAAACTAGCGAAGAAGTTGATGGTTTAAAAAAAGATGTTTATGAAAATGAAGACTTTTTTACATTACAAATTAAAGTTAAGGGAAGAGTAGTAGCACAAAAGATTTTTAGTGGAAATGACTACCCACCAAAGGTAAGATATGACGTTGATATCAGATCAATTATTCCTGAAATCATTGCCACAATACAAAATGGCTTGACTTTGAAAAAATATACTAAAGAATATTGTGGTTACACACTTTAGTGTATATTTATTAATATATCAAAATTGATAAAAAGAATGACTAAAGAAAAAGAAAAAAATTTAGGTTATTTAGGATGGAGTTTTCAAGTAAAGTTAGTCAAACAATTAATTGAAGATACTAAGTTTTCTGAAGAAATTATGGATATTATCGATGCAAAGTATTTCGATAATGAGTACCTTAGATTAATTGTGGCTTGTCTTAAAAATTATTATGAAAGTTACGATACTATACCTACATATGACACTATATTTCAATTAATAAGGGTAGATATTAAAAGAGAAATTGCGAGAGACTCAGCAATTGAAATGGTTAAGGAGGTTAAAAATGTTGACAATAAAGATTGTCTACACACACAAGAAGTTGCCACTAAATTTTGTAAACAACAAGAACTTAAAAAAGCTACAAATAAAATACAAAATATTTTAGAAGCAGGTGATTTTGACAGATATGATGAGTGTGAAGATATTTTAAAAGAAGCATTATCAGTAGGTGGGGAAAAAGACAATGGTATTGATGTTTTTCACGCAATTGATGAAGTACTTAGTGATGATTTTAGAAATCCAGTTCCAACAGGATTGGTTGGGATAGATAACTTAATGGATGGTGGACTATCTAAAGGTGAATTAGGGGTTATTTTAGCACCTTTTGGTGTTGGTAAAACAACATTAATTACCAGAATGGCAAATACTGCATATAACTTAGGATATAATGTAGTACAAATCTTTTTTGAAGATAATCCAAAGGTTATTCAAAGAAAACATATGACATGTTGGACAGAAATACCTTTAAATGAATTAACTGAAAGAAAAGAAGAAGTCAAAGAATTATTACCACAATTTAGAGAAAGAGAGGGTAATCTTATTTTGAAAAAAATGCCAAGTGATGGTACTACTATTAATCATATAAAACAATATTTAAGAAAATTAACTTCTAATGGTACTAAACCAGATATTGTTTTTGTTGATTATATGGATTGCGTTGTACCAACTAAACAATTTAAAGATGAATATGCAGGTGAAGGAAATGTTATGAGACAATTCGAAACTATGATTTCAGAATTAGATATTGTTGGTTGGACTGCAGTACAAGGAAACAGAAGTTCAATAGGGGCAGATGTTGTAAAAGCAGATATGATAGGTGGGTCAATTAAAAAAGGACAAATTGGACATTTCATAATATCTGTAGCAAAAACTTTAGAACAAAAAGAAGAAGGTACTGCCACAATGGCAATATTAAAATCTAGATTCGGTAAAGATGGGATGATTTTCGAAGATATTTTATTCGATAATGGATCATTAAAAATTGATACTAGTATATCTAGTGACGTTTCATTCTTAGAACACCAAAGAGGTGAAGAGAAAAGAAAGTCTCAGATGGTAACGGAAGCATTACGTAAGAAAAGAGAGACATTCGGGGGAAATAAATAATAATAAAAAAAAGAACTAGTAAAAAAATGGAGTTATCAAGCAAAATTTTATCTGATATTACTGTGTATATGAAATATGCTAAGTACTTACCAGAGTTGAATAGAAGAGAAACGTGGAACGAATTAGTTACCCGTAACAAAGAAATGCATCAGAAAAAATATCCTCATATTGCGGATAAAATTGATGATGTGTATAAATTTGTTTATGAGAAAAAAGTATTACCCTCAATGAGGAGTATGCAATTTGGGGGAAAACCAATAGACATATCACCTAATAGAATTTATAATTGTGCATATATGCCAATTGATCATATTGATTCATTTAGTGAATGTATGTTTTTATTGTTAGGGGGGACTGGAGTTGGTTATTCAGTACAAAAACATCATGTAGAAAAATTACCACCAGTTAATAAACCATATAGTAAAAGAACTAAAAGATTTTTAATTGGGGACTCTATTGAGGGTTGGGCTGACTCTATTAAAGTTTTAATGAAGTCTTATCTTAATGGTAAAAGTTCTAGAATAGTGTTTGATTATTCAGATATAAGACCAAAAGGTGCGAGATTAGTTACTTCAGGTGGTAAAGCACCGGGACCTCAACCATTAAAAGAATGTATTGTTAAAATAACTGGTATTTTAGACTCTAAGGAAGACGGTGATCAATTAACTACTTTAGAAGTACATGATATTGTTTGTCATATTGCAGATGCAGTATTGGCGGGTGGTATAAGACGAGCAGCATTAATTAGTTTATTTTCTGCTGATGATATGGAAATGATTGGTTGTAAATCTGGTAATTGGTGGGAAACTGAACCACAAAGAGGTAGAGCCAATAATTCAGCGGTTTTAATGAGACATAAGATTACTAAGAAGTTTTTCTTAAAATTATGGAAGAGGGTTGAATTAAGTGGTTCTGGAGAACCAGGAATATACTTAAACAATGATAAAGATTGGGGAACTAATCCTTGTTGTGAAATTGCCTTAAGACCTTATCAGTTCTGTAATTTATGTGAGGTTAATGTGTCAAACATTGAATCACAAGAAGATTTAAATGAAAGAGTAAAGGCGGCAGCATTTATTGGTACACTACAAGCAGGGTATACTAATTTTCATTATTTAAGAGATATTTGGCAAGAAACTACAGAAAAAGAGGCATTGATAGGTGTTAGTATGACAGGTATTGGTAGTGGTAGAGTATTAGGGTACGATATGGAAGAAGCAGCCAAATTAGTTAAGAAAGAAAATTCTAAAGTATCTAAACTTATTGGTATTAATAAGTCGGCTAGGACAACTACTGTTAAACCTGCAGGTACTACGTCTCTTACATTAGGAACATCTTCAGGTATTCATGCGTGGCATAACGACTTCTATATTAGGAGAGTAAGAGTAGGTAAGAATGAGTCTATTTATAATTATTTAAATACACATCATTCTGAATTATTGGAGGATGATTATTTTAGACCACATGATACCGCAGTAATTTCAATACCCCAAAAAGCACCAAAAGGTTCTATTTTGAGAACAGAATCTCCATTTGATTTATTAGAAAGAGTTAAAAAAGTAGCAACTGAATGGGTGAGAGCGGGACATAATAAAGGTTCAAATAGTCATAATGTATCTGCCACTATTTCCCTTAAAGATGAAGATTGGGAATTAGCAGGTGAATGGATGTGGGAAAACAGAGAACATTATAATGGTTTATCGGTTTTACCTTACAATGGTGGTACATACGTACAAGCTCCATTTGAAGACTGTACAGAAGCAGATTATGAAAGAATGATGAAAACCCTAACTGAGATTGATTTATCTAATGTAATCGAAGAAAAAGATGAAACAAATCTAAGTGGAGAACTAGCTTGTGCAGGTGGTGCATGTGAAATCACATAAATTAAACTACATAATATAAATTAAGGTGTCTTTTTAGACACCTTTTTTTTTATATAACCTTTTCTTTTAAAAAATTTATTGTAGAATATTTATATACATATGGCAGATGTAAGATATATAAATATTGATTTCCCTTTTAGGAATAGTGAAAAAGGATTTTATTTTAAATTAAATAAAACAGATAAAGAAGCAATAAAGGCAGATTTACTTCATTTATTATTAACTAATAAGGGAGAAAGATTATATATGCCTGATTTCGGTAGTGATTTAAAAAAGTTTATATTCCAACCCAATGATAATATCACACATAGTGAAATTAGAGATAATCTAAATGAGACAATAAAAAGATATATTCCTAATTTAGTGGTGGATAGTATAGAATTTAAAAAAAATGACGTTGAAGAAGTAATAATAGTAGAATTAAAATATACAGTAGTAGAAGGAACATTTTCATCTTCTGATGTATTACAAATAACACTTTAACTATGGAAAAGAAAATTAATTATAATAGTAGAAATTTTGCACAAGTACGGGCAGAATTAATTGCGTTTATACAACAATATTACCCAGAAGTATTCTCTGATTTTAATGATGCATCGGTGGGTATGATGTTATTAGAATTAAATGCTGCGGTGGGAGATATGTTATCTTTCCATACAGATAGAATGTTTAATGAGACACAAATTAATTATACACAGGAAAGGTCATCAGTCTTAGAATTAGCTAGAACTTTTGGTGTTAACATACCTGGTAAAAGACCTAGTATCACTATGGTAAATTTCTCTGTTGTAGTACCTGTTGATAGAAATGATGGGGATAAAGCAGATTATAGTTATGCACCTTTATTATTAAAAGGGACACAAGTAAGTGGTGGTGGAAAAATATTTGAATTGGCAGACGATTTAGATTTCTCTTCACGTTTTAGTAGTAGTGGTATACCTAATATCACAGTAGTACCAAATGAAAATGCTAGTGGGGGTATAGATAATTATACACTAACAAAAAGGGCACTTGTTTTAAATGGTATAACTAAAGAATATAAAAGAGTAATTGCTAGAGAAGATTATAAACCATTTTTTGAAATAATATTACCAGAAGAAAATGTTATTTCTATAGAAAATATTATCACATTAGAGGGTACTAATTTAACCACACCACCAACACTTAAAGATTATACTACGTTTGATAATAATTATTACGAAGTATCTGCATTAGCCGAAGCGGAAAAGTTTATTGAAGATCCTAATGTACCAAGTACTACTGAAGGTATTAAAGCAGGAAGATGGAAAAATATACCACAAAGATTTATAAAAGAATATACAGATAATGGTTTCTGTAAAATTATTTTTGGTGGTGGCGAAATTGATACTTCAGAATTAAATGATTTTATTGGATGTAGGGGGCAAATTGATCAGATTGGTGATTTTGTTAATAATAATTCATTGGGTACTATACCAGAACCTGGAAGAACAATGTATGTAAAATATAGAGTAGGTGGTGGTGCAGATAGTAATGTTGGACCTAATGTACTTAAAAGTTTAGGTGAGGTGTTTATGGTAACTCCGGGAGAAGACCCAGCAATTAATCTAAATATAAGAAATAGTTTAACAGTAAATAATGTATTACCTGCAATTGGTGGAAAAGAGCAACCTTCAATAAATGAAATAAGAAATTTAGTTAAATATAATTTTTCATCACAAAATCGATGTGTTACTATCAAAGATTACCTTTCTAGAATTAGTTTAATGCCTGGGAAGTTTGGTGTACCTTTTAGAACAGGTGTGTGGGAACAAAGAAATAAAGTTAATATAACTATTTTAGCGTTGGATGGAGATTCCAAACTTACGAATACGTCTACAAGTACACTTAAAGAAAATATTTCTGAATATTTGGCAGATTATAGAATGTTAAATGATTATGTCACCGTAAAGGACGGTAGAATTATTAATTTATCTTTTGAAATATCTCTTTTTACCGATAAATCAACATCTAAAGGTGAGATTATGTCAGATGTTATTGAGAAAGTTGATGAATATTTTGATATTAATAAGTGGGAGATGGGTGAAAATGTTTATTTAGCACAATTAATTGAAAATATTAACAATGTAGGTGGTGTTTTAAATGTTACTGACTTAAAAATATTCAATAAAGTAGGTGGGAAATATTCATTAAATGAAATCTCTCAACCTTATATAGATGATGCAACTAAACAAATAGACATATCGGATGATTATACCTTATTTGGTGAACCAGATGCTATGTTTGAGGTTAAATTCCCAAATAAAGACATTAAAGTAAGATTTAAATAGTTACTTTTTACTATATGTGAATTAGTTTTAAAAAAAAATAGAAATTATGGGATGTGATACATGTAAACAAAAAAATAGTAAAAATTTAGGAGAAGGTGAAACAATTAATTTATTACCTTCAGAAATAATTAAAGGAGATTTTAGTATTTCTGGGATTTTAATTAAATTTATTGCTTTTGTAGTAATATTAATTGCTATACCCCCAATTATATTGATATTGGCGGTACAATTATTCTTACAATTCTTTTTCCCTAAATCTTTAATTAAATTAACTAAAAAACTTAACAGTGTAGTAAGTAATATTTTTACTAAGTATAGTAGTTTTATTGTAAATAGAAAAATTAAAAAAAGAGAAAAACAATTTCAAAACAATACTAAGTATGAAGTAGAGAATTATGTTAATGAGACTGGCCAAGAATTCGAATTTGAGGTTTATGAAAATAATGAAAAAGAGAAATAAGGATAAATATGTCGAAATCTATTCGAATAAGAACAACACCAAATGGAGACGATAAATACATTAAGGTTGAACTTAAACAAGATTTCGATCTACTCGAAATATTAAGTTTAAAGATAAAACAATCTGATGTTTATGGTAATTTCTGTTCAGGATATGGGGTTGTTGCGGGTAGAGTAATAATAAATAATGGATTTGGTGTTCCTAATGTAAAAGTTTCCATTTTCATTCCTAGAGATTCTGATGATAGTCTTTTAGAAAAATTATATCCATATACTAGTCCGACTCCCGATCAAAAAAATATTAATGGTATTAGATATAATTTATTACCTGATACCCAACAGACATTCGATCATACACCTGTAGGTACATTTCCTACTAAAATGTCTATTTTAGATGATAAAACTAATTTAGAATTGTATGAAAAATATTATAAATTTACCACAACTACAAACGAAGCCGGAGATTTTATTTTATTTGGTGTCCCTACAGGTAATCAAATACTTCATTATGATATGGATGTTAGTGACATTGGTTTTATATCGGCAAGACCTTTTGAATTAGTGGAACAGGGTTACTCTAAAGAATTATTTGAATCTCCTTTTAAATTTAAATCTAGTACAAATTTAGATAGTTTAACACAGATAGTAAGCCAAAATATACCAGTATTGGTTCAACCTTTTTGGTGTGATAGTTTAAGTACGGGAAGAGTTATTGGTATTACTAGAGAAGATATTAGTATCGATAGTATGGAACTTATCCCAACGGCAATGTTTTTTGGGAGTGTATTTAGTGATGATGAAAAAGATTCAATAAATAAAAATTGTAGACCTAGAAAAAAATTAGGTAAAATGAGTGAAGTTATTACTTCTTCAGGAAATATAGAAGCAATTTATAGAACAATAGATGGGGATATAGACAAATATGAAGTAGGACAAGATGTTATCGATGATAATGGTAACTGGGCAATACAGTTACCAATGAATTTAAGAAAAGTTGTAACAGATGAGTTCGGTAATTTAATTCCTAGTCCTGATGGTATAAAGGGTATTGCAACAGAAGCAGATTTTAGATTTAGAATCAGTATGGATGCAACTAGTGAAGATAAAAGACTTAGACAACGAGCTAAGTTTTTAGTACCTAATCTTACGGGTAATTATAATTTCGACATTTATGATGCACCTGAATTAACTTCAGATTACCCTTTTAAAATTAATGAACAATTATCTACCCTTACTCAAAACACACCGTATTCTGCAGACACAACTAACCAATACAATTATTTAGAAGAATTTTATACTTTCCGATGGAAAAAAGTTTACACAATTAAACAATTTATTGGTAGATATCAGTCAGTTAAAAGTGATGAAAGTAGGGCATTTACTGGTGTTAAAGATATTTTATCAGGTGAAGCGGTTAATAAATTCCCTACGAATAGAATAGATGTAAATGTTAATTTTTTATATACTATTATTTGTATACTTTTAAGTTTTTTCGCACAAATTGTAGGAATTATAAATGGTATTTTAAATATAATAAATGGATTAGTAACTGCCATATGTAATTTTAAAATACCTTTTGGTCTGTGCTCAACTTCATATAAAGGCCCACGATTAAAATTAAAATTTAAGACATGGAAAGGTGATGGGGGGTCAGGTTGGAATTCAGATGGTGATAAAAAAGGTGATTATAGTGATGTTTTAGATCCTGATACAATAAGTGGTGGTGATGTTGAGGTTTCACTGGGATTAAATGCTTCTTGTAATGATTTAGAAGAGTTATTAGAAGATTACCCCGCAGAAACATGGCAAAATATGGCGCCTAATGAAAGTCCTAACGCAATTGAGACTTCTCCTGGGGTTAATATTCCAGGAAGATTCCCTGAGAATTTTTGTGGTGGTAGTACTAATTGTAGTTGCCCAAACGGTATGCCTAGTTCAGGTAAATATTGTTATAATTATGGTGGTTGTCAACCTGGTGGTGCATCTGTAGGGTCAACTGGTTGTAGAAGATGGCAACTTGATAATGGTGACATGGAAGGTGCGTGTAACGCAGTAAAAAAAGGTACTAATCAGACAATTAAAGATAATTGTGATGGTCTTAAACTTTTAGGTAGATGTTGGCAACTTAAAAATAAATGCTTATTTGCAGGTGGTTTATGTAAAAAATGTGATGATATTTGTGACTCTACCGCCCCTAAACATAGTTGTTGTCCTCCCTCTTATGCTGAAGGATGTCCTAGTAATGATGCCGTTTGTGGTGGTACAGGAGACTGTTGTTCAAAATGTTGTGGTAAAATACCATTAATTAAATTAAGGTGTCCTGAAGAACTTAATTTCCCTCCATTAACTATATCTACAATTCCAACACCTTTTGCTAGTGATGTGTGTAATTCGGTTTATGTTGCACCAGGTGGGTGTATTTCTTGTGCGGGTATAGAAACCGCAGGAATCAGAGATTGGGTTGCTTGTAAATTAGAAAAATTAGCTGCAATTCTTAATATGGTTAAATTTGATTTTTATAATGATTGGGTAAGTGGTACATTATATTTCCCTCTAATAAAAAGAAAATATAAAGTTAAGAAAAATAAAAAAGGAAGGGGACAAATAAAAAAGGATAAATTTTGTGATTTTGACTGTAGACCAGATTATCAAGAGCCACAGACATATAAAAAATATAGATATAAAATTAAGAATAATACATTATTCCAAAATGAGACTATATCAGTTAATGGTTGTTCAGTAACATTTAAGGCGAGTTATAGGTATGTAACACAGTGGTATGGGACATATGGGCAAGACCCTGTAGCTGCACAAGCAGCCGCAAATCTTGCTGCTAGAGATGAATTAGTATTTCATGGGGTTGATAGTAATTTAAATGCATGTACCTTAAAATTTAGTGATTCTGCGGTAAGTCAGGCAATAACTAATAATTCAAATATGTCTGTTACCTTACAAGATAAAACTTTTCCAGGACCACATGGTAAACCTAAATATATTAAGGCAGATGATCCTGTTACGGGATTAGAAACTTGGGAAAATGTAGGGGGGCACGGACATCATCAAAATAGATGTAATAGTGTTTATAGGGTAGAAAGACAAGAATTTTTTAGAACTACTTTAGGGTGTGATGGTGTGGTTAATCCTGCCGCCCTTGGAACTTATATTGCTAATGGTACAGACATTGAAACTACCGACCCTGAATTAGAAGATGGTGTAGGTAGTAGTTGTGTAGGTAATAATAATTGCTCCTCAAAATGTGAAAATGGTGTTAAACCTTGTAATATATTATGTCCTTGTGGTGATATTTCTGGTGGGTATAATGATAATAATATAAGACATGGGGTTATAAAAATGGAAAATGACACTATTTACTACGCTTCATTAATTAAAACAGGTGATAATGTATTTAATGACAAAAATTATAAAGCAAACTTATTATTCCCAACCGATATTAGTGAAATGGGTAGTTCGGTTACATGTGATATAGATGAAGTACCTTTTATAATTGGAGAGTTAGAACCTACTACATTTGAGGTTAGTGAAGAAAATCTTTCATATAAGATAGATCAAAGTACTAACCCACAAAAGATTGAAAAAGTAGAAGATAAGGATGCAGAATTAAACTTAAGGGCATATGTTAGTTTTGGATGTACATTCGCTAATTGTGTAAATACAATGGCAACCGCAAACCAATCTCAGATAGGGGTAGAAATGTTAGATAGTAATGACTTAGGTATGGAAATAGGTAATTGTCAAACATATTTTTTACACGATAGTGATGTAAGAGAATATTTTTGTAGAAGATTTTCTACTTATACTGACGGAAATTTAAACATTAACTATATGAGACCATCATCAAATGAATTTGATAATGTATATAATGAATATGAAAATCAAACATTAACTAGTACTATTACATTTGAAACTGAAGATGGATTGATTGTGGATAACACATATAATGATGCAGATGAGTTTTTAACTGGTGATAGATGTGGGTTAAAGACTGATAATACACCTAATTATTTTTATGGTATTGGTGTAGGTGGTGCACAACAGTTCTTTAATGATTTTCCCACAAATTCATTTATTGATGATTTAGGTAACAACGCTAATTCTTATGGTATTAAATTCAGTACATCACAAACACCTTATTATCATTATTTTGGTATTGTACCTGGTAATACCTCATTACATAAACTAGTAACTAATTATTTTGCTGATAAGATAGATAAAGTTACTTTACAAGGTTTAGGTGAAAATGAATTAGCCGCAGAAAACACTTATAACCAACCTAATTTTAGAAATGTAGAACAAAATAAATTTACAATATTAAAAACTTGTTTAGGTCAAACACAAGTGGCAATGGCAACAGAGGTAGATAATAGTGGGGGAAGTACTGGTGGAGGAATTAGTAATTTCGGTGGTGGAATTGTAGCACAAACTGTAAATAATATTATTGCATCTAATTTTAATCCTGGTACCGGTGGAGTAGCACCACCACCACCGGCATATTATAACCCACAATTAGATAATGGTACTAGTAATGGTGTAGGGTTAAACTGTTCTACAGGACTTTCACAAAAAACTGGTACAATAACAGTCACCCAAACACCATCCTTAGTTACGGTAGAAGTAGATGGTGGAAATACGGCATTAGCTAACAATGTATCAGGTGCCTTTGGTGTTGAGATATTTAACCCTAATGGTTTTTATACTCCATCACCGCCTGAAGTTACTATAGAAGATAGTCCTAATGCTACCACACAACCTAGTGCATATAGTAACCCATTAAATGGTACTATAAATACGGGTGACTTAAAATATTATAATATAGTATTCAATAACACAGGTACTTACGATTATACTTTAACGTATAATTGTTTAAATAGTAATCAAAACGGTTATATTGCTTTACGTACATAAATGAAAATAAGACAATAAATATTTATAGTTAATGGATAACAAATATAAAATATTATTAAATAAAGAAAAATCAGTTAACTCTGTAAATCAGAATTCTAATGTTCCATTAAATTTAGAAAATAAGAATAGATTATTACCGTTAAGTGATGAACAAAGTGTTATTGATAGTTACGAACAATTCGAAAAAGAAAGAAAAGAATGTACTACATATAGATTCTATGGGGTAATAAATACGGTGGCTAGTAATTGTTTATATAATGAAAATGTTAATATAGTAACAATTAATAATAATTCTTCGGGACGTACAGTACCTTCTCATAGTATATTTGTTAATGATGGTTGGTATGGGTATTATGATGATGTAGATTTATCCACACCCCAAATGCAAAATGATAATGAGTCTTCTTTATGTCAGTTTAAAACATTTGATCCTGGGTTTGATAGATTATTAGGATTAGATAGTGATGGAAAACAAAATTATTTATATAAAATCACATACCCTTTTGAAATAAGGGATATTAATTTAGTAGTAAACAAACAAGGGGTATCACTAAAAGATGGTATACAAGTAATAGAAAAAGGTGTTGTAACAATTAATAATAGAAACTATGTTTATTTCAAAACACCTATAAATCATGGACTTTCTGAAGATGATGAAGTTAAACTTTTAAATTTTACTGATAATCAAAATGGAGGATTGTACTTAAATAAGAGAACTTTTAATGTTGTTAAATTAGGTAATCAAAATAATAATTTAACAGAAAGAATATTTGTGTTAGACATTAATCCTGTAGATATAGATATAGATTTAGGTGTGTCTACTATTAAAAGAGTAGTTGCTGGTATAGAATCAGAATATTATGTTAGAAGATTAAAATGTTTAACAACAGAAGAAAAAGAATATGATATTTATCCTGCCGCTTATGGAGTTAATTATTTTGATGATGGACAAGCAAGTTTTTATTTTAAGAATGATATTGACATAGATGGTTTAAGAGATAATTTAGGTAGACCACTTAGCGAACTATTTTTAACTATAGTAAAAAATGATAATGATACACCACTAACAGATTCTAAAAATAGATATTGGATAGATCAACAAAAGACATTACCGCCAGAAATAAAAAATAGATTTTGGATGCCGATAGTTGGTGGGTATGAAACAGAGAAAAATGTAAATGTTAATTACAATATTAGGGCAGTAGGTGCAAATTATCCTGGGGGTAACCCTAATTACCCACAAGTGTATTTTGATAATATTGATGAAAGTGACTTAACTTTTGATAACGATATAGTAGAATATAATGAATACGAATTAACAGAAAGAACTTTAGAGTTTATATATCATAGGATTAATACTGTATATAGAGATAATTTAAATACCATTGATAACACTAAACCAGATAAAAGAGAAGGGTATATCTATAATCCTCACCAATTAATCACTATAAGAGAATTTTCAGAATATATTGAAGAAGGTGATTCGCAAAATACTTTTAATATACCAGATTATGCACAGTTAAAATATTCTGCAACATCTGTTAGTAATATTGTAGATGCGGGGGTTATTAAAAAATTTTCCACAATACCGCTAAGTAGTAATTCTAAAATCTATAGGTGGAGAGATTTATTAGATATTGGGTTTGTGGATGGAAATGGTGTTGGTGTAGAGTACCCATTTGAAAGTGGGGCACATTATATATATTTAAATAATAGTTTTTATTTATTTAGACAAGATCCACCGTGTGAAATCGATTTAACGGAAAAAAGTGTAACATTACCTCAAGATAGAGATTTATTTATTAATTACACTAGTGAACCTACTTTTTACAATTATGAGGTAGAAAATGTAATTGGTATTTTAGGTACTAATGCACCGGTAGATTTATTAGACACTAGTATATCACCAACTAATGTAGATATAAAATTTATCACCTATAGTGGGGAATATAATTTAGGGGAAAGAGATACACCAGGTGGGTGTGTTGACTATTCATTATTAGAAGAAAAAACCATAACTAATGTCTGTTAATAAAATTAAAATACCACTTAAAGATATTAATATATCGGGATCTTCAATTAACATTAATGTTAATTTAGATTTTACGCCTATTGATAATACTGAATTAATAGAAACTAAATTAATTGATGATGAAAGAGAAAAGAGTATTAACCCAATTATAGACTATAAGAAAATTAGGTTTTTTCCTGCAGACAATAATTGGAATATTATAAGGAAATTTAAAATTAATTTAAATTTCTTTACATTTAAAAATACAGATTATTTTTATAGTAATGCTCCGAGTTATAATGGTGCTTCTGCGTATGGTGATTTAGGATTTTCTTTTGACGATATCTTTTGTAGGGCAGATAGGGTTATGAATAGTTATTTAACTTTTAATTATTATGATTCTGATGAATTACCTAATAATTTAATAGGTAGTACTAATATCTTCACCCAAATATTAAACGATCAAAAAAACGAATACGGATTTGTTTTACCGATTAATGAATGTCCTGTTAGTTTTATTTTAGGGGATTCTACTTTAGAACCAGAAACAGTACATGAAGGATATTATATATATTGGTTTAAAGATTTAGTAGATAATGCGCCGAATCAAGAATATGTAATGTATTTAGAAGTTACATATCAAAATGCGGGAAATGGTTTAACTACTCTACATTATGGTAGAAAAACAGTTAATTATAATACTTTAAATTTAACACAAATTAATCAAAATAGATTTTTAAAAATTGTTTTGAAAAATGATAATGGGATATATAAGTATAGATTTGAACCCAATTCTCAACAAACTGCATTTAATGGTGGGCCGGGTGGAATAAATTTAAATCCCCAAAGTAACATATCAGATTTGCCTTATTTAACATTTTGGCAAATTCAACCAAATAAAGGAAACTAAACGTAGAGATGAAGGTAAAAAGAAATATAGAAAATTATAAATCTAGGTTAGATAACTACACTTATGGGGCAATTACTGCAGACACAGTGGATATAAATGTTTTTTTAACCCAAACTATGGACGATCAAGGAATATTTACAGATTACCCTTTTAAACCATTATTACCTTATCTTACACAAAAACCAAATGATTTAGGCACATTTAATTCATTTGTTTATGGTAGATTTCCTGCTGCGCCATTAGCCTTTTACATTAATCCACCAATTAGGGTTGAGGGGAGTAGTGATGATTCTAAGTTACCTGACGTATCCTCCTATAGAGTAGATCCACTAACAGGTGAACCTATATTTGTAACTAATTTAGATATGACAGGAAATGCAGATTTAATATTTACAGGTGCTCTTTCTCAAAATAGTCAAAGTGTTACTTATGTTTTAAACGCTAATAGTAACAATATTACGACTACAGGTGTTCATTTTATTACTTTTTTAAATGAGTATGAAAATAAAGAAGATGAAAGTGGTAATTTAGTAAGATATAGAAAAACAGATTTTTATAGTGATGTTAATAGTGTAACTGAGGAAACAGTAACACTTTCTGCATTAACTAAACAAGAAGAATATTTTGGTTTAGTATTTAAACCAGAAGTTGATAGTGAAGTATTTATAGATAGAGGTGTGGCAGATATTTTTGAAAGACATGCTTTGTTAGGTGAAATAAAGACAACTAATGATATAGATAATAATAGAAATGGGTTTTTAAGAACCTAAAAAAAAGATAATTATGGCAACAGGAAATTATGGAACAGTAAGACCAGCAGATGTAGCGGTAGAGGATATAGAGATATTATACTCTTATAGTCCTAATAGGGGGAGTAATTCAGCACAAACAGTTTTGACAGAATTAGACCCAACACAGGTTTTAGTACCTGCAAATAACCCCAATAATAATAAAGAAATTTTAGGGGGAATGTATACTTTAAAATTACCATCAAATGAGTTTACTGCTAAAGGATTTTATAATATTATTATTAGACCAAAACAAATTAGAACTTCTATTGTTGCGTGTGGTACGTTAGCTAGTAGTCCTGATATCATAGGTATGGTAATAAATTTAAATGATTCTAATATAGACAATGCCGATAAAGTTAAATTAGAAAATGGAAATTTAGTAGGGTATAGAGTAGAGTATTTAACTACTAACACAAATGCTGAACAAGATAAAATACAAAATTTATTTAGGGTAGTGACATCCAATAATAGAGTACTTGCAGTATCGGAAAACTTAAGTAATTCATCTGATCAAGTATTATCATATTCTTTTGATGATAGTTCTTCATTAGTTTTCTGTACATTAACTCCGTCTTCTGCACCATCTATCAAACCAAATGTTTTACCATTTATTGGAGAACCGGGTCAAGATATTATTATAACTAATACATTTTTTAATCCTATAATGTTAGAAGTGGAAATGGTAGAGTATGATGATGAAACTTTAGCATATGCACTATATGGAAATCAAACAAAATCTTTAGAAGACGGTATTTATACAATATACAACTTTGACAATGAAATTTATAAACAATATACCTTATTTGAAGTTAAAGATCAGTTTACTGGTAAACCTCTTTATGAGGTTAGAGAAGAACTTAGTTCACCTGACTTTACAAAAGAATTTGATGACATTACAGACTTTTAGGATTAATTAGATGCCACAACAAAATCAAAATAACACCAATAATAATAATAATAGAAAAGTTATTAAAGTAGCGGGCTATGCGAAAAGAAAATTTTTCGATGGTGGTATTGAATATAGAGATTTTAGTGATGATTTAGTTGGTTTACAATTAACTGATGATGGTGGTTCATCGTTATTTACGATGGGTAACTTTAAAGTTACTACTAATTTATCCCCTAAATTAAATAAAACGTATAATCAGGGTACATATTCTGATTTTTATGATTTAGATAGTTTGGATGATAAACAATTTGGTGCGGTAAAAGTACAAAAAAACCAAAAAGCGGGATTAAATTTAGATATAACAAATCCTTTAAGTTATATTTTATATGGTTCTTCCGAAGAAAAAATTAGAGTTTCATTGGAATATATACAAGAATATTTTCCAGCCGCAATTTATGTAGATAACAAAATAGGTGCAATAACGGGTAATAATATCACAGATTATGTCTATGATAATTTAAATGATGAGACTAGTTTTACTGTTAGTACTAATTATTTTACCAATCCTTTTGGTATAAATTATACATTATCTTATAATCTAGTACCTGAGGATCAGATACCCAATCCACTAAGAAATTTAACAGTTAATTACAATCAGTATGTTATAGAACATAATGGAATAAGTAAAAAGATAAAATCTTTTAGTGGTTCTACTACTAAAACTAATGCAACATTAAAATTTGTTGTAGAAGGAAATCCCTTTCCTGAAATAACAGGATTAAATTTTTCACAATTTACTTTTTTAAATCCTACTTATAATGCATCTATTCCATTTTTTGTAAAACCAAATGAATTAAAGTGTGAAGAATTTTTCAGTGGTTTGAATGACTTAGAAAAAAACTTATTGAATAGAGATGTATACCCTATTTATACGGCAACTTTTAGTCTACCAAAAGAAACCACTCAGGGGGTTATAGTTTATAGTGATGAAAAGATAACTTTTCCTGTTTTAACAGATGGATACAATCTTAACTTTTTTGATGGGATATATATTACTTATTTAGATGAAATCACTTCTATTGGTGAAACTTTAGATAAGTTTAAAACTGATATTATAAAGAGAAAATATACTGCAGAAGTTATAACAGGATTTGATACTATCCCTAGGGGTGATGGTGGAGAAGATATGGTGATAGATGGTGCAAAAGCAACTAAATTACTTAGAATTTATGGGGTTGAGTTTGATGAAGTTAAAAAATATATTGACGGTATTAAATTTGCACATGTTGTTACTTATGATAAGAAAAATAACACACCTGATTCATTAGTAAAAGATTTAGCTAATATGTTAGGGTTTAGTAAATTTGATTTCTTAACTAACCCAAACATTTTAAATAATGTATTACCGAGTAATGGTAAAGGATTATTTAGTGGTACATCTACACCACTTAGTTTAGAACAAATAGATATTGAGTTATACAGAAGATTAATATTAAATGTTGCTTGGTTATGGAAAAGTAAAGGTACACGTAAAGCAATAGAATTCTTATTTAGATTTATTGGTGCACCAGAATCTTTAGTAAACTTTAATGAACATATTGTAATTGCAGATAAACCCGTAAATATACCACATTTAAAAAGTTTATTATATTTGTATACGGGTAGTTCTAATTTGAAAGATTTACCATTCGATGATGATGGTTACCCCTTACCAATACCCAACGGTGGATTAGTATTAGTTGGTTTTGATAACACTACTACACCACCATCACCAATATATGAAACTAATTGGTTTCAAAAATCTGGTGGGTGGTATAGAGAAACTGGTGGTTTAAACCCACCTATTGATATAACTGAGGATAATAATCCACACGCGGGTGTATATGATGGTGGTGCATTTTATTTAGAACAATTTTTAACCTGTCCATTTCCAAATGAGATAGTTAGTAAGTTTATTACTTTAACAGGTAATACACTTTATGAGAACCAATTTATAAATTATAATGATGGGTTTATAAATGGTACAATGGATAATGATATATTATATATTACTCCAGTATCTTCAGTTAATAATCAAATAATAACCGAAGGTATTGATATTGATTTTACTGTGGTATCTTCACCAGCAACTTCAGGAGGAACTACTATTTTTGAACAATTATGTACTGAAGCACTCGAAGAATATAATGAATGGGTAGAACTAATTAAAGAAAATTGTGAATTGATTTACTCACCCGAATGGTTTAGAGTACAACAAAATTATATTGTTGCGAAAAATAATTTAAATAGAGAACAAAGTAGTAGGGGAACAGGTATTAATGAAGCATTAGAAATATGTATAAATGTTGATTGTGAAAATATTGAAGTTATAGAAAACCCTTGTGATCATTATGAGATGATTAATGAAGATGGGTTTATATATTTTGTTAATGAAAATGGTAAAAAGGTATTTTTTGAGGAATTTCCTCAATGTTGTGTTTCGGCAGGTGGAGAATATTATACATATGTAAACCAAAAAAATCAAAAAGCATTCTTTTGTGCTAGCGAATCCCCTTGTATAGGAAATCCTATTAGTAGTAATGGAGAAGCAATTTTATTTGAAGTAGAGGGAGTTAATGCAGTTCCCGATAATATTATTTCAATAACTACCCCGAATAATGATAGACCCACAAACGATGCTAGACGCACCACAGAAAATGAGTTATGTAAAGAAAATAGTGGTAGTAATACACTTAATGGGTGTTTCCAATTAACCGAACAAGGAGAATATTACTTTGGTTTTAAAACTAAACCTAATGAAGAAGATTTTAGTACTAAAATTAGTCCTAGAGAAGCACCTTTTGTTGTATATGATAAAAATAATAATCCTGTAGGGTATATCCCACAAGTTCCTGGTATGACTTTATTTACGGAAGGAATTGTTGCGATTAATTATGTTAAAAGTAATGGTGGTATTGTTTATCCATCTTATCAGTCATCGTTTGGAAACAATTCCGAATCAAGTGATCCACAACAAGCCTTAGATAAATATGTGAATAACATACGACAAGGTGGTGAAGTACCTTCAGACTTTTATAAATATTTTACATCAGTTGATTGTGATAAGAAAAATACTACTTATGAATCTAGTATAGAATGTTGTACATATCATGGATTCGATCATTATTATGTGAATATCACTGACCCAACGGATGGGTCGGTTAGACAAGTTGTTTATTGTAGACCTAAAGATACTTCAGCAACTGGTGATCTTACACAACCCTCTACACCTGGTTTAGGGGATATATTAGACCCAGGAAAAGAAATAGATAAAGAAATAGAAGTAATAGAAAGAGAAAAAGAAGTAATAAATAAAAAAATAAGTGAAGAACCTTCTTTATCAAGTAAACAAAAAACCGAATTAACTACACAAAAATTAACTTTAGAACAACGTACACTAGATTTAAATTCGCAAAAACAAAAAATGGAAGTGTCAAATCGTAAAACTATGACACCTGCCAATGAAAAAGGGTTTAATAAATACGTAGAAGGAAGTAACCTCAATGCAGTTAAAACAGAAGGTGATCAATTAGTAGTAGGGAAAGACCCTAAAGGTGTATATACACAGGGAGTTGACTCTACAAAACCAAATAACCCAACCACTGATTTTGGTTCACCATTTAGTAATCCAGACTTAATGGATAGTATTAATTGGGAAGTTGCTTCAGTAGATCAATATGGTAGAATAACATTTATACCTATAGATCGTAATTATGATGATGTCTTAAGTTGGGAATTATTGGCAGGAGAAGGTGCTGATTTATACAAAGAATGTTGTTTATTACAAGGTTATACTTTTGGAGAATTCCAAATTAACCCACAAACAAATGAGTTAATACCCTATAACGGACAACCTAATGAATATACTAATGGTAGTACTTTTTATGCTTGTGTAGATAATACAACCTTACCTTGTACCGAACTTAAAGATGTAAAATTAGTTTTTGGTAGTAATGGTAATAATGGTTTCTTTTTACCGGAAAATACAGAAAGTAATGAGGTAACCATTAAGTTTGATTATATGATTAAATATAATGCAGAAGAATTAATTAATTGTGCAAATATAGAAGTATGTAAAATACCATTAGATTTATATAATAATAGTATCTATAACTTAGATTGTAGAAACTTTATCGTCTTTACTCAAACCGAAGATAATAAGAATATTTTAAAAGATAATATAAACTATATTGATTCTGACGTATTTGCACAGAATGATTTTAGTTTAAATTCACCCAATGTAGGGGATTTAGTTGTAAGTGAATTAGATGGTATACCTAATTTAATACCTTATTGGTCAACACAAAACTTACAAGTATGGCAAACTCCTGGTTTACAACAACAAATAGATGTAGAGGGAGACTGTTGTAAAGCATTTGGTGGTAATTTATTACCAATAGAACAATGGGGTCCGGTAAACGAAGATAATGTTTATAATATTAGACGTGAGTTTAATATTGCAATCAAAGCAATTTCTAATAATACACGACAACCAGAATGGGTAACACCTGAAATGTATTCTAATTTTAAATTAATCAACGATAACTTAAATAAGGTTAATAAAATTATAGAAGAAGGTTGTTTAAACTATACTCTATTTACGGAAGATAATTTCTGTGATGATTTTGAAAGATTAATAACAACTGAAAAGGTATGTGCGTTACTAACACCATTAGAATTAGGGGTTAATAGTGAAATGCTAAAAGAGTATTGGAAACTAATAAACCAACTTTTATTAATGCAAAAAGAACTAGAAATCTGTGTTGAAAGAAAAGAAGGTTTAAGTAAGATTATTGAAGAGGTAGATAAAGAAATGGTTTTAGTAGAAGTAGAAAAAGAAACTAAAAGAGGAGATTATAGAAAAACAGAAACTAATTTAGAAAATGACCTACTAACTAAACAAAGAGAAATTTTAGAAATTGATGATACATTAACTAACTTAAGAAACCAAAATACGGCAATTGATGTAGTTAAACAAGATAATTTACCTAAATTAGATTGTAACTTATACCAACAACAGATTAAAGAGGCACAATCATTTAATGTTGAGGAATTTTGTAGAAATCAACCACAACCTACTACAGATAATCCAGATGAGATTTTATCTGCATTTAATACATGTGTAAATCAAAAAAGATTTGAGATAGAACAAGAAGTAAAAAAATATCAACGATTATTTGAAAGTTGTGTTAATAGTAATGTTTATAGTGAAGAAATAACTAGGGCTAGAGTTAATAATGATACTATAACTGAAGAAAGATTTACAGAAGAGTATAATACTACATTAAAACAAATAGATGAATTACAAGCAACAATTTATTGTGAAGATATTAGTGAGTTAAATGAATCTCTTAGAACAAATAAGGAACAAGAAAATAATATTGAAAAAAATGTAGATGTTGTTGCAAATATTTTAGGTGTTGAACCAACTACTATTAGAAATGGTAATACAACTGATTTAACTACCGAACAAAAAGTTGAGGTGACTAGAGTTGCTAATGTGAATAAAACAACAGAAAATAAATTATTAATACAAAAAGAAGAAAAGGAACAAGAATTAAGAAGTTTAGAAACTTTTAAAACACAAGTACGAAATGAATTTAAAGAACAAGAAAGAGAATTAGATGAAAACCTAACCAATATAAATAACATTAAAGAAAATATTGTTACAGAAAATAATAATACGGTAGGTAGGGATTGTTGTAAAGAAACTTTAAATGTTGTACGTAAATTAGTTAGTAATATTAAAAAATATAGAAATAATTTATATTATGAAACCGAAGCACTATATCAAGGGTGGTATTTACAAAGATTTGAAGAATATAAATTATTCGTCAATGAGAAGATGGCAACTGCTTTTGAATATATGGATGAATTAAACCTTAATTTTAATATTGAAGTGGATAACACTTCTGTGGGTAGTCAACCACCTAATCAAATATCTTCTAATCTAACTACTTTACCAATAATGGGTAATAGTAACCCCATTTGGACATTCCAACCTAAAAATTATAGTGGAGTCGTTATTGGTGGGTCACAATACAATTCAAATCTAATTGAAGATTCAATAACAACCGCATTAATACAAAATGGGTATCCTGGTTTAGATGCAGTATTTGAACCACAATGGCAAAATTTTGAGATGACATTACCTCAAAATGTAATAGATAATTTAAGACAAAGTTACCCTAATAAACAATTTTATATTTCTTTGGAATTAGAAAATTATGAATGTAGTGTGTGTTTATTAATTGATAATATTCAAATAAATTATAAAACATACGATATACTACCATTTTATAATACTGAGGGTTGTGGGTTACCAGAATTAAGTTGTGTTATAGATAATAGAAAATCTTGGGTATATAAAGGAGATACAATTAACCCAGTTACTCACTTACCTGATGGTGAATGTCAAAAAAATGAAGTAACTTGTGCAACTCCACTACAAATAACTGCACAAAATAGATTATGGCAAAATTTAGAGTATAGATACACTGAATATGATTTTAATCATTCAGATTTAATCATCAACAGTAAATCTGCAGCATTTCAGATAGATCCGTCTAAGTCTATTGAATGTGATGTTTATAATTTTTGGAGAAATATTGATTGTGATGAATGTCCTACCTCTTGTACGAGTGGTGAAAGTATTACATATGAAGGTAAAGTACAATATACTGCTAGTTCTTACACTGATTACAGTGTTGTATTGAGTGGTACTTCTGCTGGTGGTTTCACAGGAGATTGTAATACGTATGTGAGTTTATTAAATACTAATACTAATTTATTAAAAGAAGAATATTATGTATTAACGGCAGATTATTCACAAGCATT
The DNA here is from genome assembly GCA_003215475.1 of Prochlorococcus sp. AG-409-L21. Classification (GTDB taxonomy): domain Bacteria; phylum Cyanobacteriota; class Cyanobacteriia; order PCC-6307; family Cyanobiaceae; genus Prochlorococcus_E. Next base: position 27,692 of record QCKH01000004.1, read on the forward strand.
AAGTGCTGGATACACTGATTTTATTAATATTGGTGGTAGTATAGACACATTAAACATAGTAGAGAATGATTGTCAGGGTGATACTATAGTGTTAGGAAATAGATTTGATTTAAATGAGGAACAAAGATTAATTGTTGAGGATAGTGACGGAACGGTTTCTTTATGGGGACTTTATGTATATACTGGTTCGACACCTTATAGTGGTGGTGATATAAATGAAGTTATTAGTGGTGTATCTGCACAAACATTTAATCAGACTAGTGGTATGACAGAAGAATGTTGTGAATCATTAAATAAAACATTATCATCTAAAGGTAAAAAAGGATTAAGTTTAGATAAAAATTATGTGTGGGACACAACATTGAGTGGTTGTACTTGGAGAGAAATTAATGATGGTCAAGGAGATTGTACACATTGTGGTAACACTACCGAATCTTCCTTTACTGCTACTAGTAGTGGGTTAACTTGTGAAGTAGTTAACAAAACGATATGTGTAAATCCGGTAGATTTCTTAGATACTCCCCCATCTCAAATAAAAGTAAAAGAGGTGTTTGATGAAATGGTACAGAGAAATTTAATTAATGCACAAAATAGACAAACACTTAGTGGATACCCAACACTTAAACTATTTTACGAATTATATTTAAATGCAACTAATTGTGGTAAAGATTATAGTGGTAAGTTAACTTACAATAATCTATTCCAATTTATGGATTTAATTGGGGATTATTGGTTAGAATTAATTGAACAAGTAATTCCATCTACCACTATTATGGAAGGGTGTGAAAACTCAGGTAAAGTTTATAGGAATACTATTTTTGATAATAATAAATTTACCTATAAGAAATACAGTTTAAACTTCTTAGAAGTAACTAATGAATGTAATGTTAGTGGTGTTACAAATAATTCAATAGGTCAAGAAACTGTAGATGTTGCAGTTGAAGAAGTTTGTTTAGGTGGTGGATGTTTAGGACAATCTAATAAAGATTGTGAAGATAGTATAAGTGTATTACAAGGACAAATTGATACGTTACAATCCACTATAACTAGTATTGATGATCAATTACAAGTAATACAATTAGCAATAACATCATTAAAATCACAAAATAATAGTAATAATACTAGTAAAGAAACGTCTAAAGAAAATACGTTTAAACAAAGAGAAGACGAAAAGGCAAAAAAAGAAGAAAATAATAAAATTAAAGAGGAGGTAAGAAGACAAGAAGAAGCAGCAGCTAGAGAACAAAAAGCTAGGGACGCAAGAAATCAAAGAGATCAATTAAGTTAAAAAAAAAGATATGAAAGACCCTAAAATAAAAATAATACAAAATAGTCCAGAAGGTAAACAAAAACCGCCTTTGGAAGTGGATACTAATGCGATACCTAAACCTAATCCGACTACCCCAACTAATAATTCTTCTAATCAGGCACAAATTACTACATTACAAAATCAATATAATTCATTGGTTAACCAAAAAGAAGTTTATACTAACGAACTAGACTTATTAAATCAGCAATTACAACAACTTAAAGATGATTGTGAAGAACTAGCTGCACAACAAGCTCAACAACAACAACAATTTATATCAACTAAAGACGATTGTAATTCTTTAAGTATTGAGATAGAGGCGGTGCAACAACAATTAAAGTTAATCCCACCTAGTACAGTAAGTGGTTGTACTACTAATTCTTCATATAACAGTTTACTGGCTTATTTAAATGAATTAAAAGAAAAATATAATAATTGTATAACTGGTGCTCAGGCTACTAATGTTACACAATATAATACGGTATTTATCACACAAATATACAACACTAACGAATATGAAGGTAATGTGACAGTTATTGGTGATGATGAGTGGGATGATAATAACCAATTAATTAATGATTGTATACAATAAATATATTTATAGATAATGGCGAATATAAAAGGAAATATTACAAACCCAATTACTTTAAACGGTAAAGTTGTTTCAGAAATAGAGGTAAGGACTGATTTTACTCCAACCTTAAATGTTAGTTATTTGGCAAATTCTTTATCACCTTCCCTTTTTACTGTAAATAACGCTTATTTCTTAGATGATTTGTCTAATGTGAGAGATTTAATTTTTAAAAGTGTACCAGTAACATTAGGGAATAGTGCATTAAAAGATTCATCCCCTAATAAATTATGTTTATTTAATTATGAAGTGGATGGTGATGGTAATTTAGTAGATATGGATATATTTGCTAATATCCCAATGCAATACATAGATGGTGGTAAAACGTATACACAATATGGTGCTATTAGTGAGAAGAAAAATTATTTAGGGTGGGAGCCTTTGAGTAATGAAGACAAATATTCACACATTGAGAGAACAGATGTATATGGGTTTGATTATCCACAATTTACCCCTAGAGGCACTAGAAAGATACCTGTAACAGAAAGTGCGGATACTTTATGTGGCCCAGTTACTTATGTAGAAAATGAATATACCTATGATAGATTAAATTATAATTGGTTTTTCGGTAATAATGCGGGAATAAATTTTAATACAATAAAAAGTGGGGCAACACCAGTTACTATTACAGGTAGTGTAGTATCACAAGAAGGATGTTCTTCGATATCTGACCAAGAAGGTAATCTATTATTTTATACAGATGGTGAAAATGTTTATACTAAGTTAAATACTATAATGTTAAATGGGACTGGATTAAGTAGTTCAGGAACCTCCACACAATCTAGTATTATAGTACCCCAACCTGATAGTAATAATTATTATATTTTCACTACGGATTTTGAAGGGAATCCAGATGGGTTTGAATATAGTATTGTTGATATGACTTTACAAGATGGTTTGGGGCAAGTAACTACAAAAAACATTAAGTTGATTAATAATCCAATAACTGAAAAAGTAACTTCTTGTAATCACGCAAATGATGAAGACTATTGGGTTATTACACATACAAGTGGAGATTCTAGATATTACGCTTATAAGTTAAGTAGTAGTGGGTTAGTTGCACCTGTTATTTCTAATATCGGTCAAGTTCATAACAGTAGTAGAGGGTATATGAAAACTTCTTTAAATGGGGATAAATTAATTTCCTTATTATACGATGAAAACATAATTCAAATTTTAGACTTTGATGCGTCGGGAGGTACATTAAGTAATGAAATAGTTTTAACGGGATTAACATTTAGTAATGGTCCGTATGGATTAGAGTATTCTTCAGATTCTACTAAATTTTATGTTTCGGATGGGGCATCCCAAACTATTAAACAGTTTGATTTGAGTTACACTTCTTCCACAGAAATGGTGGAAAATGTAATAGAAGTGGCATCTATAACTGACTCTAGTTTAGGTGCGTTGCAAATGGGTCCGGATGAAAAAATATATGTGGCAGACAATTTAAAAAATCATTTACATGTTATACATCGACCTAATGGATTAGGGGTACAATGTAATTTTCAAGAAAGAGGGTTTTATTTAACTGGTGTCACAAGTGGTATAACTTCTACATGGGGGTTACCAAATACCGTCACAACCAAAGATCTTTCTTGTGACAGATATATTTACGTCAGTGAAAGAGATAGAACACCTTTTGAATTTGATTTAATAATGAATGATGTATCAAATGTTATTCAACCTAATATGTTGAACTTTACTGCGGAGATATATCCATTTAACCATAATACGGGTGCTTTTGATGTAGAAAGTTTATTTAACCAATCATTTACTTATGATAGGTTTAGTGGAGAAAGCGGTACTACTTTATCTATACCAGTTAGTGGGGTTAGTGAAGGAGAATTTATAATTAAAGGTTATTATGAATATCCGATAAAAACATTGCTCCAAAAACAGTTAGGTTTTAGAAGAAATAGTATAAATAATTATAAAAGAGGTACAGAGTATAATATCTATAACCCTGAAACGGATTGGTATTTTTTAAATATATATGAGGCAGATAAACCTACATTTAGTAATACAGATGTAACACCCGTCAGTACTATTAGTAATTTGAAGGTTGTTAGTACTTTTACTAATTCTGGAGACACTATTTTTTATTATAATTCTCAGTCTGATCCTATTGTAACTTATAATGGTGTGGTATTGGCTAAAGATATAGAATATAGTGCAATTACAACAGGTACAACCCCATATGTTTTATTTAATACACCAACATTGGCGGATCAAATGGTTACTTTAGCTTATGTAGAAGAAGGTAATACAAATGAGTTAATTGCAGATACTTATACCGTTATTGCACCAATAGCGAGTGGTAAAACAAATGAACAAACTTCTGAAGATAAATTGTATTATAATACAGATAGGGCTAATTTTGAATTCTATTTAGAGATACAACCTTATGGTGACGTTATTTTTACATTAAATGGTACACCATTATCTAATAATATAGAATATCTTCGTTCTTCTAGTGATTTTAGAAGAATAATAATATTAGTTGATATTAAACCGGGAGATTTAATACAAGTATTTTATAATCCATTAACGGGTGTGTTTGGACCTTTACAAACGAATGAACCAACATTATCTTGGTCTATAGTTAATGCTCCTACATTAGGACAAAGTGGATTGTTCACAGTTCAAATAACCAATGTTACTGACGAGGATTATGAAAATGTACAATATTTTGATAGTGTACCATATGTGATTGGACAGAGAACATATTCAGTAACAATGAATTTATCTAATGCAGTGGCAGGTGATAAATTAATGTATAGAATAAAAAATGAAAAATTTTATACCCCAATAGTGGGACAAATAATAACAAGTGTTGCTTATAGTGACTCAATTCCTATAGAAATAGTCACAAATAAGGGAAATATTTATTAATAATATTTACATTGAGCATATTTATAATAAAATAATAATTAGTAATGAGTTATATAAATAAACAAAATACCGCTTTAGTAAGAGTTAAGTTAACTGATATTGGTAGAGAACAATTAGCACAAGGAAAATTAACATATAATTCTTGGGTGGCAGGTGACTCAGAAGTGGACTATAATTATGTTAAGGGATGGAAAGAATTTGTACCTAGTAGTAATGCGGCAACTGGGGAGTTTTTCTTTTATGGGGGAGACGGTTCAGTAACTAGAAATATTTATTCAAAAGTTTTAAGACCTAAAGATGAACAACCATTTTTCACTTCATTTCTTTTAAATAACCAAAACGAATTTATACAACCAATTGATACACAAAGTAGTTTACAATTAATAAAAGGTGTTGTAAGTAATCAGGCGGCAGATAGAGGATTTTTCTCTGGGTCGACTGTTGATGTTGGGTTAACGGCACAAACTTCAACAGAGTTTATTAAAGAAAGTGGTACAATTGATTTATCTAATTTTACGGGTGAAATTGAGGCTACACCCTTCATACAAGGGGTTTTATCAGGAATTACACTAACCGCAACCAGCGAAGATGATTATATAATGTTTAGATTTAGTAATCCAACGTTAGGTGATGTGGATACACCACAAATGACTGCAGCAACTGTCAATCAATTTTATAATATAACAAGTATTAGTGGTTCGACTATCAAAGTAGATAGAGAATTACCTAATTTTAGTGGTTTTGCTGGTACAATTATAACTTATTATACTCTACCTGGTGGTGATGATCCGGAAGATGATTATTATGGATTACCATCGTTATCTTCTTATTGGAATACAGGTACACTTTCTTTTGATAGTAGTTGTGATATTTGTGTAGAAAATATACCAGTGTGGAATATGAACAATGTGTGGACAGAAAATATGGCAGGACAATGGAAAGAAAACACACAAAATTACCATAATCACACATTATTTGGTTCAGAACAATATGCAGGAACTAAACAATATCTAAAATATAATGAAAACCCAACAGTTACACTTAATAGTAATCAGTTATCTGTTAGTTATATGGATCAATATGTAAAAGGTATTTCTATTATCCATTATACTAATAGTTGTATTTCTAATTTTTATGGGGAAATGTTTAATATAGACGGACAAAGTGGTAAATTATTGAATTTAGATATTCCTGTAATGTGGCACAGACGAAGTGACGGAGGAACTGCCAGTGGTACTACATTAGGAATGAGATTTGTTAGTGACACAATAGAAAAAACATTAAGTAATACTGATATAGAATATTATGATTTAATAGAGTTTAGTGGAATGTCTGTTACACCAGATGCACCATTAGCAGTGGGTAAAGTATTCCCACAATTAAAGATTGTGGTTATTGATAATGAAGAATTGTTGGCAGCAATGTCTTATAAATCAAATAGAAACTACTCACTTCCTGATTTGGCAGCTAATTTAATCCCATGTGTAGATGGTGATTGTACCGGATGTTTAAGTGCGGGCGAGTCGATGTTTTTAACATATGCTTTACAATATACGGGTAGTACAGGATTTACAACTGTTTTACCTTGTCAAAGATATACAATACTAGAAAATAATACTCAAAGTGATAAAGATTTACAATTTAGAATTAATAATGTGAGTCAATTACCTTATATGAGAAAATTAGAATCACCTTCATATGATGGTTATGGATTTTATGCAAATCAGTTTGTTTTATTAGCACAAAAAATAAATAAAGCAACACAGACTAGACCAAATCCATCTGAATGGAGAGTAGTAGATTACACAAGTCCTTTAATAACTAGTGTAGCTGGAGAAACTATTGACCCAATTCTTTTGGAAAATCAAAATAGTGCAAATACAGGATTTGAATTAATAGGTAGTGTGTATGATGCAGCAAGTGCCAATACATTTAATTTAGGGGTTGAATTAGACTTACCTAAAGGAGATAGTTATGGTAAATTAAATTTTGGGGATGAAAGATTATTTTATGGTAATTTAAGAACTTTTATTGGTGCAACAATATACAAAACTTTATTTACCATAAATGTGGATGGAGCTACTTTACAAAGTAGTTGTAATACCACTTATACTGTAGGTACAGATAGATTTATTTCTGAAGTGGGAATTTTAGATAGTGATGGTAATTTAGTATTAGTAGGTAAATTATCTAGACCAATAAGAATAGCGGATAGTAGTACTGCCTCTATTGAACTAACAATTGATTTTTAAAAATATTCTAATGGGATTTATAAGTTCAGCAACAACAGTATCAATAACCGCTAAATTAACTTTAGCTGGTAGACAAAGACTATTAACACAAAGCAATCAAATATTAACACACTTTGTTTTAGGTGATTCAGATGCCAATTATAGAACTAGTGGTTTGTTAAGTACAGGTACAGTTCCCGCTAATAGTGGTAACTTAGGTGAAAATGGTGGAGTGAATGATAATATAGATGTGGGTGTAGGTATTAAAAATAAATTATATTTAGATAATACACAAATTAATATAAAGCCAGTTGAGTCGGGTTCTAATGTAGTAAGTAACACTACGGTATCATTAGGGGAAACTGTAGTAAGTGGTACTAATTTAACTTATGCATTATTAAATAAAAATGATGGTACATCATCTTTCACTAATTATTTTGAAAGTTTAAGATTACCTATACTACCATCTAAGAAAAATTTGTTTACTGGTTCTACATCAGCCGATGGTGGTTGGGCAGATACTGCGTTTAGTGGTTTGGCTAGTGATAGAGTATTAATGTTATCGATAAACACTGATAGTTATGGTGAATTAATAGATGGTAAGAGTATAAAAGCAACTTTACCAATAGCAACAGGGTATACTTCAGGTGGAGATGTTACTGGAATTACTACCTATGATTGTTATTCTACTTTTGTTAATAGTGGACAATTTAGTTTAGTACAACAAGATGGTAGATATAAAGATGGTTCTGTTTTTACAGATGGGTTATTCGGTTCTAATTTCCCAGTTACTTATATGGTTTCTGATAATATACAACGACCAAATAATGATGTATTAAAAAGTTGGTCAACAGGATATGATTCATTTAAACCGTTTAGTGTTAATAATAAATCTTTGATTAATACTAAAAATGTTACACCAACTAACATTAATGCAGATAAGGTAATAGGTGTTGCTTATTTAGATAAAGGTTTGATTGCGTTTACGGATCCCGCAATTGTAGATAACATTGCTACTAATTTTTCAGGTGATACTGAAACCGGTATTGAGACAAATAGTTTTGGTTTCTATTATTATACTGGTGGTACATATAATACTACAGTAGATAGTATCCTAAATAATTTAGTACAAAATGTAGTATGTATTGCAGGAAGAGGAGAATTTTTTAGGTCTAATAACCCAACTATTGATATTAATGATAATGTGAGAATTAGTGAAGTGGCACTTACTGATGTTACTGGTGAAATATTAGCAATAGGGAAGGCAGATAGACAAATTATTAAAAAGAAGAATGACTTTGTAATATTTGATGTACAAGTTGTTATATAAATAAAACCTCATAGGTTTTAATAAAAAAAATGTTTTATAATGAGTAGAATACTAGGATTAGATGTGTCCACAAAAACTATAGGGATAGCATTATTTGAAGATCAAGGAGAAAAAGGAAAATTACAATTATTAACCCACATAACCCCTAAAGTTAAACCCAAACCAACAAATAATATTGAGACTTTAATTAAAAAAGTGCAAATTTTTGAAAACGATTTTTTAGAAAAATATAGTGATATAGAAATTGATAGGGTGTTTATTGAAGAACCTTTATTACGTTCTAATAATGTAAATACTGTGGCAACCTTATTAAGGTTTAATGGTATGATTTGTAGGTCAGTTTACGAAGTTTTAAATATTGTACCAGAATTTGTTTCTTCTTATGATGCTAGAAAGTTTGCGTTTCCAGAATTAATGCAAATCAGACTATTTAAAAAATCGGGAGATAGATATAGCGAGAAAGAGATACAAAAGAAAAATCCTGTGTTATTTGGTGGGTTACCATACGACATAGATAAAAAAGTAGTAATACATCAAAAAGTCAGCGAATTAGAACCTCAAGTTATATGGATGTACGATAAACACAACAAATTAACTAAGGAAAATTATGATATGACAGATGCGTATGCGTGTGTGTTGGGGGGTATGAGAAAGTGTGGTGATTGGTCATAATTTGGTTAATTAAAATAAATTCACTATATTTGTGGAAATGTCACAACTTATAGTAGAAATATTAGAGGATGTATTAGGTAACTCCAAAAAACATTACGAAAACAAAAGTCAAATATCTTTTGATTGTCCTGTGTGTTCATCCATTAAAGGATTAGATTGTGGGGACGGGAAAGGTAATTTAGAAGTTAATTATAATCATCATGTTTATAAATGTTGGGCATGTTCGGAAACTCATGGTACACATGGTACAATAAATAAATTAATCCGAAAGTATGGTAATAAAACCCATTTAAAACAATATCAATTAGTTATACCTGATAATAAAAGAATTATTGGTGAAAAAGAAAAAGTGGTAATAAATGGATTACCCAAAGATTTTACTTCATTAACTATAGATAGGGATGATAATGGTTACCGACAAGCCATACAGTATCTTAAAAAGAGAAACATTGGTTTAGACTTAATTAAAAAGTATAATTTAGGTTATGCAAATACTGGCGACTATAGAGGTAGAATAATATTCCCTTCATATGATTCTGATGGTAATATAAACTATTTTTTAGGTAGGAGTTATGAAAAGTATAGTAAATTAAAATATAAGAATCCAGAAGTATCCAAAATGGGTATTATATTTAATGAAGGCAAGATAAATTGGGATTCAAACATATATTTAGTAGAAGGTGTGTTCGATCATATAACATTACCCAATAGTATTCCTATGTTAGGTAAAGTACTAAATGATTTATTGTTTAAAAAGTTAATTGATTGTGCATCTGCAAAAGTTATCATTGTTTTAGATAATGACGCAGAAAAAGATGCAATTAATTTATACAGAAGACTTAATAGTACTAAATTAAATGGGAGAGTATTAATGGTATATATGCCAAAAAGATTCGATTTATCAGATGTACACCAAAGATTGGGTAGTAAGGGTGTAATTAAATTAATTACTACTGCAAAACGTATAAAAGAAAGTTTATTATGAAATTATTTTTAGATGATGTAAGAGTACCCTACGATGTTTTTAGATTAACAGTTAATCCACTATATGAAAATAATGAGGATTGGGTTATTGTTAGAGATTACTACCAATTTATTAATGTGATTACTAAATTCGGTGTACCAGAATATATTTCTTTCGATCACGATCTTTCGTATGATGCATATTTAAGTGAAAACCAAAAAGGAGATATAAAATATGATAGTCTTAAAGAAAAAACTGGTTATGATGCATGTAAATGGTTATGTGAATATTGTGAGGATAATAATATAGATATCCCTAATTATTATGTCCACTCTGCTAACCCAGTTGGTGCGAAGAATATTGACAGATATTTAAAAAATTTTAAAAAATATTTGGCAGTTTAAAATATTTTTTGTAATTTAGTGTTAACAAAATCAAACAACTATGAATAATTTAAATGCAATCCGAAAAAACGAAACTTCAACAAGTAACTACCCAGAGATAGACAATAAGTTCTATTATGGTAAAGTATCTCAGTATGATAACACTGGTAAATACTTTGAGTTTAGTGTTACTAATCACTTAGACGAAAACAAGAAGTATAAATTTCGTTACACCGCAAAATGTAAAGCAGGTTTCCTTAATATTAGTGAAACTCGTTACGATCAGACACCAAAACAGTTTATTGAACAAACTTATGGATTTTTAGAGAACGTACAAGTATGGAGTGAATCTGAAAACCCAACAGAAGATCATAAGGGTATTTGGTTAAATGTATTATGTACTAAAGGGAAAAAATTCTATTCTATCGATAAGAGTTTCCTTTTGAATCTGACTGTAAGTAATATGCACAACGCTTGGAAGAAGATGGTAGATTACGATCTATGGAAGAGAATGGGTACTAAGACTCACGCAGATTATCCTTACAAAATGAATAATGTCGCTACCGAAGAGGTGGCGGCATAAACCTTAAAAAAAAACAATTATGAAATATTTTAACAGACATCAATGTATGAAAAGAGAAACTTTAAGTAGTATCTCCAAAGTTATAACTGATTTATTTGGAATAGATGGTATTAGTCCTTTTGGTGGTATCTCTAATATGTTATATGGGTTATATGACGGATTTGACTATTCTGACAAAATTCGTTCACACGAAGAAATGGAAATCATTAAAGAACAAAGAATGGATTTGTATGAAAAGATTTTAAATATCTGTAAGGATATTGATACATATCCTAAACACGATTATGACGTAACAGTTCACTAAATAATAACAATAATATGGAATTGAGAATTGAGGATTTGTATAGGGATTATTGGAAAAAAATGTTAGTACAGGTTTGTCTTCGGTATACAAAAAATATAGAACAAGCAGAGGATTGGTGTCAAAACGGTTTTATAAAAATTAATAATAATTTAGATAAATATAAAAATACTGGTTCTTTAGAAGGGTGGGTTAGAAGAATAATTAGAAATACAGTGATGGATGATTTAAGGAAAAAGAAATTAGAAGTTACTTACGAAGGTTATGATGATGTGGCAGAAGAAATAATAGAGGAAGAAGATAAGTATACATTTTTACACGTAATGAAAGTTAAAGATGACTTATCCCCCAACTATAAAAAAGTTTTTGATTTACATGTATTAGAACAATTAAAACATAAAGAAATTGCGGAAATATTAAATATTAGTGAAGGTACATCTAAATCTAATTTCCACAAAGCTAAAAAATCAATTAAAAGAATGTTGTTAACTAGAAAAAATTTGTAATATGAAAAATTTTATTTTAATAGTATTTATTTTATTATCTCTTACTCTCTATAGTCAAGAAATTGATTTACATTTAAGTGATAAACAAATACCTAATTATGGGTTAGCGATGACAGGAACCGGTATGACGTTGTGTGTTATTGGTACTTCTATGAGTCAAAGTCCACAACCAACATATAGTGGGAGGTATGGTATTAATTATGTGAGATATGAATCACAAAATAATAGATCATTAAGGTTATCGACAATGGCAATAGGTACAGTAGTAACTATTGTAGGTATATTATTGCAAAATAGAAATAAAAGAAAAAACAATGACAGAGGAAGAAATATATAAAAAATGGAAAAAAATACTTAGAGGTATTTCTATAGAAGATGCGATCAGATGTGAAGGATTTAATGAAGATTTTAAAGACGGTATATTGTCTGCTAAAGAATTAGAAGAAGAAATCTATCAAATATCACTAAAATACTCTTAAAAGTTTGTTTTTAAAAAAAAATATTTTTATATTTGAAATATGATTAACCTAAATAATATAGAAAAATTTAAATTACTGTATAACGACGCAGTAAATAAAGGTGACGAAATGTTTGTGTTTGAAGGTAGGGATGTTCTTACTTCATACGCTAAATATGTTATTGAATATTTTAATAGTATAGTAAATGCTCGGGTGGTGGAATAGGTAGACACGCAAGACTTAAAATCTTGTTCCCATTTGGGAGTGCGGGTTCGATTCCCGCCCCGAGTACATATTGGACCGGTAGCTCAGCTGGATAGAGCATCTGCCTTCTAAGCAGACGGTCGAAGGTTCGAATCCTTCCCGGTTCACTTTTCTTTACTTTAAAATTACAATTAACTTATAATTTATACTAAAGTCATTATACTTATTAATGGTTATGAATGAAATCTATCATGTATTACACAATAAAGAAAAAGATTTATGGTATATAGTACCCATTAAACAAGGATTTATGTCCACCATCAATGATCTAATGTATGAAAAAAAAGAAGTTATATTTATTGGGGATGGTAGAAGTAAAAGAGAACAAGTTGAAGATTTAGTAGAATTGGTGTGTATGGATGATGGATATGGAAAATATTACATTCACATCATTTCAAAATTAATTTTTTCTTACGAAGACTGAGTTTCTTTTTTAATAAAATCCGGATTAGGTGCTACAAATGCTCTCAGTTTAACTTTGTCCCAATCCTTTAATTCAGTAGGGGATTCTTCATCCCATAATTCATCATCATAATCCTCCGTAGGTTTATCACCCATTTTTAAAATAGACATTGTTCTATGCCACCCTTCTATTAATTGATAAGTTCCATCAGGATTTTGTAGGATAATAACTGGTTCGTTCATTCCATCGTCTCTCCTCATACTCATTTGTGTATCCATTCGTTCTTCATCGTTTGGTACGTTATATGCATTTATATTACCGAAGTCTCTTTGTTCAAACGCTCTTACTGTACGTTTATCAAAATCCATTGGGTTTACATTTAAAACTTGCAACTTCCACGGACCTTTTAAATAGTTATACCACCACCCATTTCCATCACCTTTAATATAAGGTATTGGATCACCATTATAAGTGTTTAAAATATCTTTCATCGCTGGACGATGACCTGGTGCTCTCATTAATATGATGTTTCTATAATAATCTTGTAAAACATATTCTGGTGTGTCAGGAAATTCTCTCCTCATTTTTTCATATATTCTTTTGTGGGGATTATTATCTTTATATATTGGAATACTAGTTACCTCTTCTTCTAACTCCACACCCATTTCATATTTGTTTTTGTTTGGGTTTGCATCACTAACATTCCAATACTTTAAATCCTCTTCTATTTTAGATAATTGACTTTCAGTAATAATAATTTTTCTTTTAGTAATACTTTCATTTAAATTTCGTATTACATTCACATCCATATCAAAAACATCGTCATAATCACCTTGTTCTATGAAATCATCTAAGTGAGTTGTTAATTCTGGATTTACCATATTACCATAATCAATTTCCCAATCTAGTGCATCACCTGCATCATCCGAATCAGATGCCACCACACTATTTGTCGCTTCTCTCCAAGAGTTAACATTTTGGTACATTTTAACTTCATACTCTTTCATTTGGGGTACAACTACTTCATCAATAGATGAAAAGTTACCATCAATAGTATTGTGTAAGTTGTTTTTATATAAAGAATAAAAATACATCAGTATATCCTTATCTAATGCTAAGTTACCTATTATATCATTATCCATTAAAAGGTACATATCAGTTCTATCACCACTCTGACTATTACGATTTTTTATTTTACCACCTAAAGTTCTATATATTTCTCTTAATACCGCAACCTCAAATTTATTGAACGGTTGGGTATCGGTAGTATTTCTTATAATATCTTTTAGTTCCATTTGTTTTTTTAAAAAAAAATGCTTATCTTTGTAATAATAAATATGCATAAAATGGAGATTATTAAAGAATTATCCGTATTCAACAATATAAAATATTATGATGAACCTCATACGTACTATATTGATGGAGAGAAAACAATATCCTGTACTGGTTTCATTCATAAGTTTGAAGAAGACTTTGAATCTAATGTAGATAAACCAGATAAGTGGGCGGAAAAACAAGGACATTTTTATAAGGCGAAAAGTATGGCAGATAAGTTTGCACATAAACAGAATTTTTATCCAATGGAAGATGACCCATATGAGAGACCAGATTATTCAAATCCTAAACCACCGGAAGAATGTACCAGTGAAGAAGACATCAAAAAACTATGGAAATATAAAAACAATCATGCTACTTTTGAGGGTACAACTCTTCACGACTATATTGAGAATTATTTAAATAATAAAATAATGCCTTATCCCACTAAAAGTCCTGAAGGTTTAGACTTTAGTGAGATAGAAGAAACATATAAAATTATGGAAGGTTATTTTCATAATTTCTATAATGATACAGTAGCTAAAGGTAAGTTAGTACCAATTAAATCAGAGTTAGTGGTTGGTGATAAAGACTATATGTTATGTGGGATGGTAGATCAGTTATTTTGGAATGAGAGGTATGGTACTTTAGAAATATGGGATTGGAAAACCAATACTCGCTTAAATATGAAAGATGATTATGGAAATAAAATGAAAGATTGTTTATGGATGTTAGATAAGTGTGAATTTAACACATATTCATTACAACTTAATATCTATAAAAAAATTATAGAAAAAAATACTAATTTAAAAGTTGGTAGATGTAACTTAGTTTGGTTTAATGAAAACAACCCAAATTATAAAGTCATTAAATGTGCGGATTACAGTGAACACGTGGATAATATGTTATCTACTTTGATTCCTGCCTAATCGCGTTGTCTTTTTAATAAAAAATCCTTATATTTAAGATATGATAAAAAAATTATTTCACATTGCAGATTTACATTTTAGGACTTATAATAGACATAGTGAATGTAGAGAAGTCTGTAATAAATTCCTGAATGAAGTAAAATTCTATATGGAAGATAAAAACTTATCTTTTGAAGAATGTAGAATAGTAATTGCAGGAGATATAGTTCATCAGAAGATTACTATATCAAATGAATTAACAATGTTAGTTTCGTGGTTTCTTAATAAATGTAGTGAATTGTGTCCCGTAGTATTAATTGCAGGTAATCATGATTTATTGGAAAATAATAAAGATAGATTAGATTCACTTACACCCATAATAGAGATAATGAATAATCCTTACGTAAGTTATTTAACTGAGAGTAAATGTTATTTAGACGAAAATATTGTTTGGTGTTGTTACTCCATCTTTGAAGAAAATGCAAGACCAGATATAGATGCCTGTCGTAAAGAGTATGGTGACGATAAAAAATATATAGGGTTGTTTCATGCACCAGTTAATGGGGCAATCACTTCAGTAGGATTTGAATTTGAAGAATCAGTAGAATTACAACAATTTGAAGGGTGTGATGCGGTTATTATGGGAGATATACATCATAGGCAAAATTTTGTACATAAAGGTATAAATATCACATATAGTGGTAGCTTCATCCAACAAGATTTTGGTGAAAGAGTTTCAGAACATGGATATCTTATTTGGGATGTAGAACACTTAGATTATACCGAACATGATATTGATACGGAATATGGTTACTATGTATTCAAAATAAATTCTTTAGAAGATTTAGATATCGGTAAAGAATATCTAACTAATTCTTAATGAGAGTCCCAAAAAAAATAAGAGACGAGATTAAAAAATTTTGTGAATTAAACAGTATTGATGATATTGATAAGTTCATCGTAAAAAACATTGAAACCGGATTTAATATTGAAAAGTATGGTAACGCACCTTTTATACAAGAAGTGGTGGTAGAAAAAGAAGTAGTTAAAGAAGTAGTTAAAGAAGTACCGGTAGAGGTGGAGGTAATTAAAGTTGAAGAAAAAATAGTCGAGAGGGAAATACCAATAGAAAAAGAAGTAATTAAAGAGATTACTGTAGAAAAAGAAGTGTATATTACTGATAATAAAGAGGTAGAAAAATTAGCATCTAAAATTATAGATTTAGAAGAAAAAATATTAAAAGAGAAAAAAAATAATACTTCTTTGCAAAATAAATTAAACAAAATAGAAAAAACTTATACAATAAAAGAGACAGAAAATTTAAACAAAGAGGAATCTATTAGTAAATTAAATATTGAGATTAAGAAAAAGGATAAAAAAATAAAAGAATTAAAAAATGAAGTGGTTGATTTAGAAAAAGAAATTACGGATTTAAAAAATAAAGGTTTGGGTAATAAAGGTAGACCTATTAGAGACATTTATGATGAAGAACCTTTTAGTAAAGGTGGACATTGGGGATCTAATCTTAAAGATAAAAAATAATAAATATGGAAAATCAATTTGAAGTGGTTAGAACAAAAAAAATAGTAGAAGTTCCGAGTAACGCACAAATAAGGGTAGATTGGCAAGATTACCCTGAAAATAGAACATTAGAAACGATCAATAGAGTTAAAACTTATTTTTCGGATAAGTATGGTTTACCTAAATCATCCATCAAAATTAATTTTATACCGATTTTAAAAAATAGTGTGGGTAAAGTAGTAGACATCACCGATGGATTGATAGATAATATAATGGACACCGCATATCAAAGAAAATTATTTACTCAGTGGTTAGAAATAAATGGAGTTGATATAGATTTTGATCGGTTATGTAGATTAGACGAAAAAGTTAATGATGTATTAGTAAATTTAGGAGAAGAAGATATAAGATATAGGAGATGGAGTATAAATAGGTTATGGATTGATAATTTTTTATCTTTTGGTGGTGATAACATAGTGGATTATAATAATCTTAAAGGGTTAACTATAGTGAATTCATTACCAGCCAATCAAGGTGGTAAAACAATTTTTAGTATTGATTCTTTACTATTCTTATTTTTTGGTAAGACAACTAAAACTGATACTGCCGCTGAAATATTTAATACATTTACTGATAAAAACGAAGTGGTAGTGGGAGGCGAAATCAATATTGATGGTGAAGAATATATTATTGAACGTAAATTATTTAGGAAAAAAACTAAAACAGGTAATTATAAAACATCTTCTGAATTAAATTTCTATAGAGTTTTATCAGATGGTAGTCACGAAAATTTAGAGGGTGAACAACGAAGAGAAACTGATAAATTAATTAGTGAAACTATAGGTACGTTTGATGATTTTATGTTAACTATTGTTGCAACTGCAAAAAATTTAGAAGATTTATTAGAAACCAAACCAACACAAAGAGGAAGGTTGTTAACTAAATTTATTGGTTTAGAAATTATTGAGAAAAAAGAAGAAATTAATAAGGGTTTAATGTCTGATTTCAAAAGTAAAATGAAATCAAATATTCATAATACTAAAGAATTAGAATTTGAAATTGATGATAATTTAGACAAAATAAAAGAAAATAAAAATACAATAAAAGAAAATAATAATAAATTATTAAAAATAGATGAAGAGATCGCTGAAGCCAATAATAAAAAAGAAGTGTTATTATCAGAAAAATATGTTATTGATGATGAAGTAAGTAGTGTAAACCCTAAAACTTTAAAGGACGAAATAGGTTCATTAACAGAAGAGGGTGTAACTAAGAAAAAATCTTTAGATAAGATAGTAAAAGATATTAGTAAGATAGGTAAGGTGGAGTATGATGAAGATACTCATGAAGAATTGAGACTGGAAGAAAAAGATTTATTGTTGAGAGAAAGTAAAGAGGAGAGTAATAAAGAAAGAAAAGAGTTATTAATTAAGAATTTAGAAGAGGGTGAAACATGTCCTACATGTAAAAGAGCGTTAGATGATGTAGATCATAGTAAAGAGATAAAAGCGGAAAAGGAAAATTTAAAAACCATCAAAGGTTTAATAAAAGAAATACAAAAAGATTTAGGGATAACAATTAAGTCTTTAGATAAACAAAACAACCTAAAAAATATTTCTGATGAAAAAGATAAATTAGAACTAAGTAGAGATAGATTAGAAGTAGAGATAGAAGGTTTAAGGGTAGATTTAAAAGAAAAAATGAATCTACAAAAGAACTATGAACGTAATATTGAGTATATTGAAAAGAATAGAAACTTAGAAAGTAAAATATTGGGGTACAATCAACTCTTAGAGAAGTTAAATAAAAAAAGAGATAGTGTTAGAAATGAAATACAAGACTTAAAAAATGATAATAAAGTTAAAAAAGAAATAAACACCAAAAACAAACTATTAATTCAACAAATATTGAGAGAAGAGGAAGTATTAAAAATATTTGAAATATATAATAGGATGATTGGTAAAAACGGTATATCTAAGTTGGTTTTATCTTCAGTAATACCTATTATAAATTATGAGTTAGATAGGTTATTAGATGAAGTATGTGATTTTCAAATACAATTAGAGATTAATGATAAAAATGAAGTAGATTTTAATATAGTTAAAAAAGACGTAACCAAAAAGTTAAAATCAGGATCAGGATTAGAAACAACGTTAGCATCTTTAGCACTTAGATGTGTATTAGGTAGAATTTCTACGCTACCAAAACCAAATATTATCGTCTTTGATGAGGTGTTAGGTAAAGTTGCGAATATAAATTTAGATTATGTTAAAATATTTTTTGATAAGATAAAAAAGATGTATGAGGTGATTTTACTCATAACACATAACCCTATCACGCAAGATTGGGGTGACAAAATTATCACTATTGAAAAAAATAATGACGTTTCGTCATTGCAAATCAAATAATTTGCCGTATATTTGTAAAAATTGGGTAATGGTACTTAATTTGTTAATATTTATAAAAAGGAAATAGTTTTAATATGGGAGAAAGTATAATACTAAAAAATTATTGTCTAATAGGTTTAGATGAAATAACAGAAATCCAACAAGATTTAGAATATATATCGGAGAGTGTAGTTAATTATGCCACAGGTGATAGTTTAATTATTGCAACATTTAAATCTTCTTTAAACATCATAGAGTTGGAAGATTTTTTAAATACACACCAAAGAGCTTATATTGTGTTTGAAATGTTACCCGCCACATATTCAGCTAATTTAATGTTAGAAAAGTTTCAAAAGGCGTTATTTGGTGGTAAAATAGATAATACTGAATTCTTACCTTTATTTCAGGTAAGAAATAATATGGAAGGTGTTTTAGGACAAATGTTAGAGGAGGAACGTTTTGATAAAAGAAATATACAAGACATCCAACCCATAAAACCTACGATGGATGAATTATTAGACAAAATTGGGAAGGTAGGTTTAGAAAATTTAAGTAGAATAGAAAAAGAATATTTAAAAGAATACTCAAATCAACAATAAAAAAAACAACATGAATAAGAAATTTATAAATACTAAAGAAGATTCTATGTCCATTTACTTAAAGGATGTAAGAAAAAGTGAACAAATAACACCACAACAAGAAGTAGAAATCGCTAAAAGAATATCAGAAGGGGATGAGAGTGCAATTGAAGAATTGGTTATGGCTAATTTAAGATTCGTTATAGCAATAGCAAAAGATTATCAAAATCAAGGGTTACCATTGGCAGATTTAATATCTGAAGGTAACTATGGGTTGATTACTGCAGCTAAGAGATTTGACTATACTAAAGGTTTTAAATTCATTTCTTATGCGGTTTGGTGGATAAAACAATCTATTTTACAATCATTAAATGATAATTCTAGGATGGTTAGAATACCGGCTAATATGATTAATAAACTATCTAAAATAAAAAAAGAAATTGAGGCATTTGAGAAGGAATTTCAGAGACCACCTTCTCCCAATGAAGTAGAGTATATTTCTATACCCACATGTAGTTCTTTGAATAACACAATAAATGAAGATGGTGATGAATTAGGTTCACTAATTAGAGATAACACCTTTGCTAGTCCTGATAAAGTGATTGACCCAAACGACACTTTAAACGGACAGTTAATGAATGTAATGTCTATATTAAGTTATAGAGAAAGAGAAATAATTAATTGTTATTTTGGTATATTTGGTAGTCCTATGACATTAGAAGCTATAGGCGAAGAATTAGAATTAACTAAAGAGAGAATTAGACAGATTAAAGAATCTGCAATTAGAAAAATAAGGCATAATGTGGGAGATTTATTAGATTATGTTTTAGAAGAAGAACAAGAAAGTGGTATAAAAATCACTTAATATTAGAAAAAAAATACATTTAAGGGGGTTTTTACCCCCTTTTTTTATACACTTTTTTGTGTTTTGGTATTATTTATTATTAACGATATTTATATAATATAAAAGTTAAAAAAAATAAGTTATGAATCAAATATTAAATTTTATTGACAAATGGGGTGTAAGAATTACCTTTTTATTAACATTAGTAATATTCTTAAAGACTTGTGGTACTAACACTAAAATAGAAAAGGTGCAAAAACAAGTTACCCAACAAACTAATAAATTAGATAGTACAATAGTGGAGATTAATAATAAAACTATTACTACTGAGGAATTAATTACACTAATTAAAGAAACCCCAAATTGGAAAACTTTAGAATTAGAAGAGTTATCAGATAAAAATAGAATTCCTATTAATAAATTAAAAAACGATAACGAAAAGTAAAATAAATCTATTATGGGACTAATTGGAAGTTGGATTAAAAACAATCCTATACGTACACTGTTTTTGATACCGATTATACTTGTTGCTGCGATTTCAATATCGCATGTTGTGACATGGTATAGTATCGCAAACCCAATTAATTGGGCAATTTATCTATCAATTGCAATTGAAGTCGGTGCGATGACGGCATTAGTTGCTGCAACAAATAGAGTGAAAGGTGGTGTTTGGTTTATGTTTGGATTAGTCACATTTATCCAAATGGTGGGAAATATATATTTTTCTTTTAAGGAAATTGATGAAACTGGGGAGTTATGGTACTCGTGGATAGAATTAACTACACCTGTATGGGAAATGATGGGTACAGAATTAACTGATACAGTATCTCTTAAACGGTGGTTAGCATTTTTAGAAGGTGGTTTATTACCTATAATTTCACTAACTTCTTTACATTTTTTCGTTAAATATAATAAAGTAGAAGATGAAGAAAAAGAAGAAAATCAAGAAATAGATATGGATAAAATGAGGCAAGAAATAAAAGAAGAATTATTAGTTGAACTTTTACGAAAAGAAACTGCAATTAAAGAAGAAACTAATGAAGAAGAATCTACTACAACACCAACAGAAGTTGAAGTGGATGAAACTGATTATTTATTATCCTCCGAAGCCAATAAAACTAATTTGGAAGAATCTATTGAACAAGCCGAAGAAATAAAAGATTTGTATGGCGAAAATAAAAGTGAAGGAGAAATTGTAGAAGAAGAGATTTTAAAAAAAGCATTAGATGAGTATAATGAAAAAAAAAGTGGTGAAACTAAAACAACAGTAGTTAAAAATTCGCCAACTGTAATACAAACACAAACCGGTAAAGTTAAATTTAAAAAAGCAATTTCTAAAAATATACAAAGAATAGATTAATGGTTATAGATGAAAATACATATAAATTAAAGGAGGACAATTTTTATAATAAATCTTTTGATAAAAATCAAATTGTTATTGGAAATTCTTTTTCTCATAGTTTAAATCATTTCACTGGTTGGTTAAATAGATTAGATGGGGAATATAAAGAAACTGCACATTATACAATTACTAGAAAAGGAGAAATATATCAACATTTCGATACTAATAATTACTCTAATTTTGTAAATGAAAAAAGGGTTGATAAAAAAATTATTTCTATAGTATTAGAGAATTTAGGGTGGTTAAAAAAAGATTTGAAGGCAGACAAGTACATTGACTGGGTAGGTAATATTTATAAAAGAAGGGTTAAAGTTTTAGAAAAGAGATGGAGAGGACAACAATATTGGGATCCATATACACCAAAACAATTTAATACTACAGTTAAGTTAGTTAAGTTTTTGTGTAATAAATACGATATTGATAATAAATGTGTAGGGCATAATACATTTATTAAAGATATTGAGGATTTTAAAGGAGTTGTTTATCGAAGTAATTATTATAAAGATAATACAGATGTTAATCCTTCTTGGAATTTTTATAAATTTAAAGAAAAAATAGAAAAATAATGAAAAAACAACTAAAAGAGGAACTTAAAAGATTTAATCAGATATTAAATTATGAATTATCGGGTAATAATTTAATAAGGGAATCTGTTAGTGTGTTTAGCGACGCAATAATTAATAAATTAACACCCTCTTTACCCCTTAATTCTGAAAGTGATGATGTAGAATCAATTACCCTTTTACAAAAAACTTTAGTAGATTTAGGTAAATTAAATAAAAATTATGGAATTGATGGGGACGGGGTTGACGGTGATTTTGGTGGTGACACTAAAAAGGCATTATATAAAACAATAAAAAGTGAACAATTGAATGATATTAACATAGATGAGTTTGAAACGGTATTAGATGATAATTCGGACAAAATAGTTAATACGTTAGATAATCATGCAGATTTCTTTAAAAGATATGTGAAACAAGGTGGTGTTAGTAAAGATAAATTTAAGAAATGTAAATCTATAACGTCATACAAAGATTTAGATTTTGTCCCTAAAAAAAATATGTGCCATACGAGAACAACTATTGCAGAAACACTTAACGAGGTGTTTCCTAAAGAATCACCAATTAATAAGGCAGCCATTTTATCCGTTATGATAAAAGAACAGGGTAGGGGTAATAAGATTTGTGCACCAAACAATAATTATGCAGGTATACAAACCGATGCTGGAAGATGGGGAGATTTAGACGATAAAATAGATGCACAATTTTGTGCTAAAGACGCAGAAAGAGTCAGATCTTTTGCTTCATTTACTAGTTTAAGTAATGGTTTATCATTCATAAAAAAATCATTTGATAGAAAAAATTGGTTTGTTAAACTTTTAGTAGATAGTGATGATGAAAATGTAGAAACGGAAGAAGTAGATATAGAAAAAATTTCTAAAAATCATGCAATTATTTGGCAAACTAAATGGAATTTGAGTTTAAATAAAGAAGAATTTAATAGGTTTAAAAAATATGGATACAATCCTTATATGAAAAATAAATCCTTTGCAGATAAAAAAGGGATATATAAAAAATCTGTTAATGACTTAACTACAGAAGAAAAAAAACAACACGACAAAAAAGATAAATTTTACAGAAGTCCTGAAAAAATACAAAAAAGTTTAGACTCAGTAAGTAACCACTTTATGACTGCATATAATATATTTAAAGAATTGGGGGGTGAAGAACCTATAATTACACAACCCGGAATTGATGATGAAATAGATATGGTAGTTGACTTACCACAAGTAACTATAACAACATCTAAAAATAGAGGTGGTGGTGGAACAATGTGGTTTGACCCAGATGACTTCAAATCAAAGAAAGATACTATAATACCAAATATTTATGGTAGAGAGATAGATATAAAAAAGGGAGATATAGTTCCCGATCATTTAAGAAATGATGATGACGATTTTTAAAAAATAAAAAGATATGAACCAACATGATGAAACAAGAAAAATATTAGAATTAATTAGAGAAAGTGGTAGAAAAGTATCTCCCACTAAAAAATTAATTAATGAGCAAGACATAAGCGCCCAAAAACAAGATGAAAATGCGTTAGACCCTACAGAAATTAGAGAACAAGAAAGGTTATTTAGGGATACTGTAACACAAAGAGTTAAATTTAATCAATTAAAATTATATCCTAAGGCTCAGAATGTAGAATGGAGTGGTAAGTTTACGGATAATGAAATTGAATGGTTTTATTCGTTAGATGATTCACAAGGGGTTTATATTACAACTGACTTATTACAACTTAGGGAGGATACAATGAAATTACTTCAAAAGTTAATAGGTTATTATAAAACATGGTCAGAAGATTGGGCAAAAAGAATTGCAGAAGAATATGAGAATGATTTGGTAGACGAAGAAAATGCTGAAGAAGGACCAGAAAGTTTAGAATCACCAGGATTTGGGGAAGAAGGAGGAGGTGAAACTATGCCACAAACCCCAACTACCGATGCTTAAAATTAATATAGACTTAAAGGCAATCTTAATATTATCACTAGCCGTTGCACTGGTTTTAAGTTTAGTGTTTAGACCTAGTGTGCCTATAGAAGAATATGAGAAGGAGATTGAAATTTTAAAAAGACAAAATCAAGAGTTGATGATGTCTAATGATAGTATTACTAAAGCAAATAATAAATTACAGAAAGAAATTGAAGTAATATTATATGCTATTGATAGTACTAAATCAGTTTTAGCTGCAACTGAACATAAATTAGAAGAATTAGAAAAAAGAAGAAATGAAGTATCTAATATCGTTGATAATATGGATAGCGATGACGTTACCAATACTATCTCAGACTATCTCAAAAGGAGAGGTCAAAACAATCGTTGATGATAGTGGTGACACATTAGTTATTATGAACTTAGAAGACGCTAAGGTAATTCTTAATGATCTTTTAGAATATGAAATTGCAGATAGTTTATTAACTGTATATAAAGAAAAAGATTCTTTAAATACTGAAACAATTACACTACAGAAGGAAGTCATATTTAAATTAATGGAAAAATCCGATAACCAAGCAGAGCAAATAAAAAACTTTCAACAGTTATTAGATAATAAAGATGAAGAGTTAGGACATAAAGATGATACTTTAAAACAGTATAAAAAAGAACTAAGAAAACAAAAATTTCTAAAATTTTTAGGTTTTGGTGGATCAGTAATTTTACCTATTATCGCAATATTAATTTTAGTCTGATTTTTTTAATAAATTTTAATATTTATAAATAAACATTATCTCATTGTGGAAGATAGAGAATTAAAACATATTATTAGGGAAGCATTAACTAAAACGGATGAAAACAAAATTGGTGTTATGATTCGTAAAGAGATAAGAGATGCTTTTGGTAAAGATTTAGAAAAAAAAGTTACTGCTATTGTAGAAAAACAAATAAAAGGTACTAAATTTGAAAAAGAAGTGGTAAAAATAAGTAAAGATGTATTAGAACAACTTTATAGAGAATTATGGATGAGGAGAATGTTTTGGAAAAATGCAATTAAATAATGGGAACTAGCGAAGCATACGAAAAATATAATAAGGTTAAAAAAGTAATAAAATCTTGTGAAAATGAGGCACAATTAAATGTCGCAATAAGAATGTTTAATATATTATTAGAAAAATATGGTAAAGACATTCCTGACAATAATCTTCATATATTAAAAGAATTATTAAGTCTTATGAGACTTAAATGTACAGGTGATGAAGAAATTAATGAAATATTTAATAGTGGTGAAGATTTTAGTAAACAATTAGGGTTAAGTCAAACAAGAGAGTTAAGAGATTTAGCACCTAAAATGTTAAAAGAAATTAATATAGGAACACAAATTGAACAAAACCATTTACCTTTAGAACAAGCTAAAGAGTTAGCTACACAAAATGTACAACAAATATCAGATTACTATACTAATCCAGATTATTGTATAATTGCGGTGGAGAGTAAATCAGGTAATAAAAAAACAGTTAGGGTTGAGAAAAAAGTATATGAAAAAAGCGAAGTAGAAAAAGATGTTTTAATTATGGATGATATGGAAATATTTCATGAAGATTTAGATACTAATGAAATTGCAAATAGATTAAGAGATCAGTTAAGACAACAACAGAGAAAAAAGTTTACTAAAAAAGAAATTTTTGATAAGATAAGGGAAAAACGTCAACAAGAACTAGAAAGAAGAAGGTCCGAAGATTTTATTGAAGATGAAGAACTAGAAGAAGCCACTGGTGCGTCTAGTGCAGGTGCGTTTGTAGGTCCATTAAATCAAGAACCAATCACTAAAAGATTTGCTAAAAATGAAATACCGGTGACGAAAAATGGTATCACTAAACCTATAGGTAAAATGTATTCAATGGATATTTTAGAAGAAGATGAAGAAATAGAAGAAGCAGTAGATTATGGGGGTGCGGTAGGATCTTATGTTACACCAGCAATGTGGGCTAAAAACAAAAAGAATTGGAGGGGTGCACATAAATTAGCATATCCGGGAGGTAAATTTGTTAATATTAAAAAGAAATGTAGTACTCACCCTTATTGTGATCAAGGTGCGGGTGGACCGAGTGGGTCTCCTATAACACTTTCTAACACATCGGATATGAAAATAGACAATGTATTTAATGAAAATAAAATAATTAAAAAAAGTAATTTAAAACTTAAAAAATAAGACATTATCTAATTAATGTATATTTATATATAAACAAACAATAAAATGGAAAAGAAATTTTTAACTAAAAATACAAAAGTTACCATTAATGAAGAGGCGGCACCTAATGGATTAAAAACTTATGAAAAAATCCATAAAGAAGATGCAACTATTAATAATGATGCATTAAAGGAGATTGGGAAGAAGTTAGAAGATTATTATGGTGATGAATTAAAAGAATTAGATCCGGTATTAAAGGTAGATAGAGAACAAGAATCAACTGGTGATGTAGATGTATATGATATTGAAGCATTAGGTACTGGAATGCAGGCATTAAAATATGATGATGAAGGTAGTGAAGTATTTAAAAAGTTTATGAAAAGAATGGACGATTTAAATGATACCTCAGAATACGATAAAGAATTTGGTACTAAAGATGGTTTCGGTGCAACAGACAAAAAAGATGACACTTATGAGAAATTAGAGAAAGCATCTGATGAGTATAAAAAGAATAAATATGATGAACCTAACCCTGAAATTGCAACACGTAGAGTAAGAGTTCAAACAGAGTCAAAAAATGAAAAAATGAAAAGATTAAATTTTAAAAACGAATTTACTTCAATAGAAGAAGTTAAAGAATTAATACCTGAAAATTATAAGGTGGATGATCACACATTTTTAATGACAGATGGAAACCAAACATATAAATTTAGATGGGACGAATCTTTAAAAGAGGCAACAGTATTAAATTATAAAAACACTCAACAAATTAGTGAAAATGTTGATAAAATGAAAAAACTTTATGATTTTAAATATGGTGATGTAAACACTAAAACCAATGATTATACTGAAGAAACAAAAGTTTTTAAAAATTTAATGGAATCTATTAAAGATAAAGATTTATTATCTGAATAAACCACAAATCTAAAACCACATAATTAAACCTCCATTTGGGGGTTTTTTTATGCCTTATATATATTTATAAGTAATGGGTTTAAATTTTAAAAATATATTATTAGAATCAATAATTGACGAATTAGATAATCTAAGTAGAATGGATAAAGCGGTTCTTAAGTTTATCCACAACTCTATGTCACAAGAAAAATTTCCTCATCTAGTTGGTAATAAAAGCTATGATTTTGATGCTAGTGACGCACTAAGAATTAATGATTTAATTAATAGTTTTGGTTTAAAAGATTATGACTATGCTTTCAAAATGTGGAATTTTTATAAAAGGTTTGGGAATGTCTTATTTGATGATGAGGTATTTGATGACTTTTCATACAAACAAGAAGATTATGATGATGCAACTAAACTTATAGTTGCAAAATATTATATAGATAATCTAGTAGGTAGGGAAATTTATCCGGGATGGACAATAGAAATGATGGAAGATCCAATTGGTATGGTAGAAGAAGATGTTATGACGTTTACAGTGGGTAATGATAAGTCAGAAGTAATATATCTCTATTTACTAGATTTAAATGGTAAAAGATTACAGGGAGATATAATTACTCATAATGTAGGATTAGGCGCATATTTTGTGGAAGCAGGTATATCTAAACATAATGATGTTATTGATAGTATTGAGATACCAAACCCTTTAAAAGAAAGATTAATAGATTTAAGTGATGAAAGTTTGGAAAAATATTTTGATTTCATTATTGAACAAATACAAGATGAGATTGAAGAATGGGATGAAGACATCCTACACTACTACAAAGATTGGGAACCAGAAAGGTAAAATAAGTACGAAGAAACCAATAATAGAAGAAAAAAACAAAAAGATGTTATTAAAAAAAGGAAGTAAAGGGGATGATGTTAAAGAATTACAAAAATTATTAAAAATTACTGTTGATGGTGATTTTGGTCCAGCAACTGAATTAGCCGTTATGAAATTTCAAGGACAACAAGGGTTAAAAACCGATGGTATAGTCGGTCCTAAGACATGGGCAAAAATACAGAGTAGAAATGGGGGTGAACAAAATAGTGATGGGTATGTTTGGATATTAGATAATGGACATGGAGGGATAATAGACGGTGTATATCAAACATCTGGTAAACGATCACCTAAATGGGAAGATGGTACACAGTTATTTGAAGGAGAGTTCAATAGAGCGGTTGTAAAGAGAATAATTAAGATGTGTGAAAAGGATGGTATTGAATGTATTAATTTAGTTGATACCGAAAAAGATTTATCATTAAGATGGAGAACTGATAAAGCAAATGATATATACAGAGAAAGACAACAAAGTGATGGTAAGAAATGTATTTATGTTTCAGTACACGCTAATGGATTTAATAAAGAATCTGCACACGGTTGGTCGGTGTATACAACCGTAGGGGAAACTAAATCAGATAAAATTGCTCAGATATTACACGAAAAGGCAAAGGCAGAATTTCCTACACATAAAATGAGGATGGATAATAGAGATGGTGATGCCGATAAAGAATCTAACTTTTGGGTTTTACGTAAAGTTGTTATGCCTTCCATATTATCAGAAAACTTTTTTATGACTAATAGAGAAGAAAGTAAACTTTTATTAAGTGAGGAAGGAAGAGATAGGATTGCTAAAATACATTACCAAATGATAAAAGAAGTAGAAAAGAATAAAATTATATAATATAGTCTTTATATAGTTCAAACCCAATATTATATTAGTGTTGTAATGAATAGTGCAGAATTTATAGAATATATATCTAGACCACTTACTAGTGATGAAATGAATTTGCTATATAAGGCAAATAATATAAATTATGATAGATGTAATTTATATTATGATTTTATTACATCTTTAAATAGAAGTGTGAATAATACATTTTTAGGGGACGATGTAATCAATTCCGAAGAAGATATTAAAAATCATTTTGAGTGGTGTTTTAATAACAGAATAGAAAAATTCGCAAAAGAAGGTATATATTTTTTAGATACTAACACATTAAAAGAATACTTCTTCAATTTTTATATTGAAATATTTTATAATAATACTAACAAAAA
Source organism: Prochlorococcus sp. AG-409-L21 (assembly GCA_003215475.1). GTDB lineage: Bacteria > Cyanobacteriota > Cyanobacteriia > PCC-6307 > Cyanobiaceae > Prochlorococcus_E. Next base: position 57,260 of record QCKH01000004.1, read on the forward strand.
AGATTCTTTAGAAAGATTAGATAAATTCCCTAATATGTCTTTTAAATACTATAGGTTAAAAACTAGATCAGATATGGATGTTTTATTAGAATTATACCGAATTTTCGATAAATCTTTAGATTTTAAATTAAAAATGTAGTATTTAGTATTTATTTTATAACAAAATAGTTTTATAGTTAGAGATATGAATAATAAAGTAAAATTTTTAGAAATAGTTTTGGCAGATTTAGTGTCACAAAGAGACACTGCAGAAATGGATTTAAATTACGTTTTAAATTCAGAGAGTAATAAAACAGAAAATAAAAAAACAGATTTTATCTCGGTTTTAGATGAAATAGTTAGAATTAACAATAAAATCCAAACACTGAGTGAATATTTAGCCCAACTCAACGCTACTACAGTAGCTAATGAGGTAGAAGCTAAAACAGAATAAATAATAACAATAATTAAATTAAGAAAAATGAAAAATTTCGAAACATTAAAAGAATTAGTTGCAAGCTTAGAAGAAGATGCAGTAAAATTTTATGAAAAAAATAATAAAGCAGCAGGTACTAGAGTAAGAAAAGGGTGTCAGGAAATTAAGAATTTATGTCAAACTATTCGTGTTGAAGTGTCTGAGTTAAAGAAAAGTGATACAGTAACAGTATAAGTTATTAAATATAAATAGATGGACGTTCTTAACAAAATATTTTTATTCTTATTAATACTTTCTATTCTTAATGTTATTAGGAATTCATTTTTTTTAGTGAGGAATTATATGGATGGGGAAAGATTTGTGTTAAGTAAATTTTCTTTATGGATGTTAGGGATGTCTATCTCTTATATTATATTAATTTTAATAGATGGAGTAAAATGATACAAGATAAATTAAATAGTTTAAGACCCTATGTTACTGGTTTAAGATTTGTGAAAGATCTTCCTGTGGTAGATTTAATCATAAAGGAAGGTTGGAATATGTTTGAATCAGATAAAGTTTCTTATAAACCTAGTGCGAACAATAAAAATTATTTTATGGTTTTCCCAAAGGATCCTAAAGATTCAATTGATGATGTAGTTATACACGTAGAAAATGTTATTTCTATTAATATAGAAAAAGAGAACAAATTAGTTTTATTAAAGGCAAAAATTGAAGAGTTGAAACTTTTATTTACAAATAAAGGGTTAAGTGAGTTAGAAACATTAAAATTTGTATTTCCTGATGTTACTGAACCTACGTTGGAAGATATTCCTATATCTACTACTAGTAGACATAGTAAAAATGGTGTTGAATTACCACCTAAACAAAACACAAAGGAGGTTTTGGAAAAAGAGGAAAAATAATTCCTCTTTTTTTATGCTTCAAAATGTTCTTGTAAGGTATGAATCAACCAAGTAGTACCAGATAAAAGACAACTATCGAGAAATATAGATATATAGATATTATCTAAACCATTAGAATAAAAAGGCGAAAATTGAGTATAAGTACTTATTTGTGAACCAAGAGATAATATAAAACCTACCCAAAAAGGCATACACATCATACAACTAAACAATTTACCCCAAAAATCAGGTGATATTAGAGTGAGTTTATCCCTTAACCCCTCAAATATACTTCCATATACTATAATATTTGAAATTCCATAACACACTAAAATAGTTAATATAATTTCCATTTTTAATTATTTTTTTAATATTTATTATAAAACAAATATACTTAAAATGCGGTTAATTGTAAATGAAAGACAATATAAAGAGTTATTATCAAACCAAAAACAGAACCTAAGTACGGGAGATGAATGGGTAAACTATATTAGTGATTTCACAATAACCAATCTAGAAGATAAAAATTTACTAGAAAGTGTACTAACAAATAATAATTTAAAATATAAATTAGGTAAGTTTAATTTTTATAAAAAATTACCTATAGATAATATTATTTTAAATGTTTATAGTGAAGAAAACTCACCATTTAATTCCGAATTTGATGAAAGAGAAATATTTATAAATGAAAATAAACAGATAAAAAATGTCAATATTAATATTACTATAGATAAACTCCTAACATTAGAAGAACAAATAGATAAAAATAATTTAAAGTTAACCTTACATAAAATAAAAGAGTGGTATGAAAATAATAATAAGTGAAAAGCAATTAAAAATACTTAGAGAAGATAGTATATCTTCAGAAACTGACGTTGCATTAGATGATTTGAAAACTGCGGATCATTGGGTGGATGAGTTAGATGGTAAATATATTAAACGATATAAAAAAAATAATGTGGATCACGTAAAACGTATACAGACAATGTTAACATTATTGGGTTACGATGTAGGACATTACGGTGATGGTGAACCAATGATAGACGGTATTTATGGACCGGACACCGCAGAAGCAGTAAGAGATTACCAAAAAGATGTATTCATTGAACCGATTGAGTGGGACTCAATTATTGGCCCTAAAACGTATACGGAATTATATGATGACATAGAAGAATTAGGAGATGATCACGCTATGTCAGTAGAAGAGGTATTATTATTGGGGTTAGATGATGAAAACATTATGGGGGATGAAGATGATCCACATTATGATGACGAGGAAGATGATGAAGAAGAGGAAGAAGAAAATGATGATTTTGAATATAGTGATGGGATAGAAAAGTGGTTCGCACCTATCTCAGAAGAAGGATCGGGATGGGAAATAAGGTATCACGATCATTTTGGATCTGGTAAATATGGTGCGAGTAGAGGTAATAGAATTCACAAAGGATTAGACATTATTTCAAATAAAGACGAAAAGGTATTTTCCCCTATGGATGGAAAAATTACGAGAACATTTCACCCATATAGTGATAAATGTAGATTTTTAAAAGGGGTAGAAATTGTAGGTGAAGGTGAATATTCGGACTATAAAATGAAATTAATGTATGTGGATTTAGAAGATAATGTAGATACTGGAGATAGTGTTAAAAAAGGAGACGTAATTGCCATCCAGCAAGATTTATTGGAGTGTTATCCACCCAAACATGGTAAAAGTATGACTAATCATATACATTTTGAAGTGTACGAAAATGGAAGGAGTATTGACCCTGAACAAATAATAGATATGGAAAGACCTATAATGGTATAAATTTAATTAAATGAATAAATACGGAGGAGTTTTATTAATTTGTGAGAAAAGTGGTAAGTTTTTATTGTTAAAACGTTCTGCAAAGTCCACATATCCCAAAACTTGGTCAATAGTATCTGGTGGTATAGAAAAAGGAGAAAGTCCATTAGAAGGGGTTAAAAGAGAGTTAAAAGAAGAAACCCAAATAGATAGTAACAATATTAAGTATGAATTTTTTGAACATCAAAATCAATTGATACCATACTTTGATTTCTTTATTGGGTATTGTGATGAAGAATTTGAATGTAAATTAGATAATGAAAATATTGATTGGGGATGGTTTGATATAGAAAATCTACCAAAACCATTATTTCCTACCTTATATTCTTCACTAGTTAGAATTATTTAAGTATAATTGTAATATGGATGAAATAGAAAGAGAACGATTTAAGATTGAAATCGATAAAGAAAAGACTGAATTAAAAAAAGAACAATTTATTAAAGAAATTAGATCTGGGTTAGGTGACCATATTAAAAAAAATGGTAATAAAATTAATAGAATTGAAAAAACCAAATGGCAAAAATTTTGGTTAAAAATTAGAAAAATATTTTAAAATGAATTTAGAAAAAGTTTTAGATATTGCAAATGAATGTGTGAGTAATGAAACCATACCAACAGAAGGGTTAACCCTTATGTATTTTTTAGATGGAAAAACCCACCGACATTTAGATGAAGAATTGTTTTATAAAACTAATAATAGTTTAAATTCGTTCCAACACAACAAAGAAATAGAAGTGAATATTGCAGGTATTACTTTTATTTTTAAAGAAAAATAATTTTGACATTATAAGAAAAATTGTTTAACTTTACACAAAAAGTTTACTTATGCAAGAAGAAAATGAAATGGAAGATTTCATCGATTTTATATTAAATGATGAAGTAAAAGAAAAAGAAAAGGAATTGGGGTTAGAACATCCTAGTGTAGAATATGAAGAAAAAGAAAGAGAGGCTGCAGATAAAATTTTAGAAGAAAGAAGTATTGAAGAAAGATTATCTTATTATACATGTAAAAGATTTCAGGGCGATGAACGAGGTGTATGTGATAAAATAAATAAATTAGGTAGGTGGTTAAAAGAAAAAGATGGTTTAGATATGCAACCTATTATTGATACTTTATTGTCACCTTTAAGAGATAACAAAGATATGAATCCCGATTTCCAAAAACCATTAAAATATCTATATGAAACAGGTAAATTTAATGATATAACAGAAAAAAATGGTATATACACTTCTCAAAGATTATTAAATTGTGAATTAGTGAGAAATGAAAAAGGAGAATGGGTTTTTGTAAATAAGTTAAACACTAGTTGGAGTGATTTGGCAGAATTACTTACAACGTTATTTATGCGAGGTGGTAAAATAGAGTTGTTAAAAAATATGAATATTACTGAAATCAAAAATTTTATGTATGATTTAAGAGTAAGTGGTAACCCTACTCGTAAAAATCCTCAAACATCACATTTATATAGATTATTGGATAAATATTTCGATGTTAACGAATATGGGGATTATACATATAATACACGAAAAAATACTATCATAGGTGATGAGATTGAAGATTTAACTATAAAGTTATTAGAAAAACAAGGGTTTAAATTATTGTATCACGGTAGTAATGGTAATTTTATTGATATGAAATATGGTATTGATATGATAATGGAATTAGAGGGTAAAGTTTATTTAATACAAGTTAAAAGTAAATCTAACGCAGCGAAGATGGCGATGGATTACCCTAGTTATAAGTATATTGATTTGTTTGCTGGTGAAACACCAGATAAGAATGGTATAATGTTATACGACAGAGATTCAATGAAAGAAGGTGAGTTCATTGCCAAAGATATCCTACAAGATAATTTAGATTATTTGATTAATAAGTATTCCAATTAGGGGATATTTATTAATATATGGATAAAAAATCATTAGACATAATAGTAGAAGAATTCTTTGATACCGGTAAATTGGTATTAAATGAAAATTACTGGGATGATACAGTAAGAATATTTACTAATTTAAGAAATAATCCTCAAACCGTTGATCAGTTATTAGATAGATATGACAGTATCCGTAATGGTGTCTATTCAGATAGAATTGGAAGGTTAAACGATATGATGGTTAATAATGAAATATCCGTATTTGATTTTATTGAAGGTTTACAAAGTGATGAAGTTGATGAAGAAGAATATTCGGAAGATGGGGTTATTTTCCCAACAACTGACACTACTGAGGTAGAAGATGAAAAAGAGGTTGAAGTTTCTGACGAAGAATCTAAAGAAGAACCATTATATATTAGTGATAAAGTAGTAAAATTAACCAATCCCATACAAAGAAAAAATCAAATTAAAAAACAAAATAATACTCCTTTATTACCATTATCTAGAAATTATGATGGTGATAAAGATAGTGAGTTATATAAGTCTAATTTAAGATTGTTACAATATATTCTATGGAAAGGAGCCTGGACAAGAGAAGACATAGGTCCAACAGAAACTAGTGAATTGAAAAATGAAATAGATAATTCCGAATTTGGGGAAATGACTGATATGTTACTTAGACTTTTCCAAACTATTCAAATGCAAAAAGAATATAAAGATAATAATGAACCGGATTATATACTATATTTTAATGATGGGCAACCTTCTTTAGAATGGAAAGAAGGTAGTATACCTATGTCTGTATATAAAAATTTACCACAAATATATAAAAATGAAGGTATAGTAGATAAGGGGACATGGGATAAATTGATGAAAGTGATGGAGGAAAAAGAAATTATAAAATTAGAATTCATACCTAATTCTGAAGGTAATATAGATAGAATTGTTGATAAATCTCAGATAAAAACTATTGACGTAAATAATGATACCTTTGATGAAAGTAAGAGAGACATGTTTAAGTCATTATCACTTAAATTTTTTAATAATTTACATAATAATGAAATATATAAAACGACATTCCAAAAACAATGGGGGGATTTACAACAAAAGTTTTTGAAGGGTATACAAAGAGTAAGAAAAATAGAAGAATTAGAGAAGAAAAAGGAAAAATTTTTAAATGGTTTAACTCTAGATTATAGAGAAAGAAATGAAAAAGGTATTAAGCGATATATAAAAGATAATTTTGATACCCCAATTACAGATTTAAAGTCCACATCAAATAATATAGATGTAGAACCCATAGAGTTTTGGGAGAATTATAAAGATAGATGGGACGAAATTAATAGAAGAACAGGTGGTGGAAGTACTGAAGGAGAAAGAGAAAAGAAGGATTTACAAAAAGAATATGTTAAATATAGAAATCGAAGATCTACTATTGAGGGTATATATGAAAAAATAATTGATAAATTAAAAGAGGCATTGAGAGGAAGAATATTATCTATAAATGAAATTAACACCATATTACATAATGTAAATGACTCATTATATGAAGTATTTGATACTGATAGACGACTTACCACACAAATAAACAATGCTAGAAACCTAATTAAGGATCTCTTTGATAAATTAAGTAAAAAGGATGATATAGATGTATATGACGTAGTAGATTTCTTAAAAAACATAAATACTAGAAAACTCAGTTATGATGTATACGAAAAAAGTTTTTGTGGGTGTGAAGGTAATTATTTTAGAGGGTGTAATGGAAAAGAAGGTGATAAATCTAAGTTATTCAATACTGCCGTAAAAGAAATTAAAAAATATTTAGACGGAGACTTCAGAGATTTGACAATTACAGGTGCTTCCGAATCAATTTATAACTTAATTATAGATAAGGAAACTACTAATGCGGATAAGTATGATATAATATCTAATAGTGCGGTTACTTTAACTAATAATGTAGTAATACCTGAAGGTAAAAAGATTGAGATTAAAAAATACGATGAGAGTTCATCATACACCTTATCCGAATTTATTGGTTTATATAAAAAACAAAAGGATATAGTTAAGTATAAATACGAAAATGCTGAATATTATAAAAGATATAATAAAATAATAGAAGACGTAGTAAGACGTTTAAACTTGAATGATAATGGATTAGCAAATAGCTTCATAAATAATACAGAAGATGACGATAAATTATTTGGTGTTTTTGTTAGTAATTATATGTTTTATAAGTACGATCAAATAGAAGTATTTTGGGATACAGATTCAGATCAAAAAAGATTTAGTGATGAATTTAGAATAACTCTTAAATTTAGAATTAAAGATAATGAACAACCCTCCCAATGGGTAACTGGTAATTGTAATCTTGATGAACCTAATACTATAGAAGAATCAATAACTAACTTTTTCGACACAGGTAATTTTGAATTTTAAATATAAATTACTATATTTACAAAAAATTAAATATTTATAGGTATGGGATGTGATATTCATATGTGGGTAGAAAAGAAAAATCCAGTTACACATAATTGGGATAAGATGGGAAAAGTATTTTTCGATTCTTATGGTGCATCTCTTATTGTGCGAAATTTAGTGAATGTTATGGGGATAACCGAAGATGAAGGGTGGACTATTTTACAAAAATGGAGAGATGGTGAAAAACCTTCTAATAAAACAGAAGAATTCATAATAGGTAAGTATATACCCCAAAATATGGCTGACAATCATTTACATTGGTACGAAGCGGATAAAAAAGGATTATTACCATATCCTTATAGTGATCAACCTTATGGTGGTAGATGTTATAGACTATTCGGTTTATTAGCGGGTGTGAGGGATACATCAATGGAAATGGTGGTGCCTGATAGATATGATCACTTACCTGATGATGTGAGTGATGAATTAAAAAGTATGTCAGATGGTTATGGAATGGACGCTCATTCACATAATTACTTAACATTAAGAGAATTAATGGATAGTAAGTATTATAAAATGAGTACGGATGAATTAATGGAGGATGGAATCGATCCATATTTCTTTAAAACTATGGTTCCTGATTTACAGAAATTTGGTAATCCCGATGATATAAGAATAGTATTTTGGTTTGATAATTAATTATGGAAGGGAAGAATAAAATATTAATAATTGGTGTGGATAAAGAAATACACACATCAATTACCAAACATTTCGACACGTCAAATTTTGAATGTGTATGTGTGGTACATGGAAAAGAAGGTTTAACTAAAATTAGGGAAGCTAGGTTTGATATTATTATATTAGATGAAAAATTAGTAGATATTAGTGGGTTAGATTTATGTCAAACTATACGAATTGAAGATCAAAAAACCCCTATCTTATACATAAGTTATCATAACGATGAAGAAAGAAAAATTGAAGTTTTAAAAAATGGTGCTAACGATTATCTAATAAAACCTTTAAATTATTTAGAAATTTTTTATAAAGTTAATAACTATATTAGGTTATTAGGTAAGTCCACTAACAATGTAATAAGTGATAAAACTGAAATTGGAAATCATATTATTGATTTTAAATCTTTTGTAGTAAATGATACAAGTGGTGTCGAACAAAGGTTAACCCAAAGACAGGTTAAGTTATTAAAATTACTAATTAGTAAAAAGAATGAAGTGGTATCTAGAGAAGAGATATTAGAAAAAATTTGGGGTTACGATGTATATATTAAAACAAGGACAATTGATAATGTAATATTATCATTAAGAAAAATATTTGAAAAAGATTTAACACCAAACACTTATTTTAAATCAGTGAGAGGTGTCGGTTATAAATTAACTATTTAAAAACCTAAAAAAGGACTGGTAGTTCAGTTGGTTAGAATACCTGCCTGTCACGCAGGGGGTCGCGAGTTCGAGTCTCGTCCAGTCCGCAAAAAAAAATTAAAAAAAATTAAAAAAAAATTTGACTTTTAATTATCTTTGTCTTATATTTGTATCACACTTTTGTTAAACAATTAAAAAAACAACAACTAAATTATGGAAAATTCGTACACAAGATGGTTAGAAATTCAAGAAGAAATGGAAAATAAAACTCCGTTAACAGAGAATGGTATGACAACTAATGATACTACATTAGATTCTTGTGTGGATTTATTTTTTTCCATTGGTGCGATGAGAGGAAAGAATAAAATTAGGTTAATTGAGAAATTTTCCAAAGCATATTCTGAGAACCCTTTAATTGCAACTAAAATCCTTTTTTGGGTTAGAGATGTGAGACAAGGTGCTGGTGAGAGACAAATCTTTAGAGATGTAATTTCTCATTTAGTAAAACTTGCACCACAAGTTGTTAGTAAAAACACTCACCTTATTTCAGAATATGGAAGATGGGATGATGTATTCACATTAATTGGTACAGAACTAGAAGAGATGGTTATTGATTTAATTATCACTGCATTAAAAAATGAAGATGGTTTATGTGCTAAGTGGATGCCACGTAAGGGTGTGGTATTTAACAAAGTAAGAAAGTCGTTGAGGGTAACACCTAAACAACTTAGAAAAATGTTAGTTGGTTTAACTAATGTGGTAGAAACTAAGATGTGTGCTAATGAATGGGATAAAATCGAATATTCGAAAATACCTTCTTTAGCATCAGCTAGGTATCAGAAATCTTTTTGGAGAAATGATTCCGAAAGATATGGTAAATTCGTAGAAGACCTTAAAAATGGTGTAACTACAGTAAATAGTGGGGCTTTATATCCTTATGATATATTGAAGTCACTATACGCTGGGGGTGATGAAACTGTTTCACAAAAACAGTGGGAATCATTACCAAATTTTATGGAAGGAAATGAGGAAAAGGTTTTACCTATGGTGGACGTTTCAGGATCAATGAATTGTCCGGCAGGTAACAACCCCAACCTTACTTGTATGGATGTAGCAATATCTTTAGGGATATATATATCTGAAAGAAATGAAGGGTCATTTAAAGATGCGTTTTTAACTTTCTCTTCTTCTCCTCAATTACAATTTTTATCTGAGGGTAGTTTAAAAGATAAATTACGACAGTTAAAATCTGCAGATTGGGGTATGAGTACTAATATTGAAGCTACTTTTGATTTATTATTAAATCAGGCGGTAGCACACAATATACCACAGGCAGAGATGCCAACTAAAATTTTAATCTTATCTGATATGGAATTCGATGCCGCAACTTCTAAACGTTGGGGTAATGATGTTCCAGAATGGAATCCTACGGTTATGGATTTAATAAAAACAAAATACGAAGAGGCGGGTTATAAACTACCTACCATCGTATATTGGAATTTAAATGCTAGAACTGATAATTTTCCAGTCAGACAAGATGAAATGAACACCGCATTAATTTCAGGATTTAGTCCTTCAATATTGAAATCAGTACTTAATGGGGAAAATTTAACTCCTTATTCGGTAATGATGAAAACTATTGAAAGTGACAGATATGAAAATATTACGGTATAGTTCTTTGAAATAAAATGGTATAAGGAATAATTGCAGCAAATTTAATTTTTATTAAACTATGCAAAAACCAGAAGGAAGGGGTAATGTGTTAGTCGCCCCACCTACCAAAAGTTATTAAACCGATTGTTCGGGGGACATAACAGAGTAGGTAAAAAAAGACTGACAAACGATTCCGTTACCATTATGATGTGAAACGAATGGTTTCTGCAAACTCTAACTTTAAACTAGAAATGTAGATCAGAGGTTTTATTCTCCCTTTACCCAAAATTTATAAAGGGAGCAACCATAGGTGAGGTTTAAACAGGGAAATTCCCTACCTTGAGGTTGTAAAACATACCTTTTGGTTTTGTCACAAATAAATAAACGACACTCAGTGGGGCTGAGTTAACACTCTACCGTAGGGACGGTCATTACGTTAAATAAAAGCCGGATCCCCATTCCGACATCAACAAATTAAAAGAGGATATTTTAACTAGTATCCTCTTTTTTTTTATCATAACTTTAGTATATTTAATAATAAAAATATTATGGCAAAATTTGATGAACTAATTAATTCCGAAAAACCAACACTAGTAGACTTTTATGCAACCTGGTGTGGACCTTGTAAAATGATGTCACCATTATTAGAACAAGTTGCCACTGACTTAGGGAGTGACGCAAAAATTATAAAAGTAGATATTGATAAAAATAGAGAAGCTGCAAAACAATATGGTATTAGAAGTGTACCTACTCTTATTTTATTTAAAGAAGGTGAAATAGTGTGGAGACAAAGCGGACTACCCCCAAAAAATTTAATTACCGAATCGGTTAAAAAATTCATATAAACATTTACACTGTTAAAAAAAATGACTAATATTATATTATAATAACAAAACAATATAATGAAATGTAATGAAAATATTAACTAAAAATTATTCACTTAAAAACGGTAAGAGATCGTATTTAGTGTATTTATTAGACCATAACGATAATTCTTTAGAGTGTTATGATGTGTATGGTGAAGAAGATAGATTAAAAAAAGAAGAAGAATTAAGTGGTAAATATAATATTGGAGATGAAGACATTAGTTATATTTCATTAGAAAAATTTAAAGAGGGGGAAGACTCTGTAGATAAACCATTATTTTTAGTATTTTATTTAGATAGGGGAACTTTTGCTAATCCAGAACTCATTAAACAATATGGTGATAATGTTAGGTTATATTTGGAAGATCGAGGAGATAATGTAAGGTTATTCTTTATGCCCACCGATAGTGAAGAAAAAATAGTATGTATTAATCCATTATATATAGAAGATGAGGACGAATTTACTAAAATAGATACTTTGGTTAAGGAGTTAGAAAACAAATTTCAGGTAATGGAGGTTAGGGACGACTCTTAGTTCGGTACATTTTAAACTCATCCCACCCAGTTTTTTCTTGTATAGATTTATAAACTTGATTTTTATTCTTAGATATTTTACCTGTAAAGATAATATTTTTAAGTTTATTGGAGTTATAAAATTCATATAAAGTGTTATAAAGTCTTTCCGCATCCTTAACACATTTGCAAGTAATAATGTCAAAATCATTGTTTTGGTGGATTAATACTTTATTGTTAATATAATTAACTTGTTTGACTAAAATAGTTTTATTATTTTTTAATAATATATTTTTGATTATCTCAATAGTTGTTAGTCTTTGTTTATAGTTAAATAAAGTAAATTTCTCTTCGTAGAAATAATCATCTTTATAAAGTATTGTCCATTTTTTATTTTTATCTTCAATTTCTGTCGTCCTCCCAAACTCATCACGATCAATAAATGGTGTATCATTTTTTTCACGCAATTTCATTAAAATGATTTCATATTTAACTGGTTTAACTTTTTTATATGCAATATGTTCTACAGGACATAATACTTTGTTATTATCCTTTAATTTAAAGTATTTTTTAGTTATAAATGATAAATCATTGTTTTTAAAAACTACTTTTTTCTTTTTATTATTACAAGATATAATAATTCTATACTGCATTACTTTATTTTTATATAAAAAATACTTATTTTTTATAATAAATAAATATTAACGTCAAATAAAGATGAGTAAAGATTATTATAACGTATTAGGTGTAACCAAAAACTCTAGTGAAAAAGAGATAAAAAAGGCGTATAGAAATTTATCTAAAAAATACCATCCAGACTTAAACCCTGATAATGCACAAGCAGAAGAAAAGTTTAAATCTGTGGCGGAAGCATATGATGTACTATCCAATCCCGATAAAAAGAAAAATTACGATATGTTTGGACATGCAGAAGGTAGACGTGGAAACCCTTTCAGTAATGGTGGGTTTGATATGGGAGATATTTTTAATTCTTTTTTCGGTGCAGATGATAACCCCTTCAATTCAGGTAGGAGGAAAAAAAGAGTGGTTAGAGGAACAGATATTAGAATTAATTTAAAGTTAACTTTAGAAGATGTATTTAATGGGATTCATAAAAAAATAAAATATAGGAGAAATGATTTTTGTGGGACCTGCGAAGGAACCGGAGGTAAATCCAGTATGTGTCAGAGTTGTGGGGGTACTGGACAAATTACTAGGATTAGTAATACTCCGTTTGGCAGAATCCAAAATACCGTACTATGTCCTACATGTATGGGTGAAGGTAAAATAATTACTGATCCGTGTAAAAAATGTACAGGTAACGGGGTTAATTTAACCGAAGAAACTGTCGAATTCGATATACCCACAGGTGTGATGGAAGGAGAGAATTTAATAATAAAAACTAAGGGTAATGCGATTAAAGGTGGGTTAAATGGGGATTTAATCATTAATATTATTGAAATACCTCATGATACATTTACAAGAAAAAATCAAGATATATACCAAAGAATAAAATTAAAATATAAAGATTTAGTTTTAGGAACACCTTACGAATTAGATACCTTAGATGGTAAAATTAGAATAAATATAAAAGAAGGTACTGAAATCGGACATATTTTAAGAGTACCTAAAAAAGGAATAACTAAAGATAAATATACTGGTGATATGATGGTTGAAGTATGGTTAGATATCCCTAAAAACATAGACGAAGAAAATAAAAAAATAATTCAGTCTTTAAATATTTGATAATATAAAATAAAATTAGTAAAATAGTAAAAAATAAACAAAATAGTTATGGCAAAATTTCAAGAAGTATACGAAGAAACAAAAGAAGTATTCAATAAACATATTAACAATAGTGGTATTCCCGGATTTGTTAATATCAAAATTTTATCCAATGAAGGATTAAAAGATTGTTTTGGTCAAGTTACTAAAGCACAAGACATCGTTAAATTTATGACAGATTACGATGTTATTATACAAATTAATGAACCTATTTTTGATCAATTACAGGATACGCAAAAAGATTATGTAATTAAAGATTTATTAGCACAAATAGTTTATAATTTAGAGAGTGACAAATTAACTATTAGTAAACCAGATATAACCACCTTTAGTGGTGTTTTACGACAATATAGTATAGATGATTATATTAGTATTTGTGAGAGTATAAAAACTTTACAAGAACAAAAAAAGATTCAAGAAGATGCGGCTAAACAATCTGCTAAAAAAAGTAAGGTAACCGCATAGAATATGGATAACTCTAATATTTATATGATATGGGGGATTAGCTCAGCTGGCTAGAGCGCCTGCCTTGCACGCAGGAGGTCATCGGTTCGACTCCGATATCCTCCACTAAAAGAAAGGAAAAGTAAAATGGAAGAAAAAAAAGAACCAAAAAATTATTTACACTGGGTGTTTACCGATCATTATTTTAATAATGGCAGGGGGATATTCAAACTAATAGGGACAATATATGGGATAATTCAGATTATTTATGCAACACCACTGATTATGGAAGAATATTATGGTGGGTGGATTCCATTGTTTCCGGTAGTATTAGTACATTTAACAATGTGGGGATTTTTAATCGGTATTACTTTACAACCTTATGGTATATATCGTAGATTAAAAAAATTAGATTGGTGGAATAAAACAAAAAAATAAAATTTAAATTAATGTTAGTAAAATTAGAATACATTTGGTTAGACGGTTATAAACCAGAATCTAATCTAAGAAGTAAGACAAAAGTGTGGGATTTTGATCCCAATAAAGACCCCAAATATAATGTATTAAGAGAAAATGGGCCGTGTCCTGAAGAATTACCTATATGGTCATTTGATGGGTCTTCCACTCAACAAGCAGAAGGAAACTATTCAGATTGTTTATTAAAACCAGTAAGGGTGGTTGCCGATCCTAAAAGAAAACAAGCATTTTTAGTTATGTGTGAAGTTTTAAATCCAGATGGTACTCCCCATATATCTAATACCCGACATCTTATTAACGAAGATGTTAATGTATGGTTTGGTTTTGAACAAGAATATACATTAATTAAAAATGGTAAACCACTAGGTTTCCCTAAAGATGGGAATCCTGATCCACAAGGAATGTATTATTGTTCTGTAGGTACTAGAAATGTAAATGGTAGAGAAATTGCAGAAGAACATTTAGATACGTGTTTATCTGCGGGGTTAAAACTAACCGGAATCAATGCAGAAGTTTTATTAGGTCAATGGGAATACCAATTATTAGGTAAAGGAAATAAACGAGCAGCGGATGATTTATGGTTAAGTAGATATCTATTACACCGCATATGTGAAAAATACAGTGTACATGTAGAATTTCACCCTAAACCTGTATTAGGTGATTGGAATGGTAGTGGACTACACACCAATTTTTCTAATACTGAAATGAGAGATAATGGTGGAGAAGAATTATTTAGAGGTATATGTGAAAAGTTAAGAAGTAGACATGCAGAATTTATAGATAACTATGGTTCATCTAATGAATTAAGACTAACAGGTGAATATGAAACTGCAGATATAAAAGATTTTAGTTATGGGATTTCAGATAGAGGATCCTCAATTAGGATACCGGTGGGTGTTGTAAATGATGATTGGAAGGGGTATTTGGAAGATAGGAGACCAGCATCTAATGCTGACCCCTATAAAATTACTAAGTTAATTAGTGAAACCATTTCTTCATTTAATAAAGTAGAAACCGTTTTAAATACATAAATATATGAATAATACAGAGAATTTCGAAGAGTACGTTTGTAATTTACATGGTTTAAGTAGACATATGAAAAGACCTAGACTCTATTGGACAGGGGAAGGTAAAAGTAATATTGATAAACTATGTAGTTTAAATAAATGTCCTAATAAATTTAAACCTATCCTAAGTGAATCAAAGTTTGTTAAGTGTGATGCTATAGATGATGAAGGTAACCTATATGAAATAAAAAAATATACTTTAAATCAATTAAAGAAATATAGACTTTATTCCGAACCTATCATTAAAGTGTCACCTAGTAGAAGTAAGTGGGGTAAAGGACATCCGTATTATGATAATTTTGATGATTCAACAGAGTATAATACCTTTATTGAAAATTTAATGGAGACTGATTGGTGGAAAAGATACAATTCAATAATCTTAGATAGTATCACCCATTCTAATAGAGGTATATACTGTAAAGATGGTTTCATACCACATACTCAATTAGAATTTAAGTGGGTTATTAATAGAGGTGAATATGGGACTATTTTTGATGGTTATAATAGACTTTGTATTGTTTTTAAAGTAAAAGAAGATAATAAAGATGATATTGGTTTTGTGAGACCTAATAGATCTATTTTAGAATATGTAAAAGAATTTTTTAAAGTTTAAATTATATTAAATGAAAAACAGTTATCAATCTTACCCTAACTTAAATGTTGATGGGGAAAATAGAACACTTGAGGAAATATATATTGCACCATTAGGACATTTAATGGTTAGATTCTTTGATGAAACCAACAAAACTACACACACATATAATTTAGGTTTATGGGAAGATGTACTATTTCCTATAATGGAAAATAAAATGGATGTTTTTATAATAGATAATATTAAAAAAATTAGAAATACTGAAAAAATATTTTAAAGATGGAAATTGAAATAAGAAAAGTAGAAACTTATATTTGTACTGACGCATCCGCACCAGTTAAATTAAATGTGGAGGAATTTAAAAAATGTAACCCCCCTTTTAAAGGTAGTACTGAAGAAGAATTTATGGATTATTTATATGAAGAAGTAGATTGGTTAGAGGATTTTGTGGAAGAAAATAAAAAAATACTGTCTGAAGATAATATTGAATCATTAGATAGTTTAATATACCCGATGATGGATATAATGTATGATAGTAGAAATAAGGGGGAAGATTCGTGGTATGAAATAGGTAAAACTAATCCTGAGTATCGGAGAAGTAATGAATTTGAGGTTACCGTAAGTGGTAATAATTATTAATAACTAAAAAAAATAAAATTAAAAAATTATGATAAATTTTGATTATTACAGTGAATTTAAAGATTATGCAACAAAACATTTAGGTGTGACTGGGTTGCAATTTCATTATTGGGAAAAATTACAAGATAGAATTTATTCTCATAATGCTGCACTAACGCCATATATTCTTGAAGAAAGAGAAATGAGAGTTACACAAATGGATATTTTTTCTAGATTAATGATGGACAGAATTCTATGGGTTGCTGGACCTGTTAACGATAATATGTCTACTGTCGTACAAGCACAATTAATGTTTTTAGATAATGTACAAGTAAAGGACATTACAATGCATGTGGATAGCCCAGGTGGAAGTGTAAAATCAGGATTATCAATGGTAGATGTTATGAATTATGTTGCATCAGATATAATAACTATTAATACAGGGATGGCAGCGTCTATGGGGTCTATCTTACTGGGTGCAGGTACAAAAGGGAAAAGATTCTCACTTAAAAATAGTAGAGTTATGTTACATCAAGTTTCGTCAGGTGCACAAGGTAACATACAAGATATTAGAATATCTTTAGCAGAAGCTGAAAAATATAATACTTTATTATTTGAATTATTGGGTAAATATTGTAATAAAAAACCAAAAGAAGTATTAAAATTTGCTAGTAGAGATCAGTGGTTAGATTCTACTGAAGCATTAGAATATGGAATTATTGATGAAATAATTGAAAAATTGGAAAAATAATCCTATATTTAAAAATAATGTCATTAAAAACTTGACATTCTTACAAACTTTTATTAATTTTAAAATAAAAAAATGATTAGTTATATTGGTGGTAAAGCCCGAATTGGTAAATGGATTATACCTTTTATCCCACGTGACATCGAAACATATGTGGAGACATTTGGTGGGATGTTTTGGGTATTCTTTAATATGGACTTAACCAAATACCCTAATTTAAAAACTGTAGTATATAATGATTTTAATGGGCTTAATGCTAATCTTTTTAAATGTAGTCTGGAATATGATAGGTTATGGAATGAATTATCTAAGTACCCGTGTCAACAATTAGGTGTAGAAAATACCCCTAAAGAGTATGAAGAGATGTTTAAGGAATACCAACAAGAAATTTTTCACACTGAGTTTGAAATTACTGAAGAAAATAAATTTGAGATTGCTGCTAAATATGTATATGTTTTAACACAGATATTTTCTGGTTCTAAACCAGAAACTTCTTCATATACTGATTATAAAGGTAAATATAGATGTAAAGTTTTAATTTTTATGGATAAATTAAAAAATCCTAAATATAGAGAACATTTTGATAAAATTACTTTTGTAGAAAATATGGATTTTCAAGAAGTTATTGAAAAATACGACTCAACTAAAACATATTTTTATGTTGATCCTCCGTATTGGAAAACAGAAAATTATTATTCTAATCATGATTTTGATAGGGCTGATCACGAAAGATTGGCAGATTGTTTAAAAGATATGAAAGGGTTGTTTTCTTTAAGTTATTATGATTTTGAATTATTGAGAAAATGGTTTCCTAAACATGAATATGTTTGGGAGAAAAAGGAATTTGCTAAAGCAGCTGCAGCTAAAAGTGGTGTTAAACAAAATATGGGTGAAGAATTATTAATAATGAATTATGGTGACAATGTAATTGAAACCCCATGTGTTGGGATGCAATTGGATATGTTTAGGCATGATTATCTATGAATAAATTAATGTTATATATGTGTTTTTTAGGAACTTTATTTGGGTGTAAAAAGATTGATGAAAATGGTTTTAGGATTTACACTATTAAAAAAGATAAACACAGATCGGGTTATAGATATTGTACTACCAAAGAAAACAAATTTAAATTAGAGGTAATCTTTGATGAGTCCGCAATTTATCAAACTCAAGATACACTCAACCAATATGATGTAAATAAATTATGGGGGGTCAGTGATTGTGGTACTAACCATATGGAGAACTCTATAAGATTTGGGTGGAGATGGTTGAATGATAATTTAGAGATACACTGGTTCCAACACGAAAATGGTGATTTCTATTTCGCAAAGATTAAAGATGTTGAAATCAATGAAATTATTAACTTAGAATTAGAAATAACTGATAGTGATTATATTATATCAGTAGACGGTGTTACCAAAACTATAAGTAGAAATTGTAATAAAAAACGTAAAAAATATAAGTTATACCCCTATTTTGGGGGTGATGAAACGGCACCACATGATGTAAAAATATTAATTAAAGAAATATGATAAATGTCATACTTTTGTCACAATTTTAAAATAGTTGATATATCAATATAAATTAACTATATTTATTAACGTATGAGTAATTATGAAAATAGGTATAAAAAAAATAGAAACATTTAATATAACTCAAACCACACAAGAGTTGATTTTTGAAATGGATGATTTTAGAAATTGTACTCCTGCATTTATAGGTAAAGACCACAAAGATTTTATGGATTATATCACTAATGATATAGAAGAAATTAAAAGTTTTTTAATTGAAAATAATGATATATTATCAGATCAAACTAAAAAACGTTTATATTTGTTAGATGTTGACCCAATTTATGAGGTTATTGAAGATTCAAGAACACAATACGAAGATAGTTGGTTCACAATGAATAAAAATGTAGAAGTAGAAGAAAAAAATTTAGTAATAGGTGTTAAGAACAAAAAAGTAAGCAAATAAACACCAAAATTAATGTTTTATGAAAAGACCAAAAAGAAAGACTGTTAATAGTGGACAATATCTCTTGTTTGAAGATCTCATAGTAGATGTGGTAAAAATAGAAGAAGATATGAAAGAAGAACAACCTTCTTTATTACAAAAATACCCCACTAAATATACCCCTAATAGTAATGTAGGTTTAGACACTAATAAAATTTATTGTGGTGATACAGTAGAAACAATGAAAAAGATTAATGAAGAATCTATTGATTTAATACTTACTTCCCCACCTTATTTAGCGTCTATAAGACAAGATAACCATAAATATCCAGGTGCTAAAGATCAAATTAAAGACAACCAATCAGTAGATGATTATTTAGAGTGGATTGTAGAAAATTTTAAACAGTATGAAAGAATATTAAAAAAAGATGGTGTAATAGTTTTTAATTTTAGTTATACTACATTTAACCCTTCTTTACCTTATTTTTTGATTAATGAAGTATTTAAACATACGGATTTTAGGGTATATGATACTTTTGCGTGGAAAAAGAAATCAGCAATGCCAGTATCTGGACACCCTAATAGAGTTACTAGAATAGTAGAAATGGTGTACATCTTTGCAAAAACACCTTACTTTAAAGCCAATAAAACAGTTTCGTCAGTGTCAAGAACAGGACAAAAATATTATAATAATTATTATAATTTTATTGAGGCACGGAATAACGATGGTAAAGTGGAGGGACATGAAGCAACATTCTCTACTGACTTTGCATCCTTCTTCATAGATTTATATTCCAAAGAAAACGAAGTTGTTTTAGACAACTTTTCAGGAACAGGTACAACCCCCTATGCATCTTCTAAAATGAACCGTCAATATATTGGTATTGATTTAGTTGAGAAATTTTGTGATTATGCTAGAAAGAGAATATCTAAAATCTATAAAGAAGAAGGTATTTCACATTAAATAAATCATGGAAAATATTAAACATAATGTTAATGAGATAAAATCTCAAATAAAAACATTAGAAGAAGAATTAAATAAAATTCAAGGACAGTGCGACCACCCAAACGTAGTGTTAAAATATGACGATAATAGTAAAAGTGTCTTAAAAATATGTAATATATGTGAAAAAGTGATAGGTTATCCTACTACCGAGGAATTAAAAAATTCCGATTATTTATAAAAATAATTTGTTTTTCCGTATATTTTTTTTTATATTTACCAATATGGAAATACCAAAATCGATTATTACCAACATAAACAATAAAAATGCAATGGATGCATATGAGGAATTAACTGAAGTAATGGGATTCTCTGAAAAAGAGGCTGCCAATATTTTAGGTGTTAAAATCTTTGATGATTTAAATTTTGAACCACATGGTGTAATACCTAATGCAGTTGCGAGTAGTATGTATTTTGATGGTAATGTAGGTGAAGAATGGATTTCTATTGTAGGTGGTGGTGCTGGGCTATATGGTGATGGTGTGGATACTTTTGAAGTTTGGTCACATATATTACCTGATCCCTTATCATATTTAAATAAAAAAGAAGTAACACAAGAGATGTTAAAATTACAAAAAAGCAAATATGAATTATAAGTTATTAGGTATAGGGGTATTAATGTTTTTTATTGCACAATTAATCACATGGTTTCAATTAAACGGACAGTTTATTTGGAAGTGGGTTAAAGATAATGAATGGGTAATGGCACTTATTGGTATACCTTTATCTTTTGCGTACCTTTGGGCAACTAAATATAGTGTAGCTGCTTTTGGTGGGTTATTATGGCCGGTTAGATTTATAGGTTTTGGTGTTGGTATAATAGTATATACTATATTGGTAAGTTATTTTTTTAATGAAGGAATATCAACTAAAACATTTATTTCTTTATTATTATGTTTTATATTAATTACTATACAAGTTTTTTGGAAAAATTAAAAATATGGAAAAATATATACCTATTCAAACCACTAGTCATAGTGGGAGTTGTAACAGAAAAATCTATAACTTACCAGTAAGTTACTTGCCACTATTTAGAAAAGTATTTGGTAGTACCTTATCAAAGGTTACCAATGAAAAATTTATTAAATGGTGTAAAGATAATGATGTGACTCTTTATAAAATGGTTGTAGAAACAGTAGAAGTTAAAATTGATGAATATTAAATGAATACTTTAGATAAACAATATAAAGATTTACTTCGTACTATATTAGAATATGGTGCAACCAAAAAAGACAGGACAGGAACGGGTACTAAATCTATTTTTGGTTATACTATACGACATAATATGCAAGAAGGGTTTCCCTTACTCACTACTAAAAAGATGGCTTGGAAACAAATTGTGACCGAATTATTATGGTTTCTTAGAGGAGATACTAATATTAAATTTTTACATGAGAATGATTGTCATATTTGGGATGGAGACTATAAAAAGAGTGGGAGAGATGATGGAGAATTGGGGCCTATTTATGGTAAACAATGGAGAGACTGGGGAGGTATCGATCAAATAGACTATATTATTAGAGAAATTAATAATACTCCAGATAGTAGAAGATTAATGGTTAATGCGTGGAATGTTTCAGATTTAGACAAGATGACTTTACCACCATGTCATTATGGATTCCAACTTTATACTAGGGATTTAAATTTAGATGAAAGAATAGATTATTTTAATACACACAGTAAGGCATTAAATAAATCGCTAGATTATCATCATATACATATGGATAGTTTGAGAGTACCTAAAAAAGGAATATCATTGTTATGGAATCAAAGATCAGTAGACACATTTTTGGGTTTACCTTTTAATATTGCGTCTTACGGTCTTTTATTAGAAATAATTGCCAAAGAAGTTAAAATGATACCTTTACAATTAATTGGTAATTTGGGTGATGTACATCTATATAAAAATCATATAGAACAAGCAAAAGAACAGTTAAGTAGAAATTCATTTCCTTTACCTAGTTTGTGTTTAGATTATAGAGATGGTGAATATAACAAAAATTTAAAAGAATTTGTGGTAGAAGATTTCCAATTATTTGGGTATAAATCACATAAAACAATAAAAGCAGTTTTAAGTAATTAGAAAATGAAAGACAAGTTAACCCCTACTCAAATAGATTACGATCACGTAACATTAATATTACGTGACGCCAGTAAAATAGGTGTAGAAATAGAAGTTAAGTTATTAGCAGAAAAATACCTTAATGAAGGTTATAATTATGTAGAAGCCCATCAGATGGCATATAGTAAATTTTTAAAATAATAAAAAAATGAAAAAAGATATTCCAACACACGATCCTCATACCGGGGAATTAAACCCTTATTATGAAGAACTAGTCGGTAAAAAAAATCCATTAACACCAAAAGTAATACCTATGGACGATTTATATAAAAAAGACAAGAATATAGAAAAAATGCCTAATCAAAAGTGGCACCAAATAATATCATTTATTAAAAGTGGTATTAGAATTATTGGGTATATATTAATACCTTTTGATTTATTTGTTGCGGCTTCTGTATTAGTTTTTAGTGAAATTATTGGTATAGTAGAAGAATTAGTATAATAATTTTTACTATATCTTTTGGATAAGTTAAAAATTTTTTATATTTTTGTATAAATTAAAAATGAAGTTATGTCAAACAAAACAAAAAATGAAATAGTCATAGATATGGCTGACGAAGTACAGTTTACTACTGAGAAAGATTATATAGAAGATATAATATGTAAGATAGAAAACAAAAAAATTTATATTGATCCTAGATATCAAAGACGTAATTCTTGGAATAAAGAAAATCAGAAAAATTTTATTGACTCCATTTATAAAAATATGGTATCACACTCTATTATTTTAGTTAATATTGGTGCTAGTTATCATATAGCGTTACAAAAAAATAGACATAAAGATGGTGAATATTTTAAGGGTTTATTGGATAAAGGTTATGAGTATATTTCAATCGATGGGAACAACAGGAGTCAGACTATTACTAAGTATAAAAATGGGGATATTGACGTTAAGTATTCTCATGATAAAGACAAAAGTTTATTCTTAAAGAAAAAATTATCTGTTACAACCTATAGTTCAATGTCACTTTTGCAAATGCATGAATTAGGTATTAAAGTTAATCAGGGACAACCATGGAATAGACAAGAGCAACGAAATTGTATTAATTCAGTAGTGGCAGATACTATTAGAGAATTCTCCACTAAATTTGATTCAATAACAGAGAAAATAAGTGTTAAAAAAAGTAGAATGTATGACGATGAATTATTAGTGATGTTACTATTCTACCAAACTAACAAAAGAGGAGGGGCACAAGATTCTTGGGACACAATGTATAAAAAAGAAACTGCGGATTTAGTAGAGTTTAAAAAAGTGATAAATGAATGGGGTAAAATATTAAAAAGTCACCCTAATAAGAAAAAATTAGATAAGTCCTTTGTTTATAATTTATATACATTATTGTGTTATTTAAATGAACATAATGTAACTATAAAAAAAGGTAAACACAATAAATTCTTAGAAGTATACCACCAACAAGAAACACTAAGAAAAAATGAAAAAAGAGCATTATACTTAGTCAATGGAGAACAAAAAACTTGGGGTGATTTATGTAGGTTAGTGGCATCAAACATTGAGATTAGAATAGATAAAATTTTATTAGACATAGTTCCTTTTTTAGAGGATTTAACTATACAAAAAGATAGTAAACGAACATTTAGTTTTTCAGACAAAGTTAATTTATGGGTAAGTTCTAATGGGATGGTTAGGATTAATGGAGATGTTGAGGATGAAACATTCAATACTCAGTGTAGTGAAACACATAAATATGTATCATTGATAGATGTTATGGATGGTGAAAAATATGTAGTAGATCATGTTTTACCATATAAAGATGGTAATAAAACAGTACTTAAAAATGGTGAAATAACAACTAGAGAATATAATTTATGGAAATCTAGTAGAATACCTCAATATGTCTAAAATATTTCTCCATATTTATATTATATGGAGAAATTAGATAAGGACTGGTTAACTAAACATAATACTGATTTTGAATATAAAAAGTATGTATTACTAGCATACTTACAATTTGTAAATCAAAATTTTAAGGATAAAAAAATTTATCCTTTTTTATCTGATTGTATTGAAGAATTTCGTTCACTTAAAGGTTTATTAGATCAGAAAGATAAATTGACACCCAAAGAACTTACATCCATAGATTTTAAAAATATGGAGTTAATTTATACTACAATTGAGGATAAAACTTTTAGTGAGATAGAAAAATTAATTAATTATGCTCTTCGTAGAATAAA
Source organism: Prochlorococcus sp. AG-409-L21 (assembly GCA_003215475.1). Lineage (GTDB taxonomy): Bacteria > Cyanobacteriota > Cyanobacteriia > PCC-6307 > Cyanobiaceae > Prochlorococcus_E. Next base: position 82,111 of record QCKH01000004.1, read on the forward strand.
AGGTACTATAGAGGAAGGAAGAAAAATTTGTGATCAAATAGAAAAAGATATTCACTTTAAAGAGGTAGGAATCATAACTGAAAAAAAAGAAGAAGGATATCTTATTCTCACTACTAAACATAGTGTTGTATATAAATACAAAATGGATAGTTTAATATTAGAAGGTAATAAATATAAAATGTTAAAGACAACTCAAATTACTACACAAAATATATCTAAATTTAGCAGTCAAGAAAATATCAAAAAAGAATACATTAATAATAGAGATGACATCCCTATGATGACATATGGTGCATATATTAAAAAAGAAATTCCTTTTGATAATACTTTTCTTCCTATAGTTAAAAGAATCTTAATAAGAGAAATAAATAAAGATTGACTTTAGCATCATCCTGAATTATATTGGTAGTTGTTATAATCTATAATAACAAAATAAATTAAAAAAAACAAAAATTATGGAAACAATTTTAGTAACAGTATCAGTTTTATCTACGTTATTAGTGGTTGGAATCGTATTAGGGATTGTGATCGTTTTTAATAAATTAAAAGGTAAAGTTGATGTAGAAGTAGTAAAAAAAGATAGAGTAAGTTTTGAAAAAGAAATTGAAATATTACATAATATAATAGATAGTAGGGAAGAAAATATACGGAGAGAATTAGAAAGTGTAGAAAAAGACTTATGGAGAAGTCATGAAAAAATGCAGGAAGAAATGGAAAGAAATTTCGAGGACATAATGCGAACTATTGATAGTAGAGTTGATAGATTATATGAAAAATTATCTAAAAGAGATGTGGAATGTAATCATCGATTAGATAGTTTAGAAAATAAAATAGGGGATAATAAACAGTTATTAACTGATTAGAATAAAAATAAAATAGATTATAACATAAAACCCTCTTTTAGAGGGTTTTTTTTATATAATATCTACTATTTCAATATCTACATCTAAAGTTTCACCGGCTAAGGGGTGATTACAATCTACCACATAAAATTCTGGTTGGATTTCTATTATTTTACCTCTTTTAGTTGTTCCGTCACTTAACTTAATATTAATAAGGTCATTTATTTTACCCCCCTTAAGGAATTTATTGGGTATTGAACCTATTAATTTTTCTATTTTTTCACCATATGCTAATGAAGGAGGTATACTCAATTGTTGTTTATAACCTTTTTCATAATTACTTTCATTAATTTCAGTTAATAAAATATTAACCCCTACTAAATTAAGTGGGTCATCTAATATTAAAGTGAAAGATTTTTTTTCTTCTAAAACATTACCATTTACGCTAACTTTATAGTTAACCTTAAATTTTTTATTATCTTTTAAACTCATTTTCATTAAACTTTAGTATGTATAAGGTTAAGAAACATTAGTAACTTCTAATTCTATAGTCATTATTTTATCTGACAAAACATTATTAAAATCTATAATAATATGTTGATTATTTTTATTTATAACTTTTCCTGTCATCACTTTATCCTCCACACCAATTGTAATTCTTTGTCCTATCTTTATATTTTTATGGTCTTTAAGCTCTTTTATAGGTAACATAATTACTTTTTTTTCTGAAGGCATAAATACTTTATTACCATGAACTAACACAGTATCCTTATCCCCTTTATTTAAACCTACATCTTTTTTCACTTCTAGGTATTGATGTAATAATTTAGACATATCATCCT